>NZ_JBEPPE010000002.1:0-803537 GCF_040547175.1 Mucilaginibacter sp. UYP27
GAAACTGCTATAGATATTGAGGTTGAAGATATTGATACAAGGGAGTTAATGGAAGATGAAAATCGCTTAACGAAGATTACGGACTATATCATCGCACATCATGACCGAAAAACACAAAGCAAACGTTTTACAGCGATGTTCTGTGTGGATAGTGTGAAAACGTTGATTAAATATTATGGTCTTTTTCAACGTCGAAAAGAAGAGGGAGCCCATCAATTAAAAGTAGCTACTATTTTTAGTTATGCGAATAACGAAGAAGATGCCGAAGCGAATGGTTTTATCCCCGAAGAAGTTTCGGTAGTTCAGGAACCGCAAGCTATTTACAATTTGCGACCACATGCCAGGGAAAAGTTAGACGAGTTTATTAATGATTACAATCAAATGTTTGGCTGTGCCTACAGCACGAAGGACAGCGAAAGTTTTTACAATTATTACAATGATATTTCCAAGCAGGTAAAGGACGGAAAAATTGACATATTGTTAGTAGTGAACATGTTTTTAACTGGTTTTGATAGCAAAACGTTAAATACGTTATACGTAGATAAAAACCTTAAATATCATGGTTTAATACAAGCATACAGCCGTACAAACAGAATATTGAATGAACAAAAATCCCAAGGAAATATCGTTGCCTTTCGTAATCTCAAAAATAGAACTGATGAAGCTATAACCTTATTCAGTAACAAGGATGCTATTGAAGTAATCATTATGCAGCCGTACGAGGATTATGCAAAAGAATTTGAAGAAGCTTTCGAAAAGCTAAAGGATATTACATCATCGCCAAATGATGTAAATGATCTACAAAGTGAAGATGACGAGCTGGAATTTGTAAAAGCCTTTCGAAATTTGATGAGGCTTAAAAATATCCTTACCTCTTTTGCGGATTTTACCTGGGATGATCTGCAAATGCCTGAGCAGGAGTTTGAGGATTTTAAAAGCAAATACCTTGATATTTATGAAGGTACCAAAGAAACGAAAGAAAGGGTCTCTATTTTAGAAGACGTAGATTTTGAATTAGAGCTTATACATCGTGACGAGATAAACGTCAATTATATCATTCAATTACTGATTAAACTCAAGTCACAGAATAAAGGCGATACAGAAAAGACGAAAAGAGAGATTGCTAATTTATTGTCTACAGAAACTACGTTACGTAGTAAACGTGAATTGATAGAACGTTTTATCGAAGAAAACCTACCACTGATTACAGATACTGATGAAGTAACCACGGAGTTTGACAGATACTGGGATAAAGAACAGAAGCTGGCTTTTGAGCGATTGATTAGCGAAGAAAAGCTTTCTAAGGAAAAAACAGAAAAATTGATTGAAGACTATCTTTTTGCAGAAAGGGAGCCTTTAAGGGATGACCTACTGGATTTGATAGATGGGGAAAAGCCAAGTGTACTACTACGTAAAAAAAGAGGTGATAGTATTTTAATACGCATAAAAGACTTTGTAGAGACGTTTATTAATGGAATGGTTGGGTAGGATTAAATAGTCTTATGACTTGTATAATTGAAGTCAACTGGATTTTAATTAACATCCTTTAATTATGAGTGGTCAGTTTCCAGGGGAATAACTGGTCAATTTGAACCGGAATATTATTTTATAAACTGAAAATAATCCATATTCACCACATCCGCGAAGATAGCCCACCACCGGGATAAAAAGTAAAGGCCATGCAGAGCGGGCCATTTTTGTTTGTTTTTTAGCGGTGGCCCGGCCTTGACTATTTACCCGGCTCGCGCTGTTGGTTGCTTAAGCGGTAAATATGGGGTGGTGAGTTCAAAGGTTGTCGCTTCTATATCAAGGCGGCACTGCCTGTCGGAGTATAAAAGGATTAAGCTTTGCTTACCCTTTATAGTTTAATTTTCCCAAAGCCGGTTCCTCAAACGCATCACATTCCTTCAAATATAATTCCATCTTATCCATATCTTCATGATGTACGGTAGCGCTAAATTCGTAGGCGCGTAATAACATTCTGATATAGGCCCCGGATTCCCCTTGTTTGGTCAACTTTTTTAAAGCACCCATATAATCTTCACGGTAAACAGTTGGGATGATAATTTTAGATAACCCTTTTGATGTTAATTCGGCATTCATCATCACCCTGGCTATTCTTCCGTTACCGTCTAAAAACGGGTGGACTTCACTAATCAGGAACATCATATAGGCAGCTTTTGCAAACGGATTTCTTAGTATAGAATACAATTCAAATCCTTTTTTAAGCGTGCCCTGCACCAGTTGCCAGTCTACAAATTCGGTGCTGCCTGCCCGGTTATTTTTATCTTTAAAATGACCAGGCGTTTTAGAAGTCCGGGCACTTAGTAAAATGGAGTGCCTATGCCGGAGGATGCTGATTAACTGTTCTGCCGTATCCGGGCAACGGCTCATTTCTTTTTTGTCGGATACAATTTGGTAAGTCCCCAATACGTCATGTGAATCTTCATCCCTCGACGGCATAGGAGTAGCCGTTAAAACAATCTCCTTGGCTTCCTCTATTTCAAAAATGGTACCTTCTATATAATTGGAAAAGTAACTTTCATAAAAAGCAAAGTTCTGATAAGCGTGGATTGAGCTATTTTGATCTTTATAAACAGGATATTCGTTTGACGCAAGTTGTTCATACAGGTGATTAAACAAATCGATGCGGGAGGGATCATAGGGAAAGCCTGAAAGCCTTGCCTTGGTTAACGGTGATGATAGTAGTTTAATACTGTTGCTCGAAAGTAAAGCGCCAATGAGCTTATTAAGCCGCTCAAACTCCCTACCCATATCAAGCTCCTCCGCAACAATTTTCGCTCGGTCACGCAAGCTATTTAGCCCCTCTTCACCCCTGATGCGAACAATGGCATCCAGTTTATCTTCTATAGCTTCTTTAGGAAGAATTTTCGAGCTATCCTCTTTTTGCGTGGAAGATTGCATATTTTCCAAATATGCCCTTGCTTCCTGCGAAACATACAAGTCTTTAAAAAATGAAGCATCGCCATTAATAGGCCCTTTACCTTTTAACGACCGTATGGTAATGCCGGGTAATACAATGTTTTTGGTGTATTTGTACGTTATAAAAATTTCGCCCGATAGGGAAGGCTTAAATTCCAAAGCACTGCGGTGACTTAATAATGCTCCCGGATATTGATGGGCAAGTATTTTATACCAGTTTCTTTTTATTAATACTTCAGGTTGTTCATTTAGGTTTGAGGTATAAATGCGTGGTGCTATCTTTTTGATTTTACCGGCTTTTTCCAATCGACTAATTTGTTGGGAAAGCGTCTTATCAGAACTTCCGAATAGGATTTCATCTATGGATGATTGTAGATTTTTTTTTATTAGTTGCTTTGCCACATGCTAATTTGTAGAATATTTTCTATTAAAACAAATTATGTGTAGAATATTTTCTATAAAAAAATCTAATATCGAGCTTTTAATGTTTAATAAATTGCAGCTGTTTGGTTGTATTCATAACACTCGCATTCCTCAGGTGTGTGTTTACGGGTGAAACAAGTTTGTACTGGCGATTAAAAGCCTCCTGTCTTACTTTGAAGTAGTCAGCCAGCTTTCTTATTACTTCTTTAGACAAACCTTTTTTATAATTTAAAATATCAGATACGTAGCTTTTGCCAATTCCTAATATTTTAGTCATATCTTGAGGCTTCAAATTATGGTCTTGCATAAAAGACCGTAATAACGCTATAGGGTCAACTTCCTTAAACGTATTATGCTCTTCATCATACTTTTCGATTAATAGCGTTAGAAGATCGATTTCATCTTGTACAGATTCATTGTTTTCTTGAGTAAGTAAGGTCTCCAATTGGTTACAATATTGTTGGTATTGATCTTTGCCCCTGATAATCGTATATTTTAGTGTCGCTGTTTCCATGTTAATAAAGATTAATTGTGTACTGGTTGCCCAGTTTGCAAATTTTATCGTATTCCCCATGAGTTCCCATCCAACAAACGAATAAATGCGCCTGTTTTTCGCCGAACACAAATTTGCAGATCATTCGGTAATTATTACCGGCAATATCAAAAACAACCCGGTTGCTGCTTTTACCTAAGATATCAGCAGTATTATATGTTTGTTTCATATCACCTGGTTGCTCCCAGTCTGCAAGCTTTAGTTTTTCTGTCCAGTCTTCCAGCGAAGTTTTACTCCTTGGATGCCTGTGTGCAAAATCTTCTAAAGTCTGTTTTTTAATCAAATGGACTTTCATGTATCCTAATAACAAATATAAGTATAAGTTCACGAAAAGTGAACTTTAATTTTTATCCAAAGTCCATCAATTTATCCGCTATCTCCTGTTTTACATTATCTTCGAAACCTGCCCAATAGTTTTGCGTAGTGTTCAAACTACGATGGCCTAAACTTTCTTGTATCAGTTCCATTTTAGCGCCATTACGAATAGCAGCAGTTGTGAATGAGTGCCGTGCGTAATAGGTAGATATATCGGCATCCAATTCCAAATCCTTCGCTAAGTTTTGAATATGCTGATTGACAAAGCGAATAAAATTTTGGTTTACCCTTAGCTTCTCTGCTTCATCCATCTTTTTAGTTAATATCGGAAATACGTAATTATCAGGCAGAAAAGGACGTGTTCCATAGCGTTCTATAATCGCCTTTATTGTTTCTGTTAAAGGGATAATGATCGGTCTGGGTTTGTCCTTAGTGGTATGAAGCGTTTTATGTCGCAAAAATGAAATAGATTTTTTGTTGATATTTTTATACTTTAATTCTGCAATGTCACGGAAATTCATCCCGTTGCACTGGTAACTGAAAAACCAAAAGTCCCTTGCTTTTTCTTTCGGGCTACCTGGTTCAACTGGAGCAGTATATAATTTCTTTAATTCGTCTTTACTTAATGCCTTCTTTATGTTTTGACCGGTAGGTATTTTGTATTTTTTGAAAGGATATAGTTCAGCAGCTACGCTTCCTTCCTCAATAGCTTTATTGAATATAGCCCTTAAAGGCCGTAAGTAGATGCCTACTGTTGTCTTGGATTTATTGGCGGCTACCATCCAGTTTTCATACCTGTTTAGAAAATCAACCGTAACACGAGAAAATGCAAGGCTCGATGCTGGTCTATTATCCTTTCCGGCAAACTCCAGTATGGATTTTAAACTCAAACGGTAGTTGGAAGCCGTACCGGCGCGACCATATCTGGTCAGCTCATCTATGTAATCCTGGTAGTAGGCACATACATCCGTTGTACTGGCTTGAGAACGAAACATTTCGCGCTCAAATTTATCGAGGATAAATAGGCCATCCATTTTGGTAATGATCTTATTTGCGCGAGCCTCTATCGCACTTAACGATATTTTAATTTCCTGAAATGCCTTTTTAGGTTTTTCGGTTAAATAAGATTGTTGGAATTGTTGAGCCGTCAGGTGGATGTCTGTAGGGTAGTGCCTGATATCGGTACGGGAGATGTATAACCTGATTTTTACCGGTGCCTTTTTACCAGTTTCAACCTTCCGTTCATCTAAATATAAGTTAACTTTTACTGCCATTTTCATTAAAATTAGGAAAAACGCCTATTTCTCTCACACAAATTTTTTAGAACATGCGAAATTACGCAAATTTCCCACAAAATCACCTGTTTTACTCTCACACATTTCTCACACAAATGGGCAAAAAATGGCAAAAAACAGCAAAATATCACAAAATTGATTTTTGATAAATATCTGATATATAAGTATTTATCAAAAAAACAAAGTATTGAAAAGTGCCTCCCATAGACTGTTAATCAGAGGGTCCCTGGTTCGAGTCCAGGCTCAGGAGCAAAGCCCCGCACGTCCGCGGGGCTTTTTTTTGCCCAAAAATCTTATTATTGTTTCGCCAGTTCAATGAGCAAAGCGGCATCATCCAACGGGGCATGTAATCTTATATTACATTGACTGCCGCATTCAATAAAATTATTTCCAATACGTATTTGAAAGTTACAACGGAGATCAGACGCCTGCCAATAATAAACTGGAGTTTATAAACGCTACCATCGTAATCTCTGGCGATACTGGTTTTAGGCAACTTTGGCAGAAAAAAAATATAATTTTATAAAATGCAACAAACGATACTCATTATTGACGATGAGAAAAAATTAAACGGCCTACTTACCCGGATAATTGAGCTGGAAGGATATAGAGTTTTTCAGGCATACACGGGCAAAGAAGGCCTTAAATTATTAACGCAGGAAGACATCTTGGCCGTTATCAGCGATGTTAAATTACCTGATATAAACGGTGTGGAACTGGTTAAACAGATCAAGGATAAAAAACCATACGTTGAAGTGATCAACTTAACGGCTTTTGGCACCATTGCCGATGGTGTATTGGCTATTAAAAACGGCGCTTTTGATTATATAACCAAAGGAGACGATAACGATAAGATATTGCCGATGCTGAGCAAGGCAATAGATAAGGCAAAATTACAACTACAGCTCTTTCAACTTCAGAGAAAAATTGTTAAGCAATTTACGTTCGAGGGAATCATCGGGCATTCAAAAGCAATAGGCGCGGCTATCGACCTTGCAAAAAAAGTTTCCGTAACTGATACTACTGTTTTATTATTAGGAGAAACAGGCACAGGTAAAGAGGTCTTTGCAAACGCTATCCATTATAACAGCGCCCGGAAAAACCTAAACTTTGTAGCTGTAAATTGTAGCTCGTTTAGTAAGGAACTATTGGAAAGTGAAATATTCGGCTATAAGGCCGGTGCATTTACGGGTGCCGCCAAAGATAAAAAAGGCTTGTTTGAAGAAGCCGATAACGGGACTCTTTTCCTGGACGAAATAGGCGAAATGAATATAGACCTGCAAGCAAAGATATTGCGGGTTATAGAACAGGGGGAATTTATTAAGGTTGGTGATACAAAAACAACTAAAGTAAACGTGAGGATAATTGCCGCTACCAACAGAAAACTGGAGACAGAAATTAAAAGTGGCCATTTCAGGGAAGATCTGTTTTATCGCTTATCTGTTTTTCAGATCAACCTGCCATCGCTGAATGAACGTAAAGATGACATCGGCTTATTAGCCAACCACTACCTGAAAGAGTATACCCGGAAGGTAGGGCAGAGGATCAATGATATAAATCCGGATTTTTTGCACCGACTGGAAAAACATAAGTGGAAAGGGAATATCAGGGAGTTAAAAAACATTATAGAACGTGCAGTAATAATTTGCGACGGTGCCATACTGACGCCTGATTTACTCCCGCTGAATTTTTATGATGACGTAGAAGCAATCGCCTCATCTTATACACTCGCTGCTATCGAAAAAAACCACGTTAATAAGATGTTGCATTTTACCAAAGGAAATAAAGCAGAAACCGCACGCCTTTTAGATATAGGGCTGACGACACTTTACCGAAAGATCGACGAGTACCAGTTAGGCAAAGAATAATCCTCAAAATTGGCTTTGTTTCATTACCGATATGAAAAAACCCTTCCAAATTGGAAGGGTTTTTTTTATGTCTTTTATTTTGGGGCGAAAGAATTAAGTGTTAATCTGTTGATTTATAGGAAACTAATTGAACCGCCGTTTTTGTGGCACCTCTTTGGTAAAGCGGCTTGTAAATTAATTAAACATCATGGATGTAATACTAACAATAGCCTATGTGCTTGTCTTTATCGCCTTCTTTTGGCTGCTTTTTAAAACCGTTAACTACTTCGAAACCATCTGATCATGATCGCATTATTCATCGTTGCAATTGCCGTGTTTATTTACATGGTTTATGTACTGCTTAAACCCGAAAAATTTTAAACTATGAACACCGAATTATCCGGAGTAGTGGTCATGTACATGATCACCATCCTTTTAGCCATCCCTCTTGGCAGGTACATTGCAAAAATATTTAACGGCGAAAGCACATGGCTTAATTTTATGGCCTCGCCGGAGCGCTTCATCTTTAAATTAAGCGGGATTAATGCTGAAAAGGAAATGAACTGGAAACAGCACCTTAAAGCGTTGCTCACCATAAATTCGCTTTGGTTGTTCTATGCTTTTTTCTGCCTGCTGTTTCAAAATCATTTGCCTTTAAATCCAGACGGTAACCCAAATCAAACGCCAGACCTGGCATTTAATACGGCGATAAGTTTTATAACCAACACCAATTTGCAGGATTATTCGGGCGAGACCGGCGCCACCTATTACACGCAGTTATTTGTATTTACCTTTTTGCACTTTGTAAGCGCGGCCACCGGCTTTGCAGCCATGATGGTAGTATTTAAAGCAATGAAAGATAAGGTGACCGATAAGTTGGGCAACTTTTGGGATTTCTTTTTAAAGAGCATAACAAGAGTGTTATTACCTATAAGTATCGTGCTAGCTATTATCCTTTCATTTAACGGTACGCCAACCAGTTATAAGGGGAAAGATACCCTTATAACTTTACAGGGTGATACAGCGCGGGTATCTCGCGGCCCGGCTGCCGCCATGATTGCCATTAAACAGGTAGGGACAAATGGCGGCGGTTGGTTTGGTGCCAATTCTTCACACCCTTTAGAGAATCCAAATTACCTGACCAACATGGTAAAGAACATCAGCATTACATTAATACCTATAGCGTTGGTGTTTTCATTAGGTTTTTACCTAAAAAGAAGAAAACTATCATGGGTGATATTTGGTGTGATGACGGCAGGCTTTTTTATAATGCTTATTCCGTCTATTAATGCCGAGCTGAAAGGCAGCCCTGCTATAACAAATATGGGTATTGACCAACGTGGTGGCGCCATGGAAGGTAAAGAAGTACGCTTTGGCGCTATCGCATCCGCCTATTGGGGCATATGCACCACCGCTACCTCCAACGGATCTGTTAACGCCATGCATGATAGCATGATGCCCATAACTGGTGTATGCCAGATGTTTGATATGATGATCAACGCGTTTTATGGAGGTATTGGCGTAGGGTATCTGAATTTTTACATTTTTATCATCATCGCGGTATTTATCTCCGGGTTGATGGTTGGGCGAACCCCCGAATTTATGGGCAGGAAGATAGAAACCCGGGAAATGAAAATCGCATCCCTGATAGCACTTTTGCACCCATTTATGATCTTGGTAAGTACAGCCACGGCATCATACTTACTTGTTCATTATCCTAATGCGGGTTGGGCGGTTAAACCGGGAGCATGGCTGGCTAACCCGTCGTTTCACGGCTTTTCCGAAATGCTTTATCAATTCACATCCAGCGCCGCCAATAACGGTTCCGGTTACGAAGGTTTAGCCGATAACACGATATTTTGGAATATTGGGTCGGGGGTTGTAATGTTTATCAGTAGGTTTTTACCAATCATCGGGCCACTTGCTATTGCCGGTTTATTGGCTAATAAAAAGTTCATTCCGCAATCTGCGGGTACATTGAAAAGTGACAGCGTCACATTTGGCATCATGATATTTGCCGTGATCTTTATTGTTGCTGCGCTATCATTTTTCCCGGCGCTGGCATTGGGCCCTATAGCCGAGCATGTTTCCGTTAAA
The DNA here is from genome assembly GCF_040547175.1 of Mucilaginibacter sp. UYP27. Classification (NCBI taxonomy): domain Bacteria; kingdom Pseudomonadati; phylum Bacteroidota; class Sphingobacteriia; order Sphingobacteriales; family Sphingobacteriaceae; genus Mucilaginibacter; species Mucilaginibacter sp. UYP27. The sequence goes on from NZ_JBEPPE010000002.1 coordinate 9,474, forward strand.
TAATTTTAGATCTAAAGAAAATGAAATTAAATCAAAATACATTGTTCCAGGGCGATCAGGTAAGGGAGGCTTTCAAGCAATCTCTTATCAAACTGGATCCCCGAATATTAGTTCGCAACCCGGTAATGTTTACAGTAGAGGTTGGTACTTTAGTAATGCTGTTTGTAACCTTATACTCGGTAGTTAATAAGGGCCAGGGGAGCTTTGGTTACAACCTTTCTATCTTTATAGTATTACTGCTTACTGTATTGTTTGCCAATTTTGCCGAAGCTATTGCCGAAGCCAGGGGAAAGGCCCAGGCCGAAAGTTTGCGAAAAACCCGCGAAGAAACACCTGCCCGTTTGTTGGTGAATGGTAAAGAAACGCAGGTAATGTCTTCCCAATTAAAAAAAGGTGACGTGTTTATTTGCGAAACCGGCGATAATATCCCTACTGATGGCGAGATCATCGAAGGTATCGCTACTATCGATGAGTCAGCAATTACCGGCGAATCAGCCCCGGTGATACGCGAGTCGGGTGGTGATAAATCATCCGTAACCGGGGGTACCAAAGTATTGTCAGACCGCATAAAAGTAAGGGTAACTACCCAACCCGGCGAAAGCTTCCTGGATAAAATGATAGCGCTGGTTGAAGGAGCATCGCGTCAAAAAACACCAAATGAAATTGCCCTTACAATTTTATTAGCCGGCTTTACGCTGATCTTTGTTATTGTTTGCGTTACCTTACAACCTTTTGCCAGTTATGCCAATACGCCAATTAGCATAGCGGCATTTATCTCGCTCTTTGTTTGCTTGATACCTACAACTATCGGCGGCCTTTTATCTGCCATTGGTATTGCGGGTATGGATAGGGCGTTACGTGCAAACGTGATAACAAAATCAGGTAAAGCGGTAGAAACCGCCGGCGATTTAGATACACTGTTATTAGATAAAACAGGAACAATTACCATCGGTAACAGGAAGGCGACCAATTTTTATCCGGCAAATGGTGTTGACGAAATCGCGTTTAGCAAAGCCTGCATATTAAGTTCACTGGCTGATGAAACCCCGGAAGGTAAATCAATAGTTGAACTTGCCGAGACCTCGAAAAATATACTATCGGTTGTGGCACCTAAAAATTCGGTGTTCATCAAATTTACTGCCGAAACCCGTTCAAGCGGCTTAGATACGCCTGATGGCTTACGCATCCGGAAAGGGGCATTTGACTCTATTCGTAATATAGCTGAAAAAGCCGGAAACGTTTTTCCTGCCGAAACTGCTGAGCAAGTTCGTGTAATATCTTCTAAAGGTGGTACACCCCTGGTAGTTTCTGAAAACGAACAAATATTAGGTGTGATAGAACTGCAGGACATTATTAAACCCGGCATAGCCGAGCGTTTTGAGCGCCTGCGCAGGATGGGCGTAAAAACGGTAATGGTAACGGGTGATAACCCGCTTACTGCCCGGTTTATTGCCGAAAAGGCGGGCGTTGATGATTTTATTGCCGAGGCCAAACCCGAGGATAAAATGAACTACATTAAACTGGAGCAGCAAGATGGTAAACTGGTAGCTATGATGGGCGACGGTACCAACGATGCCCCGGCACTTGCCCAGGCTGATGTTGGCGTAGCCATGAACAGCGGCACGCAAGCCGCCAAAGAAGCGGGTAATATGGTAGACCTGGATAATGATCCAACCAAACTGATCGAGATTGTAGAGATTGGCAAACAGTTGCTGATGACGCGTGGTACATTAACCACGTTCTCTATAGCCAATGATGTAGCAAAATACTTCGCCATTGTTCCGGCTTTATTTATGGTATCTATACCCGCTTTAAAAACCCTAAATATCATGGGATTGCACAGCCCGCAGTCGGCCATCCTTTCTGCTGTTATTTTTAACGCGTTGATCATACCCATGCTTATTCCGCTGGCACTAAGGGGGGTTGAATATAAGCCCATTGGAGCCAGTGCATTGTTGCGCCGCAATCTCTTCATCTACGGTTTAGGCGGTATTCTTATTCCTTTTATCGGAATAAAACTTATAGATCTCGCTGTAGCATTATTTATCTAATACTAACATTCAAATTATGAAAACTTATTTTTTGCCATCCCTGAAAATCACAGTTATACTGATTGTATTATTAGGGGGTTTATACCCATTATTTATATTCGCCATAGGCAAGTTAACCCCCGGTGATGGCAATGGTGTTACCGTTGTGTTGAACGGTAAAGTAGTTGGTTATGCCAACGTAGGTCAAAAATTCACCAAGGACGAATATTTTTCTACACGCCCCTCTGCCGTTGATTACCACGCCGACGGCTCGGCGGGTTCAAATAAAGGCTCTAATAATCCCGACTATCTAAAAGATGTTCAAGCACGTATCGATACGTTTGCAAAGCACAACCCCGATATTAAACGCGAAGCAATACCCGCCGAGTTAGTTACTGCTTCAGGTAGTGGTTTAGATCCCGATTTGTCCCCAACCGCGGCGCATGTACAGGTTGCCCGTATTGCAAAAATGCGCAACCTCCCTGCTGATGAGATCACCGCTTTAGTTAACGAACATACCGAAAAGCCCCTGTGGGGTATGTTTGGCCCATCAAAGATCAATGTATTAAAACTAAATGTCGCTTTAGATCAGCTTAAAAAATAGATACACGCGTTTATAAAAATAATATTGCCAGCTTTAAATACCTCCTTATTAAATAACAAAATGGGCGACAGCGATAAAGACCGGTCGGTTGAGCATTTCCTGGAGTTGATCAAGCGGTCAAAAAGGGGAAAATTTAAAATATACATCGGGATGAGTGCCGGTGTGGGCAAAACCTACCGGATGCTGGTGGAGGCCCATGCTTTACTCCGTAATGGTATTGATGTAAAAATAGGTTATATTGAAACCCATAAACGTTTTGAAACAGAAGCTCAATTACAGGATCTACCTGTGATTCCACGCCGTAAACTTTTTTATAAAGGCAAGGAACTGGAAGAAATGAACCTGAAAGAGATCATCAACAACCACCCGGATGTGGTAATTGTTGACGAACTGGCACATACTAATATAGGGGGCAGCAGTAACGAGAAACGCTGGCAGGATGTTATAGAAATATTAAACGCCGGTATAAATGTAATTAGCGCCGTTAACATTCAGCATATAGAAAGCCTCAATGAAGAAGTCGAAGCCATAACAGGGGTAGCCATTACCGAGCGCGTGCCCGACCGTGTGTTACAAATGGCCGATGAAGTGGTTAATATTGACCTGACGGCTGATGAGTTGATAGACAGGTTAAAAGCCGGTAAGATATACGACTTTAAAAAAGTGCCCACCGCGCTGAATAACTTTTTTCAGTCGGAACGCATTTTACAATTACGCGAGCTGGCTTTAAAAGAAGTAGCTCGCCAGGTGGAACGAAAGATAAGCATTGAAATACCTAAGAACTTTAAATTGCGGCCAGAACTGTTTATGGCCTGTATTAGTACTAACGAAGAAACCGCTAAAGTAATTATCCGAAAAACGGCCCGGCTTGCTTCTTACTATCACTCAAAATGGTATGTTCTGTATGTGCAAAAAGATAACGAAAGCAGCGACAAGATAAATTTGGCGGCGCAGCGGCATTTAATTAATAACTTTAAGCTGGCTACACAATTAGGCGGCGAGTTATTAAAGGTTAAGAGCAATCATGTCGCTAAAACTATTTGGGAAACCGCCGAAACGCATAACATTACCACCATATGTTTAGGTAAACCTCAATTTAAGTTTTATCAGTTAATTTTAAAAACGGCTGTGTTTACCCAATTGTTAAATAAGATGTCAAAAACACACATCGACATTGTTATACTATCGTAATCATGAGCATTAAAAATAAACTCCGCGCTGGTATCAGCTTTTTATTTTTGTTGGCTTTACTATGTTCAGGGCTTGCTATTTACTATCTGCAGCAATTATCAAACGATACCAGAGAAATATTAAAAGACAACTATCATACGCTTACCTACACAAAAAACATTAATAAGCTACTGGATGCGCCGGATAGCAAATATCCGAACAGGCTCAAAGATATTCAAACCAATATTTCGGCGCAGCAGCGTAATATTACCGAAAATGGCGAACGTGTTTTGACGGATTCTTTGCAGTCTTTATTTGTGCAATATCAACTTGCCCCTTCAAACCAGGAGAAACGATCTGCGATTAGCCTGCACCTCCGGAATTTGATGGATGAGATCAATACTTTAAATATGAATGCCATTCAAATAAAAGACAATAAGGCCAATAATACTTCTAAAAACGCGCTTATTTTGATCGCTTTTATCGGTACATTCTGTTTTTTGGTGGCTTTTACGTTTATGGTAAATTTCCCAGGTTATATAGCAACGCCGATCCGCGAACTAACTACCAGTATGCTGGCCATCGCTAATAAAAACTACAACAGGCGTTTGGTATTCAATTCAAAGGACGAGTATGGTGATTTAGCGGACGCCTTTAACCAAATGGCCTCAAAATTAAGTGAGTATGAAACCAGTAATCTGGCAGAGCTGTTGTTTGAAAAAACACGAATTGAAACAATCATTAATTCGATGCATGACGCGCTGATCGGTTTAGACGATAAGCAAAGTATTATTTTCGTAAACGATATAGCCTGTAGCCTTATCGGAATCCCGAAGGGTAAATTGCTTAATAAGCTTGCACATCATGTCGCAAAAGAAAACGACTTGCTGCGCAACATCATGGCAACCAATACCGTGAAAATGAAGATCTTTGCAGATGGTAAAGAAAGTTTTTTTACTAAAGAGGTTTTGGATGTAACAAACGAAAGGAAATTTTTAGGAAAGGTTATCATCCTAAAAAACATTACCGAATTCCAGCAACTGGACGAAGCAAAAACCAATTTTATAGCTACCATTTCTCATGAATTAAAAACGCCAATATCATCTATAAAAATGAGTTTGAAGTTATTGGAGGATATACGTGTTGGCGAGGTAAATGCCGAACAGCGTTCCTTATTAGAGAACATAGAAGATGATACCAAACGTTTATTACAAATAACCGGGGAGTTATTGGATATGGGGCAGTTAGAGACCGGCAAAATTCAACTGAATTTTGGAAGTACGCATCCAAAAAATATTGTTGAATACGCTGTTAAAGCGGTAAAGTCTATTGCCGATCAGCGCCATGTGAGCATAAAGGTGAACTGTAATGATGTTTTACCAAATGTAAGGGCAGATCTGGATAAATCTACCTGGGTGCTTATTAACTTGTTATCTAACGCTATAAAGTATAGCCGCGAAAACGGCGAAGTTGAATTGTTAGTAAAGAAACTGAAAAAGGACATGATAGAGTTTTCTGTTCAGGACCATGGGCAGGGGATTGAGAAAATATACTTGGCCAGGATATTTGACCGCTATTTTAAAATCCCGGGTGCAACCGGCGAACAAACAGGCACTGGTTTGGGATTGGCAATAGCCAAAGATTTTATAGAAGCACAAGCTGGAAAAATTAGTGTAGAAAGTGAACTGGGTGATGGGAGTACATTTAGATTTTTGCTACCGGTAGAGTAACTACTCGTTTAGTGCGATTGTCTGCTTGTTAGCACTATCCAATAAGTTTTCTTATTTTATGTAAAACTCCACCTATCATCATCTTTAATCCCTTTTTAGCAGGTTGATTATTATCACTTGCTACAAAGTCCTGATTGATAAGCTTCTCATGTATATAAAACGCATGGTTACTGGTAATACGGGTCAATTGCTGGCTGTTTATGAAGCTATCTACGCGCTTCTCAAATAAATTGCCTGCATATAGTGGAAACCGTTCTGACAGTTGATGGTAAAAATTATACACATCACCATACAGTCGCGCTGTTTCAACTAAAAAGCATTGATCTGAAAAAGAATGGCTATAAAACCAATTATCTTCTTCTTTAAAACTTTCTGTTCGGGCCTCCTCAACGTTATTATTCCATACAGGGTTCGCTATCAATACAGTACTATCGGCATTGAACTTGTCAATAGCGCTGTTTATCCAGTTAGAGGTACTGTTTTCGGGTAAAATACAGTCGCACGTAAAGTAAAGCAGGTACTTACTTTTGCAAAAGTAAACCGCACTTAAAGGCCCCATACTATACCAATAACCATCATAATTGCCCCGGTAAAAGCTTTTGCGGGTAATTGAGAATGTCGGTAGAATCTGGTCGGCATAATCTTCACTGAAATAGTAAGCATCTATTATTTTATTTTCTACAGCTTGTTGTGCGTGTTTAGCTACAAGGTCACGGTCATAAACGTTATTTATAATCAACACTTTTTCCTTAAAACGTACATTACAGCGCTGTATCATCAATTCTAATCGATTTTCTAATAATACGCGTTTCCAATCACCCTCGTAGCAATTTGTAAAAAATGAAACGTCCGGAGATAATGGTGATTCGGTATTTGACATATGCCTTTTGTATTTATTCAGGTGCTTAAATTAGGATAAAAAGACAAATTATGTAAATGGTATTTAATTTGTCGTTCACCATCTCATGCATCTTGGAAATGTGCTAATACTGCCGTGTTTTGTATAAACCTAAGTGATGGCGTGCCGATACCTTTGTTTAACAATTAACAAAGAAAAAAAATGTCAAAAATAATTTTAATTACCGGCGCCTCTCGTGGCTTTGGCAAAATTTGGGCAAAGGCCCTTTTAGAACGTGGCGATAAAGTTGCAGCAACCGCCAGGAACCTGGCCGATTTAAACGACCTGGTAGCGGCTTACGGCGATGCCTTGTTACCTGTTAAACTGGATGTAAATGACAGAGAAGCTGGCTTTGCAGCGGTTAAGCAGGTAAAAGACCACTTTGGCCATATAGATGTATTGATAAATAATGCAGGCTTTGGCTTATTTGGGGCTATTGAAGAAACTACCGAACAGCAAGCCCGTTCACAAATGGAAACCAACTTTTTTGGTTTGCTTTGGCTAACGCAGGCAGTTGTGCCAATAATGAGGGAGCAAAAAAGCGGGCATATTATACAGGTATCAAGCTTTTTGGGCTTGGTTAAATTGCCTGTACTGGGCCTTTACAATGCATCAAAATATGCAGTTAACGGTTTAAGCGAAACATTGGCATCCGAAGTTAAAGGCTTTGGCATCAATGTAAGTTTAATTGAACCCAACGGCTTCTCTACAGATTGGTCGGGCGCTTCTGCATTCCAAACAGAGGCTACAGAAACTTACGCACCTATTAAGAAGGCCTTTTTTGAAGCTGCTACGCCGGATAGCTGGGGTAACCCGGATGCAACTACACCTGCTGTACTTGCTTTAATTGACAGCGAAAACCCACCGCTACACTTCCTGTTAGGTAAAATAGCGTATGCCGGTGTTAAACAGGTTTATGCTGATCGTTTAGCGGAGTTCGAAGCCTGGAAAGAGGTTTCTGCCGATGCCCACGGTCATTAATTAATCATATAAATATTGAGCCACAATTTGCACATGCTTAATGTGTAGATTGTGGTTTATTAATCTTTTCGTTACGATGCGCCATTACAAAAGTTTAAGTGATTTACATAAAGGGAATGGGTTTCCACCTCCCGAAAATCCATTGTTCAGTGTTTATCAATGCAATGGAGGTACATCTTGCACAATAGGCGACCGCGAATTTACCAGCGACTTTTACATGATCGGGTTTAAAAAGATCATCTCGGGCGTAGTGCTTTATGGCCGCACCAAATATGACCATCAATCGGGTTCTATGATGTTTTTTAAACCAAGGCAGATTATCGAAATGAAAAACCTTGAGATGGATGAAGATGGCTTTTTGATGTTTGTACACGAAGATTATTTGAACGGGCACATCCTGCATGATGATATTAAGAAATACCATTATTTTGATTACGAAACCAATGAGGCGTTGCACTTATCTCCCAGCGAAAAAAAAACAATATGGCAACTATATCATAAAATAGAAACCGAATACCGCAATAATCAGGACGAATACAGCCGCGAACTGATCCTGGCTAATGTTGATACCATGTTAAAATACAGCCAGCGTTTTTATAAAAGGCAATTCATTAGCCGCACGGATATTTCTGGCAAAACGGTAACTAAATTTAACGACGAACTTGACCGTTATGTAGCTGGTGGAATGCTGGATACCAAAGGCCTGCCATCTGTACATGATATTGCCGGCAGGCTTAATATATCTGCAGGATATTTAACAGACGTGTTAAAGCAGGAAAGCGGAAAAACCGCGTTAGAGCATATCCATATCTATTTAATTTCCGAAGCAAAGCACAAATTGACGGGAGGGGACAAATCAGTTTCTGAAATTGCGTATGCCCTTGGGTTCGAAAATTTATCTTACTTCTCGCGTCTTTTTAAAAAGGAGGTAGGCATCAGCCCCAACCTGTTTAAAAAGCAATTGCTGAATTAAGATTTTTAAGCAATTTAAACCGGCAAACTAAAGTAAAAGGTAGAGCCCTTAATGGTCGGTATTATCAGTTGCCGTGCCAAACCATTCTATCATTTCGCCTTTATCATCCAAAATAGGTACCGCGCGCGAAAATGTCCAGCCCATGGTTCCATCAACCCGGATCACCCTATGCTCCAGTTCAAATATTTTTTTCCCGCTGATAGCTTCGGCTATAGCTGATAATACTTTTTCTTTATCCTCGGGGTGGAGGTTTTTAGAATGCCAATCTGTTGTAGGCTCATGGGAAAAAGTGATATTTTGTTTCGGTAAGGGCAATTTTTTGCTTCCTCATTTTGGCTACAACCATCCTCAATTAGGCTACACTTCCCGAATGAGATCTGCCCACCTTTGATGTATCATTAATAAATAATAAAAATGGAAAATCAACAAAATAATAAAGTTTGGTTCATTACAGGTGCGTCACGTGGTTTTGGCCGTGTTTGGGCCGATGCAGCACTTAAACGTGGCGACAAAGTTGCAGCTACTGCACGTAACCTTGCAAGTATTGCCGAACTAAAAGAAAAATATGGCGACAACGTTTTAACGTTAGAGCTTGACGTAACCAATACCGAACAGGTAAAAGAAGTGGTTGCGCAGGCACATGCACATTTTGGAAGGTTGGATATTGTACTTAATAACGCGGGCTACTCATTAGTTGGCACAATTGAAGAAGCCAGTGCCGATGATGTGAAAGCGATGTACGATACCAATATTTTCGGCACGCTGGCGGTTATTCAGGCGGCTTTGCCATTATTGCGCCAGCAGGGGTTCGGTCATATTTTGGGTACATCAAGCAACCTTGGCCACGTAGTGTTGCCGGTTATAGGCTATTATTGTTCTTCAAAATGGGCGTTTGAGGCTATTCACGAAAGCCTTGCTTTAGAGGTTAAAGCTTTCGGGATAAAAGTAACTATTATAGAACCGGGTGCTTATGCTACTGAGTTTGGCAGCCCCGAGTCGTTAAAGTTTGCACCGGGACTGGATATTTATAAAGATTTTAAAGAGAACTTCTTTGGCACTTTAAAAGACCTGGAAAGGGGCGACCCTAATGCAACGCCACAAGCGCTGTTCCAGGTGGTAGATGCCGAACACCCGCCGCTAAGGTTTAATTTGGGCAGCCATAACTTGGCGTGGACCCGTGGCGCTTACCAGGAGCGTTTAGCCCTGTGGGAAGAATGGGATGCGGTTTCCAGTTCGGCTCAGGGCGATACAAAGTAATTGCCCTGTAATATTTATTTGTAACCGGCAATGGAAAGCGTTGCCGGTTATAATTACTTAACTTTAATAAATGAAGAAGGACGAAAAAAACCTGCTTAAATTTGAGACACTGTCTGATGCCCATCGGGTTTTTGGCTTGCCTCAACCTAAGCATCCGTTGATCAGTATGATAAATGGGGCGCCTGCCTGGCCGGAATCGCTATCGGCACCGCATAACCATGTATTAAGCTTTTATAAAATATCTTACAAGCCAAAGCTTGGTGGCAAATTAAAATATGGACAGGGTTATTATGATTTTGATGAAGGCGGCCTGCTGTTTGCGGCCCCCGGCCAAATAATGGGTAGTATAGAAAGTGAAGGGGTTGTATGCTCTCAATACACCTTACTTATTCATCCGGATTTTTTTTGGAATCATTCTTTAGCCAAAAAGATCAAAGCTTATGGCTTTTTCTCATACAGCACCAACGAAGGCCTGCACCTATCCGAAGAGGAGAAGGCAACCATCATGTCGGTTTTTAAAATGATAGATGAGGAACTAAATAGCCGCATAGACGATCTGAGCCAGGATGTGATTATTTCACAAATAGAGCTATTACTAACCTATGCAGATCGGTTTTACAAACGCCAGTTTATTACCCGCAAAGCAGTTAACAGCACCTTGCTACAACAATTAGAAAGTGTTTTGGAGGGATATTTCGCCAACGAGGATTCGTTAAGCGGAGGCATACCTACGGTTCATTACCTGGCAGAAAAGCTAAACCTGTCGCCAAGTTATTTGAGTGATATGCTGCGGTCGCTTACCGGGCAAAATGCACAGCAACACATCCACCAAAAACTAATAGAAAAAGCAAAGGAGAAATTATCAACCACCAGTTTATCCGTTAGTGAAGTGGCGTATGCCTTAGGCTTCGAGCACCCGCAATCGTTTAGTAAGCTATTCAAAACAAAAACCAACCTTTCGCCGCTGGAGTTCAGGCGCTCGTTTAATTAATACTATCCCTGCCTGCTTACCATCTCGTTGATCCAGATGGGGGCAAATGGCGATGTGCATCCTTTAGGTGTTGGATAATTTTTCGCGTAGTGCTTCTTTATCTGCGTGCTCCTTTACAACATAAGCATATAACCAGTCCATAACCTGTGCAAACCTTTCAGACCGTACCATGCTGTCAAGTTCGGCAATCGATAAAGCCTTGGGTTGATGATCAGCGTCGCCAAAAAACTGGCTTCGATATTGCCGGTTGTCCATAACTCTTTTGCCAGTTCGTGGTTCATCTTTATTGGCTTTGCCATGGCCCTGATATCACCCATTTTTACGCCAAATTGGTTAGCATGCGCTCCCCATTTGATGTTGTGCCGGCGAACTTTTTCATCACCGAGTGATTCGAGTTTGTCAAGAATTTCCGAAGTTATCATCTGCCATTTCGATTAGTTAATTCGAATTTAAGCCATCGGAAAAACAAATCAAACATTAATGTGAACTTTAAAAACCGGTGACTATTCACCACTATATTTTTCTCTATTTTTGATTTATATGTTTGCCGAATTTGAGAACTACATAAAAGCACATGCTGGCGTAACCAACGATGAGGTTGAATTATTTCGCGCTACAGCTATTGAAAAATCCCTGCGCCGTAAAGATTCATTGTTGAACCAGGGCGAAATTTGCCGGTACAAAATATTTGTTTGCAAAGGTTTGTTGCGCACGTACCGCACAACAGAAAATGGTAACGAACATATCCTGCAATTTTCGCCGGAGAATAGCTGGACTACCGACCCTGAAAGCTATAATAACCTCACCACCTCGGTCTATAATATTGATGCGCTTGAACCCAGCGAGGTTGTAATGTGGACTAAAAAGGATTTTGATGCACTGTTTGAGCAGCTTCCTAAATTAAAGGCTTACTCGGATAACCTTATCCAACGTAACCTGTACCGCACGCGCGACCGTATGTTTTTTAACCAAACATCTACTGCCGAAGAAAAGTATGACAATTTTGTAAAGACTTTCCCCGGTATTATGGCGCGTGTACCGCTGCACATGGTAGCATCTTTTCTGGGCGTATCGCGCGAAACGCTTAGCCGTATCAGGCACACGCAGGTTAGGCCTTAATTTAAAACGGTGACCTATGTCCTCGTTTTGCGGTTTCGCATTGGTGACCTTTGTATTGTTTAAAACAACAATCGTTTACCAAAAAATTAAAACATGCGTGTATTTGTTACCGGCGCAACGGGCTTTATCGGCTCGGCCATTGTAAAAGACTTAATTGAAGCAGGCCACCAGGTGCTTGGCCTCACCCGTTCAGATGAAGGAACAAAATCGCTTATCGCTGCAGGTGCCGAAGCGCATCGAGGTACTCTTGAAGACCTGGAGAGCCTGAAGAGCGGAGTAGCTGCCTGCGATGGCGTTATCCACACCGCTTTTATTCATGATTTCTCTAAATTTCAGGAAAACTGTGAAACCGACAGGCATGCCATAGCAGCCATGGGCGAGGTATTGGCGGGCACAAACAAACCGCTGATCGTTACATCGGGTACCGGGCTGGGCGCTTACGCACCCGGCGAAATGGCCTTAGAAAAAAATGTAGCTACCTCTAAAACTACGCACCACCCGCGTGTGGCGTCAGAAGAGGCCGCCGCCGCACTAACTGCAAAAGGTTTAAACGCGTCTATTATGCGCTTGCCTCCGTCCGTACATGATAAAGGCGACCAGGGTTTTGTACCGATGTTGATCGGGATCGCCCGCGAAAGAGGAATTTCGGCCTATATCAGCGATGGTAACAACCGCTGGCCCGCCGTGCACCGTTTAGATGCCGCCCGTTTATTCAGGCTGGCATTAGAAAAGGGCGAAGCAACAACCTACCATGCCGTTGGCGATGGAGGCATCCCCACCCGCCAGATCGCTGAAATAATTGGTAAGCACTTGAATTTGCCTGTTAAAAGTGTTTCTGCCGAAGATGCACCTGCCCATTTTGGCTGGTTTGCAGGTTTCTTTGGTTCTGATGTTCCCGCCTCGGCCAAATCAACCGAAGAACGTTTGAATTACAAGCCAAGCCACCCCGGCCTTATTGCAGACCTGGAAGAAGGGCATTATTTCGGGGCATAAAATTCTGTTCGTAAATAAGTAGGCCCCGAATATTATGCGGGGCTTACTTATTCTACAAATTAGCTTTGCCGATAATATTTCTTTAAAATAAAACTCGATGGTTTGGGGGATAAGCTCATAAATTGCATCTTATAATAAACCGGCGCACACCAATTACGCCGTATAAACCTATGATGAACAAATTTACAAAGTCTATTCTTTTGGCCTCGTTGGCGTTATTTACATTGGGGAACGTTGCCAATTCCCAAACGGTACAGTACACCAAATACGTAAATACCTTTATCGGTACCGCGCCACTTAACGACCCTAAAATATTAGGGTACGAGTTACCTAAAGACTGGCGTTCGTGGGCTGGTTTAACTTTCCCCGGCAGCTCGTTGCCAAACGCTATGGTGCAATTAAGCCCTATGACGGCCTACGGATCCGGCGCTGGTTATCAGTACGAAGATTCGGTTATCCTTGGGTTTACCCATACCAATAAAGGGCATTGGAACCTTTGTAATATCCCTATCCTGCCTATGTCAAACCGCAGCACTAAATTTGGTTCGAGGTTTAGCCACAAAAAAGAAAGTTCATCGCCAGGCTTTTACCAAGTTTATTTGGATGATTACGGCATCAACGTAAGTTTAACATCTACCCTAAGGGCGGGTTACCACAAATACGAGTTTAAGAATAACAAGAACCGCGAGATCCTTTTCGATCTGGGTAAAGCCAATAGCCGTGTAACTACATGGAAAATTGAGCAAGATGGCACCTCGGCGGTACAGGGTTTTCAGGGTGGCGAGAACGTATATTTCTATGCTACCCTAAACGCCAAAATTGAAAAGCTGGATAAAACGGATGAAGGTAAACGCACAGGTTACGCCATTTTGCATTTAGCTGATGGCAGCACCGGCCCGGTTGAATTGAAGATAGGTCTATCGTTCGTTAGCGTTAAAAACGCTAAGGAAAACCTGGAGAAAGAGATAGGCGCTAAAAGTTTTGAAGTGGTCCGTAAAGAGGCTAACCAGAAATGGGAAACGCTGCTATCAACCATACAAGTAAAGGGTGGTACGGCTAAACAAAGGGGTATGTTCTACTCATGCTTTTACAGGTCGTTTTTGTGGCCGGCGTTGCGAAGCGATATCAACGGCGATTATACCGATGCCAAGCATCAGGTAGGCAAAGTTGATTTTAATTATTATACCGAGCCATCGCTATGGGATACCTACCGCAATAAGGATGTGCTCTTAGGCCTGGTTACACCAAAGGTGACCCTAAATGTCATCAAATCTATGAAGGATGTAGGTGATAAAACCGGGTTCATCCCAACTTTTTTCCATGGAGATCATGGGGCATCTTCTATCGCGGGTGCTTATTTAAGGGGTATTACTGATTTTGATATACAAGGCACTTATAAAATTTTATTGAGGAACGCCAATGTAGACGGCGGTGCCCGTCCGTATATAAAAGAATATATAGAGAAAGGTTATATCTCTGATCCGGATATCGCGCACCCTGAAGTAGAAACCAAGGCAAAAGCGGGCGTTTCAAAGACATTAGAATACGCTTACGATGACTATTCGGTAGCACAGATAGCCAAAAAATTGGGCGATACGGCCAATTACCGCATCCTGATGGCGAGGTCGAAAAACTATAAAAATATGTTCGACCCGTCTACCCGTTTTATGCGCGGGCGATTGGATAATGGCGACTGGATAAAGCCGTTTGACCCGCAGCAACCTTATTACGAGTATATGTACCGCGAAGCAAATGCATGGCAGGTGTCGTTTTTTGCACCGCATGATATGCCGGGACTGATCAAACTATATGGCGGGCCAAAAGGTTTCGAATCCAAGCTGGATTCGTTATTTACTTTACCATGGAACCCTAAACACATTGCCCGCAACATAGAAACCATGGTGGGCCAATACTGCCAGGGCAACCAGCCGGACCATGAAGCACCTTTCGCTTATACTTTTATAGGTAAGCCCGAGAAAACCCAGAAAGTACTTGATAATATCCTAAATAACCTTTACGGCATAGGCGACGAAGGCCTGGAGTTAAGCGGTATGGATGATGCAGGCGAAATGTCGTCCTGGTATGTATTCAGCGCTATGGGTTTATACCCGTTCTCGGCAACCGACCCAAAGTACATCGTTACCGCGCCGTTGTTTGACGAGGTAAAATGGAAAACCAGCAGCGGTAAGGTGCTAACCATTACCAAACCCGGCAAGGGCAGGGGCATCACCGCCATTAAAGTGAACGGCAAGAAAATAAACGGTTATTTTGTATCGCACGATCTGTTTAAAACCGGTGGAAATATCAACATCGTAACCAAATAAAACGCATGCAGCCCATCCCATCGGATTGGCTTTTTGTTTACATTTTATCGCCTTTTATCAGTACAACCGATTCTATAGATTGCTCTTTCAGGTGCAGGAATTTTTTGCGTTCTTCATCCTTCATAAAATCTTGCAAGTCCTGCTCCGCCGTAAACTCCACTACGTGGATCTCGTAAGGATGTTTTGTATTGCTTGCTATGATGGTCTGTTTATCAGGTCGTATCCTTAGCAGCAACGTGCCGTTATATTTTGCTATCAGAGGTATAGCCACATCTTCAAACTGATGAAAAGCGGCTTCCTGCCCCGGCTTTATGTAGATGAGTTGTGTGATGTAAAGCATATGAAGTAAGTTTTAGGGTTAAACTTATTAAATTTTTAGCTTTCTTTTATTTCCCGACGCTCTAAACTAATGGCTTAGCTTTGTCGTTATAAAGGGCCATCACAATTTATCTTATGCTTAATAAAATACCTGTTGCTGTATTATTGCTCCTTTTTGTTGTTTTTACAGCCACGGCGCAGCAACTGCCTATTGCTACCAATATAAAAAAGGCATATATCAATAGTACCCGTAGCAACAACGGTGCCCCCGGCAAAAGCTACTGGCAAAATACGGCCGACTACACCATTAAAATAAAATTCGACCCGCAAACCCGCGAGTTAAAAGGCACCGTTGGTATCGATTATATAAACAACAGCCCCGATACGCTTAAATCTATCCTGTTCAAATTATATCCCAACGTTTTCCAAAAAAGTTCGCCAAAGGCTATTGCTATCGCTGCAGAAGATCAAATAGATGGCGTGGAAATCGAGCGTATCAGCCGCGATGGGGAATTGCCCGATTCAACAAAGCTTAGCATACGTGGTACAAATATGATTGTCCGCGGTAAAAAGCTACTGCCGGGTGCAAAAGCGCATTTCGATATTACCTACGCTTACACGCTTAATAAAGGCTCGTTCTTCCGTACAGGGCAAATAGATAGCGGCGCGTTTTTTTTGGCTTATTTCTTCCCGAGGATAGCCGTTTACGATGATATTGATGGATGGAACACGTACCCCTACACAGGGCAGGTAGAATTTTATAACGATTACGGGCACTTTAATGTTGATATTACTGTACCGGGCAATTACCAGGTTTGGGCAACCGGCGACTTAAAAAATCAGCATGAGGTTTACCAACCCAAATTTGCAGCGCTGATCGATAAAGCAGGCGTTAGCGACAGCGTTATCAATATTATCACTCCTGCCGATATTAAAGCAGGCAACATCACCCGGAACAGTAAATTAAACAATTGGAAGTTTGAGGCCGATAACGTTACTGATTTTGCCTTTGGCATTAGTAATCACTATGTGTGGAAGTCGACGAGTTTGGTGGTTGACCCGGCAACCCAAAGGCGTACACGGGTAGATGCCGTTTACAACCCGGAGCATAAAACGTATGAACCGATAATCGGCTACGCCCGCAAAACGGTGGAGGCTATCAGCTATAAATTCCCGCAGGTGCCATATCCATATCCGCACGAAACGGTGTTTGATGGGCCCGACGAAATGGAGTTCCCGATGATGGTGGATAATAAGCCTTTCGAGCGTACCAAAGATGCTATCCAACTTACCGCGCACGAGATCTTCCACACTATATTTCCGTTTTATGTAGGCGTTAACGAAACCAAATATTCATTTATGGACGAGGGCTGGGCAACCATGGCCGAGTTTTATCTGCACCCGATGATTGACACTACTATCCCGGTAGATTATGATATGAGCGACATTAACACCCAATCGGGCACCGAAACCGATTTGCCGGTAATGGCGCTTACGCCGCAACTTGCCGGTGCCGCTCGCTTTATGGATAAAGACCAAAAGCCTGCCCTCGCGTACCTGTATGTAAAAGAAATGCTGGGCGATAAATTATTCCTGAAAGCCCTGCACTATTACATCGACAACTGGAAAGGCAAACACCCCACCCCATACGATTTTTTCAACAGCATCAACACCGGATCTGGCGTTAACTTAAACTGGTTTTGGAAAAACTGGTTCTTTGAAAAAGGTGTGCCCGACTTAGCTATTGGCAAGGTTATACATACAGGTAAAAACCACACAGTTACCGTTAGTAATTTAGGGACTGAAGCAGTACCGATCCATCTTGACGTTTTTTACAGCGATGGAAGTAAAGAAACGCTGACCAAAACAATTGCATGCTGGGCAACAGGTGCTAAATCGGTTACGCTTAATTTTGCGGCTAAAAAACCTGTAAAAAATATGGTATTAGGCACCGCTTATGACGCCGATAATGATAAAAGTAATAATAGCTGGAAGCCCTGAGCTAAGTATAATCGATAACAAAAAACATGCGAAATGCCATCAAATGTTCACGTTCACGGCCGTGAACGCAAGCAAGTATTTTCAAATAACTGATTGTTAGCGCATTGTGTTTTTTGCTAACTGACAAAATGGTGCCACCACTTTATATTGATAAAACTATATAAAGCAAATAAGCTGTAATGGCGCGCTTATTAAGTGTACCTTACTGCAATTTGGAAATCATCTTCAACGAACTTATAGATAGTTACCTGGCCACCAACGTAGGTACAGTTAAAAACTTCCTCACTAAAGCCTTATCTGCCCACCTTGTAAATAATATTGACGCGCTTTATGCCGGCGACAAATTACTCGCAGCCGGTACAGGCAATAATAAACTGGTAAACCATGATATGCTGGTACGTGGCGATAAGATCTATTGGCTGGACAGGGTGCACAACGATATACACGAGAATAGTTTTTTTGATGTGATGGATAGCTTTGTAACTCATTTAAACAGCAGTTGCTATGCGGGGATAACCGGCTATGAGTTCCACTACACGCTTTACGAAAAAGGAAGTTATTATAAACGCCACCTTGATAATTTTAAGCAGAACGGAACGCGGGCTTTCTCCATGATTATATACCTGAATACCGAGGTTGATGGCGGCTCTTTGCGTATTTACCAGGGCAATGAATCGCAGGATATTACTCCAAACTCGGGTAAAAGCGTATTCTTTAAAAGCACCGAACTGGAGCACGAAGTTTTGATAACTAACCTGCCGCGGATGAGCATTACAGGATGGTTGAAGGTTGCTGCTGTAAATTAGTTGTAAAGGTTAACCATCTTCGGTTTTCAACTTTTTAACCAGCCATGGTAAGCTTAAACCTTGCCCTATCAGCGTAAACAATACCACCACTACAGATATAAAGATGATTGCATTGCGCTCGGGGAACGGTCGGCCATCTGCAAGGGTAACAGGCAAACCTATCGCGATAGCTAAGGAAACTATCCCCCGCATGCCCGACCAACTGATGATCAAACTGTTCTTAAAATCGAGCAATGCGTCTTCGGTGATCTTCCCTTTGCCTTTTTTAAAGGCTTGCTGCAAGTTGAACTTTTGCGAAAACACGCGTGCCATCCTCAACAATAAAGCAATAACGGTAATTGCAAATGCATAGCCTACATATGGCCATATCATGGCGCTATCCATGCTTTTTATTACAAGCGGAAATTGCAAGCCGATGAGGATAAATATCAAACCGTTCAATAAAAAGATGATGATATCCCAAATGGATTTAGACTGGTCTTTCAGTTTCTGCGGAAAAACCATTTGGCTTAAACGGGCTATGGATAAACCCAATAACACTACAGCCATCACGCCCGATACATGTAATTCTTCGGCAATTAGATAAGTTACAAACGGCATCAGCAACATAAAACCAACGGTTGCCATTATGTTGCGATGGATCCGTTTAAGTATAAAACCTAAAATAGCGCCCATTGCCATACCTACCAACACACCACCCACCATCAGTATAACAAATTGTAAGGTGGCGCTCCAAAACATAAAAGCTGTACCCGTAACTGCAGCTACTGCAAAGCGGTAAGCGACCAGTGCCGAGGCATCGTTTACTAAGCTTTCGCCTTCTAAAATAGTGTTGGTACTATGCGAGAGGCCAAGTCCTTTAGTGATGCTCATGGCAGCTACAGCGTCGGTTGCGGATAAGATGGCACCCAGCACGAATGCCAGCGGCCAGGTCATGCCGGGGATGATGTAATGTGCAAACACCGCGATGCCTGATGCAGTTAAAAATACCAGCGAAATTGCCAGCGCGCCTATGGTATTGATATTTGTTGTGAATGTTTTAAAAGAGATATTAAAAGCGGCATCATAAAGCAAAGGCGGTAAAAATATCAGGAAAATAATGTCTGGATTGAGCGCTATATGCGGCAGCGAAGGGATAAATCCCACACCGATACCGGCTACAATTAGTAATACAGGGTAGGGTAGTTTTATCTTGTCGGCAATTGCCGACAGGCCTATCATAATGGCAAGGATAAATATTACGATGCTGTAGTTTTCCATACTTTGCGCTAAAGTAACACTAATCAAACAAAATGACTATTTTAGCACGTACCTCAAAATCAGTATAAATGGCAATGCTTAAACGTATTTTATTAGCAGTTACTTTTGCAATAATACTATTTACCCAAACTGCAGAGGCACAAAAAGAGCACCCCGATACTGTAAAGGCAGGCGTTTATATCACCAGCAT
Organism: Mucilaginibacter sp. UYP27; assembly: GCF_040547175.1. Classification (NCBI taxonomy): domain Bacteria; kingdom Pseudomonadati; phylum Bacteroidota; class Sphingobacteriia; order Sphingobacteriales; family Sphingobacteriaceae; genus Mucilaginibacter; species Mucilaginibacter sp. UYP27. Next base: position 29,119 of record NZ_JBEPPE010000002.1, read on the forward strand.
CCACGACATCAATTTTAAAGATAAAGAGTACACCGTAAGCCTTTGGTTATGGCTAAAGTATAAGAACAAGAAATTCGATTTTTTGCATAACCTGGAGGTGCCGCAGGCTAAAACCGTTACCCAATCTTACTCCACGGTGGATTCGAGCGATAACAAGGTCTATATCCTGATGAAATTACAATGTGTTATGAAAGATTCATGGGCGATAGACAATTTTCCTTTCGATAAGCAGAAATTGCGCTTCTCTATAGAAAATTCGCAGTTTGACTCAGAGTCGCTTGTGTTTGCCGCTGATACTTTGGGTAAGGCGTTCGACCCAAGGTTTGTACTTAGGGGATGGAACATCGATAGCCTGAATATTACAACCGGCATTAAAAAATACGAAACCGCTTTTGGCGATGACAGCATGGCCAAGCCCCATACCGAATACAGTAATTTTAAAGTCCGCCTAACGGTTGCCCGCGATGCGATGGGCCTGTTCTGGAAAATGTTTCTGGGGATGTACGTTGCCTTCCTTATCGCCTACATGTGTTTTTATATCCATACGGATAGCATCGATTCGAGGTTTGGCCTGAGCGTGGGCGCTTTGTTTGCGGTGATTGGTAACAAGTACATCGTCGATTCCGCCCTGCCCGAATCCACCACCTTCACACTGGTAGATACTTTGCACGGGCTTACGTTATTGTTTATCCTATCGGTAATTATCGGTACGTCATACTCCCTTAAACTCATCAAGTGCAACCAGGTAGAAAAGGCCAAAAAGTTTGATTTTGTAGCTGCCCAGGTTTTGCTGGTTACTTACGTTGTACTTAACGCCTGGTTTATTTTTGAAGCCACAAGGGTAAAATAAACGTCCCACCGATACATCAAACTACTCTAACGCGAAGTAGTTGGAAGGGAACTTTATAAACACGGTTAGCAAGATGTTAACCCTTTTTTGTTTTCGACCTTGCCGTTATAGGGATAACATTTGTTTTATTCACCAAGGCCAATACAAACGCACCACAGCTAAAGGCCAAAGCCTCAAATGCGCTTATGATCTCGTTACCGTTTAGGCCGTGCGGATCGGCCAGGGCGCGGGGAATGTGGAGCATCACAAACCAGATCAAGATCATAATACCAAGCAACTGTGCTGCAAGCCTGCGTTTGATATTTAATATAATGCCAAGCCCCGCGGCAATAAGCGCTGTGCCCGTAAGATAAGTCCAGAACAGGTGGCCGGGCAGGCCTTTAGGTACCAGGTTTTTCACAAAATCGGCATACACAAAATGTTCTACACCAAATACCAGCATGGTTATAGCCAGGAAATATTTACCTGCAGGTAAGATGCCCTCAAACCCGGTGGTGTAATTGCCCTGCGGTAATGCCGATGCTATAATAAAGCAACACCCGCTTAGCGCAAATATTTTAAGGCTGTTGGCCCAGCTACCCAAGAATTTGGGCGTGGTTAAAAATTGATTTGGTATATGGAATATGACGAGTAATAGCAGGAACAGCAACCCCAGATAAATAGCGGCAGGCCGTGCCTTGTTATCAACTATAACGAATACTGCTATAGTTGCCAGTACAACGCTGCCCACCCAAACGGCAAGCTTTGAAGTAGCGATATCTGCAGGCCAGGGAATAATGACCGGCATAAAGGTTGAAAACACAACTTGTTGTATAGCAATGGCAACGATGGACAGCGCAAAAAGCACACGCCATACTTTAACAGGGTTTTGCATGATAAGGAAAAAAATCTATAATTGGTTTACCTACGCAATTTACAAATTTGCCAAACTATTCATAAAAGAATATTGTGCCTATTGGCGATGCTTTTTCTCCCCTGTAAACTTTTTTTCACCTGCCTCAACCTTTAGCTTTAAATTATTTTCTTCGGGCGGCATGGGGCATTGGTAACCATCGCTGTAGGCGCAGTAGGGGTTGTAGGCTTTATTGAAATCGATAGTTACGTGCCCGTCTTTTATATCGCCGGTTTTAAGATCAATATAGCGGCCGCCACCATAAGTTTCGGCGTTATTCGTATCATCTGTAAAGGGTAAAAACAAATAATCAACCAACGAAGGTACGTTGGCAAACGACACGTTTTTGTAGATGTACAGTTGATAAGGCTTGCCTCCGAGCGCAAATTTTAACAGGGCATATTTTACATAGGCCTGCCTTGCGCCATCAAACGTCGAGATTTGAAAAGTAGTTTGATGGGTTAATACCTCTGCAACAGCATTAACACGATAGGTGCTGTCCGCATCAAAAAACTGCAGGTTAACAAGGTCGGCTTTCTTTAGGGGCGAATGATTATCGGTAACAAAGTCGTTTTTGTAGCTCTCCCGATGCGCGGCAAGCTGCGTCTTATAGTCTTGTGCAATGCTGTTAGTGCTTATTAATATTAAAAGATAAAGAAGGTATTTCATGCATGTTTTTAATGAGTTACTAATGTATAAAATGAATAGCGATATGGCAATCGTAATCAATTTTTAACTGTTCGTTATTTTTAATTAGAATTAATCCAAATAAGAATTATATTTGGGGCCAAATAAACGCTATGCAATTAAAGAAATTTACTTTCATTATATTTTTAATAACGGTGTGTTACGCAGGCAAAACATCGGCACAGGTTTTAACCCAGGAAGATTCACTTTCGGCCGGGTTGATATACAAACAACAGGCAACCGTTATATCAGGTTACGGCGAAGCTAAGTATAGCATCGATACCAAGCGCAAAAGCGCAGAAGCCAGCCTAAAGCGTGTAGTTTTGTTTTTAGGCCATAAATTCAACAATAAAATTTCACTGTTTACCGAGCTTGAAGTTGAAGATGCCTTAGTAGCTAACGGAGGCACCAGCAGCGGCCTCGGCGAGATTTCTATGGAGCAGGCTTTCCTGAAATTCAACTTAAATCCAAACACGTATTTAGTGGCCGGTTTATTTGTACCGAGGGTGGGTTTTATAAACGAGAACCACTTGCCAACCACCTTTAATGGTGTAGACAGGCCATTTTTGGAAGAGCAAATAATTCCTTCAACCTGGCGCGAAGTAGGTGTGGGCCTTTACGGGCAATTCACTCAGATCCCAGGGCTTAATTATAGTGTATCCTTAACTAACGGCTTAAATTCGCAAGGTTTTAGCAGTGCCAATGGTATTGGCGATGGCAGGCAGCTTGGCCAGGCCACTAACGGGATGAACCTTGGTATTAACGCATCCCTGTTATATTACATAAACGATTTCAGGATCCAGGCGTCGGGCTACTATGGTGGATCGACCGCTAAAGAACAGCGTGTGGCGGATAGTTTACAACTAAGCTCGGGTGCTTTTGGTAACCCGGTAAGTTTAGGCGAGATGAACGTGCAATACGCTAAATCGGGTATTACGGTACGCGCTATTGGTACCATCGTCAATATAAAAAATGCCGATGCCATTAACAGGGCATTTGCAAATAACACCCCGCAAACCATGTACGGTGGCTATGCCGAGGTAGGTTACGACCTGCTTTATCCAACCTACAAAGGCGAGAAGGCATTTATCCTTTTTGGCCGTTACGAGTATGTCAACTTAAACGGGAAGATCCCATCTAACGGGTTAGAGAACAAGGCGAACGAAAAACATTATATCGTAGCCGGGGTCACTTACAAACCCATTAGGGGCATAGCAATAAAAGGCGATTACGTGCACCGCAGTACCGGCGACTTTAACCAGGCGCTTGTTGTAACGCCGTTCCCGCAGCAGGTACCGTATTTTAAAAACAATGGCTTTGTAAATTTGGGTGTAGCCTACAATTTCTAAATAGAAAGATATGAGCAGCAGGAGAAGCTTTATAAAATCGGGATGTGCGGCGTGTGTTTTAGCGGCTTCGGGCGTCTCCATGCTGGAGTCGTGCTCAACGCCATTGCCAATGGTTAAAGCAACCGGCGCAAATGCAGGTACAGTTGAGGTAGCTACAAACAGCTTTACTGCCGGCAATATGGTGGTAGTACGTGCCAAACAATTAGAATATGATATCCTGCTGATTAAAAATAGCGAGGGTTACAAAGCGCTTTATTTAAGGTGCACACATGAAGGTGTTGGCCTTACGCCGGCCGCCAATAAAATATTTTGCAGCGCCCATGGCAGTATTTTCGACCTGGATGGGAAAGTTGTTAAAGAGCCCGCCCTGCGCCCGTTAAAAACCTATCAAACAGAGGTTATCAAAAATCAAATCATCATCCACTTAAGTTAAATATATATGAATAAATCTATCAAAAAAACGCTTGCGCTGGTATTGCCGCTTACTTTGCTTGGCTTATCATGTTCAAAGAACGCCCCGACCGATAACAACACAGATTCGGCTACACTTAAAACAGAAGTATTGGCTAATATATCTGCAAACGTTTGTGCAGCATCGTACGAAGATATGTATGCAAAAACACAGGAGCTGCAAATTGCGGTCACTGCTTTAAACACTACCCCAACTGATGCCAACCTGGCAACGGCCCGTACAAAATGGAAAGCCATCCGTACCACATGGGAGCAAACTGAGGCCTGGTTGTTTGGCCCGGTAGAATCAAATAATATCGATCCGCGTATCGATACATGGCCGGTAGATTTTAATGCTCTTAACACTATTATAAACGGAACAGATGTGCTTAACGAGGCTTATGTAGATGGCCTTGATGACGCTTTAAAAGGTTTCCACCCGATTGAGTTTATCCTTTGGGGCCAAAACGGTACCAAAACAGCCGCGCAACTAAAACCGCGCGAAAAGGAATTTTTAGCCGCCCTTACCCAAAACCTTGTAAAACTAAGCCTGGAAGTAAGAGATGTATGGGCAAGCGGTTACAAAGACCAATTGGCTAAAGCCGGTAGTGGGTCTAACGAGTTTACTACACAACAGGCTGCTTTTGTACAAATTGCTGATGCCATGAGTGGTATTGCGGGCGAAGTAGGCGACTCTAAGATAAAAGAACCGTTTGACGCGCAAAATCCATCTTTAGAAGAAAGCCCTTTCGCTAAAAACTCTATTACCGACTTTACCAACAACATCAAGGGTATAATGGTTATTTACCAGGGCAATTTTACTGCTGATGGTAAAGGTGTTGAAGATATTGTTCGTGCTAACAACCTATCGTTAGATAGCGAGATCAAGAGCAAGCATGCTGCTGCCCTTGCTGCTTTACAGGCAATTGATAAACCTTTTGGCGAAGCGATAATATCTGAACAATCTAAAGTGCAAAACGCGATGACCAAGGTTGGCGAACTTGCCACAGTTATCGACGAGAAATTAAAACCATTTTTGGTACAATACACCAAATAACTTATAGGAAGAGGATAGCATCCAACATGAGAAAAACTACTATAGCTGTATTATTTATTCTTGCTACGATGGTTGCTTTGCAGGTAGCATGCAGGAAAGCTGATAGTATCCCGCAAACAGAAAACCCGGATAGTGAGTGGTTAAGCGGCGGTAGCCAAACCGCGTTTGACCAGGGAAGCGGTGCATTTTCGCATGCTTTTTCATCCCTGCCGGGGCACCTTTTACGGATCCACGAAATTGGCGACGGGCAGTTTAACGCGACATTTGTATCGGCACCAGCCCCGTTAAACCCGGGGTTAGGGCCAATATTTAATAACGTATCCTGTGGGTCGTGCCACGTGTCTGACGGGCGCGGTAAAGTGCCCGGTTTGGGTGAGTCGGCGGCAAATATGCTGTTCAGGCTAAGCATCCCCGGCGAGGGCGAGCACGGTAACCCGGTGCCTGTCCCCGGTTACGGCGATCAGTTGCAAACCCGTTCCCTGTTAAACAAACAACGCGAAGGGGATGTAGCCATCACCTATACAGAAACCGTTTATAAGTTTGCCGATGGCAGCACGTATTCGTTAAGGGCGCCTACTTATACTTTTAATAGCCTGTACACTACCATGCCGGGTAACGTTATGTTATCGCCACGTGTGGCAGCGCCGGTATTTGGCTTAGGCTTATTAGAGGCCATTACCGATAACACCATCCTTGGCAATGCGGATCCTGGCGATAAAGACGGCGATGGCATAAGTGGTAAAGCCAATATGGTTTGGGATGTGCTTAAAAGCCAAAAGGTATTGGGTCGTTTTGGTTGGAAGGCAAATCAGTCAAGCTTGTTACAGCAGGTAGGCGCGGCTTACAATGGCGATATTGGTATCACCAATTTTATATTCCCTAAAGAAAGCAGCGATGGCCAAACCCAATTTGACAGCGACCCTAACAGCAAAACATACGAATTGACGGATAGCCTTTTACACAGCGTACAATTTTATGTGCGCACCCTGGCAGTACCTGTTCGCCGCAGCGTTACCGATGCGCAAGTAGTGCAGGGCAAAGGCTTATTTATCTCTGCCGGATGTATTAAATGCCACAAGGCGGATATGCGTACCGGGGTGGATGTTAGCCTGCCGCAGGTAAGTAACCAACTCATCCATCCGTTTACCGATCTGCTGTTGCATGATCTTGGCACCGGCCTTGCCGATAACCGCCCCGATTTTTTAGCGACAGGTACCGAGTGGCGCACAGCACCATTATGGGGCATCGGCCTTACCCAAAAAGTGAACGGGCACACAAACTTTTTACATGACGGCCGCGCGCGTAACCTAACCGAAGCCATTATGTGGCATGGCGGCGAAGCGCTATCAGCCAAGAACAAAGTGAACAATATGTCGAAGATTGAGCGAGCCGCGCTTATCGCGTTTGTAGAATCGTTATAATGATGAATTAAAGCCCTTTTGAGAGCCTTTAGCTATTTGCTAAGGGCTTTTTATTACGCAGATAATATGTTATTGCCCGCTGAAAGATGTGGCGATAAAAAATTATCTTTGGGCCGCCTTAAAGCATTGATATATAGGCATTGTAATTTATTTGATGAAACGATTTTACAAAACAATTTTACTGGCATCTATTTGTTTTATAATTGTTGCCTGCACCAAAAGCATTGAGTACAAACAGCAAACAACGGTAATGACCAATTTTGCCGTGCCTCACAAAATGTTTGAAGATGTTCCGTTTGCAATCACGCCACCGCAAACTAACAGCACTTCACCCATAACTTATAAAAGTAGCGATGCAAGTGTAGCAACGGTAAATGGGTCAACCATAAAAATTACAGGTGTGGGCAGCACCATAATAACCGCTTCGCAAGAAGCATCAGATAAATTTACCGCGGCATTTATCACCGCAACATTAGATGTAAATACCACGCGGTCTTCCATAACAGGCTTTACTATTGGGGCAAAACTTACTACCGATGCCCCCTTTGTTATAACAGCACCTAAAAGCAACAGTGCCGGTAACTTTACTTACGAGAGCAGTAACGCCGCTGTAGCAACGGTAAGCGGCAACAAAATCACCATAAAAGGTGCGGGTACCACCCAAATACGGGCAGAACAGGCCGCTGCGGGTAACTATGGCATTGGCGTAGCAACAGCCACACTAACTGTTAGTGCAGTAAAGCCTACAATAACAGGCTTTACTATATCGGCAAAACTTACTACCGATGCGCCTTTTGTTTTAACAAAGCCAACAAGTAACAGCAAAGGCGCCTTTATCTACACAAGTAGTGATATTACTGTAGCAACAGTAAGCGGTGATAAAGTTACTATCAAAGGTGCAGGTGTGGCCGAGATAAAGGCAGAGCAAGCCGCTGCAGGTAACTATTCCGCAGGCGCGGCAACAGCTACTTTGACAGTTACACCGCCGCCGCCTGTATATGGCAGCATGACGGATGTTGACGGCAATGTTTACAAAACGGTAAAAATTGGCAAACAGACCTGGATGGCAGAAAACCTGAAAGTTACCCATTATAGGGATGGTGCGGGGCTACCTAATATAACCGATGAAAAAGGTTGGCGAAACACCCTCAACGGTGCTTGGTGCGATTATAAAAACGATAAAAGTAATGGTGGCGTTTATGGCTTGCTTTATAATTGGTATGCAATTGCTAACACACACCAGTTGGCGCCTAAAGGATGGCATATACCTACAGAAAACGAATGGTGGATACTTTATCAGAATGTAGGCAACTCGCGCGAAACTGGTATAAAGATGCGTGAGAAAGGCACCAAACACTGGGCGGCAGATATAGGCACTAACGAAACCGGTTTTACAGCCTTAGGCGGCGGCGGGAGAGTGTTTGTTGTTGAGGGCGAGTTTGCTAATTTTGGTTATTGGGCTTATTGGTGGACAGCTACCGAAAAAAGTAGTAATGCTGCCAAAAATATTGATTTTTACGTTAAGGGATATTTTGATTTTGCAGATAAGCCTAAAGCAGATGGCCTATCTATAAGATGTATTAAAGATTAAAGTAATTATAATAATTTATAATTAGCGGGCTGCCCTAAAGGGAGTCCGCTTTTTTGTCAGTGTAAAATTTAAATCAACGTCATTTTTTTTGTCATTAATTGTGGCAGTAAAAGCGGCAGCAATAGGGCAGTACTATATTATCGCAACGCAACCCCATGTTGATGTAAAGACCAGACGGTTAACATCTCCTTTATCCTTTCAGCAAACCGGTAAATTGTTAGCTTTACAATTAATATAGTACTTTAGCCAATATAAGTACTGCTCCACCAGCAACACATGTCGAACAATAAGTTACCTACTATTAAAGAGATAGCCAAGCGGCTCAATGTATCTGCATCTACCGTATCGCGGGCGCTGCACGATCATCCGAGTATTGGTTTGGTAACTACTATGCGGGTGCACAAAGTAGCAAAGGAGCTTGGGTACGAGGCCAATAAAATGGCCATCTATTTTAAGGAGCGTAAAACCTATACTATAGGTGTTATTATCCCTGATCTTTCTGAACCATTTTTCTCGGCCGCGCTAACCGGTGTAGAGGATGCCGCCGAAGCCAGTAACTACAACGTTATTATCGGGCAATCGCTTGATAACTTTGAGCGCGAGAAAAAAATAGTGGAGAACATGAAAGACCACCGGGTAGATGGCGTCCTGGTATCGCTTACCAAAGAAACTTCCACTTACGAACATTTCGACAGCCTGAAAAAATACAACATCCCTGTGGTGTTTTTTGACAGGGTACCTAACCGCAAAGATATAAACTACGTAGCCTGTAACCTGGTATCGGGCATGTTGCAGGCCATCACCAAACTGGTTGGTATTGGTCATAGCCGCATCGGCTTAATTAATGGCCCCGCTAAACTGGCGGCTACGCTGCAAAGGCTGGAGATTTATTTCCGTTGTTTGAAAGAGAATAGCCTGCCGATGGATCAGGACATTATTGTATCTACCACGCTCGCCAAAGCCGATAATGTTAAGGCGATAGATAAACTGCTTGGTTTAGAAGAACCGCCCACCGCCGTTATTGTATTTAACGATTATGTTTTGCTGGATTGCATTGCAGCAGTAAAAGCGGCCGGCCTTGTAGTGAATAAAGATATCAGCTTTATTAGCTTTGCCAACCTGCCTATTTGGGAGTATATGGATAGCGTGCCTTTAGGGTCAATAGAGCAATTTGCAAACAAGCAATCTTCGATGGCCGCGGGTTTCCTTTTCGAGTTAATAAATAATGCAATGCAGCCCAACGCCTCAGAGTTGCCCTTATTACAACATATCATCGATTCGGAGATGATAGATTACTCTTCTGCCAAATAATTAACCCTCCTTTTTGTGTTAACCAAATATTAAATGGTGTTAATGGCCTTTAAAAGCCAATAATAATCTGCTAATCAGCACGTAAGTGAATTTTACGCAACCGTTTGCGTAAAATAGCGCAAACGGTTGCGTAACTCACGCAAACGGTTGCGTAACCATGTTTGCGCTTTACGGTTCTGCCGCACCCTTTCGTTAACAATAATTTTACATCACTTTTACAATAACCAACAAACTATGCTAAACTATTTAAACTAACTCACAGAATATGACCAGGAAAATTTTACTTATCTGTTCTTTCGCACTAATGTTCTGCATGCAGGGTTTCTCGCAAACTTTGCCTGTAACGGGGCATGTAGTATCGGCGCTGGACAAACAACCTATGGCCGGCGTAACCGTTTCGGTTAAAGGTACATCCACCGGTGCCATGACAAATGTAAACGGAGATTTCTCTGTAAATGTGCCGGCGGGCAAAGCAACATTAGTTGTACGCTTTGTAGGCTACCTTCCAAAAGAGGTAGCGGTAACCGGTGGCCAAACCAACATCCAGGTACAACTAACCGAGGATGTGCAACAACTTAACGATGTTGTAGTAGTAGGTTACACCAGCAAAAAACAAAACGAATTAACCAGCGCGGTTACCGTGGTATCGGCCGCTAAACTTAAGGACGTTACCGCGAATGACATAGGTACCATGCTGCAAGGTAAGGTTGCCGGTTTGCAAGTTGTAAACAGCTCTGGCGCGCCGGGTGCGGTAGCCGAAATAAGGCTGCGTGGTGTATCGTCAGTAAATGCTAATCAAAGCCCGCTATTTGTGGTTGATGGTATTATTGGTGGTAATTACGACCCTAACGATGTGGAAAGCATTACCGTATTAAAGGATGCAGGCGCGACAGCGCTTTATGGTTCGCAGGCAAACGCGGGTGTTATCATCGTAACAACTAAAACTGCTAAGCAAGGCGAAACCAGGTTTGAGGCAAAAGTTTCAACTGGTTTCAGGACTGCAGATTTTGGTAAAATGGACCTGATGAACAGCAATGAACTTTATGATTATCAGAAAGAGTTTTACCGTGATTACATTGTAGGCGCCCCTGATAACTCTTACAAGATCGATTTGGCGAAATTTTACGCGGAGCGCCCATTAGCACTGCGTAACCAGGATTACAACTGGTCTAAAGAATCATTTAAAAAAGCCCCTGTATATAATTTCTACCTGTCTGCAAGTGGCAAAACAGAAAAGAACGACTATTATGTGGGCGCATCATACTATAGGGAAAAGGGCACATTCATTAACACCGATTTTGAACGTGTTAACTTACGTGGTAACTCAACCTACCATTTCTCAAAAAAGCTTGATGTAACCAACAATATTAACTTAAGTGCATCGCAGGGTAAAAGCTACGATGGTATGGACGTTTATTACTCATTCCTGAATTTACCTTGGGATAACCCATACGATGCGGCGGGTAACCCGGTTTATGTAGACGGTAACTCTACATTCAAGTGGTGGTCGAGGGATAAAATAAACCCTATCAACACCGTGCAAAATTCAGATCACTCTTACAAAGGGTTTAATATTAACTACGATCTGGGTATCAATTATCGCATCACCAACTGGTTAACATTCGCCAGTACAAACAGGGTAGCAGCATCATTTGACAAAGGCAGGAATTTTGTGTCGCCTTTAGCAGCAGGTACTTACCACGGTACAGGTTACCTTGATGAGCTGAACACGCTTAACTATGGCCTTATCAGTAACCAGTTATTCAAATTTGATTTCAGGCTTGGCGATCATAACATCAGCGGGTTTGTTGGTGGCGCGTTCGAAAGCAGCAAAAGCGAGTACTCAGGTGGTTCTGGTAAAGGTTTGCCCGAAGGTTTAGATGTACTTAATGTAGTATCAAACAACCAGCTTGTTAATGGTGCTAACAATAAATACCTGTTACAATCATTAATCTCACAAGTTAACTACAGTTATAAAGATAAATACTTCCTATCAGGATCTTACAGGTACGATGGGTCATCAAACTTTGCACCAAGCAAACATTATGGTGGTTTCCCATCGGTATCGGCAGCATGGTTAGCCAGCAGCGAGGAGTTTCTTGCGGGTAACAGTGTTATCAACAATTTAAAGCTGCGTGGTAGCTTCGGTATTACCGGGACACAGGATATTGGTGCATCGCGGTTTCTGGGCTTATATTCATTAACAACCCAGTATAATGGACTTGTAGGTGCAATACCTTACCAGTTGGAGAGCCCTAACCTTACCTGGGAGAGCAAACAACAGATAAATGCCGGTATCGATATCGGTTTATTTAAACGCGTTAACTTAACTGTTGATGTTTACCGTAACGATACTAAAGATCTGTTATTACAGGTATCGCAACCGCTTTCGGTTGGCTTTGAAACCAAATGGGAAAACGCAGGTAAAGTTATCAATAAGGGTATCGAATTGGGCATTAACTCTACCAACGTAAAAAGCAAAAACTTTGAATGGACTACTGATTTTACCATCAACTTTAACAAAAATACACTTGATGGCTTCCCTGCCGATATTATCAAAACCAGCTCAAGCACAAGTAATGTATCACAGATCTACCGCAACGGCGGTAACTTATTTGAGTTTTACATGAAAAAATGGACAGGTGTTGATGCACAAACAGGTGCGCCAACCTGGGAAAAGGTGATCTACAACACCGATGGTAATGCTGTAGCTAAAGAACGGACGTTAAATTATGCAGAAGCAACCATCCAGGAAGTTGGTTCGGCATTGCCTAAATTTCAGGGTGGTTTTAACAACAGTTTTAGGTATCAAAACTTCAACTTGCGTGTAAGTACATATTTTAGTGTAGGTAACAAAGTGTTTAGCAATAACTTAAGGTATATGATGAATGATGGACATGAGCCATATTACAACCAGATAAAATTACCTGATGGCGCTAAAGTTTGGACAGGCCCCGGCGATACCCAAGCTACCGAGCCGAGCCCGCAAAATAATGCCAACTCTACAGAAACATCAACCCGTTACTTAAAAGATGGCAGCTATTTCACTATAAGGAACATAGCTTTCTCGTACACCCTGCCAAAAGCGTGGGCTAACAAAATTGCGATGAAAGGTGTAAGCGTTGGTGTAACTGCCGATAACGTTGCCACATTCTCCAAATTTTTAGGTCAGGATCCGCAAACTACCATTACACCGGGCAGTTTTGCAATGCCGGGTATATCAGAATTTAAGTATCCAAACAACCGCCAGTATTTATTAACCCTTAATTTCAACTTTTAAGCAGGCCCCGGCCTATTAAAATTTAAGTATATGAAAAAGAAAATATTCACCTTCGTTACCCTAATGGTTATTGCAGCAAGCAGCTGTAAAAACCTGGATGTAAATCCAAGCGATGCTATTAGCACCGGCACGCTTGTTACCACAACAGATGGTTTAACTAACGCTTTAAATGGCGCATACGCGCTATTAAAAGACCATGTTGAATTTAACGGTTCGGTAGATGCCAATAATATGTACCTGCGCCAATTTTATCACCTGAGCGACTTTGCCAGTGATGACCTTGCTTGCGGCCAGGTAACAACCGACCCATTGTATTATAGCTTTAGCCTGGACCATTCGCCGGCGCAGGGTAACACCCGTTACTTCTGGTATGTTTCTTATAAGATCATCACCGGTGTTAACACCGTAATTGCCGCGGTAGAAAAATCTGGTAAGACAGATGCAACAACCAACCAACTATTGGGCGAATGTTACTTCTTACGCGCATTTTGCCACTTTAACCTGGTGAGGGTGTTTGGCAAAGCCTATACAACAGATCCAAATTCGCCGGGCGTTATATTGCGTACCAACTTAACAGATCCATCAAAAAAAGCACGCTCTAACGTTAAAGAAGTTTATGATTCAGTATTGGCCGATGCTGAAAAAGCTGCAGGTTTAATGACCGCGCCGCGCGGTGTACAATATGCTTCGCAAGCGGCGGCATGGTCATTACTTGCACGGGTTAACCTTTATAAAGAAGATAACGCCAAAGCAATGGACTATGCTAACAAAGTAATTAACTCTGGTAAATACACCTTAGCTACAAAGGCGACTTTCCCAACCATGTTTGCCAACTCGCAAACAGCAAGCGAAACCATTTTTTGCGTAGCGTTTACCCAGGTAGATGATTACGGCAAGTTTGGTTCTATCGCATCAATGATCTACTCGGACGGTAACTCGGGCTGGGGCGAAGAATTCGCGTCATCATCATTACGTGGCTTAATGTCTGCCCATCCCGAGGATGTGCGCTGGTCATACATTGTTCCGTCAAAAGATGGTAGCGGCAACGTTCAAAAAAGGAATGGTATCGAGGTTTATTATGTCAGCAAATTCTCGTTCCAGGGAGGGCTGCCAAATTTAAGCTCGCCAATTATGTTCAGGCTTGCAGAGATGTACCTGATCCGTGCCGAAGCTGAGGCTAAAACCGGCGCAACCGCAGCATCACTTGACGATGTGGACATGATCCGCAAAAACCGTGGATTAGAAGCGTCGCTTTACAACAAAGTTGTACCTGCGGGCAAATCTGCTTTAGACGTTGTATTAGATGAAAAGCGTATCGAGATGGCATTTGAAGGCCACCGTACTTACGATGTGTTCCGCAACAAACGCACTTTAAACAAAGCGTACTGGGGTTACCACATTGCAGGTTTAAAAGAAAGCGACGTAGACTTGTCTAAAACCCCTACAGGTTACCCTAACCTTACGGTGCCGTACACAAGCCCGCGTACCATATACTACATCCCTGTTGATGAAACGCTGAGCAACCCTTTGGCAACACAAAATCCATAATTTAATATCACACATTAACATACAATTGATATGAAAAATTTAAAAGCTTATATGTTCATGCTGTCGGTAGCCGTGGCAAGTTCAATATTCAGCTCTTGTAAAAAAGATAACTACACCCCTAAAACCGACTTGCTTTATGATGTAGCGGTTGACGGGGCTACAGCAACCTTTACAGTAAAAACCGAAGGTGTAACAGATTATAAATGGGATTTTGGTGATGGTACTTCATCTACGGAAGCAAAACCAACCCATATTTACCCGGGTAAAGGAAAATACGTGCCTACTTTAACCGCATCGGTAAACGGTAAAAGTGTTGATGCTTCCACCGTCCTGCGTATCGCAAAGGTGTCTCCGGTTAAAATAAACGATAACTCGCTTGCCGACTGGGATGCCGTTACTAAAGACGTTATAACCTTAGGTGCCCAAAAAGGTGTTTTTAATAAGGTTAAATTTGATTATGATGGTAACTACGTTTACGCATATATAGAAATGGCCAGAAAAAAATCAGATGCTGATATTTTTGATTTTTATATTGACGCCGACAATGATCTTAAAACAGGGCTACTTACCGGGACTTTTACAGATGGCGCGTACGATGTTCTTATGGAAGGATCATTGCTTACAAACGGGATAGATATATTTTATTTCCTCGGAGCCGATCAGAACAATTTTGGAAACTATAAACCGCAATCAATAGCTGAAGCTGTAACGGTTGGTACCGTACAGGAGGCTAATGGTATAACCAAATTTGAAATGCGGATTGCCCGCGGTAAAATAAAAGGTTTAACCGGTTCGGGTACACGTTTAGCTATCCAGATCACCAAAAATGATTACTCGGTACTATACGGAAGCGCGCCTGATACGGGCACCTCAAGCTTTTTCTTAGACATGAGCGAATAAGGTTAATAATTGGTTAGTTGAGGCTGTAAATAAGAATATATATCAAAGCGTTTTATGGTGAATAATTTGAATGCTGATCAATTGGCTAATGGGCGTTTAGTGTCCTTAGACGTTATGCGCGGCATGATCATGATACTGCTTTGCGGCGAAAGCTGCGCGCTTTACGAAGCAATAAGGCATATCGATCCTGCACAGCCTATGGGCGGGTTGATCAACCAATTCTTTCACCATCCGTGGCACGGGCTGCGTTTCTGGGATTTAGTGCAGCCCGCGTTTATGTTCATGGCGGGCGCTGCGATGTATATTTCTTACAGCCGTAAACTGGCAAAAGGCGAAAGCTGGGGGCACAACCTTAAACATGTGCTTATCCGTAGCCTAAAGCTTTTTATATGCGGTGTTGCCCTGCATTGTTTTTACGCGGGCAAGCCCGTTTGGGAACTTTGGAATGTGTTAACACAGTTATCGTTCACTACCATCGTAGCTTACCTGATAATAGACAGATCATACACCTGGCAGTTTGTGTTCACCATTGGCCTGCTCATCTTAACCGAAGTACTGTATCGCACGGTACTGATGCCGGGTTTCGACCAGCCATTTGCAGAAGGCAAAAACTTTGGGGCATATGTAGATACGCTGCTAATGGGTAAAATAAACAGCGACGGGTGGGTAACCATTAATTGCATCCCGACAGCGGCGCATACCATTTGGGGCGTATTATCAGGTAAGCTGCTTATCTCTAACAAAACCATTAGCTACAAAATAAAGGCATTGGTAATAGCAGGCATCCTCGCGTTGGCAATCGGCTTCGGGATGGATTGGACGGGCGTAACGCCTATCATCAAACGTATCAGCACAAGTTCATTCGCATTTGCATCGGTAGGATGGGTGCTGCTGATATTGGCCGCGGTTTACTGGCTGGTCGATGTAAAACAAAATATCAAATACGCCTGGGTTTTTACCGTGGTAGGTATGAATGCCATATTCATTTACCTGTTCTTCGAAACGATGGGTGTGCAATGGGTAAACGCCAAAGTAGCCGTTTTTACCGGCGATATGTTACACATGTTCTTAAACGTACCGCTAAGTATAGCGGCTGTAATATCAGCCATGGCCGCACTCATATTAGAATGGGGCTTATGCTACTGGCTTTATACCCGAAAGATCTTTTTTAAACTATAACAAACCTCTACTTAAAAAATATTGTCATGATCAAAAAAATTACAGGCTACGCCCTGGGCACTTGTTTAGCTGCCGTGCTGCTTTCTTCATCGTGTAAGGATAAAGAAGCCAACCTGGTACGAATTGAAAAAGCAAACGTTGCGTACACCGAAAGTGCCGAAGATTTTCCTAACCCCGAGCGTGGTTTTTACCGCTACTCTGAGGTGCACTCCAGCAACTACACGGTATTAACTGCCGGGGAGTTGAAAGGCTATCGTTCGCCGCAATCCATACAATCGGCAAACTACCAGGTAGCAAGCACGCTGGTATTCAGGTATTATATATTGGATGATGTGGTTAATACCGCCATATCTGCAAGTTTTATCACCAACCTTAAAAAAGATTTTGAAGCCGCACGTACCGCGGGTGTTAAATTGATCCCCCGCTTTGTTTACACCGCGACAGCAAAGCCGGGTAACTGCCCGGAAGGGTTTATATGTCCGCTTTATGGTGATGCACCAAAGGCTATCATCCTAAACCACATCGCGCAGCTAAAACCTGTATTGCATGATAATGCCGATGTTATTGCCTGTGTGCAATTGGGCTTTATTGGTACCTGGGGCGAGCAATACTACAGCGACTTTTTTGGCGATGCTTCCCCAAATGCAGCGCAAGGCAAATTGCTTGATCAGAACTGGAAAGACAGGATAGAAGTTATCAAAGCCATGCTTGATGCCGTACCTGCCGATAGAATGATCCAGTTGCGTTACCCGCAATTAAAGCAACGTTACATTTACGGTGTTAACGCGCCGCTAACATCTGCACCATTAACAGAAAGCGGTGCTTTTACCCAAACCGATATTGCCCGCTTAGGTTACCATAACGATTGTTTTATGGCAAGTGTTGATGATTTTGGTACGTACACTGATTATGGTAACTCGTCAAGCCCACGTGAATCTGGTGGTGCAGCTTTAAACACGCTTAAAGATTATTTTAAAGCCGATAGCAAGTTTGTAGTTGTTGGCGGCGAAACTTGTTCTGACGGCTACAGCCCAACCAACGATTGCGAGCCGGCAGGTAAGATCCAGGCGGAGTTTGCAGCGTTGCACTACAGCTTCATCAATGCGCACTACAACACCGATGTTACTAGCGACTGGCAGGATGGCGGTTGTATGGATAACATTAAACGCAACCTGGGTTACCGTTTTGTATTGCAAAGCGCCGTATTGCCGGATAATGTTGTTAAAGGCACTGATATGAACATCACCCTGAATGTGAAAAACAGAGGATATGCTTCACCATACAATAAACGCACAGTTAAATTATTGCTGCGCAACACCAAAACAAACGAGGTAAAATCATTTGACCTGGCTACTGATGTAAGGAAATGGTACAGCGGCGATAACACAATTACCGAAACTGTTAAGATCCCTGCAGATCTTGCTGCCGGCGATTACGAAATGTTGTTGAGCCTGCCTGATGCGTACGCGAGCATCGCTGCAAAGCCCGAATTCAGCATCCGTTTGGCTAATAACGATACCTGGGAAGCTGCTACGGGTTACAACAAGCTAAACCACAACATTAAAGTAAACTAACTACCATACTGTACATGATAAAGGCCTTTAAAAAATGTTTGTTAGCGATAATGTTTTGCGCCGCCGGTGCGCAACTACACGCCCAAACGAGCATCAGAATAAAAGACGGAGAGAAATGGTTTGGCGGCGCTACTAACGAAGCGCACCTGGCACCCTTTAAGGATGGCTATAGCTACGATATGTTTGCCGATACCCGCGGTAACCAGGCCGCCCCATTGCTGGTGTCAACCAAGGGTCGTTTTATCTGGAGCGAGGAGCCTTTTACGTTTACAGTAGTAAAAAACACGCTTGTAATAAGCAATACGAAAGGTGCGGTAACTATTGATTCGGCAGGGAAGAATTTGCGCGAGGCGTTTAGTAATGCTTCAAAGCGTTTCTTCCCGTCGAAAGGCAAAATGCCAGATACGCTGTTGTTCAGCAAGCCACAATACAATACCTGGATCGAGCTGGTTTACAACCAAAATCAAAAGGATATTTTAAAGTATGCACACTCGATCATAGACAATGGTTTCCCGCCGGGAGTGATCATGATAGACGATAACTGGGCTGATTATTACGGCAGGTTCGATTTCAGGTCGGACAGGTTTACCAATGCAGCTGCTATGATTGATACCCTGCATAGGATGGGCTTTAAAGTGATGCTATGGGTAAGCCCTTTTGTGTCGCCGGATACCGAAGTTGCCAGAGAGTTACTTGCGAAAAAGCTGTTGCTTTTAGGTAACAAGGTAAAAACCGGGAATCCGGAAAAAGACGCAGATGAGCCTGCCATAATTACCTGGTGGAACGGATACAGCTCTGTGCTTGACTTTACCAACCCAGATGCCATAAAATGGTTCAAAGGCCGCTTAGATCATATGGTAAATACTTATCACCTGGATGGTTTTAAGTTTGACGCCGGCGACGCTGATTTTTACCCGCCCAACGCGGTGTCATTTAAACCAGCCACACCAAACGAGCACAGCAGGCTTTGGGGCGAATTAGGCCTTTACTACCCGCTGAACGAATACCGCGCTATGTGGAAAATGGGTGGCGAACCATTAGTACAACGCTTGCGCGATAAAAAACATAACTGGGAAGACCTGCAAAAGCTGATCCCCGATCTAACTACGGCCGGCTTGTTGGGCTACCAGTTTACCTGCCCGGATATGATAGGTGGCGGCGAATACGGTTCATTCATCGGCCGCGATAAACTGGATGAACAACTGGTGGTGCGCTCGGCGCAATGCTCGGCACTTATGCCAATGATGCAGTTTTCGGTAGCGCCATGGAGGGTGTTATCAAAACAAAACCTGGCAGCCGTTAAAAAGGCGGTAGATGTACGTGCTAAATACACACCATACATTATGCAACTGGTAAAGCAAGCCGCCAAAACAGGCGAGCCTATTGCCCGTAGCATGGAGTACGAGTTCCCTAACCAGGGCCTGGCGGATGTAAATGGCCAGTTTATGCTGGGCAGTAAATATTTGGTGGCGCCAATAGTGGCCAGCGGTACCACAAAAACGGTGTACCTGCCAAAAGGAAAATGGAAGAATGATTTAGGGAAAACCGTAAAAGGCCCCGCGAAGATAGAGATAGAGGTAGCAGCCGACAGGTTGCCTGTGTTTGAGTTAATGAAATAGTTATTACACCAACTTACAAAACATACACACTATGAAAAATTTATTCCTGATCGGATTGTTTGCCATCACCTTGGCATCATGTTCCAAAAACAACGAAATGAAAAGCCTGCCCGCGCAAGATGCCGCAGCCGGGTCAAAATTGCGCACATCGGCGTTAGCCAATTACTACGTGAACGGTACATCAGGTAGTGATGCGGCAGCTGGTACATCTACCGCGACCGCTTTAAAAACCATCCAGGCGGCGTTGTACAAAACAACCAATGGCGTTGGTGCCAACATCTACGTTTTGGCGGGTACTTATAAAGAAAGACTTTACTGGCCAACTTCAGGCGCATCAAGCGCGGCCCCTATTACCCTAACAAATTACAACGGCAGCGTGGTGACCTTAGATGGGGTTAACGCCACCAACAACGCGCAAAACGAGATGCTCGCTATCCCCAGCAGGAGCCATATCCGGATAGACCATATTAATATTACCAACAATACCCGGGCAAATGCCAAAGGTATTTACGTAGTAGGGAATGGTACCGATATACAGGTTACCTACTGTAAGATCTCAAACATCGGCTGGACAACAAATGGCAGTGCCACCCCTGCAAGTACCGATAACGCAAGCCCTTTTATTATTGTGGGTTCTACATCAACTTCATACTCCGAAATTTATATCGGCAGTAACGAGGTCTTCAATTGTAACACCGGCTACAGCGAAGGCCTTACCCTAACCGGTAACGTAGAGAATTTCCTGATAGAGAATAACAAGGTGCACGATATTAAAAACATAGGCATGGATATGTCCGGTAATTATACCTGGACAGGTGCACCGGCCGCGGTTAACTATGCCCGCAACGGTAACGTAAAAAACAATACCGTTTACAATTGTATCTCGCCGATAGCAACATCAGCCGGTATTTATGTTGACGGTGGTAAATGGATAAATATAGAAGGTAACACTGTATACGGTAATTATGCAGGTATCAGCGCCGGTTGCGAAAACAATAACTACACCACCGAAGGGATAAATATCCGCAGCAACTTTATTTATAACAGTATCGAGGCCGGCTTATTAATAGGCTCTAACCAGCCAAACAGCAAGGTTATCAATTCAACCATCAGCAACAATACGGTATTTAAAAACTACTCGAAAGGTGGTTACGGAAGCGAGATCGCCTTACAGAATACCAATAACGTTAAGTTCATCAATAACATCATTCAATCGCGCAGCAACATTGTCACTATCGTATTGTTGGGCTATACTTCAACAGCTTTAAGTTTCGACTACAATAAGTATTACACCCTATCCGGCGTAGCAACCAATATCACATTTGATTGGGGCGGTAACAATGGCATGGGTTATTACACCCTACAGGATTTTAAAACGGCTACCGGTTTAGATGCTAATTCTACTTACGGTAACCCGGGATTTGTAACCAATACGCTGCCAAGCCCTAACCTGCATTTAACCAATACATCGGCTTGTGTTAATGCCGGTTTACCATCATACGTACTACAAAGCGGCGAACTTGATATTGATAAAGCGGCCAGGATAGTAAACTCGAGAGTGGATATAGGAGCAGACGAGTCAACGTATTAATAAAATACCCCTTACTAACAAAGCCCCGCGCAAGCGGGGCTATATATACATCATAATTATAAAGTATAGTGCAAAGTTCTAAAAACATAGCTGAGGTTGTATCGCATTTTAAATGTGCGGCAGATGTGGGTTCGCAAAAAGCTTATGGGTCGGGGCATATTAACGATACGTTCAAATTAACGAATGTAAACGCCGGTGGCACCGACTACCTGTTGCAGCGTATAAATCATAAGATATTTACCGATGTAGAAAAACTTACCGATAACATGCGTAAGGTAACCGAGCACCTTAAAAGTAAAATAAAGGCCTATGGGTATGGCGACCCACTGAAGGAGGTGATGACCTTAATACCAACAGACGATAACCGCTTTTTTTACCGTGACAGTGCCGGCGATTACTGGCGCATGTTTTACTTTTTAAACGATACCAAAAGTTATGATATTGTAGAAACGCAAAAACAGGCTTACGAAGGTGGTAAGGCATTTGGTAAGTTTCAGCAGATGTTATCGGATATCCCTGCAGGAGAGATGTTTGAGGTAATCCCCGATTTTCATAACATCCAGAAACGTTTACAGCACCTGGACGAGGCCATCGCTAAAGATGCATGCGGCCGTGTAGCATCAATCGTTGCCGAGTTGGAGATAGTTAAAAAATACGCCGAAAGGATGCAGTACTTTCAGCAACCGGAGCAGGTGGCGGCATTGCCCAAACGGGTTATTCATAACGATACCAAGTTTAATAACGTACTGCTGGATAGTAATGACGAAGCACAATGCGTGATAGACCTGGAAACCGTAATGGATGGCTATGTAGCCTATGATTTTGGCGACGCTATCCGTACTATAATCAACACCACTACCGAGGACGAAGCAGATCTGAGCAAGATTCAGCTAAACATGCCGCTGTTTGAAGCCTATGTAAAAGGTTATCTGAAAGAAGCCTCAAAATTCCTGACAGATGCCGAGGTTAACTCGCTGATGAAAGGCGCATTGCTTTTACCTTATATGCAGGCGGTACGTTTCTTAACAGACCATATTAATGGCGATACCTATTTCAAAACAAAGTTTGACGGCCATAACCTGCAACGCGCCAGGGCGCAATTCCAGCTGGTGAAAATGCTGGATGCCAATGCCGCGCAGATGCATCAAGTAATAATAAACGAAATGGACAGCTATAAAACCGCGCAATACTAATGGATGCAGCTATATCGGTAAATATCCCGTATCTTAATGGCTTTGATGACCTGCGCACGGTGGAGGATATATCAAGGGTGTTGGATGCCCACGAACGGAGGCCTATTGTGCACGCACCATGGTCGGCAGGTAATAAGCAGCCCGAGGTTGCATTTGCCTTGGCTTATGGCACCGATGATATCTATCTAAAATATTACGTAAACGAACACACTTTAAAAGCTGAATACAGTAAATTTAACGACCCGGTGTTTGAAGATAGCTGTGTGGAGTTTTTTATCGCATTTAATGATGATGCCAGCTACTATAATCTGGAATTTAATTGCATGGGCACCAGCAGGGCACAGTTTGGGGAGCACAAAAACGGGCGTACTTTCATTCCCGTAAACTTGCTAAAAACCATACGGCACCAAACGCATGTTAAAAGCAACGTGGTAGGTAACATACAGTGGGAACTTACATTATGCATCCCAAAAACGATCTTTAAGTTTCATCCGGCACTGTCATTAGAACAGAGCAAGGCAAAAGTTAACCTTTTTAAATGCGGCGATGGCCTGCCCGAACCGCACTTTTTATGCTGGAACAACATAGAGGCACAGCAGCCCGAGTTTCACCTAAGCAGGTTTTTTAAAGAGATAACTTTTAGCAGGCGGGCGTCTTAAAATAGAAAATCAAATCCCAATATATGTCAGATACAGCAGCAGTAAGTAACAAAAAAGCAACCCTCAGCCCCATTTTTATAATCGGGATGTTGTTCTTTATTTTCGGGTTCATCACCTGGTTAAATTCAGTTTTGATCCCGTATCTGAAACTGGCCTGCGAGCTTACCACGGTTGAAGCATATTTGGTGACTTTCGCCTTTTATATTTCCTATTTTGTGCTGGCTATCCCATCGGCCTGGATCCTGAAAATTACGGGTTTCAAAAAAGGCATGTCGGTTGGGCTTGCCGTAATTGCTGTGGGCGCGTTGATATTTATCCCCGCTGCTATGACCCGTTTTTACGGGTTGTTCCTGTTAGGCCTGTTTATACAGGGCTCGGGCTTAGCCTTACTACAAACCGCATCAAATCCATACATTACCATACTTGGCCCGCCGGAAAGTGCTGCAAAACGGATCAGCATAATGGGTATCAGCAATAAGATAGCAGGTGCTTTGGCCCCGATAGTACTTGGCGCTATCACCCTTAAAAATGCCGATGGGTTTAAAGAGCGTTTAGCCACCATGGCAACCGATGTGAAAAATGCCGAACTGAACGAGCTGGCCTCACGTGTTATTACTCCTTACATCGTTATTTTTATTGTTTTAGTAATACTAGCGGTAATCATCTACTACTCCAGCCTGCCCGAAATTGATACCGATCAGGAAGATGAAACAACCGCTATCAGCAATAGCGGCAAAACAAGTATCACACAATTCCCGCACTTGCTGTTGGGTGTGTTAACCTTATTCTTTTATGTAGGTGTTGAAGTTATTGCCGGCGATACCATTATCAATTATGGCAACACCCAAGGTATCGTATTAGGCACGGCAAAATTCTTTACTACCGGCACATTGATTTTTATGCTGGTAGGTTACGGCGTGGGCATCCTTTGCATCCCCAAATACCTTAGCCAGGAGAAGGCCATGAAACTATCGGCAGGATTAGGGTTAGTCTTGTCCGCGGTAGCGATACTAACAACGGGCTATGTTTCGGTGGCGGCTATAGCATTACTGGGCCTGGCAAACTCGCTCGTATGGCCGGCTATCTGGCCAATGGCATTATCGGGTTTGGGCAGGTTTACCAAAATAGGGTCGTCATTATTAATTATGGGGATAGCAGGCGGGGCAATTGTACCGTTGGCTTATGGGGCGTTGGCGCAGGCCTTGAACCCAAGCCATGGCTACATTATTTTGATCCCGGCTTACCTCATCATTTTATACTACGCCATTAGCGGGCATAAAGTGGGCAAGGCCAAAACTTTATCACAAGAACAATTATAATTATCAATTAATAAAATCTAAAAATTATGGATCGCAGACAATTTGTTACAAACAGTGCCGTAGGAATGGCAGGTTTAACAATTTTGCCTTCAGGGTTATTATTCGCAAAAAATGCAGGTAAGGTAAGGTTGGGTTATATTGGTGTAGGCTTGCGTGGCCGTAACCATATAGGTGAGGGTTTGCTTCGCGATGACGTGGAGATAGTAGCCATTTGCGACATACAGGAAAGTTCCCTGAAGTACTGCCGCGCACAATTTGTAAATGCTAAAAAGAAGTTGCCTGCAGAATATACAGGCGGCCTTGATG
Organism: Mucilaginibacter sp. UYP27; assembly: GCF_040547175.1. NCBI lineage: Bacteria > Pseudomonadati > Bacteroidota > Sphingobacteriia > Sphingobacteriales > Sphingobacteriaceae > Mucilaginibacter > Mucilaginibacter sp. UYP27. The sequence goes on from NZ_JBEPPE010000002.1 coordinate 53,895, forward strand.
CCTATAAAAAATTGCTGGACCGTAAAGATATTGACGCCGTTATAATTGCCACCCCGTGGCAATTCCACAAAGACCAGGCTATTGACGCCATGCGTGCCGGCAAGTATGTTGGCTGCGAGGTTATTGCCGGGATTACCGAGAAAGACCACTGGGATATTTTAAAAGTGCACGAAGAAACAAAGGTGCCTTACATGACGCTGGAAAACGTTTGTTACCGCCGCGATGTAATGGCCGCCCTAAATATGGCACGCCAAAATGTATTTGGCGAACTGATACATTTGGAGGGTGGTTACCAGCACGATTTACGTGGCGTGTTATTTAACGATGGTAAAAATTTTAGCGGCAAAGGTGCCGAGTTTGGCCCAAACACCGTAGGCGAAGCCCAATGGCGTACCCAATGGAATGTTGACCGTGATGGTGATATATATCCAACCCATGGCGCAGGCCCGGTAATGAACTACATTGATATTAACCGCGGTAACCGGTTCACCAACCTGGTATCGTTCTCATCAAAATCAATTGGTTTGAATAAATATATCGACAAGGTATCGCCGGGTAATAAGAATTCAAAGATCAAATTTAACAATGGCGACGTAACCACCACCATGCTTAATTGCGCTAACGGGGAAACGGTTGTTTTGAGCCACGATACACACTTGCCAAGGCCATATTCGTTAGGCTTTAGGGTACAGGGTACCGAGGGGATCTGGATGGATGTTGCCGAATCGGTTTACATTGAGGGTAAATCAAAAAGCTACGACCAGTGGGACAAAGCCAGCGAATGGTTCGAGAAATACGACCACCCGCTTTGGAAAAAGTATGAAAAATTTGCCGAAGGCGCAGGCCACGGCGGTATGGACTGGTTTGTGTTTAACGGCTTTATTGAGGCTGTAAAACAGAAGAAACAAACCCCGATAGACGTTTACGATTCTTTAACCATGAGCGTGATCACACCACTTTCCGAAAAATCCCTTAAAGAAGGTAACGCCCCGCAGGCATTCCCAGATTTTACGAAAGGTAAATGGAAAGACCGCAAGAATACCTTCGCGTTAGACGATAGCGGGTTCTAAACAAACAACAAAACATTTAAAATAACACATACCGGCGGGCCTGCTGAAAAGCAGGCCTCCGCATGGTAATGGAATTGATATGCCCAAATCAAAATAAAATATACCCCAAAAGATGCTACTCAATTTATTAGAAGAAACCCGTTACGAGAAAGTACCCGTAAAGATCTACGACACCGATAGCGGGGCAAGCCTTGATGTTGCCAAGCGCATTGCCATTATCATCAAGCAGAAACAGGCCGAAGGCAAAATAGCGGTACTGGGCCTGGCAACCGGTGTATCGCCGATAAAAGTTTATAAGGAATTGATCAGGTTGCATAAAGAGGAAGGCCTAAGCTTTAAAAATGTAGTAACCTTTAACCTGGATGAATATTACCCCATCCAACCGGACTCTGACCAAAGCTACGTGCGCTTTATGAAAGAGCAATTGTTCGACCATATAGACATTGATATGGCGAATGTAAACATTCCCGACGGCACATTGGATGAGAAAGACATTGCACCGTTTTGCCTTGCCTACGAGCAAAAGATAAACAGCTATGGCGGTATAGATATACAGATCTTGGGTATTGGCCGTACCGGTCATATCGGTTTTAACGAGCCGGGGTCTGCTCCAAATTCGGGTACACGATTGGTTACCTTAAATGACCTTACCCGCCGCGACGCTTCCAAAGATTTTGGTGGGAAAGAGAATGTGCCCACCAAAGCCATCACCATGGGTGTAGGTACCATATTTAAGGCCCGCGAAATTATCCTGATGGCTTGGAACGGTAAAAAAGCATCCATCATTAAAAAAGCTATAGAGGGTGTGATCTCGCCGGAGATCCCTGCCACCTACCTGCAAAATTCAGACAATGTTGAATTTGTGATCGACCGCGATGCATCTGTAGGGCTTACCCGTTTTGATACTCCGTGGTTGGTTAAAGATTGTATTTGGGATGACGTGCTCATTAAAAAGGCAGTGATATGGCTTGCAAAAACATTGGGTAAACCCATTCTTAAATTAACCGAAAGCGATTACAACACCAACGGCATGGCGCAGCTGGCAACCCAGTTTGGTCCGGTTTATAACATCAACATCAGCATATTCAACAATATACAGCACACCATTACCGGTTGGCCGGGTGGTAAGTTTAATGCTGACGACAGTCAGCGCCCCGAGCGTGCAAACCCTGCTGTAAAGCGTTCAATCGTTTTTTCGCCACACCCGGATGATGACGTGATCTCAATGGGAGGTACCTTCATCCGCCTGGCAGACCAGGGTCACGAGGTGCATGTGGCCTACCAAACATCGGGCAATACCGCCGTTTGGGATGATGAAATGCTGCGTTATGTAGAATTTGCAATGGACTTTGCCCGTTCGCAATCTCAGGATGCTGCATACCTGGAAGGGCTGTACACAAGCATGGTTGGTTTCCTTAAAACCAAACGCCCCAATCAAAGCGATACCGAAGCTATCCGCACCGTAAAAGGTTTGATCCGCAAGGGTGAGGCTATTGCAGGAGCAAGGTTGGCCGGTTTACAAGATCAACGCATCCACTTTATGGACCTGCCCTTTTACGACCGCAGCAAGATTGAAAAGAACGTATCTTTTGAAGATGATATTCAACAAACCATGCAGCTATTGCAGGAAGTAAAACCCCACCAAATCTTCGCAGCAGGTGATTTTGCCGACCCGCATGGTACGCACAAAATTTGTTTTGAGATCATGCTCGAAGCCTTTAGCCGCCTTCGCCAGATAGAAGACTGGGCGAAGGGTTGCTGGATCTGGCTGTACCGCGGTGCATGGCACGAGTTTGAGATTCACGAGATTGAAATGGCCGTACCGCTTTCACCGCAGGAAGTGTTGCGAAAACGTTTGGCGATATTTAAACATCAATCACAAAAGGATATCCCTGTTTTCCCGGGAGATGACGCGCGCGAGTTTTGGGTTAGGGCAGAAGATCGCACCCAGGAAACCGCCCGCCTGTACAATCAGCTTGGCCTTGCCGAGTATGCTGCGATTGAAGCATTTGTACGCTGGAAATTTGATTAAAGGCCCCCTATATCTATACCTGAAACGGATCGCTGAAAGGTGGTCCGTTTTTTTGTGGCTAACTAATCATTTCTAATTTATCACCAGTTTGCCATTTACCACCGCTTTGGCAAAGCCTACTTTATCGCGGTATTGTTGGGGCGATACATCGGCGTTGGTTTTGAAAAACCGACTGAAGTAATACTCATCCTCGTAACCTAATTGGTACGCTATTTCTTTAATGGGTTTATTGGTAAGGTAAAGTTCACGTTTGGCTTCTATAACAATCCGCTCTGCTATGAGGTTACTAATGGTTTTATTGAAGTGTATTTTAGTGATCCGGGCCAGGGCCTTTGCAGATATGTTGAGCATGTCGGCATAATCGCTGGCGGTATGTTTGGTTTTAAAATTTAGCTCTATCGATTCCTTCAGATTTTGTAAAACAGAAATTTTGGTGTCGGTTTCCTGCCCGCGTACATCCTGTTGTGCTGCTTTTAAGCGGGATGCGGTTATCAGGAATATTTTAAGATATGATATCAGGATCTCGTATTGCGCCATTGCCTCGTTCTCCATCTCGGCCTTGATCTGGCCAAGCAGCATATCGAGTATCACAGCCGTATTGCTATCGATGTTTACAAAAGGCGGATGATAAATGTTGTTGAACAAAACCCCGCTGCAAGAAACCTCTTTATCGTGTTTATGAATGCAGAAAAAATCGGGGTGGAATTCGATGCAAACGCCACTTACAGGTTTGTTTTCTGTAAGCATAAACGGTTGGTAAGGGGTAAAAGCCAGCAGGTCGTTATCCGTAAACTCGTATTCCGAAAAATCAGACCTCAGTTTACCCGCGCCCTGCTTAAGCCATATCACCGAATAATAATTATTACGGCGCAGGTAATTAAACTGACTGTTATCATCAAATGTAAACCACCTGAACAGGAAGTGGCCGTTTGCAGGATCAATAAGGGTAAGGGTGTTTTGCTTATCGCTCATTGCTCTTAAAATAAGGTACGCTCGGTTTCGGCAATAGGCATATCATTAATGCTGGCAAAGCGTTTTTGCATGTAGCCATTGGCGTCAAACTCCCAAAGTTCGTTGCCGTAGCTGCGGTACCACTGGCCGGCCGCATCGTGCCATTCGTACTCAAACCTAACTGCCATGCGGTTGTCTTTGAAGCCCCAAAGCTCTTTCTTTAGCTTATAATCCAGTTCCTTTTCCCACTTCGCTTTTAAGAACGCTTTTGCTTCTTCGCGGCCGTTAATAAAATCGGTACGGTTGCGCCATTCGGTATCAATGGTATAAGCCATGCTCACCTTTTCGGGGTCGCGGGTGTTCCAGGCATCTTCTGCTGCCTGTACTTTTTGCAATGCGGTTTCCATGTTAAATGGCGGGAGCGGGTATCTTGGGTTTTCCATAATTGTTATGCTTAAATAAAGGTAAACAATACAGCAAAAGCCGGGGCATCATTGCCCCGACTTTTACTGTTAGCTGATATTTCAATTTAGCGCTTACGCCTCAACAGCATCTAATGCTTTTACAGCGGGGAAATCAATTTCGGTATTGGCAGTGTTGTTAAAGTAATTGGTAAGGATGTTTAAAGCTACATGCCCAACAATTTCGCCAATCTCACCATCGTTGTAACCGGCAGCTTTTATAGTGTCCACATCGGCGCTGCTAACTATGCCTTTTTTATCTACAAGGGTAACAGCAAATTTTAAAGCGGCATCGGTTTTAGCGTCTGCCGCGTTTGCCTTGCGTGCGTCTTTCAAGGTATCGGCATCAATGTGGGCTAATTTTTCGCCGATGTAAGAGTGGGCAGATACACAGTAATCACAACTATTATTCTGGCTTACGGCTAATGCCAAAAGTTCGCCGGTTTTAGCGCCTAAAGTACCATGTGATAGCGCGCCGCTTAGGTTTAAATAACCTTCTAACAAAGCAGGTGAGTTACCCATTGTGCGCATCATGTTGGGTATCACACCCAGTTTGCCCTTTATTGCTGTAAATAATTCTTTTGTTTTGCCTGTTGCTTCATCAGGGCTTAAAGCTATTAAACGTGCCATTGTGTTATGTTTTTTGTTTGTCGTTATTGACAATACAAATGTGCAAACAGCCGCCTCCCTCTACCATGGAAGATGTTCGCCAACAGATGGACAATTTTCCCAATCGTATCATTTAATCGTTTACTTTTACACCGTAAATGAGCGATATCCCTGTACATCAGTTAAAAAAGCGCACCAGCATTGGCCTGGAGATCTGGCGGTATAACGTGGGTGATATCCGTTTAGATAAAACCACGTTGGAAGCCCATCGGGATGATCATTACATATTTTTTGTGGTTGAAGCAGGTAACGCTTCTTTGATGATAGATTTTAGCGAAATCACTTTTTTTCCTAATGCGCTTTATTATGTTTTGCCGGGCCAGGTACATCACGGGCTAAAAGAAACGGAGAGGGCCGCGGGTTGGTTTTTGGCGGTAGATACCATGCTGATACCGCCCGATTACCGCAAGGTGTTTGAAGGGCAGCTTGCTTTACAACTGCCTTTTGCGTTAGCTGATATACAAATGCAGCAATGTGTAGAATTGCTGGGCCTCCTGCAACAACGTTTTTTAGGACACGAAAATAATACCTTTAATACATCAATAGTGCTTTCGTTACTACAATCATTTATCGGTATTGCCGCCGGTTGTTATGCCGATAGTAATTGCCACTCCATAAAAGTATCAAGGCCCGTTGCGTTATCGCAGCAGTTTAAAAAGCTATTGGTTGATAATTATGTGACGGTAAAAAGCCCCTCGGCTTATGCGGGCATGCTTAATGTATCCGAAACGTACCTGAACGAGGCGCTCAAAAAGGTAACCGGCTTCTCAGTAAGTTACTGGATCAAGAACGAAGTAATGCTGGAAGGCAAGCGACTGCTTTATTACGGTAGCCAAAATGTGAAGGAGATAGCGCATACTTTGGGATACGAAGATCATGCCTATTTCTCGCGCCTGTTTAAGAAACATGAAGGGGTAACACCACTTTCATTCCGTGCCGAATACCGTAAATAGTCCAATCAATACCGTAGGTATGCTATTGATTTCGGTTGATTTGCAACGTTTCTTTGTATTATTAATTTACATCACATGGAAACATCCACTTTAAGCAAACTAAAAAGAAAGGCCGGTGAACTAATCGAATCGCGTATGTTACAAACAGGTACGGTACTGGAAGTGCGCCCCTGGAACCCATCAACCTTAATAGAAATAGACCTGCATTTGCCTCTTGCCGATATGAGCAACTGGGAGCAGGTGCCTTACATGAAATTCAAGGTAGATGGTTTTACTTTCCGCGATTATACTCCATCCGGCTGGGACGCCGAAACACATACCTGTACCATTTATGTTGATGCCGTGCACAACGGCCCCGGCAGTAAATGGGCACGCGTTTTAAAAAAGGGCGATACCATCAGCTATATGAAAAAGATCGGCTTTACCCATCACCAACCCGATAAAACATCTGCCGTTATTGCACTGGGCGATGAAAGCAGCATGGGGCATTTATTGGCCCTGCAAAAAATGGTATTGCCTAACACCCGCTTTTCGGGCGGTGTAATAATTGGTGAAGAAGGGCACCGCAAACTATTTAACGAATACTTTTGGACACCGATAGAACCCGTTGCCCGCAAAGATGTTTACGGCCACAACAGCCTGATGGAATGGGTATTAAACCAGCATTACAGTTTAGAAAATACCATATTTTACCTGGCCGGCAACAATACAATGGTAGCCCAGCTGCGCAAAATGCTAAAACAGCAGGGCTATCCATCGGCACAAATAAAGGCGCAGGGTTTTTGGTCGTAAGCTATTATTTCTGCTTAACGTAGGTTTCTATTATCTCGTGGTTAATATTAAGGCTGTCTATCTTCTCTATGCCTTTTTGGATCAGCGTATCGCCGCTAAATTTAACGGTAAAATCAAAACTACGGCCTTCCCATTCGCGTGCGTTCAGGTAGGCAAGGTGCTCGGTATATTTGTCGCCTTTAAAGTCGTAAGTGCCGCCGCCGGCGGTGTAAGTGGCGTCTTTGCCCTTGCCTTTGCTTAAATCGTGGCGCATAAAGGCGAAGTGTGTGGCATTCAATACTTTTATCATTTCCTGGTTGGGTACGGGGTAATCTTTAACGGTATCGCCCTTGGTAACGGTAATGGCAGCTACCAACTTCCAGGTGCCTACCATAGCAGATGAAGGTGCTTCGGTAACAGTAGCGGCAGGTTTTGGCGTGCATGCTGCAAGGGCAAGCGCCGAGAAAAGGAAAAGTCCGGTAAGTTTCATGTGAGATATGTTTTGAGGTTTATATTGGTAATAAAACGCTAATATAAGCGCAACAATAGTAAATGCAAGTTTGTTAAGCTATTGTATGCAAAACGCCAGGCAAAATTTCTATTCGGGTATCAGCGGGTTGGTGCTGCCCGTCGCTAATAAATCTTTATACCCACCGGAGTTTCAGGATAAGCCCCGGCTTACCTATTATGGCTCGCTGTTTAACAGTATCGAGATCAATAGCTCCTTTTACAAGCTCCCGCAGGTATCCACCGTAAAAAAATGGACTACTGAAGTACCGGATGACTTCCGGTTTACTTACAAACTTTGGCGCGACGTTACTCACAATAAACAACTGCTTTTTAAACCCGAAGATGTTGACCGCTTTATGCAGGTGATAGATGCCGCGGGCAATAAAAAGGGCAGCCTGCTCATCCAGTTCCCCGGGAGTAATGATGTAGCTAACATCAGGCAGTTAGAAAAATTGCTGGTCAACATTCAGGATACCGGGTTGCAGATTGGGTGGGATATAGCCATCGAATTTCGCAATCGCAGTTGGTATAAAGATGAGGTTTACGAGATGCTGGATGGTTATACTGCGTGCATGGTGATCCAGGATATGCCCAAATCATTAACGCCTATGATTGATATGGCAGCTGATTTTATTTACCTGCGTTTCCACGGACCCAACGGCGGTTATCGCGGCAGCTATGCCGACGATTTTTTATATGAGTATTCTCAATACATTAAAGAGTGGCTTAACGATGGTAAACGGGTTTATGCCTACTTTAATAATACCATGGGCGATGCCATCAATAATTTGATCACGCTGGACAGGTTTGTGGGTGAGGAGTAGAAATGTTTCTGTAATGACAATGTGACGATACACCCGATTAAACCCTGCGCTAATAAATAGTGTCATACCATCAAAATTAATTAAAACATGAAAAAGGCACTATTGATGATAACATTCCTGGCAGGTACCGCTGTATTTGCACAGGCACAAACCCAAACGATTGCAAAATCGCCGGAGCAGAAAGCTAAGCACAGAACAGAAATGCTGAGCAAGAAATTAAACTTGTCTGCGGATCAGTCTAAAAAAGTGGATGCTATTTTTGCTAAAAGCGCTGCCAGTATGGATAGCCTGGAAGCTACCAAAGGTACCGACCGCAAAGCAAACCACGCAAGCCATAAAGCAATTAGCGCCACCACCGATGCAAATTTGAAAACCGTTTTAAATGCAGACCAGCAAGCTAAATATGCGGACCTGAAAGCAAACTTTAAAGGCAGAATGCACGGCAAACGTGGCGATCATAAAAATATAGCGCCCGAGCAAAAAGCACAGCGCATGTCAAAGGTCTTGCAGCAAAAGTTAACGCTGAACCAGGATCAGTACGCTAAAGTAAATACCATTTTACTGAAACGTGCCACACAAATGGACAGCTTAAAAGCTAACCGTTCTACTACCGACCGTAAGTTGAACCACGAAAGCCGCAAAGCGATTTTCATGCAGACTGATGGCGAATTGAAAGCGGTATTTACTGCCGACCAATTAAAAAACTACACTGAGCTTAAAGCACAGTTAAAAGAAAGAATGAAAAACAGAAGAGGCCCTAAAGCCCCAACTGCCGGATAGTTTTTGTGAGTGAGTGATGAGTGATGAGTGATGAGTGAGTGATGAAGCGGGATGTCCAAATGGCGCCCGCTTTTTTATTGCGTAAAAACAAGGATCGTGTATAAAACAAAAGCCCCCGTTTCCGGAGGCTTTTGTTTAGTTGACCTTAATTATTGCACTACCAAAGTAGCTATAGAATGCGGTTCGCTCACGGTTTTGGCGGCTTTGCCTTTTATCCATAAGCTATATTCTATTTTCTCATCAGTGCGGTTCATCACCACTACGGCTATAGAGCCGTTAGGGTTTTGATAAGCCGTGGTTAACAGTTTGTCGCGGCTTGCGGCTGCGGCAATGCGTTTTGCACCCGGTTGGATAAATTTAGAGAAATGACCTATGTAGTAGTACGAGTTGGTATATAACAACTGCCCATTGCGTGTATCGGCATGTACCGGCGCAAAGCAAAAGTTGCCTACATGGTTAGGGCCACCTTTTTCATCTAACAGGATGTTCCAATCGGTCCAGCCTACAGTGCCTGCATTAAAGTCGTTGATCATAGACAGCCCGTAACGTTCGCCAAGGTTCCAGTCATCCAAACGTGCGAAATCGAATTTTTCTACACAACCTTCGGTAAATATCAGGTTCTTATCAGGGAAGGCTGCGTGGGTTAAACGGGTGTTCTCAAAGTTTTGGCCTGCGCCCGTCCAGGTCTCGTACCAGTGAAAGCCGATACCCCAGATGTATTTAGCGGCGGCCTGGTCTTCTAAAATCGTGCTTGCGCGTTGGTAAAGCAAATCGCGGTTATGGTCCCACACGATCAGTTTTTTAGCTTTTAATCCTTGTTTCCAAAGTGTTGGGCCTAAATAATTTTTTACAAAATCGCGTTCTTCTTCGGCGGTGTATTTACAAGATTCCCACGTTTGGGTTGCCATGGGCTCGTTCTGTACCGATAAACCCCAGATAGGGATGCCCAGCTTTTCGTATTCTTTAATGAATTTGATGTAGAAGTTTGCCCAACTTTGCGCAAACTCTGCTTTCAATTTACCGCCGTGTAATACATCATTATTATCCTTCATAAAAGCAGGGGGGCTCCATGGCGATACAAACATGGTAAGTTTACCACCCGCGGCAGCAGTTGCCGCTTTAATAAACGGAATGCGGTATTTTTTATCGTGGCTTACATCAAATGTCGACAGACTTTTATCGCTGTTGCTTACGTAGCTATAGCTGCCGCTGCTAAAATCGCAGCTTTGTATATTGGTACGTGCAAGCGTAAAGCCAATGCCCTTTGTTTTGCTGTAATACGCATCTAAAAGTTCAGCTTGTTTATCTTTGGGCAACTTGTAAAAAGTTTCGGCAACGGCATCTGTTAATGCACCGCCGATACCCAGCATGGTTTGAAATTTCTTTTCCGGGTCAACAAATACCAGGGTTTCTGTTTCGGGCGGTTGTGCTTCGGTTACAAACTTCAACTCACCCGCTGGGGCAAGCCTTTTGGTGGAACCTTTTTCGGTAACGTACATTTTCACCGTTTTGTTGGCTGCTGAGTACGGTGCTTTTTTTACCGTTTTTATCTGGCTAAACGCGCTTGCGGTGAAGCATAAAAGGCCGGCTATTATAAATGCTTTCTTCATTGGGTTATTTGAAAGTTATTGGGTTAAAAATTAATTTGGACAAATCTATTAATATTGGTAAACCGGTAATGCTATTCTGCACTTCCCAGCCAAAGCAAGGTGTTTAAAATAAGCTTATCCTCCGCCGGGTTGCCAAAGGTGTGCGACAGGTCCTTATTGGTTTTATGTTCGTAATCGATATCGTTATGTCCCATATTAAAATAAACCATCTTGTAGTTTTTATTAGCCCACACAACAGGGTAGTAACCGCTATGCCAGATCTCGTTCGGTTTTGGCCCGGTACCTAACGGGAAACTTACCGGATCTATAGATGCTAAAATTTGAATATCGGGATTTTTGGCAAGGTCTTTTTCCCAGCGGTACCATTCGTTTGGCGATGCTTTAAATGTTGCTGCCTGTCCTTTCATAGCGGGATGGTCGTGGCCTTCAACCTTTAGAATGGCTGACGTTGGCCGCCAGGTGTTGCTGCCATACTCGCCCGATCCTAAGAACACGTTATGATACCAGTCCCAATTTTGCGGCACTGCCGATTGGTTAAGCGCAAACGCCGAGAAATGGAAACCCATCCATCCGCCGCCGCCTTTCATGTATTTTTCGAATGCCACGCGTTGCAGCGAATCCTCGGGGCGGGTATCTAAAAAAATTACCACTTTATACGTCGCCAAAAAAGCTGTGTTAAGGTTACCCCAGTTGTTAGTAGAATCGTAAGTGAAATTGTATTTTTTTGCCATTGCCGGGAACCATTTGTTAGCCTCGTGCATAAAGCTGATGTGCGCCTGGTCTTCCTTGCCGGTGTAAAAAGCTATTACCTTAAATTTCGGCGATGCGGCCTTTTTTTGCGCTTGCGCGTTATTTAAAAAGCACAGGCAAATTATGCAAAGTGCATAGATTTTTATCCTGACAGATAGATTCATGAAGCGGCTTAATTGGTTTATGAAAAGCTAATGTAACACATATAGTGTACATTTTACATGCCCCTATAATTTAAACTGCGAAAACGATTGAGAAGGAGCGAAATATAACACAGTCAGCGGTTTACTTCACTAACTGATCATATAACCGGGTAAGCGAGTCATCACCATCCAAACAAAAGCCCGGGTGCACTTTTGAGGTTTGTACAACTGTGCTGCGGGTTGCCGTTAACCACCTAAAGCGCGATGCGGCATCCAGTTCTCCAATTGGGCCGGAACCTTTAGCACCATTAGCTATTCGTTGAAATGAGAGCAGGTTTTCTTCGATCGCTTCAATATCCAAATCTTTTGAAAATGCCTGCAGGCGTTCGCGGTCTACCTGGTACATCATTTTTAGGTATTTCTGTTTGCTGCATAGCAAAACCACCCCTACGTTCAGGAACTCCTCGCGCTCTACCCTGGGTACAACGCGGATAACGGCGTACTCAAATAAGTGTCTGTCTTGCATTTTGCGCTTCGGTTACAAAAATATTTGAGTTGGCTAATCGGGTGTTCAGGAATTGGGCGTAGATCTGGCGCTGCTCATCTTCGGTCTCAAAAGAGCGGTCGGTAAGCCAGGCATCGGGTATCAGGTCCACAACAGATTGTATAAATTCCGGAGTAAGTATCGCTTTAAATTTGGTGTCAATTTCGTCCAGTTCGGACGCTTTGCGCAGCAGCACGTGGTCTTTAATTTGGGTGAAAGGGCGTTTAGCCTGCTCTTCCCACTTCTCCATACTGTGGTGAAAATATAGTGCCGCGCCATGGTCTATCAGCCAAAGCTCGCGGTTAAACATCAGCATATTGGTATTGCGGGCAGTTCGGTCAACATTCATCAGCAGGGCGTCCATCCACACAATTTTAGATGCCATTTCGGTAGTCACAAAGGTAACCGTAGGGTCGAACGTGATGGAGCCCGAAAGGTAATGCAGTGCCAGGTTAAGGCCCACGCTAAACTTCAGCAGGTCCTGGATCTCTTCGTCGGGTTCGGTACGGCCAAAGGCTTCGTCAAGGTTGGCAAACACCAGCTCGGGTACTTTAAAGCCCAGTTTACGGGCAATTTCGGCACCAATTAAATCGGCAATAAGAGCTTTTGGACCCTGGCCGGCACCACGAAATTTTAATACATAAAGGAAACTGTCATCTGCCTCGGCAATAGCCGGTAACGAGCCACCCTCGCGCAATGGCGTAACATAGCGGGTAACGTTAACGGTGCGTAATTGGGGTGCGGTATCAGCCATGGTTGTGTGGGCTAATATAGCGATAATTGGTAAATTGATTTGTGTACGGGTTTTTCTAAATCTCTTGTGGTGAGAGCCGTGAGAGGCTTTATTCCTCTTCGCTATTAACCATTCTGTTACAAAGCAAACAAAACAAGGCATTTAGCTATTTACCTGTAAAACTGTTGATATGCCTAAGTGGTTAAAACTTTCCCTGAAAATATTTGCCGGCCTGGTGCTGCTGGTGGTACTGATACTGGTTGGCGCTACCTTATACATCACCTTTAACAAAGCCAAGGTGCTTAAAATGGTGAATGAGCAGCTTGATAAAAGTGTGGATGGCACCCTGGTTATCGGCGATATGACGCCCAACTTTTTCCGTGGTTTCCCGGCTGTTTCGCTTACGCTGCATAACGTTCTGATTCGCGATAAACAGTTTGACCGCCATAAGCACACGCTGCTAAACGCTAAAGATTTTAATGTGTCCATCAATACCATGGCCCTTTTTAGGGGCGCGATAGATATCAACCATATTGATATCCGAAATGCCGCCATTGACTTGTTTACAGATAGCACGGGATACAGTAATACCGCCGTTTTTAAGAAAGATCATAAACAAGTAAAGGATAACCCGTCAGAAAGTAGTTCATCTACCCAATTAAAAAAGTTTACGCTGAGCAATGTTACATTTACAATTGACGACCGCAAGGCAAACAAGTTATTCAACTTTGGTGTAAATGAACTAAGCGGCAAAATGCAATATCCGGATAGCGGATGGCGCTCTGATTTCCACCTGGATGTACTGGCAAAAAGTATGGCGTTTAATAGCAAGCGCGGCAGCTTTATTAAAAATCAAAAATTAGAAGGCGATTTTGTTGCAGGATATAACGAGAAGACAGGTAAGGTAAATGTATCAGTGCAACCTTTGAATATTGGCGAAACCCCTTTCAAAATCAATGCTGTTTTTTCCACTAAGGATAAGCCCTCAGCAAACTTTGCCATTAATATCGTTGCCGACCAGATCCTATGGCGACGTGCATCAGGCTTACTTGCGCCGAACATCACCATGGTGCTAAATCGCTTCAACATCAGTAAGCCTATGGATGTTACCTGTAACCTAAATGGAAGCTTCGGCGGTAGCGACGGCGGGCCAAAATTGTATGTTACTGCCAAGGTGAGAGACAGCAAGATTACTATCCCGGGGGGCGAACTGGATAATTGCAGTTTTAACGGGATCTTTACCAATAATTACGTAAAAGATAAAGGGTACGGCGATGATAATTCGGCCATCAAGCTTATAGCCATGAAGGGTACCTATAATCATTTGCCATTTAATATCGATACGGGCAGCATTATTAATCTGGTAAAACCTACTGCCACGGGTAATTTCAGATCAAATTTCCCGGCCGCCGATCTTAATTATTTGCTGGATGATAACATTGCCAAATTTGCCAACGGCGAAGCAGATATGAAACTCCATTACACTGCAGATGTAGTTGATTACAAAATAAACAAGCCTATTATTAAAGGGGCGATAGTGTTGCGTAATACAGATATTTCCTATCTGCCGCGTAACCTCAAGCTTAAAAACTCTTCTATATTCTTAAACTTTGTTGGCGACGACCTGATACTTAGCAACATTCGCTTGCAAAGCGGCCGAAGTATTGTAAATATGGATGGCCGGATCAACAACTTCCTTAACTTGTATTACAACTCACCCGAAAAGATCTTGCTCACCTGGCAGATCCGTAGTCCGCAATTATACCTTGGCGAATTTTTAGGTTTTCTGAGCGAGCGTAAACAAGCCCCTACAACTAAAAGCAGGGCAAATAGCGGCAATATTGTAGACCAGCTAAGCAACGTGCTGGAAAAAGGTAAGGCCGAAATGCATATGAAGGTGGCTAAGGTTTACTATAAAAAATTCCTGGCCACGGATGCCACAGCCGATCTGCTGACCACCGATAACGGGATCATTATACAAAATATTGGCGTTAAACATGCCGGTGGTTTTTTAAAGATGAACGGTAAGATGATGCAGGGCAAATCGTTAAATAGCTTTGCGGTGAATACCGTGGTTAGCAACGTAAACATGCGCGAGTTTTTCAACGCGTTCAATAACTTTGGTTTGCAGGATTTTACCGCCGAAAATTTGAAAGGGTTTTTATCGGCCAAAACAAGTATTACCGGGGGGATAACCGATGCGGGTAACCTTGTGCCAAACTCTATTAACGGTAATTTAGACCTGAGCCTGCGCGATGCGGCTTTGATAAACTTTAAGCCATTGGTGAGTGTGGGTAAATTCGCCTTTCCTTTCCGCAATCTAAAAAATATAAGCATCCCCAAAATGGACGGGCACTTTTTGCTTCGTGGCGATATGATCACTATTAAACCGTTGCAAATAAGCAGCAGTGTTTTAAATGTGGATGTGGAAGGCATTTACGGTTTAACCAAAGGGACAGATATAGCACTGGACGTACCGCTAAGAAACCCCGGCAAGGATAGCCTGATAACCGACAAGGCAGAACTTGACAAAAAGCGTTTTAAAGGGATTGTGCTCCATATCCGCGCGCATGAGGAAGGCGGCAAAATGAAGATAGGATGGAATAAAAACCATAAATAAAAATAAAGGCCCCGATTATAATCCGGGCCTTTATACTATAATATCTTTTTACAGGTAGCTACCAATATGCCTTTATCATATAAAAGCAGGTTGCCTTTTTTGTCAACTTTGTAGCTTTCGTCGGGGCGTTCTACACTTACGTAACCATCACCTTCTTTCCTGATCTCGGATGCTGAAGCAGTGATAGGCGGGGTGTCGTTCAATTTCAGATCGGTGCCTTTAAAAGTAATTGCTTGTATAAAAACCTTATGGCCGCTGCTAACTATCTCGTAGGCTATACTTTCGCCATTATCTGTTTTAATGGTTTCATCGTGCCATGCGCCAACTAATTTACCTGTATCAATAGCGGCAGGTACACTTGAAGCCACCGCAGCTTTGGGAATGGTATTAGTTGCAGGTGCTTTATCTTTTTTGGCTGATGTATCGCAAGAGGCGAAGGCTAACATGGCTATAGCAACTATCGCGAAGCGGCTTAAATTTTTGTGCATAAGTGTTTTGTTTGAAAAGGCCGAAGATACTAAATAGCTGTTTAGCGAATCTTCGGCACAATGTCAGTTTATCAATTCTTATCTACAAATTTCAAATTACCCTCGTTGTAACGGTCGCCTGTGTTAGGGAATCTTTTAAGCAGGGCATCTATACTGTTGAGCGTATCAGCATTTAATTCGACATCAACG
The DNA here is from genome assembly GCF_040547175.1 of Mucilaginibacter sp. UYP27. NCBI lineage: Bacteria > Pseudomonadati > Bacteroidota > Sphingobacteriia > Sphingobacteriales > Sphingobacteriaceae > Mucilaginibacter > Mucilaginibacter sp. UYP27. The sequence continues at coordinate 69,993 of NZ_JBEPPE010000002.1, forward strand.
CTGCCTGCATTTTCTTGTAGATAATTGCGCTTTTTAGTGCCGGGGATTGGGATGATGTTGTCGCCCTGGTTAAGTACCCATGCAATAGCCAGTTGGGCAGGCGTTGCGCCAATGCTTTCGGCTATCCCCGCAAATCCATCTGCCAGTTGGTTGTTATTGTCTGCATGGCCTTGCTGGTAGCGGGGCAGCGTTTTGCGGAAATCGCCTTCTTTAAGCTCACTTACATCAAGTTTGTTAGTCATTAAGCCGCGGGCAAGGGGGCTAAACGGGATGAATGAGATCCCCAATTCTTTAGTAAGCGGTAATATTTCCGTCTCCACGTCACGAGTTAATAACGAGTATTCGCTTTGTAAGGCGGCTATAGGGTGTACGGCATGTGCCCTGCGGATGCTGTTTGCCGATGCTTCGGATAAGCCGAGGTATTTTACTTTGCCTTCCTTCACCAGGTCGGCCATGGCGCCAACGGTTTCTTCGATGGGTATGTTAGGGTCTACCCGATGCGCGTAGTAAAGATCGATAACATCAGTTTGCAAGCGTTTTAAACTTGCTTCAACAGCTTTTTTGATATAAGCCGGAGAGCCGTCAAATCCCGAGAGTTTACCGGTGCCATCCGCAGTAAAACCAAATTTGGTAGCCAGGAAGATCTTATCGCGGTTGGGTTTTAATACCTGCGAGATCAGTTTTTCGTTTTGGCCGCTGCCATAAACATCGGCAGTATCCCAAAAGTTAATGCCCAGTTCAATAGCTTTATTTAGTGTTGCTATAGATTCATCGTCGTCGGGTTCGCCGTAAGCATGGCTCATGCCCATGCAGCCTAACCCAATTGCTGATAGCTGTACATCGGTGGTGCCTAAAGTTCTGTATTTCATAGTATAGTATTGTAAAATGTTTTATGAAGATACGGGTCAAAACGCCTAATGTGACACAAGTTTCCTTTTGATCCCCGTAATATTTCACTATCCTGACAGACTGTACAAAAAGAAGCCATGACCACCAAGCGAAAAATCCGCCCAGATCGAAATTTCCCTCAAATTAAATACTTTACAACTAATCGCTATTTTCATAACTAATAGTAAAGTTTAATCATTTATAGCACAGTTGTTGTACTTGATGGGATGTGAAACTTAACAAATCATCTACTAAAATGAGAATCAGATCAATTACCTATGTAGCACTATTCTGTATGATGGGCACCGCAGCATGTACCGGCAGCGCGTCTAAAAGTGCCGGGGATAGCACCGCTAAAGATACTAACCTGGCACCGGCCGATACTGCTAAACCGGTAACATTAAAACCAAAAGGCCCTGCACCTGCATGGGCACCGGATATAAAACCGGAAATGCAGGCCGTTATCGAAAAATTAGCAAGCTATGGCGATAAGCCTATTCCGCAATTAACCGCGGTTGAGGCCCGTAAAAACAACACTCCTACCGACGCGGTGATGGACCTGATGAAAGAGAACAACATACCAAAGCCTGTATTTAACGTAGATACTATTGGTAAAGAGCTGCCTGTTGAGGGCGGTAACATCCATGTACGCATTTACACCCCAAAAACAGGTAAAGCAGCTTATCCGGTAATTGTGTACTACCACGGTGGCGGTTTTGTAATAGCCAACCTTGATGTATATGATGCATCAGCAAACGTATTGGCTGATAAAACGGATGCCATAGTGGTATCGGTAGCGTACCGCTTAGCACCGGAGCATAAGTTCCCGGTAGCGCATAACGATGCATTTGCCGCTTACAAATGGGTGGTAAATAATGCCGCGTCTATAAAAGGTGATCCAAAAAAGATTGCCGTTGCAGGCGAAAGTGCGGGTGGTAATCTTGCTATCAACACTGCTATTAAAGCCCGCGATAGTAAGATCATGATCCCAACCGCGATTGTTGCGGTGTACCCCATTGCAGGATCAGACATGGCAACACCATCATACACCAAAAATGCCGCTGCCAAACCTTTGGATAAGCCAATGATGATGTGGTTTGTAAAAAACTATCTTAATAATATGGCCGAAGGTAAAGACCCCCGTATTAACTTGATCGCCGCCAACCTTAAAGGCCTGCCGCCAACAACTGTTATTACAGATGAGATAGATCCCTTGCAAAGCGAAGGCATGACTTTAGTTGAGAAATTGAAGGCTGCCGGTGTAACCGTTGATAGTAAAAACTGGGACGGCGTAACGCACGAGTTTTTTGGCATGGGTGCAGTAGTTCCACAAGCCAAAGAAGCAGAAATGTACGCTGTTGACCAACTAAAAAAAGCTTTCGGGATGTAATAGTTCCGACTGGTCTTATAATGAGGACGGCCGCCTGAGAAGGTGGCCGTCCTTTTTTATACTAAACCGGCGGCTGTTTCTTTTATCGCCATAAAAACTGATATTTGATTCGCTAACCAATTACATTACCTGTTATGAAGTTTCGCATTTCATTAGTTGCCCTGATTGTATTCTGTGCTGTATCCGTATCAGCACAAACCAAACGCTTAACCTATTGCAACCCGCTTAATCTTGATTATGGTTATACGCCGTTCGAGACCTTTGCCGCATGGGGCAAGCACCGCGCCACTGCCGATCCAACCGTTACGCTATTTAAAGGCAATTATTACCTGTTTAGTACCAACCAGTTTGGTTACTGGTGGAGCAGCGATATGCTGAACTGGAAGTTTGTGTCGCGCAAGTTTGTGAGGCCCTACAACGAGGTTAAAGGCGATGAACTTTGCGCGCCCGGTACACTGGTTTTGGGCGATACGCTACTGGTTATTGGCTCTACCTATAATAAAGATTTTACCCTGTGGATGAGTACCGACCCAACTCACGATACCTGGAAAGCTGCCAAAGATTACTTTAAAGTTGGCGCGTGGGATCCGGGGCTATTTGCGGATGATGACGGCCGCGTGTATATCTACCATGGAAGCAGCAACACCCTGCCCATGTACGGGCAGGAGATAGACCGTAAAACTTTTGAACCCATTGGCCCAAAAAAGGAAATGATCAAACTGGACTGGAAAGAGCACGGCTGGGAGCGCTTTGGCGAGAATAATGATAACGTATTCCTGACCGGGTTTATGGAAGGCGGCTGGATGAATAAACATAACGGAAAATACTACCTGCAATATGCCTCACCCGGCACCGAAGGGCGTGGCTACGGCGATGGCGTTTACGTGGGCGATAAACCGCTTGGTCCGTTCACTTATCAAAAACATAACCCATTTAGCTACAAGCCCGGCGGCTTTGCTAAAGGGGCGGGGCATGGTGCAACCTGGGCCGATAAATTTGGTAACTATTGGCACATCAGTACCATGGTTATTAACGTAAAAAATAATTTTGAACGCCGCAACGGTTTTTGGCCGGCCGGTTTTGATAAGGATGGCGTGCTGTACACCAATACCGCTTATGGCGATTACCCGCATTACTTAGCCGCAGGCAAGGAAGACCACCTTAAAAGTAATTTTACAGGCTGGATGTTGCTGAACTACAACAAGCCTGTGCAAGTATCGTCAACCCTTGGCGCTTACGTACCTAACCTGGCGGTGGATGAGGATATTAAAACCTACTGGAGCGCCAAAACAGCCAACAAAGGCGAGTGGTTTAAAACGGATCTGGGCGATGTAAGCACCGTTAGGGCTATACAAGTAAACTACGCTGACCAGGATGCTACGTTCATGGGTAAATCGTTAGGGGTGTTTCATCAGTATGTTATCTCTTCATCAATAGATGGTAAAACATGGAAAACGCTGGTAGATAAAAGCAAAAACAAAACCGATGTACCGCACGATTACGTCGAACTGAAAACCCCTGCTAAAGCGCGTTACTTGAAAATAACCAACCTGCACATGCCAACGGGTAAGTTTGCTCTATCAGGATTTAGGGTATTTGGGAAAGCAGGAGGTGCAGCGCCGGATACGGTAAGGAATATGATCGTTCTTCGTGGCGATGCCGAGCGCCGTAACTCGTGGATCCGCTGGCGGCAAACCGACGGGGCCGTGGGTTATACCATCTACTTTGGTACCGAGCCGGATAAACTGTACAGTAACATTATGGTTTACAATATCACCGAGTACTACTTTAACGGCATGGAAAAAGGCCTGCCATATTACTTCCAGATAGAGGCTTTTAACGAGAACGGGATAAGTAAGAGGACTAAGGTAATGAAGGTGGAGTAAGGTTGCTTTCTCCACCGTGTTATTTCGCTGGAAGCGCAGCGGCGAGAAAACTTGTTAGATAAGACAAGTAGGATACGTGCATGGAGTAACAAGATTTCTCCTCGTACCCGTTCAAAATGAGAAGCTAATTTGTAAAAGTTAATTTACTAATAGTTTACCTTACTCCGTAACACAATTTACTGTTTCTATTATGCGGTCTGCGAGGCCGTCTGGAATCAACAGTTTATTTTGTATCGTGTACTTTGAATCCGAACCTAATGTTATCGAAACTATTCTGTTTTTTTTAAAATCATCGATATACTCGGTGATGTTGTTTGATATAAAAGTGACAAACATCGTATCGGAAGTACTATCACCATTGATATGTGATAGCTTAGAGGCTAAAATATCCCTTTTTATACCGTTGCCAAATTCAAAAAGAACATGGAGGCTATCGGAAGCAAATAATTGTTTAGGTTTTGACAACAGCGTTATATAATTCACTGTTTAATTATCACCTTGTTAAATGAAGTTTAAGTTAGACGAATTCGCGCTAAACATTTGAACAATCCCGATCTTATTTATTTTACCTGTTATACTATTTTTTATTTCAACACAGTTTTTTTGGGCTTTTAAAGTAAAGGGAAGAAGGATAGATAGAAGGAATAGTTGTATTTTCATCTGAAGTATAAATGTATTAATATTTTGAAATTATATAACACTAGCTTTAGATTAAAAAAATTGCGTCTTATAATCAAACTAATACTATGTATAAACTATTATCTGCCGTTGCTTTCGTGTTTGTTTTTAGTTTAGCGGCATTTGCCCAAACACCGGACAGCACCCTCAAACCATCGCCAGTAAAAACCTTTAGCGAGGTGCAATACAACGCTTTAATTAAAGGAGATGACCTTTACGAAATGAATAAGGTGGCCGAAATGAACAATTACCCGTCGGCAGATAAGGCTTTGAAGTTTAAGAAAGAGATAGATCTAAGTCCGTCGCAAGCGGCAGCGTTAGCCAAAATAAGTACCGAGTTAAAGCGCAAGAAGATAGAAATGGGCAACTTTATTGTAACTAACGAAACCAAGCTTGACGCGCTGTTCCGCGCCAAAAAGATAAACGAAAGCGACCTCATCTACTATACAAACCGCTATGGCTTATACCAGGGCGAACTTCGTAATGCCATTTTAAATGCGGCTGTAAAAACGTATTATTTACTGTCGCCACAGCAGTTAAATAAATTGCGTACATTCAAGTAAGGATATTAAACAATATGCCGATGGATTTATTTAATTTAGCGGCCAATAAAATTGTATGAAGATTACATTTGATTTTGAAAAACCACTTGCCGAATTGCAAGGCCAGATAGAAAAAGTTAAGCAGGTTGAAGAAAAAAACAAGCTCGACATGTCTGCCACCGTTGCCGAGTTAGAGGCCAAGATGGAAAACACCAAGAAAGAGATTTATGCCAACCTTACCGGATGGCAAAAAGTACAGATATCCCGCCACCCCGAGCGCCCTTATACTTTACAATACCTTGAGCTGATGTGCGATGATTTCATCGAAATGCATGGCGACCGTACTGTGGGTGATGATAAAGCGATAATAGGTGGTTTTGGGACGTTAAATGGCCAAACGGTGATGTTTATTGGTCACCAAAAAGGGCGTAACACCAAGGAACGCCAATACCGTAATTTTGGTATGGCCAACCCCGAAGGTTACCGCAAAGCTTTAAGGCTGATGAAAATAGCCGAGAAGTTTGGCAAGCCTGTTGTTACTTTAATAGATACCCCCGGAGCATTTCCGGGCCTTGAGGCTGAAGAGCGGGGACAGGGCGAGGCTATTGCCCGTAATCTGCTGGAAATGTCGGTATTGAAAGTGCCTATAATTTGCGTGGTAATTGGCGAAGGTGCATCCGGTGGTGCATTGGGTATTGGTATTGGCGATAAAGTGATGATGTTGGATAACTCGTGGTATTCGGTTATCTCGCCTGAGAACTGTTCTACCATCCTGTTCAAAACCTGGGAGCATAAAGAACGCGCTGCCGAAATGCTGAAACTAACATCGACAGAAATGTTGAAGAACAAGCTAATTGATGGTGTTATTAAAGAACCACTTGGTGGAGCACACCAGGACCCGGTTACTATGGCTGCCACATTAAAAAAGCAATTAATTAAAGACCTTAAAACCTTAACCGAACGTAACGTCGACGAACTGGTTACCGAGCGTATCGACAAATTCTGCAGCATGGGTGTTGTAGAAGAGGATTAAGTTTTAGATAAAGACAAAACGAAAAAGCGGCTGCATGGCCGCTTTTTTCGTTTTGTACCGCTTACTGTCCCGTTTTTTATGCTACTATGTAAATTAAAAAACGTAAATTGTTGGTAATCAGTTTTTTGCGATTTCTGGTGCGTGAGACAGTGTCAAGTGTCGTTTATTTAATGATTTGTAAATTAAGGCTTTAACTAAATTTGAGGGCGTTCCACTTTTAAAAAAATGGGACAGAGTGGTACACCGTGAGACAGGCCTAATTATTTCTTCTCTAACTCGGCAATTACAGCCTTTGCCGCTTCGTTTTTAGGGTCGAGTTGAAGTGATTTTTTATAGTTTATCAGGGCCTTTGCTTTATCGCCTTTGGCATAATACGCTTCGCCCAGGCTGTCAAATAAATTGCCCGATGTTGGGAACAGGGTAGTGTTATATTCAAAAACTATCAGTGCATCTTCCATGCGGTTCTTATTCTTAAAATAGTAGCCTATCTCATTTAACGACGACTCGTTTTCAAAACCATAATCGGCAGCGTATTTTTTTTTCAGGTTATTATAAAAGCTGATGATCTGTGCGCCTTTGAGGCTATCCAACTGCGGCCCAAAAGCCACCAATACCGATTTTTTAAGCTGTTGAAAAGGCTTGCCATCTAAAATAGCTTGGATAGCTCTGTTTATATCGTATAAATTATTCTGCTTGTTATTGGTCATCAGGATAACCGTGCGGCCCTGTGATGTGTTAGCTGTTAGCAAGGCCTGATAATTTAAGCTCGTGCCATCGTGCTCATGGGTCAGTATCTTGCGGCCTGCCATACTGCCACCACCTAAACCGCATTGTTTGTTAGGCGCAAAAGGGGTAATGATCTCTTTTGTCGACTCCGGGTTTATCAGTTTAAAACCCTCCAAAGCCAACTCCCATTTATAAAAGTCGTCCAGCGTAACAGCTGTCCAACCGGTAATTGGGTAGATTAGGGATGACTGTTGCAGCTTATTGTTATATGATTTGGCCATTAGCGTTGTACTATCGTCAGGGTCGATCAAAGCATTGGTCATGTTTAGGGGTTTTAGCATTTTTTGCTCTACAAACTCAGTGAAAGTTAAGCCGGTTATCTTTTCAATTATGCGGCGCTGTAAAAATGTGTTGCTGTTATTGTAGGCATATTGCGTCCCTGGTTCAAAATCAAGTTTATCAAGTTTTTGCAGGCCGGCCCAGATGTCTGCATCATTTTTTATGGTTTTCCATTTAAGGTCGGGCAGGCCGCTGGTATATTGCAGCAGGTTTTTAATGCTGATCTGTTTTGCCCACGCCGGTAAATTGGGGAAGTATTCAGATACCTTATTATCAATGCTTAATTTACCCTGCTCTTTAAGCATCATTATACCTACTGCATTAAACTCTTTAGCTATGGAGCCAATGTGAAACCGGTATTGTGTTGTTAGCGCAGTTGTTTGCGATGCATCGGTAAAGCCTATCGCTCCTTTGTAAATTATCTTCCCCTTATCTGCCACTAAAATATTCCCCTTAAACAAGCCCGGGCGATTGGTGCGGTGCAGCATAGAATCTATAACAGCCGCCTTGTTTTGGGCTGATGAAATATTGCTGAGGATGAGTAAAGAGAGCAGGAGGTAGGCGTGTTTCATATTCTTAAGTTGTACTACTAAGACGATGCTAAGGTTGATATGTTACTCGTTTTAAACAAGAAAAGCGGCTAATTGCCGCTTTCTTGTTATCTATAAAATTAAGTATCCTTACTGTGGTTGTGGTGCCTGCATACCGCCAAATTTGGTGCCGTAGTCTTTCAACTGGGCGCTTATTTTGGCGCTAAGGGCATCCTGCTTGTAGCTTTTGGTTAGGTTAACCATCCCGTTCAATAACGAAAGATACAGCTGTACATCGCGGCTGTTTAGGCTGCCATCGCTTTTTTGATAAAGTATGTAGCTGTAGTTCAGTTGGTCAACTATGTAATTATCAATTTGTGTAGCAAGCTTGATGCCTAAAGTAGCATCACCCATACGGAACAAGCTTTCGGCCATGTAATATTTACGTACGGCCAATTCAGATGATATGATTACCGATGGCATTACATCATCATATTTCTTTAAAGCGTTTTTAGCCAGGTCCTGGTGGCCTTCTTTTAAAAGGTTATCGGCAAGGGTAGCGTACAAGCGGGTTATCAAAGGGTAAAACAGGTTTAGCGATTCGTGATCTAAATACTTTGCATTTTTGAAATTGCCATATTTGTACTTCTTGATCATGTTATCGTACATTTTCAGGGTGTTGCTATTCTCTTGTGCCGCAGCGGTTGTATCCGGTTTATACGGCATCAAGCGGTAACTTAAACCTTCGCTGTACAGGTATTTGTCAAGCCCAAGCATATTGTCGCTTGGCACGGTAGATGCAAAGTACACCGGGCGTTTCCAGTTGTTATGCGCCAGGATATCCATCATAGCCAGGTTATCCTTAGTTACATATTTACCGGGATACGTCCAGTCCATTTCTGGTACTATCTTGTCTTTTTTATCGGCAGGCACCGTTCCGTATTTAACTACATCATCGGCATTAACCGTCAATTTAAAGTTTTTGCTTGGCAGGTAGTTAGCGCTTTCGCCGCTTTGATACTGCACCATGTTGTCCTTACTGTCTGACGTAATAAAGTCGAACACTTCTTTCAACTCCACATTGCCTGCAAGTTTCGCGTCGTTATAATAAATAACATCGCGCACACCGGCTTCAAACTTTTTGTTATCCATGGTGATAGGCAGCGGTGCCGAGTTGTTCATTTTGCCCTTCATCTGGCGGATATACCAGTCTGTACCCAATAAACTTAAATTTACGATACGTACATCCGGGCGAACGTTCTCAACCTCCTGGATATACCAAAGCGGGTAAGTATCGTTATCGGCATAGGTAAACAGGATGGCATTTGGCGCACACGAGTTTAGGTAATCGTAAGCAATATCATGCGGGGTAAGCTTGGTAGAGCGGTCATGGTCGTCCCATTCCTGGTTGGCCATAAGCGCAGGCGCGGCAAGCAAACATATTACGGTAGCGGCAATAGCGCTGGTTTTAGGATTGATCTTTTTGCTCAGCAAGTCGGCAATGAACAAGACGCCAAGGCCTATCCAGATAGCGAACGCATAGAACGAGCCTGCATAAGCATAATCACGCTCACGTGGCTGTAATGGGTCTTGGTTTAGGTAAAGCACAATGGCTAAACCCGTAAAAAAGAACAGGATCACTACCACCCCCGCATCGCGCTGGTTGCGTTGAAAGTGGAATACCATCCCCAATAAACCTATTATAAGCGGTAGGAAATATAGCCTGTTGTATGATTTGCTTAGCGTGACGGTACTTGGCAGGTCTTTATTGCTAAAGCCGCTTAACCAGCTGCCATCTGCACCCTGCGCGGTTTGCCCGTCCATTTCGTTTGCCCGTCCTACAAAGTTCCACAAAAAATAGCGGGTATACATCTGCGTAACCTGCCAGCTGGTAAAAAAGCCAATATTGGTGCCCATGGTTGGGTGTTCCTCGGCGCCAAGGTTGCTCCACATCCTGTAAAACTCAGCGTGATTTGGCTTTTGGCTAAACATACGCGGGAACAGGGTGTTCCTGTCGTAAATGGTATTCAGCTTTTTACCTGCAATCTCGTATTGTTTTTCGCCACGGCGATATATCTTGGCACCCTCGGTCTGGTCGGTAACCTGCGAATCAAAATACTCGCCATACATTAAAGGCGTATCGCCGTACTGGTCGCGGTTTAAATAACTGTTAACGGCAAACGGGTCTTGCGGGTCGCTATTGTTCAGGTTGGTACCCGCTTTAGCACGAATAACGATCATCACGAACGAGCTATAACCGAACAATATGAACGCTGCACATATCAAAACGCGGTTTAATGCAACACGTTTTTCACGTACTTTTAAAACATATTCTAATAGAGCTAAAATAGCGGCAGCGCCAATCAAGCCAACAATGCCTGCGCTAATGGTAAGTAAGGCAACAAAGCAAAGTACTGCAATGCCTAAAAAAGTTGTAGATGGTTTTATGGTGTAATAGATCCCCGATGCCAGGGTGCCTATAACCAATATGAAGAACACGATAGCGCCACTGCCGAAGCCCATGCCCAGGGTGTTTACAAAAAGCAGATCAGAAAAGGCCGCGCCTTTAACCGTGAACTGTATAACCCCCCAAAGTATTAAGGCAACCGTAATGACACCTAATACAAACGACCAGATGGTACCGCCGGTTGTAACTTGTTTTGCCCTGCGGAAGTAAATAACCAATGCAATGGCAGGTATAACCAGTAAGTTTAATAAGTGGATACCGATGGATAGGCCCATTACATAGGCGATGAAAATGATCCATTTATCAGCATGGGCTTCATCTGTATGGTTTTCCCATTTCAATATGGCCCAAAAAACGATGGCGGTACAAAGGGATGATTGCGCGTAAACCTCGCTCTCAACAGCCGAGAACCAGAATGTGTCTGACCAGGTATAAGCTAACGAACCCACTAAACCTGCACCTATAATTTGGATGATATTGGTTTGGGTGATCTCCTGACCGGCCTTAACAACCAACTTTTTAGCAAGCGCGGTTATCGTCCAAAAAAGGAACAATATGGTTGCGCCGCTGGCAAGTGCTGATGCCATGTTGGTGAAGTAAGCCACTTTCATGTTATCACCAAAAGATAATAACGAAAACACCTTACCTATCATGGTAAATAACGGCGCACCGGGTTGGTGAGCTACCTGCAGTCGGTAAATACAAGCTATAAATTCGCCGCAATCCCAAAAACTGGTAGATGGTTCGAGCGTTAAAATGTAGGTGATGGATGCAATAATGCCGGCTGCCCAGCCAAAAATATTGTTGATCTTATTGTATTTCATGCTGTTTATTACAAGCTAAATCAGGTTTAAGCAGCCGAAAATAAGAAAAACATTACGATGTTTATGTTAAAAGCGGTAAACCTTAACACTTTTTAACGCATGGTTTGGCTGCTGAAATAATTTCAAAACTTTTTTAAATTTTGCTTTTGAGTTCTCAAAAATCGTCCTATATTTGCATTCCTTTTCGGGATGGCTTACAAACCAAAGGAGATTGCCTGATAGTATAAAGGTAGTACGACGGTTTTTGGTACCGTTTGTCTAGGTTCGAATCCTGGTCGGGCAACATAGAAATTTCGGATTTCGGATTTTTAATTTCGGATTTACTTCCAAGATGAAAATCGAAATCCGATTGTTTTTTATACGGGGTTGGTGTACTTGGACTAACGAAATAGGATGTTAAAATCCGAAATCGTAAATCGTAAATCCGAAATAAGAAGATGCCTTTACAGTTTAATACAGTTAAGCTATTTGCAGGGTCGGGTTCTAAGGAACTGTCAGAACACATTGCTACATCATACGGGCAACCGCTTGGCGATGTAGTTTTGTCTCGTTTTAGCGATGGCGAATTTCAGCCCCATTTTAACGAAAGTATCCGTGGATGTGATGTGTTTTTGATACAAAGCACACACCAGCCTACCGATAACCTGATGGAACTGCTGATGATGATAGATGCCGCGCGCCGCGCATCTGCTCATTACATCATTGCGGTTATCCCTTACTTCGGTTTGGCCCGCCAGGACAGGAAAGATAAGCCGCGTGTTGCCATAGGCTCGAAACTGGTAGCAAATTTATTAGTAGCAGCAGGTATTAACCGTATTATGACGATGGACCTGCACGCTGCACAGATCCAGGCATTTTTTGATGTACCGGTAGATCACTTAGATGCATCTATCATATTTGTACCTTATATAAAAAGCCTTGGTTTGGGTAACATAACCATTGCATCGCCGGATATGGGTGGCTCTTACAGGGCGCGCAGTTTCGCGAAGTTTTTTAATGCCGAAGTTGTAATTTGTGACAAACGCCGCAAGCGCGCAAACGAAATTGAAAGCATGACCATCATTGGAGATGTTACCGATCAGGATATTGTACTGATAGATGACATTTGCGATACAGCAGGTACGCTTGCAAAAGCAGCCGGCTTAATTATGGAGCGTGGTGCACGCAGCGTTCGCGCGGTATGTACACACCCGGTATTATCAGGTAAGGCCTATGAAACTATCGAAAACTCGGCATTAACCGAACTGATAGTGACCGATACCATACCATTAAAACATAGCAGCCCTAAAATAAGGGTACTTACCACCGCCGATTTGTTTGCAAAAGCAATAAGCAACGTAAACGAGCATGGCTCGATAAGCCAGCTTTTTAAAGTAGATTAAAAATATCCATACCATGTTGGTGTGGCTTTGAATAAATAAATAATGAAATCATTTGCTATTAGCGGTTCTCCAAGAGAGAACGTAGGGAAAAGAGACGCTAAAGGACTGCGTTACCAGGGCTTAGTGCCTGCAGTACTTTACGGTGGTGCAACACAAACCCACTTTGCAGTGTCCGCAGCTGATTTGAGAGCCGTAGTTTATACTCCGGTTGTTCATTTCATCGAAATTGAAGTTGCTGGTGTTAAATCACAAGCCATCATTAAAGATATGCAGTTCCACCCGTTAACGGAACAACTTATCCACATCGACTTTTTATTGTTAGATGAAAAGAAACCTATCACTATTGAAATTCCTGTAAAATTAACAGGTACTTCTCCGGGTGTTAAAGTGGGTGGTAAATTAGTTCAAAAACTAAGGAAACTGCGTGTTAAAGCATTACCGAAAGATCACTTGGATAACATCGAAGTGAGCATCGAAGCCCTTGAGGTTGGTAAATCAGTAAAAGTTAACGAGATCAACTTGCCTAACCTTACTATCACCAATTCACAAGAAGATACAATTGTATCTGTAACCACTTCACGTGCATTACGCCAGGCTGAGCAAGAGGCAGGCAAAAAATAATTTATCGGAATTTAACCGATTTGAATTTATTGAAAAGCGACGGTATCTACCGTCGCTTTTTTTATGCGTATGGTTTTCTCTAAAACAGTTTATAAAAATATCTTTCAAAAAGTTTGCTAAAACGATTTACATTTATAAATTTGCTAAACCAATTTAGCATAGACCGTCATCATGAAGAAAGTATTACTACTGCTTACAGCAATTGTACTAACTATGTCCTGTTCTAAGGATAATTACAAGAGATTCCCCAGCCCGGGAAGAATGATCAAACAATTCGCGCTTGCCGAGGGGCAAATGGGCCCGGCAGTGTTTGATAACGTTAAACATACAATAACCGTTACCGTGTATAAAGGGGCTAACATGGCCGCTTTAAAAGCCAACATGGTTATCTCCGATGGGTCGACAGTGTCGCCTGCATCGGGGGCAAGCTTTAACGCTACTTCGCAAAAGCAGGTATTTGTAGTCACCGCCGAATCCGGCGAAAAAATCGACTGGAATGTTGAATTTAAAGTATTTGATTTTAATAATTCGGACTATGGCGTATTTGCCATTGCAGCTACTAATGGCAAGATGCTACAGGTAGCGGGCAATTACACCTACAATGAGAAATATAAGGATAATCAAAAGATAGAAGCCGGAACAAGTTTAAATGTAATGCCGCTTTGGCAAAAATGGCACCTCATCTATAATAGCACGGCCGGGGGGGTAAGATATTACCAGATCCGGAATTTATACACCGGTAAGTTTATAAATGCAGGTACGGGCGCCCTGGCGGGTGCCGAGGCTGAGCAATACCGTGAATCGGCCGCTGCAGGCGAGTTGTGGACAGTTGGGCAATCATCAACTGTAGGTGTATTTAATATCATTAATAAAAATACAGGTTTGGCACTAAGCACATCGGCCGCAGACGTTAAAGTAACACTGGAAAAGGCGGATGATAAAAGCGGCAATCAACAATTTACCTTTATGCCATTGCCCGAACAAGCCTACAGAGATGATGCGGCAATTGGGTTTTTTGAGAGAAATAACTCAAGCCAGGGTTCGGTAGCGTTTGATCAGGGTACCAGTGTGCCGCTAAGCAATGGCAAAGTTCTGTGGATCACCCAAGATGCGTGGGACGGATCGAGACTGCGCGATAATCATAAATTTGCGTGTTCGGACTTCTTTAATTACAACAACTCGGTAATGATACAGCCAACGGCAACCGACTGGAACCCCGATCATACCACTAACATGACGATACCAAACAGCGCGCATGGCCGCCCAAGGCAGATCTTTAATAACCAGCCGGGTACAGATTGGTCATGGCCGGGATTAGGTGTGCAGATAGGCAACGACGTTTGGGTACAGTGCGGCGAGGGCAGGGGCTTGGGTGCCACCAACCAGTCGCTGTACAAGCTTACTCCTAACGCAGGCGACGAATGGTCGGCTGTACGTAATACTCCAGCCGGTATGTCGGGTCAAACAGATATAAGCTATTCATCAGGTATGGTAAAGGGTAACGATGGCTATGTGTACTCTTTCGGTTCGCAGGGTTTTAACTTTGGCTATGGCCAAAATATTTTTGTAGCCAGGTTTAAACAAACCGATCCATTGACGTGGGCGTTTTGGGACGGCACTTCATGGGTAAACACGCCTACTACCAGCGATGCGGCAAAAATTGCCGTAGGGCCGGGTAATAATAGTATCTCATACCTCAATGGTAAATACATTATGATGTCAATGGATCAGGGTTTTAACTGCGAAACTAAGCGCGATATTTATATATCCACGTCGACCAGCCCAACGGGCCCGTTCACCGCGCAAAAATATATTTATACGGTTAGCGAATATTTTGGCGGTAAATATGCGCGTTACTATACGCCGTCTATTCACCCGGAATCGGTTAACGGCCATAACGAACTGTTATTAACCTTTTGTTTGAACTTCTCGGGCTGTGGCGTTACAGATTGCCAGGAAGGTTATCTCGACCCTTATTACTACCGTGTAAAAAACATCCGTGTGCCTTATTCGGTAGTAGGATTGTAGACAGTAAGTAACTGATAAGCAAAATATGATAGCGATGGGGTTTAAACCCATCGCTATTTTTGTATAATTGCGCTTTAAATCCCTGTTAAGGGTAGGCTTATGAAATATTTGATAGTTGGGTTAGGAAACATTGGGCCGGAATATGCCGATACCAGGCATAACATAGGTTTTATGGTGCTTGATGAAATGGCAAAGCAGGAAGGGGCAAAGTTTTATACCATGCGCCTGGCTGCTTACACCGAAGTGAACCATAAAGGCCGCACCCTTCACCTTATTAAGCCTACCACCTACATGAACCTTAGCGGCAAGGCCTTAAATTATTGGATGAAGGAACTGAAGATCCCTGTTGAAAATGTACTGGTTATTGTGGATGATATTGCTTTGCCATTGGGCACGCTCCGCCTTAAACCAAAAGGTAGCGCCGCGGGGCATAATGGTTTAAAACACATTGAGGCGACCCTGGGTAATAACGAATATGCACGCCTGCGTTTTGGTGTGAGCGATAACTACCCTAAAGGCCGCCAGGTTGATTACGTGCTAAGCGGTTTTGATGATGACGAGAAACCCGAACTGCCTGCATTGATAGACCGCTCGATAGAAATGATTAAAAGTTTTGCCACCATCGGTACGGAGCTTACGATGACCAAGTTTAATAAATAAGATTATCCTCGAAGCTTCGTGTAAATATGCCTGATATTTGAGGTTTAAGCTTTGGATATAATTGATTAAATTTGAATATGACAACATTAATAATGCATCCTCAAAATAAAGAGCAGTTAAGTGCTTTAAAGGCTGTTGCTAAAGCATTAAAAGTAACTGTGGAAACAAGCCCTTATGACCCTGAATTTGTATCAATGGTAAAGAAGGCAAGTAAAAATGGTAATTACATAGAGGTTGATCCAAAAGACATATGGGGCAGTTTAAACTTAAAGTAGAGGAACTGGCCCAAAAACACCTAAAACAGCATTACACATCAGGTGATAAAGGAACAATCAAAAAGATTGAGAAAATACTAGTCGAACTTTCACAAGATCCATATACAGGTATTGGTAATCCAGAACAGTTAAAGTATGAGCTTGCCGGATTTTGGTCAAGGCGCATCAATCGAAAAGACAGATTAATTTATAAAGTTGAAGAAGACATTGTAACGGTTTTTGTTGTATCGGCGATGGGACATTATAATAGCAAATAGTCGTTTCTATTCAACCTTAAAAAAGATTATATCCAAGTAATATTAATGAAAGTTTACGGCATTACAAACTGCAATACGGTAAAAAAAGCGCTCGATTGGTTTAAGGCCAATAATGTAGCTTACGAGTTTCACGATTTTAAGAAACTGGGCGTTAGTGCCGATAAACTGACCGAGTGGGATAGCAAGGCCGGCTACGAAAAGTTCATGAACAAGCAAGGCCTTACTTACAAGCAGCTGGACCCCGAAGTTAAGGCGGGTGTCAAAACCAAAGATGATGCTCTGAAGCTACTACAAGAAAAAACCAGCATGATCAAGCGCCCGGTTGTAGAGAATGGCGATTTTCTTTCCTTTGGTTTTGACGAGCAGGTTTACAACAGTAATTTGAAATAATCATACAAATTATAGCTGTGGTGCCCAAAACACTAATCGCCTAACAATCAGCTATCGTAATTTAATTATTACAGATAAATAAATCTCGTAATAGCTAATCCAATAATTAGTATAATTGTCCTTGTTTTTACCAAATCATTAAAAAATTATGAAATTTAAACTAATTGCCGGTTTTACGCTGGCATTTATGTCTGTAAACGGCATTAGCCAGGCGCAGCAGGCCCCGGTAAGTAATTATAATTACCATGAGGCATTCGCGCCGTTCTTCTATAGTAAAAATGGTAACGAGTTCCGCGCAGCAGATGGCCAGCCGGGCGCTAAATACTGGCAAAACCGTGCCGACTACCAATTGTCGGCCACCCTTAACGATCAAAACAACGAGGTTACAGGTGCCGAAGTCTTAACGTACACCAACAACAGCCCGCAGAAACTGGATTTCTTGTGGATGCAGTTAGACCAAAACTTATTTAAATCAGACTCTCGTGGTACAGCTATAATACCGCCAAGCGGAAGCCGTAACGGCGGCCGTGGCGCTTTATCAGGCGGTGGCTACAATATCAAATCGGTTAAAGTGGGCGATACCCCCGTTAAGTTTTTGATAAATGATACTCGTATGCAGGTGTTTTTGCCAACGGGCGTTAACCCTAACGGTGGCCAGGTAAAACTAAATATCGAATACTCATTTGTAGTTCCTGAATATGGGTCTGACCGTACCGGGATCCAAAATACAAAAAATGGTAAGATATACACAGTAGCCCAATGGTACCCGCGCATGTACGTTTATGACGATATCATGGGCTGGAATACGTTGCCTTATACCGGCCCCGCAGAGTTTTACCTGGAGTATGGTGATTTTGACCTGAGCATTACTGCCCCGGCAAATCACATTGTAGTAGCATCGGGCGAGTTGCAAAACCCACAGGATGTATATACCCCAGAGCAAGTGAAACGTTGGGCACAGGCTGAGAAAAGCGAAGCAACAGTAATTATCCGTTCGGCAAGCGAGGTTACCGAGGCATCATCGCGTCCGGCCGGTAAAAAACAACTTACCTGGAAATTCAAAATAAAGAATGCCCGTGATGCTTCTTGGGGTTCATCCGCATCATTTATTGTTGATGCAGCCAAAATGGTTTTACCAAGCGGTAAAAAATCAACAGCAATATCTGCCTACCCGGTAGAAAGCAATGGCAATGATGCTTGGGGCCGTTCTACCGAGTACGTAAAAAAATCAATAGAGTTTAACTCGCAAAAATGGTTCGAATACCCTTACCCTGCTGCTACTGCTGTTGCCGGTGTTGTTGGTGGTATGGAGTACCCGGGCATTGTATTTTGTAGCTGGAAAGCAAAAAAACGTGATTTGTGGGGCGTTAACGACCATGAATTTGGCCACACCTGGTTCCCGATGATAGTTGGTTCTAATGAACGCTTATATGGTTGGATGGACGAAGGCTTTAATACCTTTATCAACACGCTTAGTACCGCCGACTTTAATAAAGGCGAGTATGCGGGCAAAAAGCAGGATATGGAAAAAATGGGCGCGTTTTTAACCAGCGATGCCATGGAGTCTATCATGAGCTCCCCGGAGAACCTAAAAGAAGCAAATACAGGTTTAATGCTATACTTTAAACCCGGTACAGGCTTAACCTTATTGCGCGAGCAGATCTTAGGCCCCGAGCGTTTTGATTATGCTTTCCGTACGTATGTGGCGCGTTGGGCATTCAAACACCCTACACCTGATGATTTTTTCCGTACAATGGAGAACGCAAGCGGCGAAACCTTACAATGGTTCTGGAGAGGCTGGTTCATTAACAACTGGCGCCATGATGTTGGCGTGCGCGACGTTAAATACGTTAGTGGCGATGCATCAAAAGGTGCTTTGATCACTTTAGATAACCTTGATAAACTGGTTATGCCGGGTATCCTTGAAATTAAAACCGTTAGCGGAAAGGTAGAGCGCCTTAAACTACCTGTTGAGATCTGGGAACGCAACTCCACGTTTGTGGTAAAGTACCCGTCGACAGAAGAGATCCAATCTGTTACCTACGACCCTGATAAAGTATTGCCGGATTATAACCCCGACAACAATGTTTGGAAAAAGTAATAATATTGAAAAACCCGGCTTAGGCCGGGTTTTTTGTTGATTTGAAGTTTTAATTTGAAACCTTTGCCCGGCAAAACAGGTTTAACTGTTAGCTAATCCATCAGCCATGAAAAAACTACTTCCCCTTATCATTCTGTTAGTAACCGTAACGTCGCTTGCCGGTGCGCAAGGTACATTTAAAGGTACTGTTTACGAACATGGCACCAACACACGTTTACCCGATGTTTTTATAAAGGATATCACCAATAAGCAAGTAAGCATTACGGATAAGAAGGGGAACTTTGGCATCCGCGCCGCGGCGGGCCACACGCTTATATT
This sequence comes from Mucilaginibacter sp. UYP27, assembly GCF_040547175.1. NCBI lineage: Bacteria > Pseudomonadati > Bacteroidota > Sphingobacteriia > Sphingobacteriales > Sphingobacteriaceae > Mucilaginibacter > Mucilaginibacter sp. UYP27. Next base: position 89,328 of record NZ_JBEPPE010000002.1, read on the forward strand.
TAACTCGCCGGGATATGTATCAGATACTTTGTATTTGGTTGATATGGCTCCAAAAAAGATAGAACTGGTAACCTCAATGATATCTTTAAGAGCGGTAAACATTACGGCTACCCGCACTACATTTAACCCAAGGGAAGAATACCCGGATGTTTACGAGAAAAGCAAGGTGTATGCCTTTTCGCCATCTACCTGGTTTAGCGGCGAAGGTAAAAAAGCCCGTAGGTTAAAACGCTACTTTCAGCGCGAATCTGAAGAGCGGGCAATTGATGCCGCCTTTAGCCCGGCTTATGTAACCAGCCTGGTGCCTTTAAAAGGGAACGACCTGGAAAACTTTATGACTATGTTTAGGCCCAGCTATGCCTTTTTGCGCGGGAATAACAACGAATCGATGGTGGCTTATATAAATGATAGCTACAAAAAATTCATGGCTTTGCCGGTTGATAAACGTGCGCCTCAATCGCTGAAGCAATAGGCTATTAACCGGGCCTAAAAAATATAAAATATTGTATTTCAGAATTAAAAGTAATTTCCTACCTTTGACGTCCCTGAAAGGAGGTATTTGGAATTATGATCATTATTAACGTAAAAGACGGCGAATCATTAGACAAAGCATTAAAACGCTTTAAAAAGAAATTTGAAAAAACGGGTGTTTTAAGAGAACTGCGCAGTCGCCAGGCTTTCGAGAAAAAATCTATTACCCGCAGGCATGAAATTAAACATGCTATCTACAAGCAGAATATGAATTTAGAAACTGCTGTTTAATTCTTCTCCGGAAAGAATTTTACAGATTTTCTTGTCACTATAAAAAAACTATTTGTACATTCAATTTATTGGGTGTTCAAATAGTTTTTATGTTTTTAGACAAGTTTATACAGTACATCAGTTTTGAGAAAAGGTACTCGCCCCATACTATATTAGCTTACCGAAGCGACCTGGAGCAGTTCGTGCTTTTTTTGAACCCTCCCAACACCACACCACAAGTTACCCATCCATCAGAAATTACCCATCACGACATCCGCAATTGGATGGTCGGCCTTATGGATAATAAGCTGCTGGCCCGTTCCGTTAACCGCAAAATTGCCACGTTGCGTAAATATTTTAAGTTTTTATTGCAGGACGGGGTAATAACCACCAACCCAACATCGCGCGTCAACGCGCCAAAAGTGCCCAAGAACCTGCCAACCGTTGTTGACGGGGAAAAACTTATGGGTATGCTTGACGGTAGGATGGATACCGGTGACGAGCACATATTCGCAAACGATTTTCCCGGCCTGCGCGATAAATTGGTTATCGAGATGCTTTTTGGCACAGGCATGCGCCTTGCCGAAATTACGGGTATAAAAGATGAAGATATTAATTGGTACGAAGCCACTGTTAAAGTTTTAGGTAAACGCAACAAACAGAGGATAATACCTCTTAATAACGAGCTTATACAACTGTTAAAACGGTATGATGAGGCAAAAAAAGCTGAAAATTTTCATAACAATTCCTTAACGTTACTCGTTACAAATAAAGGAGCAAGCGCATATCCAAAGCTTATATATTTAATAGTGCAAAAGTATCTGTCATATATATCAACTCAGGATAAACGCAGCCCCCACGTGTTAAGGCATACGTTTGCAACCAGCCTGTTAAATAAAGGTGCCGATTTAAATGCGATAAAGGAGTTGTTGGGCCATGCTAACTTAAGCGCGACGCAAATTTATACGCATAATTCAGTAGAACGACTTAAATCTATTTATAAACAAGCCCATCCAAAGGCATAAAAAGGAGGAAAAATGAAAATTACCACGCAATCTATTCACTTTACAGCAGATCAGAAATTATTGGATTTTATACAAAAAAAGGTGGATAAACTGGAGACCTTTTTTGATAACATCATAAGTGGTGAAGTATATTTGAAATTAGAGAATGTAGATGACGAGGCAAACAAGATAACGGAGATAAAGCTTTTGCTGCCCGGTAGCCAAATTTTTGCAAAAGAGAAGTGCAAAACGTTTGAAGAAGCTACCGATGTGGTGGTTGAAAGCCTTCGTAAGCAGATAGAAAAATATAAAACAAAAAAATCTATAGCTGCCGAAGCTGCTAAAAAAGCGGCCCTTATTACGGAAGAAGATGATTTTTAAGCATATATGAACGCTAAAACTAAGCGTGGATCGGCAGGTTTAAAGCCTGCCGATTTTTTTTGCAAAAATATTTTGTACAGCCTTAAATTTTTGTAGATTTGCAATCCCTTTCAGAGAGGGCTTAACAGCCACTCAGTTTATTGAAAGGGTGGTTCTTTAGAAAGAAAAAAAATAGCGCAAATAATTGCAGCCAAAAACCAAAACGTCCGAAATGGTAAATAGGTGATGGTAACAATTTAAGCCTCCTTAGCTCAGCTGGTAGAGCGACTGACTTGTAATCAGTAGGTCATTGGTTCGATCCCGATAGGAGGCTCTGTTTATTTCGGAAATACGGTACTTAGCTTCCAATTGAGTATTGTAAATCCGAAATCAACAATGGGGGGATACCAGAGCGGTCAAATGGGGCGGACTGTAAATCCGCTGCTTCGGCTACGAAGGTTCGAATCCTTCTCCCCCCACGATGAATATCCAGATATGCTAAATTCTAAATCTTAAAATTTGTTTTAGGGTTTAGAGTTTAGTTTTTGGAGTTTAAAAAATTGCGGAAGTAGCTCAGTTGGTAGAGCGATAGCCTTCCAAGCTATAGGTCGAGAGTTCGAACCTCTTCTTCCGCTCTGAAAAAAAAAGTGAGCAGCGCACGGTTCACAGCAAGCAGGTAACTGCGAACTGATAACTTTTAATTGCGATCTGAACAATACAAGCCGACGTAGCTCAGGGGTAGAGCACTTCCTTGGTAAGGAAGAGGTCATGGGTTCAAATCCCATTGTTGGCTCATAATTTAATAGATTATAATTTTTAAGAATAAATTAACCTACAAACAAATATAAATCATGGCAAAAGAAAAATTTGACCGCAGTAAACCGCACTTAAACATCGGTACAATCGGTCACGTTGACCACGGCAAGACAACTTTAACTGCAGCTATAACCAAAGTGTTAGCAGATGCAGGTTTATCAGAAGCTCGTTCATTTGATTCAATTGACTCGGCTCCTGAAGAAAAAGAACGTGGTATAACGATCAACACAGCACACGTTGAGTATTCAACTGCAAACCGTCACTACGCTCACGTTGACTGTCCAGGTCACGCGGATTACGTGAAAAACATGGTTACAGGTGCGGCTCAGATGGATGGTGCAATCATTGTTGTTGCTGCTACAGATGGTCCAATGCCTCAAACTCGCGAGCACATCCTTTTGGCTCGTCAGGTAGGTGTACCTTCATTGGTTGTATTCATGAATAAAGTGGATATGGTTGATGATCCAGAATTATTAGAATTAGTTGAAATGGAGATCCGTGAATTATTATCATTCTACGATTTCCCTGGCGACGATATCCCTGTTATCCAGGGTTCAGCATTAGGCGGTCTTAACGGCGATGCTCAATGGGTAGGCAAAATTATGGAGTTGATGGATGCTGTAGATAGCTACATTCCAATCCCTCCACGTTTAACTGAGCTTCCTTTCTTGATGCCTGTTGAGGACGTATTCTCGATCACTGGTCGTGGTACTGTTGCAACCGGTCGTATCGAGCGTGGTGTTATTAACTCTGGTGAGCAGGTTGACATCTTGGGTATGGGTGCTGAGAACTTAAAATCAACCGTAACTGGTGTTGAGATGTTCCGCAAGATCCTTGATCGTGGCGAAGCTGGTGACAACGTAGGTTTATTGTTACGTGGTATTGAGAAAACTGATATCCGTCGTGGTATGGTTATCTGTAAACCAGGTTCTGTTAACCCTCACACTGATTTCAAAGCAGAGGTTTACGTATTATCAAAAGCAGAAGGTGGCCGTCACACGCCATTCTTTAATAAATACCGCCCGCAATTCTATTTCCGTACAACAGACGTTACAGGTGAAATCACCTTAGCTGAAGGTGTAGAAATGGTTATGCCTGGTGATAACGTTACAATCAATGTAAAATTGATCAACGCTATCGCTATGGAAAAAGGCTTACGTTTCGCTATCCGTGAAGGTGGCAGAACTGTAGGTGCTGGTCAGGTAACTGAAATAGTAGCATAATTACATCTGCCTATGGCAGAATAAACGGTTAATTTTTGTGTAAAGTACCGGGACTTTTGTCTCGGTACTTTATTCACAATAAGTAAACACAACAAATTTCTCCAATTTTGGAGATAGTATACACGGGAATAGTTCAACGGTAGAATAGAGGTCTCCAAAACCTTTGATCAGGGTTCGAATCCTTGTTCCCGTGCATAAGCAATTAATAAAATGGCAGGCGTAGCTGAATATATTAAAGAATCATACATCGAGTTGACCGAGAAAGTAACCTGGCCAACCTGGAGAGAATTGCAAAACAGCGCCGTATTGGTGTTAATAGCTGCAATTATTATTGCTATGGTCATTTTTGGTATGGACCAGATAATTGGTTATTTGCTTAATCAGTTTTATACTTCACTAACCTAATTATATATAATAGATGAGTGATCAATTAAAATGGTACGTAGTTAGGGCCATCAGTGGTAAAGAAAAAAAGGTAAAACAATATATAGACGCTGAAGTAAGCAGGTTAGGAATTACACATATGGTACCCCAGGTACTTATCCCTACCGAAAAATATTACCAAATGCGCGATGGAAAGAAGATTGCTAAAGAACGCAATTACTTCCCGGGTTATGTATTGATGGAGGCCTCACTTGACGGCGAACTGGAACACATTATCAAAAATGTGAACAGCGTAATTGGTTTCTTAGGCGATAAGCAAGGTAATGCCATCCCTTTACGCCAGGCCGAAGTTAACCGTATTTTAGGTAAGGTTGATGAGATGAGCGCACAAGGCGAAACCATGAACGTGCCATATTACGTTGGAGAAAACGTTAAAGTAATGGACGGTCCATTCAACGGTTTTAGCGGTGTAATTGAAGAGGTTAACGAAGAGAAAAAGAAACTAAAAGTTATGGTAAAGATCTTCGGGCGCCGTACGCCGCTTGAATTGAATTACATGCAAGTAGAGAAAGAATAGTAGTATCAAGTAGCTAGTATCAAGTAGCAAGACATTGCCGCAAGAGATACGCAAATGATACATTAATAAAATATAAGGGATCCTGATACTTGATACTAAGTACTTGATACCAAAACAATCTTAAATGTTACTTAGCTTCCACTTACTAACATTGAGTTATAATTAAAACAAATCAAAATGGCAAAAGAAGTCGGTGCGATGGTAAAGCTACAAGTGAAGGGCGGCGCTGCAAATCCATCTCCTCCAATTGGCCCAGCATTGGGTGCAAAAGGTGTGAACATTATGGAGTTTTGCAAGCAGTTCAACGCACGTACCCAGGATAAACCTGGTAAAGTGTTACCTGTAGTTATTACTGTTTATGTCGACAAGTCTTTCGATTTTATCATTAAAACCCCCCCTGTAGCAATACAACTTTTAGAAGTTACCGGCTTAAAGGGTGGTTCGGCTGAACCCAACCGTAAAAAAGTTGCCAATGTAAATTGGGACCAGGTTGAGACAATAGCCAAAGATAAAATGACTGATTTGAATGCATTTACAGTAGAATCAGCCATGAGAATGGTGGCAGGTACTGCCCGCAGTATGGGGATAACCGTATCAGGTACGGCACCCTGGAATAATTAATTAATACAAATCAGTTAAAGACAGTGGCTAGATTAACAAAAAATCAAAAAGCGGCACTCTCCAAAATTGAGGCTAATAAAACGTACACGTTAGAAGCAGCGTCATCGCTGGTAAAGGAATTAACCAATACCAAATTTGACTCATCTGTAGATATTGATGTACGCTTAGGTGTTGACCCTCGTAAAGCCAATCAAATGGTCCGTGGTATTGCAACATTGCCTCATGGAACCGGCAAAACTGTACGTGTATTGGTGCTTTGTACTCCAGATAAGGAACAAGAAGCAAAAGATGCAGGTGCGGATTTCGTAGGTTTGGATGATTATATTGCCAAGATTGAAAGCGGATGGACTGATGTTGATATTATCATTACTATGCCAAGCGTTATGGCTAAGGTAGGTCGTTTGGGTCGTATATTGGGCCCGCGTAACCTTATGCCAAACCCTAAATCAGGAACAGTAACACCAGAAGTTGGTAAAGCTGTAACTGAGGTAAAAGGTGGTAAGATCGATTTCAAGGTTGATAAAACCGGTATCATCCACACTTCAATAGGAAAAGCATCTTTCACTGCTGAGAAAATTTATGAGAATGCATTAGAAGTTTTGCAAACTATCTCTAAATTAAAACCATCAGCAGCAAAGGGCACATATTTTAAGAGCATACATATCTCTTCAACAATGTCGCCAGGTATTACAATTGAAACTAAATCAGTAACGGGGATCTAATCATGAATAAAGAAGAAAAACACGACCTTGTTCTTGCCCTTGCTGATCAGATTAAAGAGTACGGTAATTTTTACATTACTGATACTGCTGATCTAACAGTTGCAAAAGTGAATAATATCCGTCGTCAATGTTTCGAGGCTGATATCACCATGCTTGTAGCAAAAAACAGCTTGATCAAAAAAGCTATGGAAGCTGCAGAAGGTGATTTTTCCCCGATATATGATGTATTAAAAGGTTCTTCATCAATACTTTTCTCAAAATCAGCAACTGCCCCGGCAAAGTTGATCAAAGCGTTAAGGAAAAAAGGTGACAAACCGCTTTTAAAAGCAGCATACATTGATTCAGCGATATTTATTGGCGATAATCAATTAGATACTTTGACCAAATTGAAGTCAAAAGAACAATTGATCGGCGAGATAATAGGCTTACTACAATCACCAGCAAAAAACGTTATTTCTGCATTACAATCAGGCGGAAACATCTTAGCAGGTGTTGTAAAAACATTACAAGAAAGAGGTTAACAAACACCTTTAAGTTTGATATTAAACAAAAAGAATTAAGTAAAAAAATAAAATAAAATGGCGGATTTAAAAGCGTTTGCTGAACAGTTGGTAAACTTGACAGTAAAGGAAGTAAACGAATTAGCTCAGATCTTGAAAGACGAGTATGGCATTGAGCCTGCTGCTGCAGCTGCTGCTGCTGCACCGGCTGCTGGTGGTGGCGATGACGCTCCTGCTGCTGCTGCTGAGCAAACTGCATTTGACGTGATCCTGAAAGAAGCAGGTGGTTCAAAATTAGCAGTTGTTAAATTAGTAAAAGACTTAACTGGCTTAGGTTTGAAAGAAGCTAAAGATTTAGTTGACGGTGCACCTAAAGAGGTTAAAACCGGCGTAACTAAAGAAGAAGCTCAATCTTTGAAAGCTCAATTAGAAGAAGCTGGAGCAGTAGTTGAGGTTAAATAATTTAACCTAACACCAAATAGCATCAGACTCCGACCATTTTTGGTCGGGGTCTATTGCTGTTTATACACTTTACTAAAAGGTTAAGGGCATTAGATCTGAGATTTGAAACCGCCGTCGTTATCAAATGATAAACACAGGTTTCAATTTAGGCCCTCAAATCTCATCTCATTTCTCACACAGTATACAGGTTTAATAAATTAAATTATAACACCTTGGCAAACAATAATAACCAAAGAGTAAACTTTGCAACCAGCAGAAAGGTACTTGATTACCCCGATTTCCTGGACGTACAGTTACAATCTTTCCAGGAATTTTTTCAATTGGAAACCACGTCAGACAACCGCTACAAAGAGGGGTTGTTTAAAGTATTTGCCGAAAACTTTCCTATTTCAGATTCAAGGAACATCTTCGTTTTAGAGTTTCTTGATTATTTTATTGATCCGCCACGTTACGATATACGCGAGTGTATTGAGCGCGGATTAACTTATAGTGTGCCATTAAAAGCAAAACTTCGCTTATCATGTAATGATGCCGAGCACGAAGATTTTGAAACAATTGTACAGGATGTTTATTTGGGTACAATCCCTTACATGACGCCTAAAGGTACATTTGTTATCAATGGTGCCGAACGCGTAATTGTATCTCAATTACACCGTTCGCCAGGTGTGTTCTTTGGCCAAAGCCGCCACACCAACGGTACAAAATTATACTCGGCCCGTGTTATACCTTTCAAAGGTTCGTGGATTGAGTTTGCTACTGACGTTAATAACGTGATGTATGCATACATTGACCGTAAAAAGAAATTCCCGGTTACCACGCTTCTACGTGCTATAGGCTATGATTCTGATAAAGATATATTAGAATTATTTGAGCTTGCAGACGAAGTTAAGGTAAGCAAAAGCGGCTTGAAGAAATTCATTGGCCGTAAGCTTGCTGCGAGGGTGCTTAAAAAATGGGTGGAAGATTTCGTGGATGAAGATACCGGTGAAGTGGTATCTATTGACCGTAACGAGATTATCCTTGAGCGCGAAACCGTATTGGAAGACGATCACATCGATATGATCATCGACGCGGGTGTTAAAACCATCATCCTTAACAAAGAGGATGCTGCTACCAGCGGTGATTATACTATTATATATAACACGTTACAAAAAGATACTTCGAACTCTGAGAAAGAAGCGGTGGAGCACATCTATCGCCAGTTACGTAACGCTGAACCACCTGATGAGGAAACTGCACGTGGTATCATCGATCGTTTATTCTTCTCTGATAAAAGATATGATTTGGGCGATGTGGGCAGGTACCGCATCAACCGTAAATTAAAGTTGAATACTTCTGATGAAACAAAAGTATTAACCAAACAGGATATCATCGCGATTGTGAAATACCTGATCAAATTGATCAACTCAAAAGCTGAGGTGGATGATATTGATCACTTGTCTAACCGTCGCGTTCGTACCGTTGGTGAGCAACTTTACGCACAATTTGGTGTTGGTTTAGCGCGTATGGCCCGTACCATCCGCGAGCGTATGAATATTCGTGATAACGAAGTGTTCACACCAACCGACCTGATCAATGCACGTACACTATCATCTGTGATCAACTCGTTCTTCGGAACAAACCAGTTATCACAGTTTATGGACCAAACCAATCCACTGGCAGAGATTACGCACAAGCGTCGTCTGTCAGCCTTAGGCCCCGGCGGTCTGTCGCGTGAGCGTGCAGGTTTCGAGGTTCGTGACGTTCACTACACCCACTACGGTAGGTTGTGTACTATCGAAACCCCCGAAGGACCGAACATTGGTTTGATATCATCACTTTGTGTACACGCCAAGATCAATAACTTAGGCTTCATCGAAACCCCGTACAAACGTGTGGTTGAAGGTGTGGTACAGGTTAACGAGCCGGTTATTTACTTATCTGCAGAAGATGAAGATGGTAAAACCATTGGTCAGGCCAACGCTTATTACGATGATAAAGGTGTATTTGCCAACCCACGTGTTAAAGCGCGTTTTGAAGGTGACTTCCCTATTATCGACCCGGATAAGTTAGACTTGATGGATATTGCGCCAAACCAGATCACCTCTATCGCGGCTTCATTAATTCCGTTCCTGGAACATGATGATGCTAACCGTGCATTGATGGGATCTAACATGCAACGCCAGGCTGTGCCATTGTTACGCCCCGAGGCGCCAATTGTAGGTACAGGTTTGGAAGGCCGTGTAGCAAAAGATTCCCGTACCCTTATCAACGCCGAAGGCGATGGTGTGGTTGAGTATGTTGATGCTACCGAGATCAAAATCAAGTATGACCGTAACGACCTTGATCGTCTTATATCTTTTGATGGCGATACAAGAAGCTACTTGTTAACTAAATTTAAAAAGACCAACCAAAGTACTACCATTAACTTGAAACCGATTGTTAAGAAAGGTCAACGAGTTACTAAGGGTGAAGTGCTTTGTGAGGGCTATGCAACCCAGAATGGTGAGCTTGCCTTAGGCCGTAACCTTAAAGTGGCATTCATGCCTTGGCAAGGTTACAACTTTGAGGATGCGATCGTAATATCTGAGCGTGTAGTATCTCAGGATATATTTACATCACTTCACGTTGAAGAATTTGAACTTGAAGTGCGCGATACAAAACGTGGCGAAGAGGAATTGACACCGGATATCCCTAACGTATCAGAAGAAGCTACTAAAGACCTTGACGAAGACGGTATTATCCGTGTAGGTGCCGAGGTTAAAGAAGGCGATATCCTGATAGGTAAGATTACTCCGAAAGGTGAATCAGACCCTTCACCGGAAGAGAAATTGTTACGTGCTATATTTGGTGATAAAGCCGGTGATGTTAAGGATGCATCTTTAAAAACTCCGCCGTCAATTGCTGGTGTTGTTATCGATACAAAATTATTCTCTCGTGCTAAGAAAACCACTAAGGCGGAAGAAAAAGCTCAAATTGAAAAACTTGATGCTAAACATGATAAAGCTGTAAAAGATCTTAAGAACACTCTTATCGAGAAATTATTTGAGATAGTTAACGGCAAAACATCACAAGGTGTTTACAATGTTTACAAAGAGCTGTTTGTAGCTAAAGGCGTTAAATTCACTCAGAAAATTTTGGCTGAGCTTAGCTACGAAAGCATCAATCCAACAAAATGGACAACTGATGATGATAAGAACGACCAGATAAAAACTTTGCTTCACAACTATAACATTAAAGTGAACGAAGAACTGGGTGCTTACCGTCGCGATAAGTTTGCCATTAGTGTAGGTGATGAGCTTCCATCAGGTATCGTACAAATGGCTAAAGTTTACATCGCTAAAAAGCGTAAGCTTAAAGTAGGTGATAAAATGGCGGGCCGCCACGGTAACAAAGGTATTGTTGCACGTATTGTACGTGACGAGGACATGCCTTTCTTAGAAGATGGTACCCCGGTTGATATTGTGTTGAACCCATTGGGTGTACCTTCACGTATGAACCTTGGCCAGATCTATGAAACAGTATTAGGTTGGGCAGGTAAAGAACTTGGCGTAAAATTCGCAACCCCTATTTTTGATGGTGCGAGCCATACCGAAGTAGAGGAGTGGGTTAAAAAGGCAAATTTACCGGAATCTGGCCGTACCTATTTATACAATGGTTTAACCGGCGACCGTTTTGACCAGCAAACAACTGTAGGTATTATCTACATGCTTAAACTGGGCCACATGGTTGACGATAAGATGCACGCGCGTTCTATCGGGCCATACTCACTTATTACACAACAGCCATTGGGTGGTAAAGCCCAGTTTGGTGGTCAGCGTTTTGGTGAGATGGAGGTTTGGGCATTGGAGGCATTTGGTGCATCAAACATCTTACAGGAAATATTAACCGTTAAATCGGATGATGTTGTTGGCCGTGCCAAAACTTATGAAGCTATTGTTAAAGGTGAAAACTTGCCTACCCCATCAGTTCCTGAATCATTCAACGTATTGGTTCATGAGTTAAGAGGTTTAGGTTTGGATATCACATTAGAATAAAGGTTGTTGTAAAGTTGTAAGGTTTGAATGTTGAAAGGTTAACGCCAAAACATTCCAACCTTATAACATTTCAACTTTGCAACATTCCACCTTTCATCAACTTTAAAAATCAAAGTAGACTATGTCTTACAAAAAGGATAATAAAATCAAGAGTAATTTCACCACAATTACCATCAGTTTAGCCTCTCCGGAGTCTATCCTTGAGCGTTCAAGCGGTGAAGTTTTGAAACCTGAGACCATTAACTACCGTACCTACAAACCCGAGCGTGACGGTTTGTTCTGCGAGCGTATTTTCGGTCCGGTTAAAGATTACGAATGCCACTGTGGTAAATACAAACGTATCCGTTACAAGGGTATAGTGTGTGACCGTTGTGGTGTTGAAGTAACTGAGAAAAAGGTACGCCGCGAGCGTATGGGCCACATCAATTTGGTGGTGCCTGTTGCGCACATCTGGTATTTCCGTTCGTTACCAAACAAAATTGGCTATTTACTGGGCTTACCAACAAAACGGTTAGACCTGATCATCTATTACGAAAGATATGTAGTTATACAGCCTGGTGTTAAAGAATCTGACGGGATCTCTAAAATGGATTTCCTGACAGAAGAAGAATACCTGGATATATTGGATACTTTACCAAAAGAAAACCAATACCTGGATGATAAAGATCCACAAAAATTTGTGGCTAAAATGGGTGCAGAGGCATTAGAAGAATTGTTGCGCCGCATCAATTTAGATGAGCTTTCATACAACCTACGCCACCAGGCAGCTAACGAAACTTCACAACAACGTAAAAACGAAGCGCTAAAACGCTTGCAGGTTGTTGAGGCTTTCCGCGGGGCAGCTACCCGTATCGAGAATAACCCATCTTGGATGATCGTTAAGATCGTTCCGGTTATCCCGCCGGAATTGCGCCCGTTGGTACCATTGGAAGGTGGCCGTTTCGCTACTTCCGATCTGAACGATTTATACCGCCGTGTAATTATCCGTAACAACCGTTTAAAACGTTTGATCGAGATAAAAGCACCGGAAGTTATATTACGTAACGAAAAACGTATGTTACAGGAAGCTGTAGATTCGTTATTTGACAACTCACGTAAAGTTAACGCGGTAAAAACTGAAGGTAACCGTGCCCTAAAATCACTTTCAGATATCCTGAAAGGTAAACAAGGTCGTTTCCGTCAAAACTTACTTGGTAAACGTGTGGATTACTCGGCACGTTCGGTAATTGTTGTAGGCCCTAACTTAAAACTGCACGAGTGTGGTTTGCCAAAAGATATGGCTGCTGAGTTATTCAAACCATTTATCATTCGTAAGATGATAGAGCGTGGTGTGGTTAAAACAGTAAAGTCTGCAAAGAAAATCGTTGACCGTAAAGACCCATTAGTTTGGGACATTTTGGAAAACGTATTAAAAGGCCACCCTGTATTACTAAACCGTGCGCCAACGCTGCACAGGTTAGGTATTCAGGCTTTCCAACCAAAACTGGTAGAAGGTAAGGCTATACAATTGCACCCGTTAACCTGTACCGCCTTCAACGCGGATTTTGATGGTGACCAGATGGCTGTGCACGTACCACTTGGTAACGCAGCAATTTTGGAAGCCCAGGTGTTAATGCTTGCATCACACAACATCTTGAACCCTGCCAACGGTACGCCTATTACAGTACCTTCGCAAGACATGGTGCTTGGTTTGTACTACATAACCAAAGGCCGTAAAACAGATGAAGGACGTGTGGTAAAAGGCCAGGATCTAACTTTCTACTCGTCTGAAGAAGTGATCATCGCTTACAACGAAAGAAAGATCGACCTGCACGCCTTTATCAAGGTTAAAGGAAAAATTAAAGATCGCGATGGTGTAATCGTATCTAAAATAATTGAAACCACCGTAGGCCGTGTGTTATTTAACCAACACGTGCCCGAAGAAGTAGGTTACATTAACGAACTATTGACCAAAAAATCATTACGTGATATTATTGGCGAGGTGGTTAAAATAACCGGTATGGCACGTGCTGCCCAGTTCCTTGATGATATTAAGGAGTTAGGTTTCCTTATGGCATTCCAGGGTGGTTTATCATTTAACTTAAAGGATATTAATATCCCTGAAGAAAAAGTGACTTTAATTGCCCAGGCTTCTAAAGAAGTGGAAGATGTTATGGGTAACTATAACATGGGTTTCATTACCAACAACGAGCGTTACAACCAAATTATCGATATCTGGACACGTATCAACAACCGCTTAACCGCGAATGTGATGAACATCCTGAGCAACGATAACCAGGGCTTCAACTCGGTTTACATGATGCTTGACTCTGGTGCACGTGGTTCTAAAGAGCAGATCCGTCAGCTTGCAGGTATGCGTGGTTTGATGGCTAAGCCTCAAAAATCAGGTTCGGGTGGTGAGATCATCGAAAACCCGATCTTATCTAACTTTAAAGAAGGATTGTCGGTATTAGAGTACTTTATCTCTACCCACGGTGCGCGTAAAGGTTTGGCGGATACAGCGTTAAAAACTGCGGATGCTGGTTACTTAACCCGTAGGTTGCATGATGTTGCGCAAGACATGATCGTAGGTGAGGTTGATTGTGGTACCCTGCGTGGTATTTACACAACTGCATTAAAAGATAATGAGGATGTTGTTGAGCCGTTATATGACCGTATCCTGGGCCGTACTACATTACATGATGTACATGACCCTATCACTAACGAATTATTGATCAAAGCTGGTGAAGATATCACCGAAGAGATCGGTAAAAGAGTAGAGAACTCACCTTTAGAAGGTGTTGAGATCCGTTCGGTATTAACATGCGAAAGCAAACGTGGTGTATGTGCATTATGTTATGGCCGTAACCTTGCAAGCGGTAAACGCGTGCAAATGGGTGAGGCTGTAGGTGTAATTGCTGCACAATCGATCGGTGAGCCGGGTACACAGTTAACGTTACGTACATTCCACGTGGGTGGTACGGCGTCTAACATCGCGGCCGAGTCTCAGATCAACGCTAAATTTGATGGTGTTATCGAGTTTGAGAACGTACGTACAGTAGAATACAAAACAGAAGAAGGTATAGTTGACGTGGTATTGGGTCGTTCAGGCGAGTTCCGTATCATCGAAACCGGTACAAATAAGGTTATTGTTACCAACAACATCCCATACGGTTCATACCTGTATATCAAGGATGGTGCTAACATTACCAAAGGCGAACGTATATGTTCATGGGATCCGTACAATGCGGTTATTATCTCTGAATTTGCCGGTATCACCACATTCGAGGCAGTATTGGAAGGTATCACATTCCGCGAGGAAAGTGATGAGCAGACCGGTCACCGCGAAAAGGTAATTATCGATACCAGGGATAAAACTAAAAACCCTGTTATACAGATAGCCGATACAAAAGGTAACATCATTAAAGGTTACAACATCCCGGTAGGTGCCCACATTTCTGTTGAAGAAGGTGAGAAACTACAAACAGGGCAGGTTATTGCTAAAATTCCTCGTTCAACCGGTAAAACGCGAGATATTACAGGTGGTTTACCACGTGTAACCGAGTTATTCGAAGCACGTAACCCATCTAATCCGGCTGTAGTAACCGAGATTGATGGTGTGGTAACTTTAGGTGGCGTTAAACGTGGTAACCGCGAAATGACTATCGAAAGTAAAGACGGCCAGGTAAAAAAATACCTTGTGCCATTGTCTAAACACATCCTTGTACAGGATAACGACTTTGTTAAAGCAGGTATGCCATTGTCTGATGGTTCTATCTCTCCGGCAGATATCCTTGCAATTAAAGGCCCTGCTGCAGTACAAGAGTACCTTGTTAACGGTATCCAGGAAGTTTACCGCTTACAGGGTGTAAAAATTAACGATAAGCACTTTGAGGTGATTGTTCACCAGATGATGCAGAAAGTTGCCATTGAAGATGCCGGCGATACCCGTTTCCTTGAAAGGGAAGCAGTTGACAGCTGGGATTTCATGACCGAAAATGATGAGATGTTCGACAAGAAAGTTGTTGTTGAGCCGGGTGAATCAGCATCTTTAAAAGCTGGCCAGATCATATCATTGAGGAAACTAAGGGACGAAAACTCTATCCTGAAACGTAAAGATTTAGCTTTAGTTGAAGTTAGGGATGCTATTGCAGCAACGTCGAGCCCGATGTTACAAGGTATCACAAGAGCATCATTAGGTACCAAATCGTTCATCTCAGCGGCATCGTTCCAGGAAACTACAAAAGTACTGAACGAAGCAGCCATAGCAGGTAAGAAAGATTTAATGCTTGGCCTGAAAGAAAACGTTATTGTTGGTCACTTAATTCCGTCAGGAACCGGTTTACGCGAATACGAAAATATCCGTGTAGGTTCTCAGGAAGAGTTTGATCGCCTGATGGCTTCAAAAACTGAGGAAGTGGAAGCTTAATCAGATTTTTTAAATACTTTTGCAAAGCCTTCTGTGAAAACGGGAGGCTTTGCTATTTTTATACAATTATGGAAGAACAAAACGAAAACCAGATCAACATCGAGCTTACCGAAGAGGTGGCAGAAGGTGTTTACGCCAACCTGGCCATTATAACTCATTCCAGTTCGGAGTTTGTATTAGATTTTATTCGGGTGATGCCGGGTGTACCAAAGGCAAAAGTAAAATCGCGCATTGTGCTTACACCGGAACATGCTAAGCGTTTGTTAGCCGCATTAGAAGATAATTTAGAAAAATTTGAAGCCGCTAATGGCCGCATCAAGATCCAGAACGAACCAACCGGTTTCCCGATGAATTTTGGCGGGACGATGGGGCAAGCTTAAGTAGTAAGTTAGTTCACTTGTTCATTGGTTTATTAGTGTAAAGTTTACTTAATATTCACCGTATATTACCAATGAACTAATGAGCTAATGAGCCAATGAACCAACCAAATGAAAAAAGACGATAAAATATACATTGCAGGGCATAGGGGTATGGTGGGGTCTGCTATTATGCGTAAGTTGCAGGCTGAGGGGTTTACAAACTTTGTTACCCGCACATCTGCCGACCTTGACCTGCGCGACCAGCCTGCTGTTACGGCCTTTTTTGAGCAGGAAAAACCCGACTACGTTTTTTTGGCAGCAGCTAAGGTAGGTGGCATTGTAGCCAATAATACCTATCGCGCCGAATTTTTGTACGATAACCTGCAGATCCAAAATAACATTATCAACTCGGCGCATGTCAGCAGTGTTAAAAAGCTGATGTTTTTGGGGTCGAGCTGTATCTATCCAAAATTGGCGCCGCAACCTTTGCATGAAGATGCTTTATTGACCGGATTGCTCGAGCCTACAAACGAGCCTTATGCCATCGCTAAAATAGCGGGTATTAAAATGTGCGATGCTTACCGCGCGCAATACGGCAGTAATTTTATATCGGTTATGCCTACCAATTTGTATGGCTATAACGACAACTATCACCCACAAAATTCACACGTGTTGCCGGCGCTTATCCGCAGGTTTCACGAAGCTAAAACAAATGGCGCGCCCGAGGTTGTGATTTGGGGAAGCGGCTCGCCACTACGCGAGTTTTTATTTGCCGATGATCTTGCTGAAGCTTGCTACTACCTGATGCAGAATTTTGACGAAGCCGGTTTTATCAATATTGGCAGCGGGAAAGAGATCACTATAAAAGACCTCGCCCTGCTCATTAAAAAAATTATAGGTTACGAAGGCGAGTTAACTTTTGATAGCACCAAACCCGATGGCACGCCACGCAAACTGATGGATGTGTCAAAACTGGCCGAAAAGGGATGGACGTATAAAACAGAACTGGAAGACGGCATCCGCCTGGCATACGCTGATTTTCTGAGCAAAAATAAATAGTAAGAGTTTAGCAAATTGCATTATTGCAAAAGCTTATCCATATTAGCGCTATATGAGTAAAACAATCGTTTTTGGTGCTTCGGGCCAGTTAGGGCAATGTTTTAAAAGGCTTGTCGCCGATAGGGGTTTAGATTTTTTTATCTTCCCCGAAGAGGGCCGGGCCAATATATTAGACGTTGAGGGTTTGGAGAAATTATTCACCGAACATCAGCCCGATTACGCGATTAACTGCGCCGCATACACGGCTGTAGACAAAGCCGAAGACGATGCCGAAACCGCCGCTAAAGTAAACGTAAACGGGGTAGAAAACCTGGCAAGGTTATGCAGCAAGTACGACGCCACGCTTATTCATACCTCTACCGATTTTGTATTTAAGGGCGATAAGTCGTCTCCACTAAAAGAAGACAGTGAAGCTAAACCCATAAACGTTTACGGCCAAACTAAACTGGATGGCGAGCGTGTGATCCCGGTTTTACTGGATAAATATTTCACCATTCGTACGGGGTGGTTGTACTCCGAATTTGCAAATAACTTTGTAAAAACCATGCTTAAGCTTGGTGCCGAACGCGACGAACTTAAAGTAATTGCCGACCAGGCAGGTACGCCAACCTACGCTATCGATTTGGCGGAAGCCATTATTCATATTATCCAGTCGGATAGCACGGCATATGGGGTTTATCATTACAGCAACGAGGGCATCGCATCCTGGTACGACTTCGCCAAGGCTATATTCCAACTTTCGGCAACTGATGTGAAGGTTATACCGGTGCCAACCAGCGAATACAAAACACGCGCGGTAAGGCCGGCCTATTCGGTAATGGATAAAAGTAAGGTAAAACAAACATTTGGGCTACAAATTCCGTATTGGAGGGACAGCCTTGCAGTTTGCATTGGCAGGTTAAGACAACAAAACTTATAGATGTAGATTACAGATGTGCAGATGCGAAATGATGACTGGCACCCATTCGTCGTACCAATTACTAAATTAATAAATCACTAATTATCTTCATATGAAAGGTATCATATTAGCAGGCGGATCGGGCACAAGGCTTTACCCGATAACCAAGGCTATAAGTAAGCAATTGATGCCTATTTATGATAAGCCGATGATCTATTACCCGTTATCGGTTTTGATGCTGGCCGGTATAAACGAGATATTAATCATTACTACAGCCGAAGATAACCCCGGCTTTGTGCGCCTTTTAGGTAACGGTGAAGAGATAGGCTGCCGCTTTGAATACGCAATACAAGAAACACCAAACGGACTTGCTCAGGCTTTTGTCATAGGCGAGAAATTTATTGGTGATGATAAAGTAGCGCTGGTTTTGGGCGATAATATCTTTTACGGCTCGGGCTTTAGTAAACTGATCCAAAGCTTTAATGATGTAAACGGCGCTGCCATATTTGCATACCCAGTTGCCGACCCCGAACGTTATGGTGTGGTGGAGTTTGATAAGGATAATATTGCCGTATCTATCGAAGAGAAACCTGAAAACCCAAAATCTAAGTTTGCGGTACCGGGGCTTTACTTTTATGATAACAGCGTCGTAGAAATAGCTAAAAATATACAGCCATCCCCACGTGGCGAATACGAGATAACCGACGTGAACCGTGTTTACCTGGAACAGGGCAATTTGCATGTAGGTGTTATGGATAGGGGCACAGCCTGGCTGGATACCGGCACATTTGATTCGCTAAGCGATGCCACCGAGTTTGTGCGCGTGATAGAAAAACGCCAGGCAAAAAAGATTGGATGTATAGAAGAAGTTGCCTACCTGATGGGCTACATAAATGCCGAACAACTACAAGTATTGGCAAATAAGTACATCAAAAGCGGTTATGGGGCGTATATCCAATCGGTGCTGGATAACAGGTAACCTAAGTCAAGTAAAAGTGATGAGTAGAGGCAATTCCAAGTAGCTTTTAAAACATACGTAGCTAAGGAAGTATTTCAACATTTGTCCAAATGTTCACGCAATTTCGTTTTTTATAACTCGCTTGTAATCAACTATATATAGACACTTTTTGCGAGCTTAAAACGCAAATCACTAACAATCAGCTACTTGCGGTAAATGCACCGTGTGTTCATGCGTGAACGTGAACAAGCATGATAAACAATAAGTTAAATATTCTTGTTGGCGATCTCCAACAGTATATTTTCTACAAGCTTTTCGTCGCTTGCATCCATCCAGATCACTTCTTTATCTTTACGAAACCAGGTGAGTTGCCTTTTGGCAAAGCGGCGGGTGTTTTGTTTGATCTTGTCGATAGCCGTATCCATATCGGTTTTGCCGTCAAAAAAGTCGAACAGTTCTGAGTAACCCACCGTGTTTAAGGCGTTGTATTCACGAAATGGTTTTAATGCGGCAACTTCCTCCGGTAAACCATCTTTCACCATTAAATCTACCCGGCGGTTTATCCTAACATACAATTTATCGCGCTGCATGTCCAACCCAAACTTAATGATATTAAAAGGCCGGTGGATGATTTTAGAAGTGCGGTAAAATGAAATTGGCTTGCCCGTGGCCTCAAAGACTTCCAAAGCTCTTATAACGCGCTGTGGGTTGCTTATGTCTACTTCGTTGTAATATGTGGGGTCAACTTCTTTTAGTCGTTCCTGAAGGGCTGTGATACCGTTTTCGGCAAGCTCGGTATTCAGACGGTCGCGAATGTCGGGGTCAGCCGTAGGTAATTCATCAAATCCTTCGGTAATGGCACGGATGTAC
This sequence comes from Mucilaginibacter sp. UYP27, assembly GCF_040547175.1. Classification (NCBI taxonomy): domain Bacteria; kingdom Pseudomonadati; phylum Bacteroidota; class Sphingobacteriia; order Sphingobacteriales; family Sphingobacteriaceae; genus Mucilaginibacter; species Mucilaginibacter sp. UYP27. The sequence goes on from NZ_JBEPPE010000002.1 coordinate 109,306, forward strand.
AAGCCAGAGCCACCTGCCATAATAACCACATCGTGTTTCTCAAATAATCCCGTGAGGAGTTTCATCCCCTCGCGCTCAAAATCGCCTACGGAGAATGGCTCGGTTATACTATGCGAATTAATAAAATAATGCACAGCTGCAGCCAATTCTTCATTAGTAGGCTTAGCTGTGCCGATAGACATTTCGCGAAAAAATTGCCTGGAATCTGCAGAAACAACAACCGTATTAAAATGTTGCGCCAGGCTAATAGCCGCCGCGGTTTTACCTGACGCCGTAGGGCCGGAAATTACAATAAGGGTTTTATTTGTGAGTTGATGGTTCATAGTTGAAAGATCATGGTAATTGCCATGTTAATATTTTTAGGGTTTGCTATGAACCATGAACTATAGGTTGTCGACCATTAATAATCGTCGCGGCCCGGTTTATCTTCATCTTCAAATTCAGCATCATCGCCAAAGCCAAATTCGTCTCCTTCTTCCTCTTCTTTCTTTTCTTCTTCGTCTCCGGCACCGGTATCGGTTACTTCAGAAAATTCGTCAGCGTCATCATGGTTATATGCCATTTCATTTAAGAAATCGAAATCCCCGTCTGGCGCCTCAACTGTTTCAACAGCAGAGTTAAATACATTGCCAAATTGCTTAGGCGCTTCGCCAACCGAACGTACAACAGCAGGGTAGGTAACACCCGGCGCGTCGTCAAGTATAATTTTCATCAGCTCCACATGAAAATCAAATGGCCTGTCGAAATTGAAGGTATAGTAGAACTTTTGGTGCGGATCGTCAATAAAGCTGCTCAATTTTATTTTTTCCATCAACGGCACCTTACGGTCGATACGTTTTTGGTTTGGCATGTAGGTGATCTCTTCACCCTTCATCCATTGGTCGTTGCTGATATAAAAAGAGGACGGAAATTCGGGGCTATAACCTGTAGACTGATGTATCGCCTTATGAAGATCTTCGAATGTTTGGTTTGATTTTACATCGATATCCCGGGAAACGTCGTCATAATCTTCAAAAGTAACCCTGAACCTGTATAGTGCCATTTTATAAGTAGTTTTTTGTCAAAAATAGTAATGATGATTAATTTGTGTTTGCAACAACTTTCAAGCCAATTTCTTGCCCTTTTGCAATTGTAAAGTTTATTGCTGCTTCGCGTTGGTTCGGGATCTCGCCTTCCAGTATCGCTTCGCGGATCTTATTTTTAATAATACCCACCTCACGCCCTTCGCCAATACCAAAAAGTTGCATGATATCCAGCCCGGTTACCGGCGGCTGCCAGTTACGGATATTATCGCGTTCTTCAACATCTTTCAGCTTTTGCTGTACCAGTTCAAAGTTGTTGCGGTATTTTTTAACCTTATATTCGTTTTTAGTAGTAATATCTGCCTTGCATAGTAGCATCAGTGCTTCTATGTCATCGCCAGCCTCGAACAATAATCGGCGCACAGCAGAATCTGTAACGATAGATTGCGACAGTACGATTGGCCTCAAATGCAGCTGCACCAGCTTTTGCACCAGTTTCATTTTCTCGTTAAGCGGCAGCTTTAGCTGCGCGAAGATCTTAGGGACCATACGTGCGCCTTTGTCCTCGTGCCCGTGAAACGTCCACCCGTGGCTTGGTTCGAAGCGTTTGGTTGGCGGCTTGGCAATATCATGCAATATAGCCGACCATCGCAGCCAAAGGTCATCGGTAGTTTCGCAGATGTTATCGAGCACCTGCAGGGTATGGTAAAAGTTATCCTTATGCCCTTTGCCGTTGATGATCTCTACGCCGTAAAGCGCAACCATCTGTGGGAAGATAATGTTTAGCATCCCGGTATCAAACAGGTAGTTAAAACCTATTGATGGTTTGGGTGACAGGATGATCTTGTTCAATTCGTCGGTTATGCGTTCCTGAGATACTATTTTGATGCGGTGCAGGTTGCTTTTAATGGCAGCTAACGCCTTGTCGTCGATTGTAAAATCCAACTGACTGGCAAACCGGATAGCCCGCATCATGCGGAGCGGATCGTCAGAAAAAGTTTCGACGGGGTTTAACGGGGTACGGATGAGTTTTGCCTCAAGGTCTGCAATGCCACCAAAAGGGTCTATTAATTCCCCAAATTGTGAACTATGGAGAGCGATAGCGAGTGCATTTATGGTGAAATCGCGACGCTTTTGGTCGTCCTCAAGCGTTCCATTTTCAACAATTGGCTTTCGCGAGTCTGAACGGTAGCTTTCTTTGCGGGCACCTACAAATTCAACCTCAACATCCTGGTAGCGTAGCATGGCAGTACCAAAGTTTTTAAATACCGATATCTTAACGTTTAACTTTGCGGCTACTGCTTCTGCAAATTCTATCCCATTACCTAAAATTACAATATCGATGTCTTTAGAGGGGCGATTAAGGAAAATATCACGCACGTAACCGCCAATTGCGTAGGCCTGTACATTTTGTTCGGCAGCAAGTTTAGAAATAACAGAAAATACCGGATGTTGCAGGTGTTGTTTCATAAGGATGCTGCGAACAGGCTTGTATTACGCCGCAAATTTAGCGATTATATAAAAATTAACGGCGAATAAATTCGAAACCGCCATTTGGGTTCAACCTCATGATGGTTGATGGCTTCTTTATCTCGGTGCTATATTGGTCAATGTCAACCACATAATCAACCCCATCAATGATATCCTGGTCTATTTTTCCAAAGTATTGTGGCGATGGCTGGCCGCTTATATTGGCTGACGTGCTTACCAAAGGCTTGCGTAAACGCTGTATTAGTTGCTGGCAAAAAGGGTGGCTGGTTACCCTGACGCCTACACTGCCATCCCCGGCAATCAGCGCGGGCGAAATATTTTTAGCGCCCGGCATCACCAAGGTAAGGGGGCTTTCGGCGTATTCTATCAGGTCGTAAGCAATATCGGGCACCTCGCCAATGTAGGTTTGCAGCTTATTGTCGATATCCAGGAGGATGATCATGCTTTTACTTTCCTCGCGCTGTTTAAGGGCGTAGATCTTTTTTACGGCATCGGTATTGGTAGCATCACAGCCAATACCCCAGATGGTATCGGTAGGGTACAGGATGATTCCGCCATCCTGCAAAATTTTTAGCGCCTTGTTTACTTCGTCTTTAAGCATGATTGAGGTGCAAACTTAATGCTTTTATTATTTTTATTTCATCAAGCATCTGCATGCACTTGGGTACCCCATATAATTTGCAGGTATTGCGCACGCACGGCTCACATATCAACCCACCATAACGGATGATTTGCAAATTCTGTTTATTGTAGGGGGCGGTGTTGGTTTCATCGCCCGCGCCAAACAAAACCACGGTAGGTGTACCCAAAGCATTTGCAAGATGCGCCGGGCCGGAGTCGGTAGTCAAAACGGCTTTGCTTGCGGCCATGGTTTCGGCAAGGCCTTTTAAATTGGTTTTACCCGCCAGGTTTTGTAACCTGTCGGGATTATCAAGGCCTGCCAGTAACTTATCAATAAATGCAGTTTCATTTGGGGAGCCAACAAATAAGAAGGTAATATTTTTAAATGTATTGGTAAGTGTATTGATAATACTGCGCCCTTTCTCCACAGGCATCCTGCGTGATGAAGCTTCGGAATTGAAGTTGATGATAACAGTTTCTTTAGCATCGCCAATTTGCACGGCATCCAACTTAATAGTTTTGTGGGTGATGATCTTACCTGTGAATTGTTCCAGTAGGTAAACGTACTCATCCACTCGATGCAGGTTGACAGGTTTCTTAAACGACCGTGTTAGCAGGAACATGCCGCCCTCCTTATTAAAACCGACGCGTTGCCTGGCGCCGGTTGCCCATGCCATTACGAATGACGAAAGGGAGTGAGGTAGGTTGAAAAAGACATCATACCGTTCGGCACGCAGGGTTTTACCAAAGCGATAAACACCTCCAAGGCCTTTGTATTCTTGTTTCGAAAAAAGGTGAATCTTATTTAAACCGGGGATAAGCGAGGCAATACCTCCCAATTCTTTTTTGATGATTACATCTATCAATGCATCAGGGTAAAGCTGCTTTACTGCATTAATAAACGCGGTACTCATTACCACATCACCAAGCCAGTTAGGCAGGCGGATGAGAATTTTTGGATTTGAGACTTGGGATATGAGATTTGAGACAGGCTGCATAATCTAAGCTTTGTAAGAACATGCTAAAGCGAATCTCAAATCTAATATCTCACATCTCATATATATGTATTATACTGCTACGTTATTCTCCCTTAAAGCATCATTTAAAGACGTTTTTTTATCGGTCGAATCTTTTCGTTTACCAATAATTAATGCACAAGGCACCTGGTAATCGCCGGCAGGGAATTTTTTAGTGTATGAACCCGGAATAACTACCGAGCGGGCAGGTACACGGCCTTTATATTCAATTGGCTCGGGGCCGGTTACATCAATAATTTTGGTAGATGCGGTTAATACTACGTTAGCGCCTAAAACGGCTTCGCTTTCTACGTGCACACCTTCAACTACAATTGCACGGGAGCCCAGGAAGCAGTTATCTTCGATAATTACAGGGGCAGCCTGCACAGGCTCTAATACACCACCAATACCAACGCCGCCGCTTAAATGTACATGCTTGCCAATTTGCGCGCATGAACCTACGGTAGCCCAGGTATCAACCATGGTACCTTCATCAACATACGCGCCGATGTTTACGTACGATGGCATCAGGATAACGCCTTTTGCTAAATAAGCGCCGTAGCGGGCAATAGCATGAGGTACCACGCGTACACCAAGTTCTTTATAGTTAGTTTTTAGTTTCATTTTATCATGAAACACAAACGGGCCGGTTTTAATTTCTTCCATAGCGCGTGTAGGGAAGTATAATATAACCGCCTTTTTTATCCAGTCGTTAGTATGCCAGCGGGTGCCAATCAATTCGGCAACGCGTATTTCACCTTTGTCAAGGCGTTCAATAACGGTATTTATGGCATTAATGTAGTCGTTTTCACTCAATAGGCTGCGGTTATCCCAGGCATCCTCAATCATTTTTTTAAGGTCGATCATTACAGAATATAAATTTTGTCAAATTAAAGGAATTTTAAGGAGATTTGTTTGATAGTAGTGTTAAGAATATAGAGAGCGCCATGGCTGAGAAAGAAAAACTAAGAATTGATAAATATTTATGGTCTATACGTGCGTTTAAAACGCGTACCATGGCGTCTGACGCCTGCAAGGCGGGGCGTGTGAAACTGCAGGGTAATAATATAAAGCCATCGCACGAGGTTAAGGTGGGCGAGGTGTACACCGTTTCTAAAGGCCCCGATAAGCGCACATTAAAAGTAACCGGGTTGCTGGAAAGCCGCACCGATGCCAAAAAAGCCGTTTTGTTTTATGAAGACATCACCCCTGAGGAAGAAACGCATGCGTTTAAATCTGCATTCCACACACCTATTTTAAGCCGCGACAGAGGCACAGGCCGCCCAACAAAACGGGACCGTCGTGAGATCGATGATTTAAAAGACGATTTTTTTAATTAATTGAAACAATTAAATTGTTAAAATGTTTATCGGTCTCATCAACTATGGCATGCTTATAAATTTTACATTTTGTAACTAAGATTGATTGTAATAAAAGCAATAAATATCAGTAATACATATGTATAATATGGGAATATGGTAACGCTGTATAAGGGTAACCAATTAATTATGGTTGATAATTATATAAAAAAGTCTACTTTTGCCCCAAATACCATGAAGAACATATGAAAAAAAATATCTACCTTAACGTTTGTTTGTTTTTAAGTATTACAGCATTATTATCTTCTTGTGTTTCTCAAAAAGAAATAGTTTATTTTCAAAAAGGAATTAATCAGTCAGATACTATAAGCGTATCGCAGGTTTACGTTCCTAAAATACAACCCGGCGATATACTGTCCATACCCGTTAGTTCGTTAAACCCGGCAGCCAGCAGTTTTTTTAACCCATATAGTAATGCAGCGCCAGTTACGCCGGATCCGGGTACATTAAACATCACACCATCATTATCGGCTGCAAATGGTTATCTGGTAGACGCGTCCGGCTTAATTGAGTTCCCTATCATAGGCTCTATTAAAGTAGGCGGCCTTACAACTTCTCAAGCCCGCGATACCATAAAAAACAGGCTTAAAGTTACCTATCTTAAAGAGCCTACAGTTACTGTAAGATTTTTGAATTATAAGATCTCCATTATGGGTGAAGTAGCCCGTCCGTCGGTATATGTTATACCCAATGAAAAAGTAACCCTGCCCGAAGCTTTATCGATGGCCGGCGACCTTACAATTTATGCTAAACGAGAAAATGTTTTAATAATAAGGGATAACAGCGACGGAAAAAAAGAATTTGGAAGGGTTAACCTTAATAACAGGGAAGTATTTAATTCGCCTTACTACTATCTTCACTCAGGGGATGTGATCTACGTTGAACAGGGTAAAGCAAAAGCCGCGCAAAGTGACCAAGCCTACAGAATTTTACCAATTATTTTGAGCGCGTTAACAGTAATCGGTTTTTTAATCTATCGCTTTAAATAGCATCTATCCTATAAAGAACATTCATTTTTATGGCAAACAATATTGATTTAAATAATCTGGACAATGACGAAGAAAAAGACTTTAGCCTTCGTGAAGCACTACATAAGTATATAAGTAACTGGGGTTGGTTTTTGTTCTCGATAGTGCTTGCCTCTGTTTTAGCATTTACATTTATAAAGCTTACCACTCCACTGTTTCAAATCGAGACAGACCTTTTAATAAAAGACAATAAAGGCAGTTTAGATGGCCAGGCCGATCTTTTAAAAGATCTTGATTTGTTTTCATCTGATAAGATCATTGATAATGAGATGCAGATCTTAAAGTCATACACTATTTTAGATAGGGTAGTGAGTGCTTTAGAATTGCAAACATCTTATTACATGACCGGGGGCGTAAGAAACAGGGCCATTTACGGTAATTTGCCCTATAAAGTACAATTATTAAAACCGGCTAATGCTTTAGATTACTCGCTTATTTATTCCATGCGTTTATTAAACGTAAACCAAGTAGAAATTAACGGCAAAAAGTACCCTGTAAATAAACCATTTAATTTTGAAGCTGGCTCTGCTATAGTAGTGGTTAAATCATTTAACCCGGCTGAAATAAACAATACGATGGATGTGGTATTTAATGATGCTACAAATGTTGTAGAAACCCTTAATAACAAAATTACCATAACACCTGTAAGTAAGCAGGGAACAGTATTAATAATAACACTTGAGGATGCCATACCTAAAAGGGGTAAGGATATATTAGACAGGCTTATTTACGAATATAATAAGGCGGCTGTTGATGATAAAAACAAAGTTACCTCAACTACATTAGCATTCATTGAAGGCCGATTACAAAAACTGCAAGAGGAGCTTGGTACGGCAGAAATGAAAGTGGAGAACTATAAATCAGGTAATAAGATCACTGACATTAGCGCGCAATCACAAATATTCTTACAAAGTGTACAAAGCAATGATGCCGAACTGAGTAAGGTAAATATTCAATTGGGTGTTTTAAGGAATATTGAAAGGTACCTTGCAGGTACAAGTACAGGGCAGGCTCAAATACCATCGATGCTGGGTATTGATGACCCAACCTTGTTAAGCCTTGTAAACCAAATAGGCGAAGCGCAATTGAAAAAAAATAGTCTGTTGCAGACTGTGCCGGCTACAAACCCTATTGTTACCTCTATCAGCGATCAAATAAATTCTTTAAAAGATGCCATAACTTTATCGGTAAAAAACCTGCGTGATGGTTTAGAAACTATAAAGCAGCAATTAGAAAGAAAAAACACAACCTTTCAATCGGTAATTAGCCAGGTTCCATCTAAAGAAAGGGGCTTGCTTGATGTAATGCGCCAGCAGGAGATCAAAAACAATTTATTTACTTACTTGCTGCAAAAAAGGGAAGAATCGGAAATATCATTGGCCTCTACGGCGGCAGACAGCCGTACGATTGATTCTGCAAGAAGTACAAAATCACCTGTTAAACCTGTTAAGCCGCTTATTTTTGGTATATTTTTGGTATTTGGGCTTATTATCCCGGCAGCTGTTATTTACTTGAAAGACATGCTTAACTTTAAAGTATTAAAGCGCCAGGATATTGAAAAAGTTACTAAAGCGCCAATTTTGGCCGAGGTATCTCACTCAACAGATTCATCTGCATTGCTTGTTGCTACCAAACCACGATCTATGGTTGCTGAGCAATTAAGAGCGTTACGTACGAACTTAAATTTTGTTATCCCCGGCAATGCACAGAAAACTTTATTGTTTACCTCAAGTATAAGTGGTGAAGGTAAATCGTTTATATCACTTAACCTGGGGGCAAGTTTAGCCATGTCTGGCAAAAAGGTGGTTATTTTAGAGCTCGATTTGCGTAAACCAAAACTTAGCGCCGGGTTAGAGATTGATAACTTCAAAGGTTTATCTAATTATTTAATAGGTGAAGTTGATTACAAAGATATTGTGACGAAAGTGCCGCAGCAGGAGAATTATTATATTATATCAAGCGGGCCTATACCCCCAAATCCTGCCGAATTGTTACTTAACGGTAAGATAAAAGAATTGATAGAAAAGCTAAGATTGGATTTTGATTACATACTATTAGATGCCCCCCCTATTGGCTTGGTTACTGACGCACAAATTTTAAGCGAATTCTCTGATGCAACAATGTTCATTGTTCGGCATAATTACACGGCAAAGAGTCATATTTATTCTATAGATAATTTCTACAGAACCAAAAAGTTTGCAAACCTTAATATTGTAATGAACTCTATTGATACAAAAGGAGGTTACGGTTACGGTTACGGCTATGGTTATGGCTATGGTTACGGCTATGGTGGTTATTATCAAGAGGGTGATGATTCAGAATCTAAAAAAGGATTGTTTAGTTTTTTAAAGAAGAAGAAATAAAATACGGTCTTTTTTAATAATTCATACTTTATCCAGTAATTAATGTTTGTGCCAACTGAAGATATTGATAGTACCAAACCACTAAAAATTGCCGTGATAGGGTTGGGTTATGTTGGCTTACCCCTGGCTATCGAATTTGGAAAAAAATATCAGGTTACTGGTTACGATATAAATGAGGCAAGGATCCGCGCATTAATTGGAGGGTATGATAGTACGTTAGAAGCCGAAGCTAATATTTTAAATATTATTAATGATAAAGGCTTTAATGAAGGTTTTAGATTAGCCTTTACCAATAACGTTAGTGACATACAGGATTGTAATGTGTTTATTATAACTGTCCCCACGCCATTAGATCAGTTTAAATCTCCGGATCTTACACAGCTAAAAGAGGCGTCAAAAATTGTTGGAAAGGCATTAAAAGCGAACGATCTGGTAATTTATGAATCTACGGTTTATCCGGGATGTACAGAAGATGATTGCGTACCTGTCTTAGTAGAAAATAGTGGTCTTATATATAATCGTGATTTTTTTTGCGGCTATTCGCCCGAGCGTATTAACCCTGGTGATAAGATAAATACTTTAACCAACATTAAAAAAGTGACATCGGGTTCAACGCCAGAGGCAGCAGACATTGTTGATAAGCTATATAACTCGATAATAACTGCCGGTACACATAAGGCCCCAAGTATAAAAGTTGCTGAAGCATCAAAGGCGATAGAAAATGCACAAAGAGATATCAATATATCGTTTATAAATGAGTTGGCACTGATATTTGACAGAATGGGAATTGATACCACTGATGTGCTGGAGGCAGCTGGTACTAAATGGAATTTTTTGAAATATAAGCCAGGTTTGGTTGGTGGGCATTGTATTGGGGTTGATCCCTATTATTTAGCTCACAAGGCAGAATCGTTAGGGTATCATCCACAGGTAATATTATCCGGGCGGCGTATAAATGATAATATGGGCGTATTTATAGCCAACAAGGTTATAAAGCTTTTGATCAAAAAAAATCATAATGTAAAGAACGCCAAAACATTAATATTGGGAATAACATTTAAAGAAAATTGCCCGGATATTAGAAATACCAGAGTTATTGATATATATAACGAGCTGATTCAATTAGGAATGTCTGTTGATGTTTTTGACCCATGGGCAAATGCGCAAGAGGTTAAAGAGCAGTACGATATAAAATTAATTGATAACATTAGCAAAACTTATGATGCCGTTATTTTGGCAGTTGCGCATACCCAGTTTACTAAAATTGATTTTAGTTCGATTAAAAACGCTAATGCTGTCATATTCGATATAAAATCAGTACTGCCCAGAGATATAATTGACGGGAGATTATAACACAGAGTTAAGATAAAAATATAATAACAGCTAAACACAATAAGGTGAAAATTACAAACATATGTTGTATTGGTGCAGGTTACGTTGGTGGCCCTACAATGGCCGTAATGGCTCATAAGTGCCCGCACATAAAAGTAACCGTAGTAGATCTTAATCAAGACAGGATTAATGCCTGGAACGATTCCGATACTAAAAACATCCCTATTTATGAACCTGGTTTAAGCGATATTGTTGCTGAGGCCCGGGGGCGTAATTTGTTTTTTTCAACCGAAGTTGATAAAGCAATTGATGAAGCACAGATGATATTTATATCTGTAAACACCCCAACTAAAACATATGGTTCTGGTAAAGGGATGGCTGCAGATTTGAAATATATAGAGCTTTGTGCAAGGCAAATTGCAAGCGTATCAAAAAATGATAAAATAGTTGTTGAAAAATCAACGCTGCCTGTGCGTACAGCAGAGGCCATAAAAAGTATACTTGATAATACAGGTAATGGTGTTCAGTTTCAGATATTATCAAACCCTGAATTTTTAGCAGAAGGTACCGCAGTTACAGATTTGCTTGATCCCGATCGGGTATTAATTGGTGGCGATACCAATGAGGCAGGCCAGGAAGCTGTAAAGGCTTTAGTTGAAATATATGCGAACTGGGTTAATCCTGAAAACATACTTACTACTAATGTTTGGTCTTCAGAATTGTCAAAACTTACAGCTAATGCGTTTCTTGCTCAACGTATATCATCAATTAACGCTTTGTCTGAACTTTGTGAAAAAACAGGTGCCGATATTAGCGAAGTTGCCAAGGCAATTGGGAAAGATAGCCGTATAGGGCCTAAATTTTTAAATGCGTCAGTAGGATTTGGCGGGTCATGTTTTCAAAAGGACATTCTTAATTTGGTTTACATAGCAGGGTCGTACGGTTTAACAGAGGTTGCGCATTACTGGGAACAGGTTATAACTATGAACGATCACCAAAAAAGAAGATTTAGTAATAAAATTGTTAAAATGCTTTATAATACTGTTTCGGGTAAACGTATAGCATTTTTGGGTTGGGCATTTAAAAAGGATACGAATGATACTCGCGAGTCGGCCGCTATATATGTAGCCGATCACTTGATCCAGGAGCAGGCTAATATTATAGTTTACGACCCGAAGGTAGAAGAAAATCAAATTTATGGCGATTTAAACTATCTGCAAACACGCAACGCCGAGGAAAATAAAAAGGCCGTTCAGATTAGTACAGACCCTTACGAGGCTTGTAAGGGTGCACACGCAGTAGCTATTTTAACAGAATGGGACGAATTTAAAAGCTATGATTGGCAAAAAATATATGACAGCATGCTTAAACCTGCATTTATTTTTGATGGCAGGAATCTTTTATCTGCAGAAACTATGATGGAAATAGGCTTTAATTACACAACAATAGGAAAATAAGGCTATGAAAATATTAGTTACAGGCGCGGCTGGCTTTATAGGGTTTCATTTGGCTAACCAGTTAATAAAGAATGGTGATGAAGTGATAGGGTTTGATAATATTAATGATTATTACGACGTAAATCTAAAATATGGCCGTTTAAATGAAAGCGGTATAGACATTAAATTAATTGAAGAAGGTAAGCTTATACAGAGTTCAAAGTTTAAGACTTACCACTTTATTAAAGCCGACCTTGAAGACAGCGAATTATTAACTAAACTTTTTAAGGAGCAAAACTTTGATGCAGTTGTTAATTTGGCAGCTCAGGCGGGTGTACGCTATTCTATAGAAAACCCTAAAGCCTATATTAAATCAAATATTGAAGGTTTCATAAATATTTTGGAAGCTTGCAGGTATTACCCTGTTAAGCATTTGGTATATGCATCTTCAAGTTCTGTTTATGGTGCAAATACAAAAATGCCATTCCATGTTCAAGATCCGGTAAACCACCCGGTTTCGGTATATGCGGCTACCAAACGGTCAAATGAATTGCTGGCGCATACTTATAGCCATTTGTTTAATATCAATACTACCGGCCTGCGTTTCTTTACCGTTTACGGCCCATGGGGGAGGCCGGATATGGCACCAATGTTATTTGCCGATGCTGTGCTTAATGGCAGGGCTATTAAGGTTTTTAATAACGGAAATATGCAGCGCGATTTTACTTACGTTACAGATATTGTTGACGGGGTTATTGCGGTGCTGGATAAACCTGCTGCACCTAACCCGGAGTGGAATGGCGACAGCCCAGACAGTTCATCTTCTTACGCCCCATTTCGCATATACAACATAGGCAACTCTAAACCGGTTAAGCTTATGGATTTTATAAGTGCTATGGAAAAAGCTTTAGGCGTAACGGCCAATAAAGATTTTATGGACATGCAGCCGGGCGATGTGCTTGCAACCTGGGCAGATGTAGAGAACTTGAAAGAGGACGTTGGTTATAGCCCATCTACCTTAGTTGATGAAGGCGTAAACGAATTTATACTTTGGTACAAAGAATATTATAAATAACCACATGCTGACCAGAAACAGATGTGCAATGTGTTATAAAAGTAAATATGAATCAAAGTAAAAGCCTTTTAAAAAATACTTTTATATACACTATTGGTAATTTAGGGTCAAAGTTATTAACCTTTTCCCTTTTACCTATACTGTCTTTTTACCTTTCAAAAAAAGAACTTGGTGAATATGATGTGGTGCTTACTACCATTAGCATGTTTGTGCCTTTTGTTTCTTTACAAATATCAGATGCCGCTTACAAATGGCTTTTAAACAGGGAGGCCGAAGATTATGATGCGCTAAGAAGCAAAATAATTACAAACGGGCTTTTGATAATAATAGTTACTTCGGTTATATTTTTAGCAGCTTATTTTACCGTAGGCGCGTTTGTGCCGCTTAATTATAAATACCATTTTGCGGCCATACTGTTATCCTCTATATTTCTCCCATATTTTCAGCAGGTTACCAGGGGATTGCAGAAAAACAAGCTGTATGCGATAGCCGGTTTATCAAACGCGGTGTTTGTTCTTGGCTTTAACATTTTGTTTCTTATCGGCTTAAAAATGAAACTGGAAGCGCTGTTCCTGGCGTTGATAATAGCTAATTTTGCTACCTGTATAATTTTGGTGCAGTTTTCGGGAGTTTATAAGTTCATCAATTTCAAACTATATTCGACCGCGCTACAAAAGCAGATGCTTACATATTGTTTGCCACTAATACCTAATAGCATAAGCTGGTGGCTGGTAAACGCTGCCGATAAATTTTTGATACTGTATTACTTAGGAGTAAATTCAAACGGTATATATGCCATTTCATCAAGGTTACCAAGCATCATTACTATTTTAAATACCATATTTATACTGGCTTGGCAGGATCATTCCATGACGTCTAAAGACAGCAGTATAGATAGTAAAACGTTCGATAGGTTCTATACCTTTGAACTATCATTTGTTCTTGTGCTTATTTCTGCCTCAAAAATCATTGTTGAAGGTATTGTTAGCAGCAGCTTTATAGATGCTTATAAATACATGCCCATGTTGTTTATAGGAGCGGCATATTCGGCGTTTTCAGCTTATTTTGGGGCATACTACCTCAAATCGGGTAATACTAAAGGTATATTTGTAACCAGCATTGCGGGTGGTGTTACCAATATTGTTGTTGTTTTACTACTCATCAAACACATAGGCCTGTATTCATCAGCATTGGGGACTTTTTTAAGTTTCATGGTTATGTTTGTATATAGGTATATCGATCTGAAAAAGGAGATCAATTTAAAAGTTAACATGTTAAAGCTTATTTCGTTAACAGTGTTATGTGTGGTTTTTTCATTAGCATTACTAATACACTTCAGATATATAAATTACATCCTTTTGGTTTTAGCAATAGGTATATTCCTATTTTTAAATAGCGAGGTTATTGTCAAATTAAAAAAAATGGTATTTAAATAAATTCTACTCATGCAAAATACAAGTAACTCAGAGCAAAAATTTGGTTTAATGGTTTATCCGGCAAACCCAACATATAACGTGGGCGATTACGTACAAAGCCTTGCAGCAAAACAATACCTGCCTAAAGTAGATGTATTTGTAGAGCGCGAGAAATTAAAAAGCTACAAAGGCGACGATATTAAAATGATCATGAACGGATGGTATATTCTCAACCCAGATGAGTTTCCACCTTCGGCGAAGATCAACCCGCTTTGGGTATCGTTCCATTTAAATGCAAACGCAAAAGACAAGGTTTTAACACCAGAAACTATTGCATATTTAAAAGAGCAGGGGCCGATTGGCTGCCGCGATACCTATACTTTAAGTGTATTGCAGGAAAAAGGCATCGACTCGTACTTTAGTGGGTGTATAACTACCACTTTAGACGTCAAATATAAAACGGATAAAAAATCTGACAAAGTTTATATGGCCGATCCATTGTTTTTACTGCCGCATTGGGGTAAAATGATGTACGGGCCTAACCAATTTATAAAGGCCATTATGAGCGGCGATATTTTTAGGTTTGGTAAAAGAAAACGAATCTTAAAACAACTTATTACCGACGAATTTTTAGAGAACGCCGAATATGTAAAACATAAACTATCAGGCTCGCACAGCGAAGAACGCAGGTTTGAAGAAGCCGAAGCGTTGTTACATAAATTTGCGGCCGCCAAACTTGTTGTTACCTCAAGGATACATTGTGCATTACCTTGCCTTGCATTGGGTACACCCGTAATTTTTATTAATTACGGTTTTAATAACAGTTCAGATATGAGCAGGTTCTCGGGGATATCTGATCTATTCAATACCATTAACATTAACGATAAAGGCGAAATACAAGCCAACTTTGATTTTAATGGTAAAATTGGTGTCGACAGTAAATTTACCAACCCAACCAGGCATGTAGAAATGGCCGTTAAACTTAAAGAAAAGGCCTTCGCATTTGTTAAATAATATGCACGTAATTCAACTGATTACCGGCTTAAGCGGCGGCGGCGCCGAAAACCTGGTTTATAATTTAACTAAAATGAACCTACAGGACGAGAAGGTTACTTGTTCTGTGGTGTACATTACTAATAAGGATAAATTAAGGCCACGGTTTGAAGAAATGGGCGTTTCGCCAATTTCTTTAGGCATAACCTCTAAAGCCAACTTTTTAAGCGGCTTAAAGCAGTATTATCATATTATTAAACAAAATAAAAATACAGTAGTACACGCCCACTTATTCCATGCGTTTTTTTTGAGTTGCTTATTAAAGCCGTTCGTGTCACATAAAATCGTTTTTACGTTGCATAACGACTTTGTTAGAAGTAAGTTAAGACGTTTTTTTTTATTTTTTACCCGGGGTCTTAGAGATACAGATGTAATTTTTTCAAAAAAATCAAGGACCTGGTATCAAAAATCAAATCCGGTTGTAATTGCAAATGGGATAGATTTAAGCTTATACAATGCCCCCATGCAAAAACCGGAGGTTTTTACATGCTTGTTTTTAGGGAGGTTGGAACATCAAAAAAACCCTCTTTATTTGGTCGATCTGGTTAAGAAACTAAAAGATAAGCACAAATTTAAAATAGTTGTAGTTGGCGAAGGCAATATGCGGCAACCGTTGGAGGACTTGATCGCTCAACAATCGTTGCAGGATTATTTTGAATTTTTAGGTTTCAGACAGGACATCCCCCAAATTATGGCGAATGTAAGTTGCCTGATCACGCCATCATTATGGGAAGGGATGCCTATTTCAATATTAGAGGCAGGTGCTTGTGGCCTGCCTATTGTTACTACACCTGTGGGCAGTATCCCAATTTTTTTAAGTGAAGACGCCGCATACCTTACCGAGTTGCCAAATTTCCATTTATCGTTACAGCATATAATGGGGCATTACGATGAGGCGCTTGAAAAAGCTGCGAAATTTAAAAAAGAGGTTTACGAAAAATTCGATATAAATAAATGTTATTTGAACTATAAGTTGATATACCAAAGTGTGCTTAAACATTAAGCAATAAAATAGGTCTATGTTAAAAAGCCGGATCTAACGTTAGATGTCTGGAAAAGTATTGAATCAACCAACAGAAGTTATGAAAACAAAGAAATTGATAAAAACGCTTATACTTCTATTTACTATTACAACATCTGCCGTTTATGGTAATAGGATTGGTAAAACGTTTAATGTGAAAGATTATGGTGCAAATGGCGACGGCGTGACTGATAATTATAATGCATTGATTAAAGTTGCAAAGGCAGTAAACGCAAATGGATCCGGAACGGTTTATTTCCCTGCGGGTAAATATTATATCGCGCAATACAATACTAAAAACAACCCGGTTGCGGATATCCTGTTTTCTGGTTGCAATGGTCTTTCAATAATTGGCGACAAAGCAGTTATCTCTGTAAATGGAAACTTCTTTAGGGCAGCCGATTTGTTAGTGGGTAGATTACAAAAAAGCACTACTGAGGCTGTTATACCTATCTCAATATCTAAGTGCCAAAACGTTACTATCAAAGGTTTAGAAATTAATGGTAATATTAATAGGATGACACGAGACCCTAAAACTACGGAGGGAAGCGGGCACCTTATCCAGCTTTGGGATTGCGAGAATGTAAACATATCTAACGTTTATACCCATCATGGCCAAACAGACGGGATTTATATTGGGGGTATTAAGGGTTGCAGAAATGTTACTATAACTAATTCCATCAGTTCAAATAATGGCAGGCAGGGCATGTCTATAACTCATTTGTATAAAGGCCTTTTTGATAACTGCCAGTTTATAAACACAGGCATAACCGACGGCGCTTATACCCGCCATGCCCCATCGGCAGGCGTTGATATTGAGCCACAGGTAATCCCCGCAGGTGCTAAAATGGGCGGGATAGTATTTAGAAATTGTACATTTGCAAATAATATGGGTGCACAGTTCATGAGCATATCCCCCAAAATTACTGCTAATATTAAACTGGTTAAATGCACTATCAAATCGCAAACAAGCCTATCAAAATATACGATGATATTAGCTGCAGACAGCTTGGTTGTGGATAGCTGCGATATAGACTGCGGAACTAAACAGGGAAGCGTTTACGCCAGTTGGACCGGCCGCACAGGCGGTAATGTCGAAATCAAAAACAGTACCATCAGAAGCGCTTTTAGAGGGATAGTATCTGCTAACCAGGCAAATATGTTTAATAAGGTAAAAATATCCAATAACGATATAATTTGTACCTCTAAAAGTCCTTCTAAAGCATACTTTCCATATCTTACGTCAAAAGATCTTATTTTTGAAAACAATAGAGTGCAAATACCTTCTGCTGTATCAGGTGTAGTTACACCACTTATTAATAATGCTGCGAGATCACAAAAGAATACATTTTCTACCGACAAGTTTGGCATAAAACCCAAGGTTTCATATACCGGTACAAAGTTGATAGCTGATTAATGCTTTTAAAATGATATACTTAGCACAAATAACGTTAGCGTAATTAATAAAGCATGAATAAATCTATAGTTGTAGTATTAGTAGTTGCTTTTTTATTCAGGCTAACGCTGGTAGTTGTAGAAATGAACTTTTTTGAGTTACCTGATAGCGGAAAAGACGACAGGCGTTTTGAACGGTTAGCCTGGGAATGGACCAAGGTGAAAAATCCCCCTGCAGATCAGTTTTCAGAATCGGGTGCTGGTAGTTTTATTAAAATAGGCTCGGCACTATATTCTGTATTTGGCCGCGTGCCCTGGTTATGGAGTTTGATACTGGTTATTTTAAGTACTGCTACGGTTTACAATATATATAAAGCGACCTATCTGTTATGGAATGATAGGACCCAGGCGATAAGGGTAGGTTGGTTCGCAGCGTTATTTCCTGAATTGGCAGAGCTATCTGCGGTTATTTTGAGAGAAGTGCCTATTCACTTTTTCCTTTCGTTAGCTGTAATATCACTTATTAAGTTTTGGAAGTACAAGAAAAAGCCTCATATTGTATTATTTATTATATATACCGGGCTTTGTATCCTGTTCCACTCAGCTTTGATAGCGGTGCTGCTCGGGTTTGGTATGGGGATTTTCTTGATATCACAGGAGGGGAAAAACAAATCGCCGGCTGCTAAGGTGATGATGTTTATATTGGTTGCTGGCGGCTTGATGATTGTAAATTATACTGGATTTGGCTTAAGTAAATTTGGCGGATCGTTTGAGAACGCTTTCGACACTTTTGAAAGTGGCGAAGCCCACTCTGTAATGGGTACGGCCGGGTACCCCGAGTGGATGAAAATACGTAATGGTATAACTGATATTTGGAAACTCCCTCTACGGTATGTTGCATTTTTATTTTCGCCGGTACTGCCATTCATGGTAAAAAAGGCGAGTCACCTGGCTGGTATAATTGATGCCGGGATGTATCTTTTAATGGCTTGGTCTTTTTATAAAAACCGTAAGGTTATCAAGGAAAATAAAACGGCTTACCTCATATTAATCATTAGCATAACTTTGGCTTTCGTATTTTCATTAGGTGTTTCAAACTTCGGTACTGCAATAAGGCACAGGGCAAAATTGTTGCCTTTAATGCTTGTATTAGCAGTCGACTTTAAGGCTCTTCGTAGAAAAAACTATTTGAAGAAGCTTCGCGAACAACAAATAGCAAGCCAGGCTACAGAACAAGATATTGATATAAATAACGTTACCGCTCACTAAACCGAACCTTCTCATATGTTATTCAATTCTTTACACTTTGTTGCATTCTTCATTATTGTTTGCAGCATTTATTTCACCATGGGGCATAAGTACCGATGGCTACTTCTGCTATTAAGCAGTTGTTATTTCTACATGGTTTTTTTGCCTATTTATATACTTATTTTAGGCTTTACAATCGTTATCGACTATTATGCCGGGTTGCTCATAGAAAAAAACGTTGGCAAAAAAAGGAAGCTTTTTTTAATAATGAGCCTGGTTGCCAACATAGGTATATTGGCTGTTTTTAAATATTACAATTTTTTAAACGATAACTTATCGCTGTTGCTAAATAGCATTGGTTATAACAATCATGTACCTAACCTTTCTATATTACTGCCTGTAGGTTTGTCTTTTCACACCTTCCAGGCAATGAGTTACACCATAGAGGTGTATAGAGGCAATCAGAAGGCCGAACGACACTTTGGGATATATGCACTTTATGTAATGTTTTTCCCTCAACTGGTTGCGGGGCCTATCGAGCGCCCTCAAAATGTTATACATCAGTTTTACGAAAAACATAATTTTGACTATAACCGTATTGTTGAAGGTTTAAAAATTGTGTTAGTTGGGTTTGTAAAAAAACTTGTAATAGCTGATAGGCTTGCAATTTATGTAAACGCTGTTTATGATCATCCGGATAAACACAGTGCCGTATCTATCCTGGTTGCTACCGTAATGTTTGCATTTCAAATCTATTGCGATTTCTCGGCCTACTCAGAAATTGCTATAGGTACAGCTAAGATATTGGGGTTTGATTTGATGACCAATTTCCGAAGACCGTATTTTTCAAAAAACATCCAGGAATTTTGGGGCCGATGGCATATTTCATTATCAACGTGGTTTAGAGATTACTTATATATTCCGTTAGGCGGCAGCCGGGTGGCAGTACCAAGATGGTGTTTCAACGTGTTTGTGGTTTTTATGATTAGCGGTTTATGGCACGGTGCCAGCTGGACTTTCATAATATGGGGTGCGTTGCACGGCGTTTACTCTATATTCGGTATTATTTTTAAGAAATTAAAAGTTGATGTATTTCTTCGCAAAACATACGTTACCCGCGTGCTTTCTAACCTTTTTATATTTGGCATTGTTTGTTTTGCCTGGATATTTTTCAGGGCCAGGAATGTTCATGAGGCGCTTTTGATATGTAAAAATTTATACACGTTAAAAGGCGGCGGTTTGTTTTTAGGCGTGCCCGCAAGTTTCTTCTACAGTTTAGCGGCTATTTTTGGGTTGCTATTTTTTGAATATATACAGGAATACTATCCCCAAAAATTCAATGTATTTAGCAATAAAAGCGCTGTGATCAGGTATACAGGGTATTCGCTGTCTATCATCATTATTATATTGTTTGGTGTATTTAACGGAGGCCAGTTCATTTATTTTCAGTTTTAAAAAATGAAGAATCAACTTTATACATTAATAAAGAAGTTTGTACTGCTACTACTTATACTATTTGTTTTAGATTACGTATTCGGCACGTTAATAGAACGGGCGTTTTATAAAGAGAAACAAGGCGATAGTTCTACAACCACCTACGCTTTATCAAAGGCAAATGAAAATCTGTTAATTTTCGGCACATCCAGGGCGTCTCATCATTACATATCGTCGGTAATTGGCGATAGCTTGCAAGTATCTGCTTATAATTTAGGGCGAGATGGTATTAAGTTTGATTATAATTATGCTTTAATAACATCAGTTTTAAAAAGATATAGCCCTAAATATATTATTTTGGATATCAATCAAAACGATTTTACTTATGATACATTAGGCACGCAGAAAGAGATATTTACAAGTACCTTTTTGCCATATACAAGGCGTAATAGCTACATCAAGCAGCTTATTTATCAGATTAACCCCCGCGAAATTTATAAGTCAGAAGTCAGCAAACTGTATGCGTTTAACTCTTTGCCGGGTTCAATACTGCAACATGCGTTAGGTGTTGGGCAAAAAAACGATCATGGGTATGAAGCCTTATTTGGTAGTAAACTTACCGCTACCGATAAAACAATTGTAGGAAATAGTACCAATTACAAAGAGGATACTACCTTGGTTAGAAAATTTGATGAAATGATCGCCACTATAGAAAAAAGGAAGATCAAACTGTTGGTTGTAGTATCGCCTACTTTAAACAAATTTAAAAATAACCCGTTGCCTACGGTAAACAAAACACTAAGTAAATATGGGCTGAAAACTATTGATTTTAGCGATGCATTTGCGGCTGAAGATAATAGTAAATTGTTTCACGACAGAACCCATCTGAATAACAACGGAAGCAAACTCTACACACAGCTAATTATACAAGCCATTAAGAAATAAAGAGCAGATATATGCTCCCTGAATAAAATTATGTTTAAAAAAGCTTGTTTAATAGCTCATTACGGAGAAGATTATATTGCCTACAGGGTTAACTTCTTAAACTACCTAACAAGCTTAGGTGTCGAACAATGCTTTGGTATTGTGCCAAAAGATAAGCATGCCGAAGAGGTTGCTAAAACCCCATATCCTGTTTATTTTTATGAATACAATAGGTCGTGGAAGTTTTTTGCAGACATATTTAAAACATATAAACAATTTAAACAGATCATAGCGGCAGAAAAACCCGACCTCGTTTTTACCTATAAATTCTTTCCTAATTTATTAGGTGTTTATGTAGCAAAAAAGCTAAAGGTAAAAACCGTTGTTGCTACGGTGGCCGGCCTTGGGTTTCTGGATAAACAAGGATCGTCTTTACTTATTAACAAAGTATTTAAAGCATATTTATCTATTTTAAAGAAAGCTGATTTTATTGTTGTACAAAATAGCGACGACCAGATTTTATTACAAAAATTTATAGAACCCTCTAAAATTATTCTTACAAATGGGAGTGGTGTTAACAAAGAGAAATTTATACAGATAACTGCTCCGGACAGGGAAAAATGGGGTATGGCTGTTGATAATAAATATTTTTTGTTTTGCAGCCGTATTGTAAAAGAAAAAGGAATATTGGAACTGGTAGAAGCGTTTAAAAACCTAAAAGATAAATTTCCTAATGCCGTATTGTTAATTGCCGGTTGGTTTGATAGTAAGGGTATCGAAAAAGAAGTGCTGTCAAAAATTGAATCTATCCCGTCAATTAAATACATCGGCTACCAAAAAAATGTAAAAGAGATTGTACAACTTTCGGACTGTGTGGTATTACCAAGTTACTACCCCGAGGGCGTGCCGAGGTCTTTAACAGAGTCGTTGGCTTTATCTAAGCCAATTATTACAACCAACCATAAAGGGTGTAAAGAAACCTGTATAGATACAGTGAATGGTTATTTAGTTGAGCCTGGCAACGTGACCGATTTGCAGCAGAAAATGGAATTTTTTTTAACGCTTACACCCGGGCAGGTAAAAAATATGCAAGAAAGCAGTTTAAATTTATTTAACGATAAATTTGAACAAGGGCAGATTTTTAAAACTATAGCAGACAAAATTTTATATGCCTGATTTATTATATACGGGGGCTTCTGGCTTTTTGGCTGGCAATACGATTCCCAAATTGCAGCAAATCGGCTATAACGTTATTACTTTAGGCGTAAGTAATAACACCTATAATTACAATATAGCCATAGAAATACCTGCTTTTAACGAGGCCTACGATGTCGTTTTTCATGCTGCAGGCAAAGCGCACTCCGAGCCCAAAACAGAGGCTGAAAAACAGTTGTTTTATGATGTTAATTTTGAGGGCACCGTAAACCTGTGTAAAGGGCTCGAAAATTTTGGCATGTTGCCAAAGCAGTTTGTCTTTATAAGTACTGTAGCAGTTTATGGGCTGGATAGTGGTGAACTGATTACAGAAGAGCACGCTTTAAACGGCGAAACCCCCTATGCGAAATCAAAAATACTGGCCGAGGAGTTTTTGATTGAGTGGGCTGGCCGTAATGATATAACCTTAACTATATTGAGGCTTCCATTAGTGGCCGGCATTAACCCGCCGGGTAACCTTGGCGCTATGATCAATGGTATAAAAAGTGGCAGGTATTTAAGTATTGGGAATGCAAATGCCCGCAAAAGCATTATATGGGCGGAAGATATTGCTATTATAATGCCTCAACTCGTAAAGATAGGCGGGATCTTTAATATCACAGATGGCCTGCATCCCATGTTCTCGCATTTAGAGGCGGTGATCTCTAAACAATTAAATAAGAAAAAGCCCCTGAGTTTACCTATCCCTTTAGCTAAACTATTAGGGTGGGCCGGTGATATAATAGGCAGCCGGTTTCCCGTTAATACTAATAAATTAAAAAAAATAACATCAACCTTAACATTCGATGATAAAAAGCTACATGCCGCAATAAAGTGGGTGCCATCCTCTGTGGTTAAAAAGCTTAGCGAAATAACGTTATGATACTATACCCTTTTTTACTGCTTGTTTTTTTTGGTGTGATGCTTTTGTATTTCAAAATAGCAGATCATTATAACATTATTGATAAGCCAAATGAACGCAGTTCGCATACAGAAGTTACTATTCGCGGTGGTGGAGTTATATTTACATTCGCAATTGTTTGTGCGGTAGTATTGCACCCTCAGTACTGGCTACCTGGCTTGGGCCTGCTTGCCATAAGCGTAATAAGTTTTATTGATGACAGAATTACGCTTTCAAGTAAGATTAGGGTTGTTGTACATATTGCTGCTGTAACGCTCATGTTTGCATACTTAAATATTTTTGAAACTCCTTTTTATGTATGTATAGCCTTGTATATTATTAGTATTGGTATTATAAATATGTACAATTTTATGGATGGCATAAACGGTATTACCGGTGCCTATACATTGGTTGTGCTTGCCGGGTTACAATATGTTAATTTAAAAGGCGAGGCATTTATAGAGGCTGATTTGATATGGTTGCCGATGCTGGCGAGTGTGGCTTTTTTATTCTTTAATTTTCGTAAAAGGGCTAAATGCTTTGCCGGCGATGTTGGCAGTGTAGCAATAGCTTTTTGGATAGTTTTCTTACTATTCAGGCTGATACAAGTAAGCGGACACTGGGCCTACATTTTATTTCTTTCGGTTTATGGGGTAGATGCCGTGTTAACTATAGTACACAGGTTAATATTAAAGCAAAATATATTTAAGGCTCATCGCCTGCATTTTTACCAGATACTGGCTAATGAGCGGAAGTTGTTGCATGTAATAGTGGCGGCATGCTATGCGTTTGTACAATTTATTATAATAGCATTTATAGTTTTGTATATAAATGCATCAGAGTGGATAATTTTTATAACAATTACGACCTCCCTGGCAATTATATACATAGTATTCAAACCAAAGTTAATGAAGGGCAAGTCATCGTTTTAACAAATATTACTACGTTATCTTGAAAGTTTAGCATAAAAAACGCCTATAAGTTATAATTAATAATGTTATTTTTTTATATTTGAGCTGCCTTAACAACAAATGTCCCCCAATTGTGTTGTTAATGTGTGCGATGCTTATGTCTTTAAATAAACGGTGTTAATTATGAATTTTAAACTGTTATGTTATTTAAGGCGTTTAATAGTTAATATCTAAAGTTAAGTATCAAGAAAATACATTGGTTATATTTCAATATAATTGTCTTATTTCTCGATAGAATTATTATTCTTTATCTTTGTTTAGATTGGCAAAAATGTACCTATGAAGAAATACTTACTTTTTAGCAAGGTTTTACCCCGTTGGATAATAATGTTATTAGACTTTGTTATTGTTACGTGGTCTTTTTCATCTTCTTATCTTATTGTAAACAGATTTGATTTTGTAAATATATTAAGGGGTTACTTTTTTATTTATACAGGTGTTTATTGTATAGTTGCCGCATTGGTGATGTACGTGATGAGGGTACATATAGGTCTCATCAGGTATTCAAATACGCGTGATGTGTTGCGTATATTTGGGTCGGTGTTTATCAGTAGTTTATTATATATGCTGGTAGTTACATTGTGGGTTAAACCTTACTTGCATGTAAAATCTTCCACCATCGATCTTGTTTTGCTTGTTAACTTCTCAGTATCAAGTACCCTACTCATTCTCTTGAGAAGCGGTGTGAAAAGTGCGTTCAACTACCTTAATAACTATTCAAGTTCAAAAAAAACCACGGTACTTATTTACGGTTCTGATACCAGTGCCGTATTGGTGAAACAAGCTTTAGAAGCCAGCGCGCAAACCAACTTTGTTATAGCAGGTTTTGTGGATGCTGATAACAATAAGATCAATAAAGAAATACAGCAGGTGAGGGTTTATGATATAAATAAACTTGAAAAACTTAAAGAAAAACGTGCCATAGATAAGATGATCATCATGAATCATCATCTTGACGAGCAGTCGAAAAAAACAGCTCTGGAAACATGCCTTGCTTTGGGTATCCAGGTACTTACTGTACCACCATCAGATCAATGGATTTACGGTAAACTTAACATGCAGCAGATTAAAGACCTAAAAATAGAGGACTTGCTTCAGCGTAAAACAATACAAATTGATACTACACGTATATCTGAAGATTTGCAGGGCAAGCGAGTATTGATTACAGGTGCCGCCGGTTCTATCGGTTCAGAGATCGTTCAGCAAGTATTACAATATGATCCGGCAATGGTTATCCTTTGTGACCAGGCCGAATCGCCACTGCACGAGATCCGGTTAGAGGTAGAAGAAAAGTTTGCACAGATACCGATAAAAATATTCATCGGGGATATCAGGAATCACGATCGTATGCAAAAGCTGTTTTTTGATTACAAACCAGAAGTTGTTTATCATGCTGCTGCTTACAAACATGTGCCAATGATGGAAGAGAACCCATCAGAAGCGGTTAGGGCGAATGTCTTAGGTACAAAAAACATTGCGGATCTATCAGTTGCACACGGTGTAAATAAGTTTGTGATGGTGTCTACCGATAAGGCTGTTAATCCTTCAAACATCATGGGGACTACCAAGCGTATTGCCGAGATCTATATCCAATCATTAAAAGATAACCCTATAAATAAAGGCACTTGCTTTATAACTACCCGTTTTGGTAATGTGTTAGGTTCTAACGGTTCGGTGATACCGCGTTTTAGGGCCCAGATCCAAAAAGGCGGCCCTATTACTGTAACCCATCCGGAGATCACACGTTATTTCATGACCATACCCGAGGCGGTACATTTGGTGTTGGAAGCCGGTACAATGGGTACAGGTGGCGAGATATTTATTTTTGATATGGGCGAGCCTGTTAAAATTGTTGACCTGGCACTAAAAATGATTAAGCTTGCGGGTTTACAACCCGAGCGGGATATCAAAATTGTTTACTCAGGCCTTCGCCCGGGCGAAAAGCTTTACGAGGAATTGCTTAACCAGGGCGAGCATACCATGCCAACCCACCACGAGAAGATTAAGATCTCAGAGGTGATAACATACCCGTACAAAAAGGTTACCGATGACATTAACGAGCTTATTTTGCTAAATCAGCAAAATGATGATATGGCAATGGTTAATAAAATGAAGGATATTGTACCTGAGTTTATCAGCAAAAACTCACAGTTTGAACATTTGGATAAAAAAAGCCTAATACATCCGGGACAAATAGAAGTAGAGCCAAAAAAACTACGGGTATTACAGGACTAAGTAATCTTAGTTTAAACTATTAGCGCGGTACGGCCGTTCATTGATCTAATCTGATTTTATTGAGTATTATTGCAATACTAAATAATACCCGAGCTACTACAGCTTATGAAAAGTATTGCCCAAAAAGTATTTGATATAGAAATTGCATCGTTGCAGTATGTGGCATCGATGATAGACGAACAGTTTAACCAGGCAGTTAACGCCATCCTGCAATCCAAAGGTAAATTAGTTGTGTGCGGGATGGGGAAGTCCGGGCATATTAGCAAAAAAATCTCGGCCACTTTCACCAGCACAGGTACCCCAAGCTTTTTTATGCATCCTGCCGAGGCTTTTCACGGCGACCTTGGGATGATAAGTACCGATGACGTGGTTCTACTTGTATCTTACTCCGGCGAAACCGAAGAGGTGTTAAAAATTGTACCTTATCTACAATACAATAAAAATACGTTTATAGCTATAACCGGCAACGCTAAATCTACACTGGCTACCAATGCCACATACCATTTAAATGTTTGCGTTAAGCAGGAGGCTTGTCCGCTTGAGTTAGCGCCCACATCATCCACCACCGCAACGTTAGTTATGGGTGATGCTTTAGCAGTAGCACTAATGACGGCAAGAGATTTTAGTCCCGCTGATTTTGCGCGTTTCCATCCCGGAGGCAGGCTTGGCCGAAAATTATTGGTAAGGGTTAAAGATCTGATGCGTACCGACAAACTTCCTTTTATCAATACCAAAGCTACTTTCACTCAATTGGTTTTGCAAATGAGTGAAGGCAAACTGGGAATGGTTATAGTCGGCTCGCCGGATAAAGTAGAAGGCGTAATAACCGACGGAGATTTGCGCCGCGGATTAGTAAAATATGAAGATATTTATCACCTGCCTATTAGCGATCTGATGAATACTTCACCGCGGATAATTAACGAACACGAGTTGGTTTACGACGCTGAGGAACTTATGATGGAGCGCAAGATAACTACCCTGCTGGTACATAATGATAATAATGTCCTTACCGGCGTTTACCAGATATTTAACCAAGCTTAGCAGATGAAAGTAATTATTGTTATACCTGCAAGGCTAAAATCAACTCGCTTGCCGCGTAAAATGTTGCTTGATCTGGGTGGAAAGCCTATTATTCAGCGTGTGTACGAAGCTTGCCTAAAAGCAACCCTGCATCACGAGATCTGGATAGCGGCCGACAGCACCGAAGTATTTGACGCTTGCAAAACGTTTACTCCAAACGTGCTTATGACAAAAGAGGAGCACCCCAGCGGGACAGATCGTATTGCCGAGGTTATAGAAACAGTACCATGCGATATGGTGGTAAATGTACAGGGCGACGAACCCTTTTTTGATGCCGGCATCATTGACAGGCTGATAATTGCATTACAGCAAAGCGACGCCGGTATGGCCAGTATTTGTGCACCTGTTGCCGATGTAGCGGAACTAAATAACCCAAACCTGGTTAAGGTTGTTACCGATGTAAATGGAAACGCTATCTATTTCTCAAGATTTGCTATACCGTTTTCGAGAGATGGGGAAGTGAAAGATCCGTCCGCTTACAAAAAACATATGGGAGTGTATGCTTACAAAGCATCATTCCTGAAACAGTTTATTACCATGCCGGTTTCGTTTTTAGAAAGCACAGAAAAACTGGAGCAGCTGAGGGCGATTGAGAACGGCTATAAAATTAAAATGATTGAAGTGAAAGGCATCGAGAAGGGGATAGATACACCTGAAGACCTTGAACTTGCACGCAAAAAGATAAAAGACAATGGGATTATATAACGACATCACTCAAAAACCTTTTTTTATTGTTGGCCCATGCGTAATGGAAAACCAGGAATTGCTGTACACCGTAGCCGAAAAAGTTGCCGAGATTGGCGCTAAATACCCGGTTACAGTAGTTTTTAAATCATCGTTTGATAAAGCGAATCGTACCAGTGTAAGCGCTTACCGCGGCCCGGGTTTAGCAAAAGGTATGGAGATGCTGAATAACGTGAAAGAGAAATTTAACTTGCCGATTACAACGGATATCCACGAGCCATTCCAGGCCGCTGCATGCGCCGAGGTGGTAGATATTCTGCAGATCCCGGCGTTCCTTTGTCGCCAAACGGATTTGTTGGTAGCTGCTGCCGAAACGGGCAAAATAGTGAATGTTAAAAAAGCGCAATTCCTATCTGGCCAGGATATGTTTTACCC
Organism: Mucilaginibacter sp. UYP27; assembly: GCF_040547175.1. Lineage (NCBI taxonomy): Bacteria > Pseudomonadati > Bacteroidota > Sphingobacteriia > Sphingobacteriales > Sphingobacteriaceae > Mucilaginibacter > Mucilaginibacter sp. UYP27. The sequence goes on from NZ_JBEPPE010000002.1 coordinate 138,059, forward strand.
GGCACAAAAAGTAAAGGAAAGTGGTAACGACCAGATTATACTTACCGAGCGCGGTAACTCATTTGGGTATAATAATTTGGTTGTTGATTTTAGGAATGTTGCCGATATGCTGGAGTTTGGCTATCCTGTTTGTATGGATTGTACCCACTCGGTACAGCGCCCCGGCGGTGCAGGGGGCAAAACCGGCGGCGACCGCAAATTTGTGCCAAACATGGCACATGCAGCAAAGGCATTTGGTGCCAGCGGTTATTTCATAGAAACACACCCCGACCCGGACCACGCCATGAGCGATGGGCCAAATATGCTTTACCTTAAAGATTTGGAAGAACTAATTAAATCGTTGATTGGGTAAGTATTTAATTAGTAATCCTTCTTGCTTTCCGATTCCGTCCATTGTTTAAAAATCTCAAGGGCTTCAGTGTGCATCATTTGTACAAAAGGAAGTTTGCGTTTTTCCATAGGCTGCGCTAATTCATCATAAATAAAATGGTCGTCGAAACCTATATCGGCAGCATCCTTTTTGGTATTGGCATAATAAATTTTGCTGATGCGTGCCCAATAAATGGCGCCCAGGCACATGGGGCAGGGTTCGCAACTGGTATAAATTTCGCAGCCTTCCAAATTGTAAGTTTCCAGCTCCTGGCAGGCCAGGCGGATAACCGATATCTCTGCATGGGCCGTGGGGTCATTAGTAGGGACAACACGGTTTGCACTGCGCGCTATCACCATACCATCCTTTACAATCACCGCACCAAAGGGGCCGCCCTGCGATTGCTTTACGTTATATTCAGACAGGTCGATGGCCATCTGCATAAACTTTTCGTTGCCTTTGTCTTCCATATTGCTCTAAATTAAAAAACCTCAACTGTAAGCTGAGGTTTTAATTAATTATATTTTAATTATTTGCACATCTGATATGCTATTTTTTGTCTTTGGCGTAAGCGTCATTTAATCTCTTAACTACTTCAGTAGTTACGTCAAGGCTTGGGTCGCCGTAAAGAACTGTTGCATTACCTTTTTGGTAAGTAAGGATCATTTTGTAACCTTTTTCTTTAGCGTAAGCTTTAGTAAACTCAACCAGTTTTTCGTAAAGTTTGGTTTGCTCGGTTACTTGCTCATTTTGCACTTGTGCACCTGCATTTTGTTGATATTGTTGAAACTCCTGGCCTTTACGTTGTAAGCGTTGCTCGGTAGCGGCACGTTGGTCTGCCGCCATTGTAGGGGCAGCTTTTTGGTATTCAGCAACCTCGCGTTGGATAGCCTGCTGGCGCGAAGCAACATCAGTCTGTGCAGCTTTACTTTTATCACCAAGGCGCTTGTCCATGTCCTTAATGTAATCGTATTTAGATACTAAAGAATCCTGGTTAATGTAAACAATTTCAGGACCGTCGGCAGTTGTGCCTGCAGTTGTTGCTGCAGCAGGTTTAGCGTCTGGTTTATTTTGGTTACAAGCAGATACACCTGCAGCTATTAGTAATGCTAATACTGATTTTGTAACAATTGAAGCCTTCATTTTCATTGGGTTTATCTTAAAAAAAATTTTGACAAATATAATCTTTCGCCACAAGTTTCCTAACCATTAATTAAGATGTTTATTATCGGTCATATTTATCCACAATCGCATTAATGTTGCACATAATCCGAGTTAATACGAAGCTAAATTCGTAAATTTGGGGGTTATTGTATTAATCAAATATGAGCGAAGAAAATCAGGATAAATCAAATTATTCAGCGGATAATATACAGGTTTTAGAAGGTTTAGAAGCCGTACGTAAAAGGCCTTCGATGTACATTGGTGATACGGGCGTAAAAGGCCTTCACCACTTGGTTTACGAGGTAGTTGATAACTCGATAGATGAGGCGCTTGCCGGGTATTGTGATACCATTAACGTTACTATCCACAAAGGCAATTCTATTACCGTTGTAGATAATGGCCGTGGTATCCCAACGGGTATCAATACTAAAGAACAAAAATCAGCCCTTGAAATAGTAATGACCGTGCTGCACGCAGGCGGTAAGTTTGACAAGGACACCTACAAAGTATCCGGTGGTTTGCACGGTGTGGGTGTAAGTTGTGTTAACGCACTATCTATACACGTTAAAACTGTTGTATACCGCGAGGGTAAAATTTTTACACAAGAATACGAACGTGGTAAACCATTGTTCCCTGTTAAAGAGATTGGCGTATCTGATAAAACAGGTACCACCCAAACTTTCCAGCCGGATGCAGAGATATTTACACTTACAACCGAATATAAGTTTGAAACACTGGCAACCCGTTTACGCGAGCTTGCATTTTTGAACAAAGGCATCCGCTTAACGCTAACAGATGAGCGCGAAACTAACGACGACGGTTCTTTCCCAATGGAGGAATTTTTCTCTGAAGGTGGTTTAAGGGAGTTTATAAAATACCTTGATGGTACCCGCGTTGCTATCATCCCGGAGCCAATTTACCTGGAAGGTATAAAGCAGGGTATCCCGGTTGAACTGGCTTTCCAGTACAACGATACCTATACCGAAAATGTGCACTCATACGTAAATAACATCAACACTATTGAGGGAGGTACACACGTTGCCGGTTTCAGGATGGGTTTAACCCGCACGCTTAAGGCTTATGCGGATAAATCGGGCTTGTTGAAAAATATGAAGATCGAGATTACCGGTGATGACTTTCGTGAGGGGTTAACAGCTGTAATTTCGGTAAAAGTACAAGAGCCGCAATTTGAAGGGCAAACCAAAACCAAATTGGGTAACAGCGAGGTGAGTGGTGCCGTTAACGTGGCCGTAGGCGAAATTTTAGGTAACTACCTTGAAGAAAACCCACGGGAAGCTAAAATGATAGTGCAGAAGGTTATCCTTGCTGCTACAGCCCGTGCAGCTGCACGTAAGGCCCGCGAAATGGTACAGCGTAAAAGTGTGATGACAGGTTCGGGTTTACCGGGCAAGCTATCTGATTGTGCCAATAGCGATCCAACTTTATGTGAACTTTACCTTGTAGAGGGCGACTCAGCGGGTGGTACTGCTAAACAGGGCCGTAACCGCGAGTTCCAGGCCATTCTGCCACTACGTGGTAAGATCCTGAACGTGGAGAAAGCCATGGAGCACAAAATTTACGAGAACGAAGAGATAAAAAATATGTTCACCGGTCTTGGTGTAAGCATCGGTACCCCCGAGGATGCGAAAGCATTAAACTTAACCAAGTTACGTTACCACAAAATTGTGATCATGACGGATGCGGACGTAGATGGTTCGCACATTACCACACTTATTCTTACCTTTTTCTTCCGTTATATGAAGGAATTGGTTGAGTATGGCTATGTGTACATTGCATCGCCACCGCTTTACCAGGTTAAAAAAGGTAAAGAATTTGAATACTGCTGGACAGATGAACAACGCGATACCGCTATACAGCGCCTTAAAGGCCAGGGTAAAGAGGATAGTGTACACGTACAGCGTTATAAAGGTTTGGGTGAGATGAACGCCGAGCAATTATGGGATACAACCATGAATCCGGCTAACCGTACACTTAAAAAAGTAGCTATTGAAAACGCTGCCGAGTGCGATCACACCTTCTCTATGCTGATGGGTGACGAAGTTGCCCCGCGCCGTGAGTTTATCGAGAAAAATGCTCGCTACGCACGTATAGATACCTAAAATATATTTTCAGATACGCAGATCCCAAATCTGCAGATGCTTCTTATTATGAAATATTAGCCCCGCCGAATAAGCGGGGCTAATGTATTTTAAGACAACTTAATTCGCCTTTTTCGATTGTTTTTGACTCTTGACTAAAGCATAAACGTATCAAAATTACAGGATATTTAACCCGAATGGTTTTTAAACGCTGTATATCTAAGGTTGTACACAAATGCCTTTTAAATTATATACATAATTTTCTTATGTATATAAAATTTGTTTACATTTGAAGTATGAGCACTAACCCATTGCTAAAAGGCAGCCTGCAAACTATTATTTTAAAGCTGCTGGAAGATAACGAGCAGATGTACGGATACGAGATAACCCAAAAGGTTAAAGAGGTATCTGAAGGTGAGATAATGCTTACTGAGGGCGCGTTGTACCCGGCACTTCATAAGCTGGAAGCGGATGGCTTCTTGGAAACCTTTACCCAGGTGGTTGATAACCGCGTACGTAAATATTACCGCTTAACCGAGCAGGGTGGCAAAGAGGTTACCAGCAAGCTTACCGAAGCACAGGCTTTTATAGACCAGTTGCAAACTTTGTTAAACCTTAAACCCGCCGCCAAATGAAACCTACGGACAAACAAATAGCAACTTTACAGCAGTACCTTAAAAAAACTTTTAAATACAAGGAGAGTCGTGAAGAGGTGATTGACCACATTATCTGCGCGTTAGCGCATCACCCTGATAACAGTAGTTTTGAAGATGCGGTAAATAACATAATCCGCAATGATTTTGGCGGGCACCATAACCTGGAAAAAGTAGAGAAGGGCATCAAAGAAGCTGTAAGTGCTGATACTTATAAACGCTTCCGTATATACCTTATTGATCTTTTACGTTTACCGGCGCTGCTTTACCTTGCTGGTTTAGCTATTGCTATCTATGCCTTTTATTCTATGGTTAACTTGCCGCCGCTGGTGTTAAAGGCATCTGTTTTAGTGGTGGTGTTTGTACCATCGCTTATAGCATTGTTCAGGTTTTTTTACATGGGTTATATTACCGGTGATAAGTCAAGATCGGTAAGAGATGTATTATTTGGCAGTATGGCCTGGGAGCCTATGGTTGTCTTCGGCTTAATTACTGTAAGCATACCCATGGCTTTTAATCATATCAATGAGATCTGGTCCGGCCATTATCCATCATTGACTACGCTATGTATGATGGCCGCCCTTGTGTACAATATCGGCATAATTAAGCTTTGCAAAAGCGAGGTGAAATTAATGAAAGAGGCGAATTAAGATGATACTCACACCAGAAGAACTGCAATGGGCAACAGATAGGATGAAGATCTATGATATCAAATACCAGGAGATCTACTACGAACTGTTCGACCATGTTATTACCGCTATTAAAGCTAAACGAATAAAAGGCACTGGCCTTTGCCCGCGCTTATGCTGGTATTGGTATTTTTTGCGGTGCTAAACCTAAGCGCTATAAACCTTTGCCACCGGGTTTTGAAGAAGGCGTAAGCTAATTTACTTCAACTTTAACGTCCCTTTGCCAAAATCAATAACGGCCTTATATTTCATTAGAATATCGCTGCCCAGTACTCCCAAAACTTCGGGGTGGCCCAGTTCGCGGTAGGCTACATTTATGGTAGATAGATTTAGTACTGCCACTTCCAGTTCAGGTATCAGCAGGTCGCCTATCCAGATATTCTCGATAACCGCGGTGGCCGACTCCATGGTATTGGTGCCTAAGCCTGTAGATAGCCTGTCACTTACAATAATTGCGGCTTGTTCATTTGCTGCTATCAGCAGTTGGTGGTCAAACGCCGTACGCGACGCTCCAGTATCTAATACCACTTTAAAAGGCTTGCCGAATATCACCACATCCAATAGCGGATGGAACCCATCGCCATGCAGATCAATAATATTAAGTGGAACGGATATCGTGTTTTTAGCCATTGGTTATACGGTAAGTAGGGATTAGACGAATCTAACCTCTTAATATTACAATCACTATCCCATTAGCTATCGGGACAGTAATTGTTTAGAACGGATAACCGATAGCGATATTCAAAATAGCATTTTTAAAACTTGGGCTTATAGACCGTGACCCGGTTACATCAGCATAAGGCCTCATAAGCGGGAAACCAAGATCGGTACGCAGCACCAATATGGTGGCATCAAACCTTAAACCTACACCCGCATCAACCGCTAATTGTGTTAAAAACTTAGGGCCAAATGTACCGCCGGCCTGGTGTGGCTTAGCGTTCCAGATGTTACCTGCATCAGCAAATAAAGCACCGTAAACAATGCTGAATAGCTTTTGGCGATACTCAATATTTGCCTCCAATTTTATGTCGCCGCTTTGGTCGGCAATAAAGCTATCTCCGCTAAGTGGAGTAGGGTCTACACTGCCCGGGCCTATTGACCGTGGCCTGAAGCCCCTTAAACTGTTTGGCCCGCCAATAAAAAATTGCTGGTTGTAAGGCAATATTGTTGAGTTACCGTATGGTAAACCAACGCCCACTAAAAAGCGCGTGGCAATTTTGCTGCCGACGCTTAGTTTGTGGAAAAACCTTATCTCGCTCTCTACCTTGGCGTATTGGTTAAATATGGTACCAAATAGTTTTTTCTCTTTACCAGCCAGCGTATCGGCACCGGTAATAATACCATAAAGGTTGTTGGACAAGCTTACCTTGCCGCGGAAATAAATGCTGTTGGTACGGTAATCTTCTGTGGTGTTATCATAAGTGTAAGCATAGCTTGGGCCTAATGTAAACTGAGGATCGATAACGTGTTTGAGCGACGGGTTGCGGTTGTTTGGGTTATTGATACTATCCCTGTATAAACTATCTACAGTACGTGGTTTTACAAAAGTCGCTTCCAGCAAATTTAACTCGTGCGTCTTATGCACGTTGGTTTTAAACTGATATCCGAATGATCCTGTAAACGAGTTAAGAGAGTATAGCTTTTGCCTCGTAACCGATGTGTATCCTAAAGATAACACCGTACGTGGTATATAAGCGTTTGATGAATTTAACTTGAACGGCGTTATTAGGCGCGGCCACGACAGGCTGGTTTGCACACCATATTGGAATACGTTAAAGCCGTTATTTTGCCCGCCTATCTGCACATCTGTACTACCAAATAAGGTTACGGTAAGCAACTCGCCACCTTTAAAGGCGTTGCGGTTTTTCCAGCTCAGGTTTATTTGTGTACCGGTATAATTTGCTGATGTGGTGCGGCCAATAATTTCTGCCTGTAGCGATTTGCGTTTGTAAGGGGTAAGGAAGTAATAAACATCCAGTTTTGGCGAATCGGGCGTTACATCTTCAAACCTGTTTTTGACATATCGGTATGGGCCTAAATTAATGAACCTGTTAAGTGAGTTATTGTGGGTAGTGCGGCTGTACGCATCGTTAGGGTGCAGTAGCACCGTATTTGCAAAAAGGTATGGCCTTGCTGTGTTACGCGGGTCTACAATGTTATACCAGCGGTAAGGCTTAGCCTGGTCAAGCTTTAAGGAAGTATCCCGCAAAGAGTAGTTCGGGTAAATGTATATATTACGAATGGTGTAAATTTCGCGGGCACGCTCCGGTGTTGTTTCCTTGATCTTAACCAACAGGTCTACCTTGTGGGTATCTACCGTACTATCAACCTTTACTATCAGTTGTTCGGGCGAGAAGAAGAAGAATCCTTCATCCTTCAAACGCGTATCAATACGGATGCGTTCTGATTTAATAACGTCCAGATTATACTTATCGCCTGTTTTTAATAGTGTACCAGCCTGAGCGCCTTTAATAGCGGTATCTAAATTATTATCTGTTGCACCAGGGAAAGTTATATTACGAATGGTATATGAAGGGCCGGGCAACGCTGTGAACACAGCCGAAGCGGTTTTCTTTTTACCAACAGTATCGCCACTAACCGCCGCCTGAAAATAACTTTCGTTTTGCAGGCGGTTAATCATGATCTCGCTATTTTTTGCAAGGTCTAACTGACTTACATACACAGGGGGTTCGCCATATTTGCTCAAGAATTTTTGGATAAAACCATGGCGGGCTTTTGTTTTATAATATAACCAAAGTTTAATGCGCATGCCCAGTAACGACGCATTTGGTTTAGGGCGTATCAGCGTTTTCATTTCGGCACTAAGCGCTTTCGCATCACCTTTTGATATGTTCTTGTCATCAACCTTTACGGTACCGCCGGTGTATAATTTTTCACCCTCGGGTACATATTTGGTGGTACTACAAGCGTTTAAAATTATGGCCAGCGATAGTAAATAAATTATCCGTTTTATCATAAGGTAGTGGTCTGGGTCTTAGTTCTGTCTTCTTTAGCTTTTTCTTGCGAGGCTTTTTCCTGTTCGTCTTTAACTTTCTGCTCCTCTTTGTATTTCTTGCGCATCGCTTTCTCTTCTTCGGTACGTTTACGGAAGATCTCGCGGAAACGGTTATAGTCAACTGTTAATGAGAAGCCTAAACCGGTCTCTACGATCTGGCCCTGTATAACCACAAACTCATCTTTACGGTATGCACGCAAAGTGTAACGGCCGTCTTTACTCAACTTGTAATTTACCGATACGTTACCCGCTATATTAGAGGCTTTTTGCCCCTGTTGCGCGCCCTCGAGGTTAAAGTTATTGCCAATCGATACCGTAAGTCTGTCGTTGAGGAACCTTTTAGATAGCCCCACGTTTAAATCTGTTCGGTTAGTTGCCGTGCCGGATGAATAGTCCTGCCCGGATGTTAAACCGAAGTTCAAATCTACACCAGATATTAAACCGCCTGCAAGGCTGTTTAATTGGTCGGTTAATAAGCTGCTTACGCTGTTGCGGATAGCACCCTGCACACCTGCACTACCGCCCTGGCTTTGCAGCGGGTTATCGCCAATAAAATGGCCCAGTACCAATACGCCAAGCACTTGTTTGTTCAACTCGTTAGGGTCTTGTCTTATTTGCGACAGGCGGGTTTCAACAGTGTTAGTTACTTCGGCAGCAACGTTGTAATTGCTATCCGGCAAGGTAATGTCAAAGCTGATGTTTGGTTTCATCAACTCGTTACGTAAGTTAAGATTTACGTTGAACGGTAGTTTTTGTTTGTATTGGGTAGAATTCTCGTCGCTAAGTTGGTTCGCTACCAGGTCTATCGGCGGCACGTTGGCTACATAGATAGCAGTCAGGTCTATATTCGCGCTGGTTGGGTCGCCCGTCCAGGTAATAGTACTGCCCTGTTTAAAGTTAAACTTACGCGATACGGTGGCGTACGATAAATTGTACGATCCGCGGTTTACAATGTATGTACCAGTTAAACTGGTTTTGCCGCTTGGGTCTATGCCGCCGCTTAAGTGTGCTTCGCCCAAAAGTTCAACCACGTCACCATTACGCTCATCTATCACAATGTTAAATTTGGCATTTTTATCGATGTTAACAGTGGCGTTCACATCAAGCCCGGTAATCTCCGATTTTTTTAACGAATCCAATTGGCGCGCCACTAATATCGAATCCATTTTCGGGTCTCTCGAGTTCCAGAACTCCACAACACCTTTACGGTCTTCAACGCCCGGATCGCTGGTTGGCAGCACAAATACCATATCCGTTTTATCGTTTACGTTAAGGGTTGCATCAACCACCGGCTTAGCCATATCGCCACGGATCTTGATATCGGTATCCATATACAGCTTACCGTAAAATAATTTGTTATCTGCCTTGGTAGAATTTATCGCGCGGAAGTTGTTGGCTTTTATGTTCATGCCAAACTTAAAGTCGGTATAGGTTTTGGTGTACACCGAACCCGATACGATCGCCTTGTTGCCGGTAGAATCCACTAAAGTAAAGTCGTTAAAGCGGATGCCTTCATCATTAAACGTAATACTCTCCTGCGGCATGGTGAAGTAGGAGTTAAGCATGCTCACATTAAACCCAACCTTAGTAAAATTGATGTTCCCCCGCACGGCCGGCGCGGTGGTGGTCCCCGTTATTTTTAAGTTACCGGTGATATTACCGCTCGAGTTTTTGATTGCACCAAAGCTAAAACCTTCAATGCTCTTCACTCCCAGGTTAACGATGTTCAGGTTCATGTCAAACCTGCTTTCGGGCAGGGTATAGTAAAAGCCATTCAGGTCAACCTGGTTGCCACGGCCGGTTATGCTCATTTGGGCGGCATAAGTGTTAGCGGTTTGGTTGTTCACTTTCAGTGCGATATTGCCCACCGTATCGCCTTTAAAGCTAAAGTCGTTAACGTTAAGTGCCGCGGTAAATACCGGTGATTTCTGGAAGTTGCTAACCTCGGCGTTACCGTTAATGGTACCGCCAACCAACAACGAATCTTGCTTAGCCAGTTTGGTTAAGGTTTCGATACGGAAGTTTTTGAAATCGATATTTATTGGCCCATTGTACTGGCCGGATGTTGTATTGGCGCTTAGTACCTGGTTGGTGTTAGATATACTAAAGTTACGCGCCAGGATCCCCTTGCCGCCAAACATCAAAGCGTTGTTTGGGTTAACCGACCATGCTGTATAATCGAGTAGCAAGCCGTTCTCCAAAAAGCTGAACTGGTATTCATTTGGCATGGCGCTGAATTGGCCTGCAATGCGATAACGCTCTTTCTTTGCAGCGTCCCTAACTTGCAGGCTGATACCCATTTTATTATTCAGGGCGCTGCCAGATACGCTGGTGAACAACAAATCGAGAGATGAGCCTACTTTTATTTCGTCAACAGTTAGGTTATAGTTTAAAGCGTTACTGGTATTAATAGCAAGCTTTAGGTTGTTAACCGTATTGGTGCCATAAATTACCTTTGGTGCCAATCCGTTTACGATCAACTCGCCGGTGGTGCTGTTAAAGCGGCCGTTAAATAATACCGGGTCAAGCTGTTTCAGGTCGGGTACAAATTGGGTTACCAACGGTGTTTTAACCAAACGGGCGTCAAAAGTAAATTGCTGCGGTAAATATTTAACTTTAACACGAGGTGTTTTGCTGCCCAGGCTGGTGTTGTAATATTTATCAACCACATCCTGTATGGCCGGCGCAATTTGGGTTAGCTTATACTTGCCCGCCATGTGAGCGTAAAACATAGGCGCTTTTAAATACAATGTGCTGCTATCGGCCGTAGCTGTAGATATCAGGCTTACGGTATCCAATTGGATGCGCTGACCGTTGTTGTTTACAATAAGATCGGTAGCTAATATTTTGGCGTTTAAATAATCCGGGTCGGCAGTTGGCACATCAGCAATAATTTTACCGTGGAAACGCATAGGATTAGCCGTGAAATGCAATTTCTGCAGATCGATGCTATCCACCGAAAGTGTGGCATTAACCGATGGATATTTTTTGTTCATGTTAGCCTTTGCAGCCAAACTAAAGTTGATGTTTGGGTCTTTCATACGGGCCTTGGCTACGTAGCTGCCGTTGCGGGCGGTACCGTTCATCACTAAATTGCGATAGGTATAACCTTTTACATTTGCGCTCACAACATCGCCGCTAAACTTAAGGCTGGCAGTTTTTGGGTCGAGGCCGGTACCGCTGATGTTGGCCTTCATGGTTACAAAGCCAACCATTTGCGGCTGCTTGGTTAAAGCGCCTACGTTGAGGTTATTGGCTTTGATATTAGCCGAGTATGTTTCGCTGCCTTTGCGTTTACCGCTCTTCATGGCGGCCACCAGGTCAACCGCACCATAGCTGCTGCGCAGGGCCATTTTAGTGTTAAAGTTTTTCATGCTGCCTTTAAAGGTGCCTTTCAGGTCCATGTTTTCGGGCACGCTCACATTTGGTGGGATGGTGCCTTTTGGTACCAGGCGGGCAATATCATTACGCGTAGTGCGGAAATCATTAATGGTAACATCAAACACCGAATTTTCTACATTTGGCAAGCCGCGCATGTTGGCAGTTGCTTTCACATAAGTGTTGCCAAAGCCGCTGATCTCGATATTCGGGATATGCAGGTTATCTACCGTGCCGTTAACTTTTCCGTTTATCTTAATGGTCGAATTTGGCGATGATTTAAAAGGCTCCATAGAGGCCCTGGTAGGCATCAACAGCAATACATCGCGTAAACCAAGCTTGCTGCCGTCTAAATTGGCGTTGATGCTTAGTTTGCCCAGGTTATTAGTAAGCGATTCGATAGATGGGTAACCAACCTGCAGGTCCTTCTGAATAACCGAGCGCGGGGTCTGTACCAGCAGGTCTTTCAGATAAGCATTCTTTGGCCCATAGAAGAACGTAGTGTGGAATTTATCTATAGCCAACCCGCTTTTTTCAGTGAACGTAAAAGAGTTGATCCGGCCCGACAAACTATCGGTTGCGTAGGCGATATTCTCGGCATTGGCGTTCAAGTTTTTGATGTTCATGTGCGCAAAATCCAAACCGCGGGGTATCGGTTTTTGCGCGTCATTATCAAACTTGACATTGTTATTGGCAAAGATCACTTTACCCAGATTGGCGCTCCAGCCTTTAGCCTGTGTCCTGGAGGTAAGGGTATCTATTTTTTTGATGGTTTTCTCTATAGCCTTGGTAACGGTGGCCGGCTTAGCAAAGCTTAAACCTGCGTTTGTATTGGCCAACTCGATAGATTTGATGCCCACATGCTGGTTCTTCATGTCTATCTTATCCATGTTTACCAAAAACTTACCCAGATCAACCTTGGCGGCCATTTCGCTGCTTTTGTAATCAACCTTAACTTTGTCTATGTTGATCTCGCCCAGGGCAATGTCCATATTTAATGGCTTGGTAGCGGTGTCAATAGTAGCAGCTTGTTTTATGGATGAACCGGCGGGCGTTTGGATAATCCTGGCATTCACCCCACTTAAGTTAATTTTTGGAATGGTGAACTTCATCTTATCCAGGTCGAAATCCTTAATGCGGGTATCAAAGTGGCCCAGCAAAAATTTAACGTCGTTGCCTGTAGTTACATCTTTGTATTTTATATTTATCCTATCGAGGATGATCTTATCCAGCGAGAACTTCATGGTAGAGGTAGTGTCCTCGGGTTTGACCTCTTTTTTTTGCTCGCCCACAAAGGCTTTAATAATATAATCGAAGTTAAAAAGGCTATCCGGCCCCCGGCTGATATTTGCGGTAATGCCTTCCAAGTTAATCTCATTTATTTCAACTTTGCTTTTCAACAGCTTAAGCATTGAAATATCTACCTTCAGTTTATCACCGGCAATAAGGGTGTCTTTTTTTTGATCCTCAAAGTAAACATCTTCAAGCACCAGCATTTTAGGCAGGCCCAAGCTAATGTGGCCTATCTCGACTTTTGTGTGGATTTTATTTTGCAAAAAAGTCACAGCCTTGTCTTTAGCAAAATTTTGCACGGCGGGTACTTGTATCAAAATAACTACAAGCAATATCAAAAAGATGACACTCGCAATTATCCAAAGAATTGTTTTAAGGGCTATACGTCCAAATCGTTCCAAATTCGTAAAGGTTAGGGTGTCTACTTTTAGTTGTGCAAATTATGTGCTAAAAACTGTACTATACGCGTTTTTAACACATATATCCAGCTATTGTTTTTCTCTTATTACGATAATTTGACTATAAGTACGTTTATTTTAAAGGCAACATTAATGGCTTTGTAAATTAGCACCAATTTATCCACAACACTGCCCTAAGTTTTTGTTTTTTGATAAATTTGTATTCCACAGGATCAGCAGAAAGAGATAATACATGCCCGAATTTTCGCACTTACACGTACACACCCAGTTCTCGTTACTTGACGGTGCCGCCGATATATCAAAACTATATAAAAAGGCAGCAGCTGATGGTATGAAGGCCCTGGCCATTACCGACCACGGCAACATGTTTGGCGCATTCAAATTTGTGGCCGAAGCGGGTAAGCATAACGTAAAACCCATTGTGGGTTGTGAGTTTTATGTGGTTGATGACCGGCACAAAAAGCAATTTACCAAAGAGAAAAAGGATAAGCGTTACCACCAGTTAATGCTGGCTAAAAATGCCGAAGGCTATAAAAACCTCATCAAGCTATGCTCCTTAGGTTATATGGAAGGCCTTTACAGCAAGTGGCCGCGTATTGATAAAGAACTGATCCTGAAATACCATAAAGGCCTTATTGCTACTACTTGCTGCCTTGGTGCATCGGTACCACAAGCTATATTGCGCGATGGCGAAGCCGCTGCCGAAATAGAGTTTAAATGGTGGCTTGACCTGTTTGGCGAAGATTTCTACATAGAGATGCAACGCCACGACATCCCCGAGCAAAACACCGTTAACCTGGTGCTGGCTAAATTTGCCAAGAAATACAATGTAAAAGTTATCTGTTCAAATGATTCGCACTACGTGGATCAGCAGGATAGTAACGCCCACGACATTTTGCTTTGTGTAAACACCGGCGACTTGCAAAGCACACCCATAGCTACAGACGAAGAAGGCGGCAAAGGCTACCGCTTTGGCTTTACCAACGACCAGTTTTATTTTAAAACACAGGCCGAAATGGGCAAGCTGTTCAGCGATATCCCCGAATCGCTTGATAACACGCAGGAGATTGTTGACAAGGTAGATGTACTTAAACTGAAAAGGGACATCTTGCTGCCCAACTTTGTTATCCCCGAAAAATTTAAGATTCACACCACCGCAGATGCCGATACGCTAAATCAGTGGGAATACCTGAAGCACCTTACCTACATGGGTGCCAGGGAAAGATATATAGACATAAGCCCCGAGGCTGAGGAGCGGATAGAATTTGAGTTGTTCACCATCCGTACGATGGGTTTTGCCGGTTACTTTTTAATTGTGGCCGATTTCATCAGGCATGGCCGCGATATTGGCGTGTTCATTGGTCCCGGCCGTGGATCAGCTGCAGGATCTGTGGTGGCTTATTGTACCGGGATCACCAATATCGACCCGTTAAAGTATAACCTACTGTTCGAGCGTTTCCTGAACCCGGACAGGAAGAGCATGCCCGATATAGATACGGATTTTGATGATGCAGGCCGACAAAAGGTTATCGATTATGTGGTTGATAAATATGGTAAGAACCAGGTAGCGCAGATCATCACCTACGGCTCTATGGCCGCCCGTACCAGCATCCAGGATGTGGGCCGTGTATTGGATATGCCACTGAGCGACGTGAATGCCATGAAAAAGCTGGTGCCCGAAACGTTGGGGATCAACCTAAAAACGGCTATTGAGCAGGTGCCCGAATTGCAGGCCATCTACAAATCAACCGATTTGAAGGGAATTGTGCTTCGCGAAGCTGAAAAACTTGAAGGATCGGTACGTAATACCGGTGTACACGCCGCAGGGATCATCATCGCGCCGTACGATCTAACCGAGATCGTCCCGGTTGCTACCGCTAAGGACTCCGACCTGCTGGTTACCCAGTATGATGGTCGCGTAATTGAGGATGCCGGTGTAATTAAGATGGACTTTTTGGGCCTTAAAACCCTTACCATTATTAAAGACGCATTAAGGCTGATCAAGCAAAACCACGATGTACATATCGAGATAGATTACATCCCGCTTGATGATGAGCAAACTTATGAGCTTTACCAACGCGGCGATACAAATGGTACTTTCCAGTTTGAAAGCGATGGGATGCAAATGTACCTGCGTGACCTTAAGCCTGATAAGTTTGAGGATCTGATTGCCATGAACGCCCTGTACCGCCCCGGGCCTATAGAATACATTCCCAACTTTATAAAGCGTAAGCACGGGTTGGAGCCTATTGTGTTTGACCTTGCCGACATGGAAGAGTACCTGGGCGAAACCTATGGTATCACTGTGTACCAGGAGCAGGTGATGCTACTGTCGCAAAAGCTGGCGGGCTTTAGTAAAGGCGACGCCGACGTTTTGCGTAAGGCGATGGGTAAAAAGCAAATTGAGGTTCTTAATAAAATGGAAGCCCAGTTTATGGATGGGGCCATGGCAAAAGGCCACCCCAAAGATAAACTCATCAAAATATGGACCGACTGGAAGGCCTTTGCCCAGTATGCGTTCAATAAATCGCACTCTACCTGTTACGCTTTTGTGGCGTATCAAACGGCTTACTTAAAGGCGCATTACCCTGCAGAATACATGGCCGCGGTATTGAACAACCAAAACAACATGGAGAAGATCACCTTCTTTATGGAGGAGTGCCGCCGCATGGGTGTGGAAGTTTTAGGGCCCGATATTAACGAGAGTGATATGGCCTTTACTGCCAACAGGAAAGGGGTTATCCGTTTTGGTATGGCGGGTGTAAAAGGTGTGGGCGAAAAAGCGGTAGAAAGTATTATTGAGGAACGTGTTGAACGCGGGCCTTACAAAAGCGTGTATGATTTTGCTCAACGCTCCAACACGCGGTCGGTTAACCGTAAGGCTTATGAAAATTTGGTTTACGGCGGCGCGTTTGACGAGTTTGGGTTAAACCGTGCCCAATTCTTCGCCAAAACAGAGAATGGGATCTTGAGCGGGGTAGAACGCCTGATAAAATATGGTAATGATTACCAAAACACGCAAAGCAGTTCGCAATCATCATTGTTTGGTGGTTCGGTTGCATCTTACATCCCGGAACCTGCTATGCCCGAAGCTGAGGAATGGCCGCTGATAGAAAAGCTTAAATACGAGAAGGACGTTATCGGCATATACCTTACCGGCCACCCGCTTGATAACTTTAAGCTGGAGATGGATAAGTATTGCAATACCAGCATTACAGAATTGAAAAACATTCAGAAAGCACGGTCAGGCGAGGGTGGGGAAGAGGTGATGGAGAACCTGGCCAACCTGCGTAAACGTGGCGAGATCTGTATTGGCGGTTTGGTTGCAAATGTGCAGCATAAAACTACCAAAATGGGTAAGCCATTTGGTACGTTTGTTTTGGAGGATTATAACGAAAGCTACGAGTTTGCTTTTTTTGGTGAAGATTATGCGAAGTTCCGTAATATGATGGTGGATGGTTTCTTCCTGCATATTAAGGGCAGTATTGAAGAGAAATTTCGCCAGAAGGATAACTGGGACTTGAGGGTAACGGTGATTAGTTTATTATCCGAAATGAGGGATAAACTTACCAAATCACTTACCGTTTGCCTGGATGTAAAAGCATTGAACAACCAGTTATTGGATAACCTGATGCAGGTGATCACTACCAATAACGAAAAGTACCCGGCCAAGAGCTGCGCGCTTAAGTTTAAAATAAGGGACGGGGAAGAGGCTATGTATGTAGACCTACTCTCCAAATCGCACAAGGTAAGCCCAAGCGACGAGTTGATGGCCGATATTTTTAATTTAACGAACGCGCAGGCGGTGTTGATGTAAACCTAATTATTATGTAATTGCTGATAAAGCTAACATTAAAGCCAAATTATATGAGAACCAAATTTTATTTACTAATTGTGGCAATTGCAATTGTTTTTGTTTGCCAGCCAAAGCTAACCAATGCCCAGGCAATAAAAAAAGGTATGATTAAAGTGGCGATACTTTATCCAAATGGAGAAGGTAAAACGTTTGATATGAGCTATTACACAGGCAAGCACTTTCCATTGCTAAGACAATTATTTGGGAATAGCATGAAAGCAACTGCAATAGACAAAGGTATAGCCGGCGGTGCGCCTGGTGCACCGACCCCATATTTAGCGATAGGCTATTTGTATTTTGACAATATTAAAGCCTTTCATGATGGAATGAAAGCGCATGGTAAAGCGATCAGGGATGATATTCCTAGTTATACGAATGTTACACCGGTTGTTCAGATAAGTGAAGTGGTGGAATAATACTTTTTCCACACAAAAGTAGCCCGCTTAAGCATAAATAAAGTTGCCCTGTCATATCTTAGGATGTTGATAATATAATTGTCACATTGTCATGCTGCTACTTGTGGCAAGCTATTTGAATAGTATATATTTGTATAACATTATTAAAAAATAGAAATCATGGCTTTAGAAATAACTGATGCAAACTTCGACGAACTTGTGCTTAAATCAGATAAACCTGTACTTATAGATTTTTGGGCAGAGTGGTGTGGCCCATGTAGAATGGTAGGCCCTGTTGTGGAAGAACTTGCTAAAGAATATGATGGCAAAGCCATTGTAGGTAAAGTTAACGTAGATAACAATCCCGGCATCTCGATGAAATACGGTATCCGTAACATCCCGGCTTTATTATACTTTAAAGGTGGCGAAATTGTTGATAAACAAATTGGCGCTGTACCAAAATCAGTACTTGCAGAAAAGTTAGCTAAGCAATTAGCATAACCAATTCATATATAATAGAAAAAGCCTCCTGAATGTTCGGGAGGCTTTTTTTGTGCGGTATGGTCTTTATCATTGTTAAAGCAGAATTACATCCTGCTAACGCTGCCGCTTCCGGCTTTTGAGCTTGAAATGTTTTTGGCTGATCCCGTGTAATGTACATCGCCCGAGCCTACAACCGAAGCGTCAATCTTATCATTCGCGTTTACCCTCGCATCACCGCTACCTGCAACTTTAACCTGGGTGTTGGTAGTAACCAAATTTTGCCCTGTAAAATCACCTGAACCTACTACGCTAACTGTCGAATTATCGGCACGGCCTGATAGTGTAATATCGCCTGATCCACCTATGCTGCTTTCCAGGTTTTTAACATCAACCTTGCCGCTGATGTCGCCTGAGCCTGTTAGTTTAATCTTTAATGAAGTAGCCCTTAAACCATCTTTAAATACTACATCGCCAGAGCCTGCAAGGCTAACCGCATTGATATCTTTAATAGACACATAAATGATCATTTTTTTGTTGCCGCTGTTCCAGTTCCAGTTGGTGCCTTCTTTAGTGTAAATTCTTAAAACACCGCCTTGTACTTCGGTGATGATTTTGTCGATGATATTTGAAGGGGCATCAACCTTAACAGATTCTGACGAACCCTGGGTAATGAATACATCGTATGAACCCGCAACGCTTACCGCGCTAAAGCCGGTAAGGTGGCGGTCCTGAGTATCTGCTTTTGCTAAGCCTGCTGTTACCACTAATGCGGCAGCTACTAAAAGTGTTTTTAATGTTCTCATTGGGGTTGGGTTAGTGTTTGTTTAACCATTAGACGCAACCTTGGTAGGGTTAGTTGCATGTTTTTCAATATTTATTTTACTACGCTTCATAGCGAACGTAGTGTGGAAATGACAATTAGGAATAACAAAAAAAGGCCTTTCCACTGGAAAGGCCTTTTAAAAAAGTAAAGACGTTAATGAATTAATCCACCAACACCCCTATGTAATAATTAAAGGTATCTACTTCGATATTGTCTTTAGTAGCGCCCTCTATAGCCACGGGGCTAAACCTCATTTTAGGTGTGATATACTGGTAATCGCCGCCCTTGATTTTTACGCGGACAGGCATGGCAAAACCGGTTACATCCGCTATCCAGCGGCTATATAATTTGCCGTTGATGGTAGCAAACTCCAACGTTGGCAGGTTCTTGTATTTTAAATACTGGTCGAACACCGGTGTTAGGTTTTTACCGCTTTGCTCGTTAATGTAGTTAACGATCTGGTCGTTGGTAACGGTTTGATGATAAAAGGTTTTATTTAAACCGCGCAGGATGCCCCGCCATTTCTCATCATCATTTATCACCGTACGGATCATATTAAGCAAATTTGCACCTTTAGGGTACATATCGCCCGAACCTTCTTTATTCACATTGTATGGGCCGATGATCGGGCCATCATTTTGAATTCCTGAGCGCAAGCCATGCACATATTCCTGCGCGGCCTGTTTGCCCCAATTATCTTCCACAAAAAGCGATTCGCTGTAGCAGGTAAAGCCCTCATGTACCCACATATCGGCAATATCCTTAGTCGTAATGTTATTGGCAAACCACTCGTGGCCGCTCTCGTGCACCACAATGTAATCCCATTTTAAACCCCAGCCGGTGCCGGACATATCGCGACCCAGGTAGCCGTTGCGGAATTTGTTACCATAAGCCGTACCGCTTTGGTGCTCCATCCCAAGGTGGTGGGTTTCTACCAATTTGTAGCCATCCTCGTAAAAAGGGTAGGGGCCAAACCAATGTTCAAAGGCTTTTAACATCGGTTTGGCGTTTGCGCCCCAGTGTTTTTTAGCTTTTTCGAGGTCGTAGCTTAACGGCCAAAAATCCATAGTGAGTTTGCCTTTTTCGCCCATGTAGGTATCACTGTAATGTACATAATCGCCAATGTTGGCCTCTATGTTATAATTGTTAATGGGGTTAGCCACAAACCAATCGAAGCGTGTGTAGCCATCGTTCAATTTGGTAACTTTTCTTAATCGGCCGTTACTTACATCTTTTAAACCGTTGGGCACGCTGATGCTGATGAGTACGCTATCTACCTCATCTGCCTGGTGGTCTTTGGTAGGCCACCATACGCTGGCCCCCATACCCTGGCAAGCGGTAGATACCCACTTATGCCCAAGCGAATCTACATTGTATTCTACGCCACCATCCCATGGGGCATTCTTAGCAATAGTAGGGTTACCAGAATAATAAACGGTAAACTGGTCCTTGCTGCCGCTTTTTATCGTCTGCGGAAAGGTTACAAACACCGCGTTAAACTCGCGGGTGTAAGGCACTTCTTTGCCTTTGTAAACCACCTTTTCAATCTTAAGGTTAGCAAACAGGTCAAATTGCAGTTTGGTGAAATCCTGTGTGGCGGTGTATTTAAAAAGCACGTTGCCGCTAATAGCTTTATTGTCAATATCAAACTTCACATCAAGGTGATAATAATTGATATCGTAACAGGTACGCAAAGGCGTAAGCATCCCGCGCAAGGTATCTGCACGGGTAAAGGCTTCTTTATGCGTGCCGAGTTGGGCATGGGCTAATATTGGGAAAAAGCCTAAAGCTAAAATGCTGAGGATCTTATAATGTATTTTCATTTTGTCTGAACCGGAATTTATGAATTTAAAAATTATCAGAATATTAACTCACTCCAATAACCACTCTTTGATAACTAACCCTACTTCAATACCTCGACATCAATAAAGCTGTCGCTAAATACGGTGTGGGTTGCTTTTTGGTAATCAGTTGCTTCTGCTTTGTACGGGTTCTCTACAAATTTTTGCGGGTTACGAGCATACAGCGGGAACGATGTGCTTTGTACCTGTATCATAATGCGGTGGCCTTTTTTAAAGGTGTGCAACACATCATTAAGGTGAAAATTTACATCTGTTTTTTGGTTGGCAACCATCGGTATGGCTTTCTCAAACCCATCGCGGAAACGTGCGGGCATTATCTGCGAGCGCACCATTTGCTGGTAATTGCTCAGGATAATGTTTTTGTTTGGCATGTATGGGTTATTCGGCTCATCGGCAGGGTAAACGTCAACCAATTTCACTATCCAATCCGCATCGGTGCCGGTGGTAGCTACTTTTAGGTTAGCCATTATCTCGCCGCCAAGGGTTACATCATCAGTTAATACATCGGTTTGGAAAACCAGCACATCAGTACGTCGGCCCGCAAAACGCTGATCCTCACTCATATAGTTGTGCGGGGTAAAGCCCATGGTGGTGGTATTATCTTCGGTGTAAGGGACAGGTTTCATGGGGTCGCTTACAAAAGTGGTGCTGCCTTGTGCAGGCGCTGCATCGGCCAATTTACCATCGGCACTCAGGTAAAATTTAAGGTGGCTTGCTTCGGTAGCAGGCCATTTATTAAATTTGCGCCACTCGTTTTTACCGGTGTTGAACATATAAGCCTCGGGCAGGCCCGAGTTTTTATCGCCCTTACCTTTAAGGAAGTGATTAAAGAATTTCTGCTCTATATTTTTCTGATAGAATGTAGCAATGCTATCGCCAAAGTAAATGTTGCTGTGCATGGTGTGCCCCGTCTCGCGCGACCACCTGCCGTGCCCAAACGGACCCATTACAATGGTGTTATAAGCGCTCGGGTCTTTCTTCTCGATGGTTTTGTAAATAGCCAGCGGGCCTGTCAGATCTTCGGCATCAAACCAGCCGCCAACCAGCATCACCGCAGGTTTTACTTTGTTGTAGTGTTTAAGCAAGCCACGTTTTTGCCAGAACTCGTCATAGCTTGGGTGGTTAACTGTTTCCTGCCAAAAAAAGTTGTCTTTATAGTATTTGTCGGCATTCTTAAGCGGGCCAAGATCCATTAGGAACTGATAGCCATCTTTTGTGCCGGGGCTAAACATAGTATTTGCGTACCAAGCCTTTGAAGTAGTATCCGTTTTTTGCACACCAAACACAGGGAAGGTGAAAAAGTAACTTTCGATAAACGCTCCGTTATGGTGGAAGTCATCAAAGAAAAAGTCCGAGATAGGTGCCTGCGGCGACGAAGCCTTAAGTGCAGGGTGGTTGCTCAGAATGCCGGCGGCAGTGTAAAAACCCGGATAGCTGATGCCCCACTGGCCAACTTTGCCGTTGTTACCGGCCGCGTTTTTGATCAGCCAGTCGATGGTATCATAAGTATCAGAACCTTCGTCAACATCTTTTTTGCTTTTTTTATCGTCGATAACTGGGGTCATGTTGGTCCAGGTGCCTTCGCTTTTGTAGCGGCCGCGCACATCCTGGTAAACAAATATGTAGCCCTCTTGCATAATGTATTTTGAGGGGCCTAAAGAGCCGGGATATTTTGTTTCGCCGTAAGGGGCAATACTGTAGCAGGTACGCTGCATCATAATAGGATACTTTTTATCCTTTGATGCGTCAATTGGCGTGTAGATGGAGGTGAAAAGTTTCACGCCATCACGCATGGTGATGTACACATCCTTTTTAGTAAAATGCTCTTTAACGTAGTTACTTTGTGCAAAAACGCCGCTACAGGTCGCAGCAATAAACAAGATTAATGCGGAGAGTTTTTTCATGATGGTCAGTTATTTTTGATGAGCCTAATTTAGTAAGTAAATGGGGAATATGCTAACGAGTGATGAAGGTGTTACAAAAGAGGTAAATTTAAAATTGTAGTTAAACAATTTATTCAGCATACGGTTATAGTCTTTCAATCACTTGCTCAATATTATGAAAGTTAAATTCTACCTGCTATTTGTAGTGGTTTTAGTTTTATCATGTAAAAAAAAGGATAATCCGCAACCGGAAGCCGCCACCGGCCCTGTATCCGGCAAGATCTACAGTTCAACATTTACTGCACAAAATGCAGTTATTCGGAACGTTAATTTTAGTTATCAGAATTACAATCCCGAAGACTTGTTTGCGATTTATTTATCGGCAAATAAGGGCGACGATTGTGCCGCCGACATCAGTAAATTTTCTGTGCGGTTAAGTGTGCCTAAAAAGATAGGGAAGTTTGAAGAGAACGACATCTATATATTAATAGACGACCCAAATTCTACTGATGGCGCTTTGTTTTCATCGGATAGTGTAATAGAGATAACATCCATTACGGCCGATAAAGTTACCGGTAAGGTTGATGCCAAATTTGATAATAGCTACATCAAAGGCAGTTTCGAAGCGAAAATATGCCAATAATCAATGGTTAAGTTAAGTGCACTCATTTACAGGACCACGTCCACTTTGACATTTGGGTCGACGTTTTAAAAAAGATTGAATTAAAAGCCCCACGAACGTAGCGATAACCTTAAATGTGACATAGTGTAACACACGGGTGTTGCCGCAACTGGTAAAAGTCAAAGTTTTGGCCGATAATTACTCTCTAACCCCCTTTGTCAATCCCCTCACATTTTAATCAATTACCTATTTATAAGCCTGTAAACATTCCTTAACTTTGACCACCAAAATACACTACTATGCAATATGATGTAATCGTTATAGGTTCTGGTCCGGGTGGTTATGTTGCGGCGATACGCTGCGCCCAACTGGCGATGAAAACCGCAATTATTGAAAAATATAACACCCTTGGCGGTACCTGCTTAAACGTGGGCTGTATCCCCTCAAAGGCATTGCTGGATTCGTCGGAAAATTATCATAACGCTGCCCATACCTTCGCTACGCACGGTATTAAATTGGATAACCTGGGCATTGATTTTGGCCAGATGATAAAACGCAAACAGGAAGTTGTTGATGCCAACACCAGCGGTATCACTTACCTTATGAAGAAAAACAAGATTGACGTACACGTGGGTGTGGGGTCTTTTAAAGATAAAAATACCATTATTGTGACTGCGACTGATGGTAAAATTACCGAGCTGACCACAGAAAAGGTGATCATCGCTACCGGTTCTAAACCAGCAAGCCTGCCTTTCCTAAAAATTGACAAGAAACGCATAATCACCTCAACCGAGGCTTTAACACTTACAGAAATCCCTAAACACCTTATACTAATCGGTGGTGGTGTTATTGGATTAGAGCTTGGTTCGGTTTACGCGCGTTTGGGTGCTAAGGTATCGGTAATAGAATATATGGATGGCATTATCCCCACTATGGATAAGGGCCTGGGCCGCGAATTACAGAAGGTACTGAAGAAAATAGGAATGGAGTTTTACCTGGGCCACAAGGTTACAGGCGCTACTGCCAAAGGCAAAGAGGTTACCGTTACGTTTGATAATCCTAAAGGCGAAAAGCAAGAGCTTAAAGGCGATTACTGCATGGTAGCCGTTGGCCGTGTTGCTTATACCGATGGTTTAGGCCTTGATAAAATAGGCATCACCGTTGAAGAGCGTGGCCGCAAAATTACGGTTGACGAGCACCTGGAAACCAGCGTTAAAGGCGTTTATGCTATTGGCGATGTAGTTAAAGGCGCTATGCTTGCCCATAAGGCCGAGGATGAAGGTACATTTGTTGCCGAGTTGATTGCCGGCCAAAAACCACACATTAATTATAACCTGATACCGGGTGTTGTTTATACCTGGCCGGAAGTTGCCGCGGTTGGTTATACCGAAGAGCAATTAAAAGAGGCGGGGACTAAGTATAAATTAGGGTCGTTCCCGTTCAAGGCCAGTGGCCGTGCCCGTGCAAGTGGCGATCTGGATGGTTTTGTAAAGGTATTGGCTGATGCTACTACAGATGAAATACTTGGTGTACACATGATAGGCCCGCGTGCTGCAGATATGATAGCCGAAGCGGTTATTGCCATGGAATTCCGCGCCTCTGCAGAGGACGTGACCCGTGCCAGCCACGCCCACCCGACCTACACCGAAGCCATGCGCGAAGCGTGTTTAGCGGCAACGGAGAACAGGGCGATACATATCTAATTTACGATATTAGATTTAACCAAAGCAGAAACAAACCCATTTGTTTCTGCTTTTATATTTTATGCAGGTATTAATCAACATAGGTATTGTACTATTAACCATTGCCGGGATGGAGTTAATGTCCTGGGCTATGCATAAGTTCCTGTTCCATGGGCCGCTATGGTTTATCCATAAAACGCACCACCAACAACGCCATGGTTGGTTCGAACTTAACGATCTGTTCAGCATAGGTTTTGCTGCAATGGCCTTATGGCTGATGTGGGCGGGGCATGTTACCTTAGACTATCGCTTTTGGATAGGTACCGGTATCAGTACCTATGGCACCATTTATTTTATCTTTCACGATTGGTTTATACATAACCGTTTCAAAGCATTCAAAAGCAGTAATTGGTACCTGTCCGCCATCCGCAGGGCACACAAGATCCACCATAAATCAACAGAAAAAAACCCATCCGAAGAGTTTGGGTTGTTGGTGGTGGGGAAGAAGTGGTTTAGGAGGTAGGTATATAAGTCGATTTAGCGCGTTTAAAGTGATTGTCCCTTTTCGCAACGTGATTTTATAACATCAAGTAATCTGCCTTGAAAATCACTCAGCATGCTATTACCCCACACAGACGCATATGAATTTATGCGGGTATCCAGCCGGTACGATGATGTTAAAGTTAGTTGTGTTTGCGAATCGTTTATGCGGGCAAGGTTGTAAGAGGCTGTTAAAAATTCAAAGTGTTTACCTGTTAACAAATGCTGGTCAAATACCGTATTTCGTAAAGTTGAGGGAATAACCTTGATATTAAAGGAGATCTTATTATTCCTATCCCAATAACTTACTGTTTCTTTAAAAAGCAACCCGCCCTCAAAGTGCCCTATTCGTGTGGCCCCGATAGTGTCTTTATCAAGTTCGGCAAATATTGGTTTCGGAATGCCGGCATAATTAAAAAAGCCCTTATTATATTCATCGTCGGTTATTTTTTTGACCCGGATAACGTTTTTCCAGATATTATCCTGGTTGGTATTTATGATCCTGACCGTTTTTATTTCAAAATCTTGGGAAGGCGTTGCGAACTGCTCTTCTGCAATGCCGGCAAGTATTGGCAGGAATAATATAGAATATACAATGCCCTTGCGCTCACGATATTTTAAAATGAAACGCCCAAAAAATAACCCGCCGATTATAGCGCAAAGTATAAACGGTAATGCAATAATAACGATGCAAATGATATCTTCTATCCTTGTCATAAAACAAATTACGGCAAATAAAAGAACGCTAAACACTGGTACCAATACAGTGTAACTCACATGTCGTAAATATCTTTTTTTGGCGAAGATCAAAGGGGCCACTCCCATTATAAAGGGTACAACCCAAATAAAAGTTATCGAAAAAAGATCAGTGAAACTAAAACTGCTGCCGTATGGAATATTAAACAACAAGCGCAAAGCCAAACCGTACAAAGCGCCGGGTAATATTGGGGCGTATTTAATAAAAAATTGTTTCACGAGGCCTGGAGTTTGTTACGTAAAGGTATTGAAATTTGAAATGCAAATGCCGGTTCTTTTAATTTGCCAAGTCTTCATAAAATCCCGAAATTCGCCCCATTCCAAAATCATCAACCATGCTGCAAATACAGGAAAACGTATCGCTAAAAAAACTCAACACTTTTGGTATCGATGTTAATGCCCACTACTTTGCAGAGATAAGCCACGAGGACGAATTGGAAGAACTATTTGCCGACCCGCAATGGTTGCAAATGCACCGCCTTGTTTTAGGCGGCGGCAGCAATATGCTGATGGTGAAAGATTTTGACGGGCTGGTTATCCGCATGAACATCCGCGGGATAGAGCACCGCATTAGCCACGATGATGTATTTGTGGAAGTGGGCGCAGGCGAGGTATGGAACGATCTGGTGAACTTTTGTGTTGATCGAAATTATGCCGGTATGGAAAACCTGAGCCTTATTCCCGGTTCGGTTGGTGCATCGCCCATCCAAAATATTGGCGCGTATGGTGTGGAGCTAAAGGATGTGTTTGCAAGTTGCCGCGCTTTTGAGATAGCTACTGGTACTTTCCGCACATTTACTAAAGCGGATTGTAAGTTTGGCTATCGCGAAAGTGTATTTAAAACCGAACTGGCGGGGCAGTATATTATAGTAGGGGTGAAATTCCATTTATCGCTTAAGCCGAACATCAACCTAAAATATGGCGCGATAGAGCAAGAGTTGGCCAACCGTGGTATTCCACAGCCTACGATTGAGGATGTATCAAAAGTGGTATCGCACATTCGTGTATCTAAACTTCCGGATCCATCTACTATCGGAAACGCGGGGAGCTTCTTTAAAAATCCGGTGATTCCCGCAGCGCAATTTGAAACCTTGCATCAAAATTTCCCGGAGATAGTTAACTATCCAACAACAGACGGACAAGTAAAACTTGCCGCGGGCTGGCTGATTGAGCAGTGTGGCTGGAAAGGCAAAACCGTTGGTAACACAGGTACGTGGAAGAACCAGGCGCTGGTTTTAGTGAACCACGGAAGCGCAACGGGCAAAGAAGTGTACAGTCTGTCGTCGCAAATCATAGACAGTGTGTACACTAAATTTGGCGTTACACTTCAACGCGAGGTTAATATTATTGATTAATTAAATTAATTATAATTTAATTTTACACCCTACTCATCTACAGTAGGTTAAACAACTAATTGTTTTAACTATTTACTAATAATCTGTTAATAATACAAATTGGTGATAAATGATTGTAAATAGCTTATTTATAGGTAATTGTCTGCTGTTTGTAAATTTTAAGATGGTTTTGAGCGACAGATTCCATTAAAACAGGCATCATTGCAATTTCATACTCTTTCCATAAACTGGTATCATGTTTGTTTAACACTCAATACAAAACATTAACAGAATGACAAAGATTGAGTTTAACACCCTGGTATTACGTCAAGCAAGTTCACTAAGGTCATATGCCTTACACTTTACACACGATGCTGACGACGCAAACGACCTTGTTCAGGATACAATGTTGAAAGCTATAACTTACTACAACAAGTTTAAAGAAGGTACCAACCTTAAAGGCTGGTTGTACACCATCATGAAAAACACTTTCATCAACAACTACCGCCGTTTTGTTAAAATGAGCACTTTTGTTACTAAAAGCGATGAGATCTCTTCACCTAACCTGGTATTTAGTTCAACTAAAAATCAGGGTGAAGCAAAATTTGTAATGGATGATATTAAACGTGCTTTAGATCGTTTACCATCAGATTACTATGTGCCATTCACTATGTATTTTGAAGGCCATAAATATCACGAGATAGCTGATCATTTAACTATCCCTATAGGTACTGTTAAAACCCGTATCCACGTAGCGCGTAAGTTACTGAAAAAGAACTTAAAGGCTTATGATAACGGCGTTGCAAAACCTATCTACGCAGAAATTTAAGATAATAAACTCAACATATATATAAAAACCTGCCTTAAAAGGCAGGTTTTTTTGTTTTAATGAAAATTCATATTGAATTATAAATGGCGATAGAAATATCGCTAAGTTCAGCGCTTTAAGCTTTAATCTTATTTCTTAATTCTTTTTTTAGACTACTTCCCCAACCTGCCTAAAATACTAAATTTCTCAAAAACGGTTTCGGTATGCGGTGCGTCAGCGAGTTCGTCGGTAAGATCCTGCCCTGCCCAATGCTCATAGTGTTTGCCGTTGTGCCACAGGCGGCTTTCGGTCACATCGTATATATCGCCTTTATAGGCTACCCAGACCTGCGGCTTATCCTGCCCGTTGCGGAGGGCTAATTGCGATTTGGTATATATGGGTAAGTCGGCCATTACGCAGCAAGCTTTTTACGGTCCTTAAAATACTCAAAAAAGCCAACATTCATCAGTAGTAAGGCCATACTGTAAAAATGATCTTCGAATGGGATAGTTCCAACGCGGAGGCCAAGGTTTTGATCATCATTATAAAGCACAACGGGAATAGATGTGAGCAATCCGTTTACCAAATAGAACGGAATAAGCGATATCAGGTAAGCCATGTAGAATCTGCCCAACCAATCAGCTTTAAACGCAAATAACAAAAGCAATAGTACAATGGCAAGTAAGCTAAAGGTAACTGCCGTATAAAGCTTATTAAAATTATCCATCAGTATAAAAGCTGATGCCAAAGCTAACAAGCCGGATACGCTGCGCGATACATCAGTGCTCAGCTGCCATTTCACATAGTAATTTAAACATGCGTAAATAAATATACAGGCAAACGGAACAGTTAAAAAGAAGAGCACTTCCTCCAATGGCAAACCAAAAAATTTGATCCCAATGATATATTTATCGTTAAAAGACCACACGCCGTGAATGGTGAAAAGCACATCCCAAAACAAAAACAATAAACCTGTGAGCGCCATGCCCGGCCAAATAAAACGCCAGGTTTTAGCAAATGCCACCCGCTTATCAAACGACAATGCAACCGGGAAAAAGATGGTGGCTAGGTTAATAAGCAGGTAGGTGTATTTCACTCTTATAAGGTGGCTAAATGTTGCGAAAGGTTCCTGTTCTCGGTGGGTGTACAGCGTTTAGAATCTATCAGGAATGTAATGATGGTTTTAACCAGTGCCGTATCTGCTGACGAATAATGCTTGCGATCGATCTGTTTGATGATCTCGGTACGGTCGGCAACGAGGTTTTTGGTATAGCCTAAAAAGCCCGGCACATTATGCTCTACCGAAAAGCGCATAAAGCGGATCTCGATGTTTGCGGGGTCGCGGGTTACCGCGCTTTTAAACGTTCTTTCAGCGTCGTTCAGGTATTTTATCTTAAAATATGGATTCCAGGTGTGCTTGGCTTTTAAAGCTTGCAGTGTGCCTATGTAGCCGTTAACAAGTCCTGTGCGGTTTTTTATCAACTCAAGGTTACGGTAAAGCGAGTCGGTAGTTTTACTGCTGTTGATCGCTGTAACGAGTTGTCTGCGGATCACATGCAGGTTGGGCTCTACAATATCATCGGGCATGGCAGTGGCGTTACCCTTGTTAGCGGGTACAAACAGCAACAAAACGGCTACAAACAATAAGTATCTGAATTTAAAAAGCATCGGTAATATCTAACGGTACTGCTTGTTCTAAATTATATTAAGTTTTTGATGAAGCCTAGCCTTAAAATAAAGGCTTAGCTTTTGCGTATCAGAAACCCTTATCCTTTTTTGCATAATGGTAAATGCCGTGGTTGCCTTTATTTTTTTAAATAACTGCAGGTAATAAACATACGCTACATAAACGCCAAGTCGGCTTCCTTTTGGCAATAGTTTAATGCCTTCGAATGCGTCATCAAAATCTTGTTTGATATCAATCTCAATGATTTTTTTATCCGTTTCGGTAAAGTTTGTAAAATCGACCTCGGGGAAATAAGTACGACCACGGTCTTCATAATCTGACTTAATATCCCTCAAAAAGTTTATTTTCTGAAATGCTGAACCCAAGCTTTTTGCCTTTGGGACTAACTGATCATACAGCGATACATCGTTCTCGCAAAAGATTTGCAGGCACATTAAACCAACAACCTCGGCCGAGCCATAGATATATGTTTTATAGCCATCGTTGTCATAAGCCGTTTTATCCAGGTCCATTTTCATGGAACTGAGGAAGGCTTCGATCAGGTCTTTATTAATGTTGTACTGATTGACAACCTGCTGAAAAGATTGCAATACCGGATTGGTGCTGATGCCACGGTTGATAGCCTTAAAAGTTTCTTCTTTAAACTCGTCTATCAGTAGGCGCTGATCGTGGTCGTAAAAAGTGTCGACTATCTCGTCCGCGTAGCGCACAAACCCATAAATGGCATAAATGGGGTACCTAAAACGCTGGTCGAACGCTTTAATACCCGTACTAAAAGAAGTACTGTATTTGGTGGTTATCAGCTTGCTGCATTCAAAGCACGTTTCGTCAAACAGGTTCATTACCCAAAAGTACAAAATGTAAGCTGTATTGTTTTTTACTTGCTTACAAGTATTTGCTTAATTTGGCTGCTGATGGATGCGAAAAAGCAAATTATTGTAATTGGGGCGGGTTTTGCAGGATTGGCCTCGGCTTGTGTACTGGCAAAAGAGGGTTATAAAGTTACCGTTTTGGAAAAGAATGACCAGCCCGGCGGCCGCGCGCGTATTTGGGAGAAAGGTGGTTTTAAGTTTGACATGGGCCCAAGCTGGTATTGGATGCCCGATGTGTTCGAGAACTTCTTCGCCATATTCGGTAAAAAGCCATCTGATTTTTACGATTTGAAACGCCTTGATCCCGGTTACCGTGTTTATTATGATAAGGATGATGTACTGGATGTACCCGCAAACATGGGCGAACTGGAAAAACTCTTCAACGAGATTGAACCCGGCAGCAGTGCGGGCTTGCGCAAGTTTTTAGAGCAGGCCGCCTACAAATATAAAGTAGGCATGGGCGAGTACGTTTTCCGCCCATCGCATTCTATTACAGAGTTTATCGACTTTAACCTCATCCGTAAAAGTTTCAGCATGCAGTTGCTTACTAACATGAGTAGCCACGTACGCCAATATTTTAAAAACCCTAAGCTGATAAAATTGCTGGAGTTCCCTGTATTATTTTTGGGTGCTACACCGCAGGATACCCCGGCAATGTACAGCATGATGAACCACGCCGACCTTGCCCTTGGTACATGGTACCCCATGGGGGGCATGAATGAAATTGTTAAAGCCATGGTAAGCGTTGCCGAAAGCTATGGTGTCGACATCAGACTAAACACGGAGGTAACCAAAATTGATGTTGCCGATGGCCAGGCAAAAACCATCCAAACCAAAAACGGCGACTACCAGGCAGATTTTGTAATCGCCGGAGCAGATTATGAGCATATCGACCAGCATGTTTTAAATAAATCAGATAGAAACTACAGCGAAAAATACTGGGACAAGCGCACCATGTCGCCCTCCAGCCTGTTGTTTTATATTGGCACAAATAAAAAAGTACCGGGCATCCAACATCATAATCTTTTTTTTGATGAGGACTTTGAACTACATGCAAAAGAAATCTATAAAGACCCGCAATGGCCAAGTAAACCATTGTTTTACGTTTGTTGTACATCTAAAACAGACCACGAGGCCGCGCCCGAAGGAGGGGAGAACCTTTTCTTTTTAATGCCAATAGCTCCCGGCCTGGATGATGACGAAACTACCCGCGAAAAATATTTTAAGGTGATGATTGATAGGTTTGAAGCTATTACCGGCCAAAGTATCCGCGATAATATTGTAGTCAACCGCAGTTATGCACTTAAGGATTTTAAAGCAGATTACAATTCTTTTAAAGGGAACGCCTACGGGTTGGCTAACACCCTTGCCCAAACCGCGTTTTTTAAACCAAGCATGCGTGCAAAGCATATTAAAAACCTATTGTTTACGGGCCAGCTAACTGTTCCCGGGCCGGGTGTACCGCCTGCTTTGATCTCGGGGCAGATAGCTGCATTGGAGGCGATGAAAGTATTGGAGGGGAAGTAAGTGAACATTTCGTCATTGCGAGGTACGAAGCAATCTCTTTAAGACAATTATACACTTTGCATGCGGATTTGCTTAAAGAGATTGCTTCGTACCTTTACAGCAATAACGCGTGGGATCATAAAAACAAACGCCAGGCTTGAACCCGGCGTTTATTGTTATAATCAATGTTTGAATTACACCAAATATTCAAACAAAGTCTTATCCCTGTTCAGTTCTATCACTTCAAAACGGTGCTCTGCCATGCGCTCTAAAAGGGCGGGGTAGTCCTCCGCATTTTTTAGTTCGATGCCTACCAGGGCGGGGCCGTTCTCTTTGGAGTTTTTCTTAATAAATTCGAAACGGGTAATGTCATCACCGGGGGCAAGCACGCTGTTTACGAATAACTTAAGCGCACCCGGGCGTTGTGGGAACCGCACAATAAAGTAATGCTTGAGGCCTTCGTAAAGCAACGATTTCTCTTTGATCTCCTGCATGCGGTCAATATCGTTATTGCCACCGCTTATTACGCAAACCACAGTTTTACCTTTTATCTGATCCTTTACAGCATCAAGCGCGGTAACCGATAGGGCACCGGCCGGTTCAACCACTATGGCATCCTCGTTGTATAATTTTAATATGGTGGTACAAACTTTCCCTTCGGGGACGGTGAGCATGTGATCCAGTATCTCGCGGCAAATAGCAAAGGTTTTATCACCCACGCGTTTAACGGCTGCACCATCCACAAAACGGTCAATGTTGCCAAGTGCAGTATTTTCGCCATTGTTTATAGATGTTAGCATTGATGGCGCACCTTCGGGCTCAACACCTATTAACGTAATATTTGGGAGTTGTTGCTTTAAATATGTACCCATACCCGCAGCTAAACCACCACCACCAATGGGCATAATGGCTACGTCGAAATGCGGCAAGTCCTGCAGTATCTCCACGCCAACAGTTCCCTGGCCTTCGATAGTCCGGTAATCATCAAACGGGGGGATAAACTCTACATCGTGCTCTTTGGTGTAGATCAAAGCTTCACGCAGGCAGTCGTCGAAAGTATCGCCGGTTAAAACCAGCTCCACGTTTCCGTTACCAAACATTTCTGTTTGCTTAACTTTTTGTTTTGGGGTTATCTCGGGCATGTAAATGATGCCTTTAATGTTTTTCTTTTTACAGGAATAAGCCACGCCTTGCGCATGGTTACCCGCGCTTGCGCATACCACGCCTTTATCTAATTGTTGCTGGCTTAGTTGCGCGATAAGATTGTACGCCCCGCGTAATTTGTAAGAGCGTACTATCTGCAGGTCTTCGCGTTTTAAATATATTTTGCATTCGTATTTTGCCGACAGCCCCTCGTTATACTCCAAAGGGGTATGCTTTACCACATCTTTAAGACGCTCGTAGGCCGCTTCAAAATCCAAATGTACTTCCGTTGCTGTATCCATCACTTAGTTCTTTACCAACCTGTGCGCCATAAGGCCTTGCAGGTCGTCATCATTTATATCCAACTTGGCATCAGCAAGCGTTAAAAAGGTTTTGTAAACCTCGTATAGTTCGTCTTTATCTAATTTATGGCCTAATCTTTCCAAATGGAATTTAAGCGCATGGCGTCCACTACGTGCAGTCAACACAATGCTCGCGCTTGGAAAACCAACATCCTCCGGGCGAATGATCTCATAGTTCTCACGGTTCTTCAAAAAGCCATCCTGGTGAATTCCACTGCTGTGTGCAAATGCATTGCTACCCACAATAGCCTTGTTTGGCTGCACCGGCATACGCATTTGGCTGCTGATCATGCGGCTCATTTCAAAAAAGTTTTTGCTGTTTACATTGGTATGCAAGCCAAGTATCGCATGTGTTTTCAGGATCATTACCACCTCTTCGATAGAGGTATTACCTGCACGCTCACCAATGCCGTTGATGGTGCCTTCTATCTGGCGGGCACCGTTTTGTAGGCCGGCAATAGAATTAGCCGTTGCCAGGCCAAGGTCATTATGGCAATGTACCGAGATAATGGCCTGGTCGATATTTTTAACATGCTCTTTCAGATATTTGATCTTAGCGCCGTACTGGTCTGGCAGGCAGTAGCCGTTGGTATCGGGGATGTTTACCACGGTTGCACCCGCGGCAATTACCGCTTCAACCATTTGGGCTAAAAATGCAGAATCGGCACGGCCGGCATCTTCTGCATAGAACTCGATATCCTCTACAGATTTTTTGGCGTACCTAACAGCTTCAACCGCACGCTCTAAAATTTCTTCGCGGGTGCTGTTGAATTTGTGTTTAATGTGCTGGTCTGACGACCCAATTCCTGTGTGGATTCGCGGGCGTTTCGCATATTTCAAGGACTCTACTGCTACATCAATATCTGTTTTGTTGGCCCTGGTAAGCGCGCAAACAACGGGCTCTTTTACGGCTTTAGAGATCTCTACGACACTCATAAAATCGCCCGGGCTTGACACGGGGAAACCTGCTTCTATAATATCTACGCCCAGTGTTTCCAGTTCGCGGGCTATATCGATCTTTTCGGGGGTTGTTAATTGGCACCCCGGTACCTGTTCGCCATCGCGAAGCGTAGTATCAAAAACGTAAACGCGGTTAGGATCGTGTAACATAATTTTCTTTTTTAGTATCAAGTAGTTAGTATCAAGTATCAAGATTTTGGTATCATGTGCCGAGTTTTAGGTCTCGATACTTGATACTATGTACTTGCTACTCTTTAATTGCTGTAAATCTTAATCTCTTATAATCCGAGTACCATTGCCCGTTATCGTTATAGTGGGGCTCAAGTTCGTCGGCAATTTCATTTAATATTTGTAATAGTTTATCTTCCGGTACTTCTGCAAAAAATGATGAGCCAAACATGGTTAACCACTTGGTTACACCCTGGTGCCCATCCTGAAGTTGCGTTTTACGGTCGAAATGTGCTGCAAATGTTACCCTAAAACCTGCTGCTTCCAGTTTGGTAGCATATTCTGCAGTCGATGGGAAATACCATGGGTTACCGTCCTGTGGTATTGTATATCCATGCTTATTTAATACTAATGTAGTTGCAGCAACCATTTGTTGCACGTTGCCTTTACCACCCATTTCGGCTACAAAACGGCCGCCGGGTTTCAATGCATTATAAACCGATCTGATACCACCATCGGCATTTTTTATCCAGTGCAGCGCAGCGTTAGAAAACACGGCATCAAACTTATCGTCGAAATCAAAGTCAGCGCCATCGGCAACAAAGAAATCTGCGTTATGGTAAGTTGCACGCGCTTTCTCAATCATCTCAGGCGATGCATCAATGCCTGTTGCCACGCAGCCACGTTTTTGGATCTCGCTGGTTAAATAGCCGGTACCGCAACCAAGGTCGAGGATATGCTCGCCCGGTTTCGCATTAAGTAATTCCAGCACATTCTCTCCGTATTGAAATACGAAGGAATGTTTGTCGTCATATAATTCAGCGTTCCATTTCATTGTAGTTAATTTGTTCAATGGTTGATTAGTTCATTGGGGTAGCTCATTTGCCCATCTGCATACTTTCGCATCTGCACATCTCACTACAAGTATTCCAATACTTTTTGCCCCATGGCTTTTGTGCCTAATATTTTGCTTTTGTCGGTATTAACGTCAGCAATGTCGCCGGTGCGGTAGCCGTCTTTTAAAGTTTTGTCTATAGCGTCGGTTATCTTTTTAGCTTCATCTTTAAGGCCGAAGGCAATCTCTAACATCAGGGCTATCGATAACATTGATGCGAGCGGATTAGCTTTATCCTGACCGGCAATATCATGTGCCGAACCGTGGATAGGCTCAAAGAAACCCGTACCATCACCAATTGACGCGGATGCCAGCATCCCCATAGAGCCTGCTATTTGCGAAGCTTCATCAGTAAGGATATCACCAAAAAGGTTGGCGGTTAATACCACATCAAACTTTTTAGGATTTTTAACCAACTGCATGGCTGCGTTGTCAATAAACATGTGTTCGGTCTCTACATCGGGGTATTGCTTGGCAAGTTCTTGTACCACCTCGCGCCAAAGGCGTGATGATTCCAGCACATTTGCCTTATCTACCGAGCAGAGCCTTTTGCCACGTACACGGGCTGCTTCAAATGCTTTTATAGCGATGCGCTCTACTTCATATCGATGATAGATCATCAGATCGGAAGCAGTATTACGATCTTCACTGCGTTTCTTTTCGCCAAAATAAACGTCGCCGGTCAATTCACGAAAGAACAGGATATCTGTTCCCTTTAGTATCTCAGGCTTTAAGCTTGATGCATCCAACAGCTCATCAAAAAGCATGATAGGGCGTAGGTTGGCGTACAAGCCAAGTTCCTTACGTATCTTCAATAATCCTTGCTCCGGGCGTACTTTTGCAGATGGATCGTTATCGTATTTGATATGACCGATGGCACCGAAAAGGATGGCATCACTTGCTTTGGCTTTTGCTAATGTTTCATCTGGCAATGGGTTGCCTGTTGCTTCAATTCCTGCGTGGCCCATCAGGGCTTCGTCAAAAGTGAACTCATGGCCAAAATCGACACCAATCTTTTCTAATACGGCTTTACCCCAGGTGGTAACCTCAGGCCCAATACCATCACCGGGTATTACTAATATGTGTTTTTTAACTCCCATTGTGTTTTATACGTTAGTCCCGCGCACTTCTTTTAGTTTCATCACCATCAGTTGCGCGTCGCTTTCAATCCATTTGTTATAATCATCGATGGCCTTCAAGCGGTCATCATCTGTTATGTAACCTTCCTCAACCATCTGGGTTGATTTAGCTACCGACGACCAGATCCCTATCTTCGACAGGAAGTTTGCATCTCCCTTTTTGTAATATTCATTTGCATCTAAAACCTCAACCTGGCTTAAACCAGCTTCGGTAAAGTAACCGGGCAGGTCTTCGGCAATGTGGTTGTTCATGCCCGCGTCGCCGCGCCATCTTAAAAAGGTGGCGTAATACTGGCGCATACTTGCAGGTGGATCTGGCTGCCACTCCAAAGCTTCGTGGTTATAATCCAAAACGGATAATGTGCCACCCGGCTTTAGCA
Source organism: Mucilaginibacter sp. UYP27 (assembly GCF_040547175.1). Classification (NCBI taxonomy): domain Bacteria; kingdom Pseudomonadati; phylum Bacteroidota; class Sphingobacteriia; order Sphingobacteriales; family Sphingobacteriaceae; genus Mucilaginibacter; species Mucilaginibacter sp. UYP27. Next base: position 175,296 of record NZ_JBEPPE010000002.1, read on the forward strand.
TACTTGTTAATTTCACCACAGCCTCCTGCGGGTTGCTCAACCATTGCAGTACCCTCGCGGCTACTATAAGATCGAATTTTTCTTTTGGCTCAAACGTGAACAGGTCGGCATTAAGCAATTCCAAATTAGTAACATCAGCATAAGTTTCTTTACCGCTTTCAATAAAGTATGGCGTATTATCTATCCCCGTTACGTGCCCTTCCGAACCAACCTTTTGGGCTATGCCCTTAGAGATAGCCCCGGTTCCGCAACCGATATCCAGCACGCGCCAGCCTTGCTTAAGCAGGGGAGGTAGCGTGGAATAGTCGGCTTCAAGACTGCGCTCGTCAAATAACTTAGCGGTGCCTTTCCCTTCCCGTTTTATCTCTTTGTTTTGGTTCATTATTTCACTTGTTCATTTAGTTTTCAGCTTTAACCTGTTACCTCTGTTCAAATTCCACAACTAATTCCTTTTTGCTCAGGATGTAGTCAATATCATCGTACCCATTGGTCATGCAGGCTTTTTTGTAAGGGTTAACCTCAAAGTTTTCCTGCTCGCCTGTTTTAACGATTTTGATGAACTGGTCAACCAGGTCTATCTCCACTTCGGCATGCGGGTCGGCATCGATAACCTCGAACAACTTTTTCAGGAAATCATCGCTCACCTGTACCGGCAGCAATCCGTTGTTTAACGCGTTACCTTTAAATATATCAGCGAAGAAACTGCTTACTACGGCGTCAAAACCATAATCGGCAATGGCCCAGGCGGCATGTTCACGGCTACTGCCGCAACCAAAATTTTTGCCTGCTACCAGGATCTTGCCGCTGTATTTCGGCTCGTTAAGTACAAAGTCTTGTTTAGGGTTGCCGTCGTTATCAAAACGCCAATCGCGAAATAGGTTATTGCCAAAACCCTCACGGGTGGTGGCCTTTAAAAACCGGGCAGGGATGATCTGGTCCGTATCGATATTTTCGATCGGCAGAGGCACCACGCTGGTTTGTATGTGTTTAAATATTTTAGTTGACATTACACTAATTCCTCCTGATTAAGAAATGAACGGATATCTGTAACAACTCCTGTAATTGCACTGGCTGCCGCGGTTAACGGGCTTGCCAGGAAGGTACGCGAGTTTGGCCCTTGCCTGCCTTCGAAATTTCTGTTGGAGGTTGATACACAGTATTTACCTGCCGGGATCTTATCTTCATTCATACCTAAACATGCGCTGCAGCCCGGTTCGCGTAATGGGAAACCTGCCGCGTCAAAGATCTTATCAAGGCCTTCCCGAATGGCTTGTTCCTGTACTTGTTTCGACCCTGGTACCACCCAAACCACTACATTATCTGCCTTGTGTTTGCCTTTAACGAACTGGGCAACTTCGCGCAAATCTTCGATACGGCTGTTGGTACAGCTGCCGATAAACACGTAATCGATAGGTTTGCCTAAAAGCGATTCATCGTCATGCAGGCCCATGTAGTCAAGGGCTTTTTTGTATGAGCCTTGCTCTTTCTGTTCGAACGAAGCAGTTTCGGGAACGTGCTGTGTAACACCAATGCCCATACCCGGATTGGTACCGTAGGTGATCATTGGTTCAATATCTTCGGCATTGAAGGTTAGTACACTGTCAAAATCTGCATCTTCATCAGAGTATAAAGTTTGCCAGTAAGCTGCTGCCTTATCCCACTCTTCGCCTTTTGGGGCAAATTCGCGGCCTTCTACGTAATTTATGGTAGTTTCGTCTGGCGCTATCAATCCGCAACGCGCACCCATTTCGATGCTCATGTTACAGATGGTCATGCGCCCTTCCATGCTTAACCCACGGATGGTATCGCCGGCATATTCTACCGCGTAACCCGTACCGCCCGCGGCAGAGATTTGCGCGATGATGTACAGGATGATATCTTTTGCGCCAACGCCTTTTTGTAATTTGCCGTTCACTTCAATTTTCATCCTTTTAGGGCGTTGTTGAAGTAAACATTGGGTAGCCATAACCTGCTCTACCTGTGATGTGCCTATACCAAACGCTATTGCACCAAAGGCGCCGTGTGTTGAAGTATGGCTGTCACCACAAACATATGTGCCACCGGGACGGGTGATGCCCAACTCGGGGCCTATAACGTGGACGATACCCTGGAATGGATGCCCTAAACCGTAAAGCTCGATGCCGAACTCTGCGCAGTTTTTGGTGAGCATATCAACCTGGTATCGGGAAAGTTCTTCTTTAATGGGTAAGTGCTGGTCCCAGGTAGGGACGTTGTGATCGGCCGTGGCAACGGTTTGTTGGGGCCTGAAAACCGGTAACCCCCTTGTGCGCAAACCATCAAATGCCTGCGGGCTGGTTACCTCATGAATGAAGTGTGTATCGATGTATAAAATATCGGGAAAGCCCTCGTTGCTACTGACGACGTGCGCATCCCAAATTTTGTCGAATAATGTTTGTCCCATTTTTTTTAAAGTATCAAGTAGTTAGTATCAAGTATCAAGTAAATATTGTTGATAAGATACAAGTGCTACGTTATGATAGTAGTAGTTAGTATCAATTTGCAGTTAAGTCTTGCTACTTGATACTAACTACCAAATACTAATTATGCTTCTACAGCCTGGTTTTCGGGGCGTAAACTACGTACTGTTTTGCCTGCCTGCCATAATTCGCTGTCGCGTAATTCTTTCAATTCCGCGTCTAATTTTTCACGGTAATCATCCTTACTGTTGCTATCGATAGATTTTTGTGATTCAACACCGGTTGCAACGCTTTTGTATAGGTCTTCAAATACCGGTTTAGTGGCATCACGGAATTTTTTCCACCAGTCTAAAGCGCCGCGTTGTGCAGTGGTTGAACAATTTGCGTACATCCAGTCCATACCGTTCTCTGCAACTAACGGCATTAGCGATTGGGTAAGCTCTTCAACTGTTTCGTTGAACGATTCTGAAGGTGAGTGGCCGTTAGCACGCAAAACTTCGTACTGTGCAGCAAAAATACCCTGGATACAGCCCATTAGCGTACCACGCTCGCCGGTTAAATCGCTGTAAACTTCTTTACGGAAATCTGTTTCGAACAGGTAACCGCTACCAACAGCAATACCTAAGGCGATAACACGCTCAAAAGCTTTGCCCGTAGCATCCTGGAAGATCGCGTAGCTTGAGTTTAAGCCACGGCCTTGCAAGAACATACGGCGTAATGACGTACCCGAACCTTTAGGGGCAACCAAAAATACATCCACATCCGCAGGCGGGATAATGCCGGTTTGCTCATTAAAAGTGATACCAAAACCGTGAGAGAAATAAAGTGCTTTACCCGGGGTTAAGTGTTTTTTAACAGTTGGCCATAAAGCTATCTGTGCAGCATCGCTTAATAAATAGCAAATTACGGTTCCTCTTTCAAGGGCTTCTTCAATTTCAAAAAGGGTTTCGCCGGGTACAAAGCCATCGTTAATTGCTTTATCCCATGTTTTTGTGCCTTTACGCTGGCCAACAATTACGTTAATGCCATTGTCTTTTTGGTTGAGCGCCTGGCCCGGACCCTGAACGCCATAGCCAATTACTGCTACAACTTCATCCTTTAATACGTCCTGAGCTTTTGCTAAAGGGAACTCTTCGCGGGTTACTACATTTTCTTCACTACCGCCGAAATTTAGTTTTGCCATTGTTTTGGTTTTTTGATTTTTTGCGATTTCACCGATTTAGATGATCTCACAGATTTACTCTTTTATTGTGATTTATAATTCGTTCTGTTTTCTGTCCTATTCTTGGCTCTTCGCATTTACATTGTAAATACTTTTTGCCCTTTATTAAGGTATTCGTTCTCAATAACGTCCTCGCCCGGTTCAAGCCTTTCAAATTCGCGCAGTTTGCTGTTAAATCCTTCGCTATTTTTTATGATGGCTACACGTGCGCTGCGTACAAATTCAATAAGCCCGTAAGGTTGTAAAATGCTGATCAGATTATCAGTTTCTTCGCGATGGCCTGTGGTTTCAAACACGGTATAGTCCTTACGTAAAACCACCACACGTGCGCCATTTTCACGCAGCAAACGTTCTACGCTTACCTTCTCGGCAATAACATCGGTAGAGACCTTGTACAAGGCCAGTTCCTGCCAAATAACATCGGCATTGGTGTGGTAATATACTTTCAATACCTCTACCTGTTTTTCTATCTGGCGGGTTAGCTTGCGCACCACCTCTTCAGATTCGGTTATCACGATGTTAAAACGGTGGATGCTCTCGATCTCAGAAGGAGAGGTGTTCAAACTATCGATATTTATTTTACGACGCGTGAATATGATGGCAATGCGGTTAAGCAAACCTATCTGGTTTTCTGTGTAAACCGTTATGTTAAATTCCTGCTTTTCGTTATCCTGAGTTTCCATGTTGTTTTTTGTTTTTGCTCCTCTCTTTCGAGAGGCTGGGTGGGGCCTCTTTTTACTTTAACCTGATCTCGCTTACACTGCAACCTTGCGGTACCATCGGAAACACGTTGTTCTCTTTGGTAACCATTACTTCTAAAAGGAACGAGCCGGGGTTATTTAACATTTCGTTTAATGCTGATGGCAGGTCCTTACGGTCATCTATCACTTTGCCGGGGATGCGGTAAGCCGCAGCCAATGCCACAAAATCGGGGCTTTGGATATCCACGAACGAGTAACGGCGCGAGTTGAACAGTTCCTGCCATTGGCGAACCATGCCCAGGAAACGATTGTTCAGGATGATGATCTTTACATCTATGCCGCTTTGCATAATAGTACCCAGTTCCTGGCAGGTCATCTGGAAACCACCGTCGCCAATAATGGCAACGACGGTACGGTCTTGCGCGCCAAACTTAGCGCCGATGGCTGCAGGCAGAGCAAAGCCCATGGTGCCTAAACCACCGCTGGTAACGTTGCTGCGCGTGTTGTTGAATTGCGCGTAACGGCAAGCCACCATTTGATGCTGGCCTACATCGGTAACAATAATTGCTTCACCTTTGGTGATCTCGTTTAATTGTTTGATCACTTCGCCCATTGTCATTTCGCCGGTGGTGGGGTTAAGTTCATTATGGATAACCTGCTCAACTTCCTGGCGGGTGTAATCGTTGAATTTATCAAGCCATTCCGTGTGCTGTTTTTCTTCTACCAACGCGGTAAGCATTGGGATGGTCTCTTTACAATCGCCCCAAACAGGCACGGTGGATTTTACATTTTTGTCTATCTCGGCAGGGTCAATATCCAAATGGATCACCTTTGCCTGCCTGGCATACTTATCAAGGCGGCCTGTTACGCGGTCGTCAAAACGCATACCTATAGCGATCAATACATCACACTCGTTAGTTAGCACATTTGGCCCGTAGTTGCCGTGCATACCCAGCATACCTACGTTTTGTGGATGGTCTGTGGGGATAGCGCCCGCACCAAGGATGGTCCATGCAGCGGGGATGCCGCTCTTTTCAACAAAAGTTTTAAACTCCTGCTCGGCACTACCTAATATTACGCCTTGTCCCCATAATATAAATGGTTTTTTGGCAGCATTGATCAGTTCGGCAGCCTCTTGTATATACTGCGGGCGAACAATAGGTTTTGGCCTGTAGCTACGGATGTGGTTACATTTAATATAGCCTTCGTAATCGAATTTCTGGATTTGCGCGTTCTTGGTAATGTCTATCAATACCGGGCCGGGACGGCCGCTTTTGGCAATGTAAAATGCCTTAGCAAGCACCTCGGGGATCTCAGTAGCATCGGTTACCTGATAATTCCATTTAGTAACAGGTGTTGTAATGTTTATTACATCTGTTTCCTGGAAGGCATCCGTACCTAAAAGGTGTGCGAATACCTGGCCGGTGATACAAACCAGCGGTGTGCTGTCTATCTGCGCATCGGCTAAACCGGTGACTAAGTTGGTGGCACCGGGGCCGCTGGTCGCAAAAACAACACCTACCTTGCCCGATGAACGCGCGTAACCCTGACCGGCATGTATGCCACCTTGCTCGTGGCGCACAAGGATGTGGTTTAGTTTGTCGCTGTAATCATACAAAGCATCATAAATTGGCATAATAGCACCGCCGGGGTAACCAAAAATGGTATCCACACCTTCCACGATCAGGGCTTCTAATAATGCTTCCGATCCTGATAGTTGTACTACTGGTGATTTCACCGATTGCTCTTCGATTTCACCGATTTGTTGTGTGATTGTTTGTGTTTCCATTATTCTTTGATTACGCCGATGCTTTTGATTACACCGATTTTATTCTGTTCTTTTATCTTTTAATCTTAATCTAATTACGGCATTTCATCTGTTACGCAACCTTCAGCAGCATTGCTTACGGTTTTGGCGTAGCGGTATAAAAGCCCTTTGCTTACTTTTAGGGCCGGTTGTTTCCAGGCGGCTTTGCGGGCGGCAAATTCTTCGTCGCTTATCATTACGTTAATGGTGCGGTTTATCGCATCAATAAAGATCCTGTCTTCGTCTTTTACAAAGGCAATGCCACCACCGTCATAAGCCTCTGGTGTAATGTGGCCTACCACGAAACCGTGTGTGCCACCACTAAAACGGCCATCGGTAATTAGCGCTACCGAACTACCCAAGCCCGCGCCAAATATGGCAGAGGTTGGTTTCAGCATTTCGGGCATGCCCGGCGCGCCCTTAGGGCCTACATTACGGATAACCACTACATCGCCTTTTTTAACAAAGCCGCTTGTAATGCCGTGGATCAGCTCAAATTCTCCATCAAATACACGGGCAGGGCCTTCAAAGCTAGTGCCCTCTTTACCGGTAATCTTGGCAACGCTTCCGCCTTCAGCAAGGTTGCCGTAAAGAATCTGTAAATGACCGGTCGCTTTTATAGCATGCTCTACAGGTAATATGATCTTTTGCGCATCGAAATCCAATGCAGGAACGGTTTCTAAATTTTCGGCGATAGTTTTACCTGTTACAGTAAGGCAACTGCCGTCAAGCCAGCCTTGTGCAAGGCAATATTTCATCACTGCGGGTACGCCGCCAATGTTATGCAGGTCTTCCATCATGTATTTACCGCTGGGCTTCATATCGGCCAGTACCGGGATGCGGTTACTTACGGTTTGAAAATCATCCTGGGTTACTCTGACGCCAACACTTTTGGCCATAGCAATTAAGTGCAATACCGCGTTGGTAGAACCTCCAAGAACCATAATGATCACTATCGCGTTCTCGAAAGCCGCACGGGTCATAATGTCTGATGGTTTGATGTCTTTTTCTAAAAGTATTTTAATGGCTTTGCCGGCAGCCAAACACTCTGCTTTTTTATCATCGCTTAAAGCTGGGTTTGATGAGGAGTAAGGCAAACTCATGCCCAATGCCTCGATAGCGGCAGCCATGGTATTAGCCGTGTAAATACCACCACAGGCACCCGCGCTTGGACAGGCATTTTTTATAACACCAATAAAATCTTCGGGAGTAATTTGCCCTGCTATCTTTTTACCTAAAGCTTCAAAAGCCGATACGATATTAAGGTCTTCACCTTTCCAGTGGCCCGGTTTTATTGTTCCACCATATACCATAATAGAGGGGCGGTTTAAACGGCCCATTGCCATGATAGAGCCCGGCATATTCTTATCACAGCCCGGCAGGGTTATTAATCCATCATAATATTGCGCACCGGTAACCGCTTCGATAGAGTCGGCGATAATATCGCGGCTCATTAGCGAGTAGCGCATACCTTCGGTACCGTTGCTCATGCCGTCGCTTACGCCGATGGTGTGGAATATCAGGCCCACCATATCTTCATCCCAAATACCCTGTTTAACCAATTTGGCAAGATCGTTAAGGTGCATGTTACACGTGTTACCATCGTAACCCATGCTGGCAACGCCAACCTGTGCTTTTTGCATGTCATCATCTGTAAGGCCTATCCCGTAAAGCATGGCTTTCGCCGCAGGTTGGGTTTCATCCTGGGTAAAGGTTTTACTGTACTTATTTATTTCTACAGTATTTGTAGTATCTGATGATGAACTCATTTTTATGAAACGTTTTTATCCATCGTGCCCGCCGAACACGGCGTTAACGATTTTGGTTGTATTGTGTATTCGTAAGTTAGATATAGCCTTATGGAATAACAAGGCATTAAAAATTTATTTTAAATAAGTATTTTATATTGATTAATTTAAATTATCGGTATTTAATTTGTTTATACTCCATAAATATAGAATTTAATTTTTATTAATTTATACCAAAGTTTAAAACGGTATTCGGTATGTTTTTTATGCATGCATAGCAATATTTAAAATTTCGGCGTGAAATGGGTGATTGGGTGGCAAAAGTTGTCTTTAGATAAGGCTGGTTATAATGTAGTGTAAGTTTTTTTTTGTTCCTTTATAAACCTTGTTAACTATTCAAAATAGATGCCTGAGATTTTACTTGTAACAGATTGGAATGAAAAATCATATTTCAGCACTGGAGGAACTCGAGAAAAGAGTTTATTAGAATCTCCCGAAGGATACAATTATTATTTTAAAACCTCATTAAATAAACCGGGCAAAGATTATCGTTTTGAGTTTTGGTCTGAGATTATTGCTTCTGAAATAGGCCAATTACTCGGATTAAATATGTTGAAATATGATGTTGCAATTAAAGATAATATAATTGGATGCATAAGTCAATCAATGATAAATTCAGAAAAGGAAAGATTAATTGAGGGCGTCAATTATTTGGTTGGTTATAATAATATGTATGATCCGAAGTCTAAAGAGCATCAACCATTGTATTCCTATCAATATATTAAGGAAGCTTTAAAATATTTCAAACTGGATTATTTTGTTCCTGATATAGATGAAATCATTGTATTTGATGCATTAATTGGGAATGGTGACCGCCATCAAGAGAATTGGGGTGTTATCGTAGGACATGCTGATGTGCAAACTAAGATTGGAAATAGTGATATTTTTCAAACAGGAAGTTATGTTAAAAATAAACTACGGGATGTATACAATTTGTTTAGTAAACGAGGTTATAGATATTCTGAAAAAGATAGTTTGTCAACGCTTATCGGAATAGCCACTGAAAAAATAAGATTTTCTCCGATTTACGATAGTGGTAGTAGTCTAGCAAGAGAACATGATGACAATAAAATTTCAATAATGCTTAAAGATAATATACAGTTCGAAGCTTACATCAACAGGGGTAAATCTGAAATTCATTGGTTGGGCAACAAATTGAAACACTTTGAATTGGTTAGGGAACTCATCAAAAGTTCAGACAAAGGAAAAGAAACATTAAATCTATTTAAAGAAAGATTTAATGAGGAAAAAATCCGTTCTATAATTTATAATGTAGACAAAGATGTACCTCCAGAATTTAAAGATTTTAAATTATCAGAGCATCGGAAAGAGTTCCTAACAAAATTGATAACTTTGCGTTATAAGAGGTTAGTCAGTATTCAGTTTTAATATGCGTTCATTCGGTTATTTATATTTAAGTTGGCGAAAAGGTTTTGGTTATTCTCGACACATAGTTGGGGTAATTAAAATCAAGAATAATGCTACGACTTTTTCATATATTAATGATGCTGTTGAAAGAGCTAAAAAAGAAGGATTTACACCGTATGTTGAATTTCCGGATTTAGAAAAAATTTATACCGATAACGTTATAGAAATTTTTTCTCAGCGCCTTATAAAATCAGAGAGAGGTGACATAGGTAATTTTTTAAAGTTTTGGGAGATACCGCTGACTAAAACTGATGATAAAGTGTATTTAATTGCTTACACACAAGCTTGGGTACCAACAGATAACTTTGAAATTTTAGCTGATTTTAATCCCTCAAAAAAGTTATGCTTTGTCACTGATTTGGCAGGTCTTAGTATAACAAAAATTGACAGCGATAAACTTGAAGTTGGAGACACCCTTACTTTTAAAAATGTTTCTATAGATAGTGATAGCAAAGCGGTGCAGGTCTTTAAAGGTGAGTTTTTATTAGGGTACATAAAAAAAATACATAACCGCGTTTTTTATAAAAAGGGTAGTGAGTTTTTGACGATAAAAGTCAAATCGATAGAAAAAAATGGTGTGTTAAAAAGAGTTTTTTTAAAAGTTGCTTCTAAGTAAAAAAAGTCCGGTCAAATACTGACCGGACTTTCCATATATCAGTATAAAAAGTTCTATTTAATAATAATACCCTCCGCCAATACGGTAACCTTATTGTTTAAGGCTTCTACCACACCGCCCTGGATGAAAAATATTTCTTCTTTTGTACCCGCGGCACCGCGGATGGTTAATTTACCATCGTTTAAAGTAGAAATGATAGGGGCATGGTTATTCAAGATCTCTAAAAATCCTAATGTACCGGGTAAGGTAACCGAGGTAGCCTCGCCTTCGTAGATCTTTTTATCAGGAGTAAGAATTTCTAATGTCATCTGTTTGGTATCAAGTAATTAGTATCAAGTATCAAGTAATATTTAGAGTATCAAGCGGTAAGAATGTCTTACTACTTGATACTATATACTTGCTACTAATTATTAGCTTCAGCCAATAATTTTTTACCTTTTTCAATAGCATCTTCAATGCTGCCTACAAGGTTAAATGCTGCTTCGGGGTACTCATCAACTTCGCCATCCATGATCATGTTGAAACCTTTAATGGTGTCTTTAATGTCAACCAATACACCTTTTAAACCGGTGAACTGCTCAGCAACAAAGAATGGTTGTGATAAGAAACGCTGAACACGGCGTGCGCGTGATACAACCAATTTATCTTCTTCAGAAAGCTCATCCATACCTAAGATGGCGATGATATCCTGAAGCTCTTTGTAACGTTGCAATGTTTCTTTAACGCGTTGAGCTGTATTGTAATGCTCATCACCTAAGATAGCTGCGCTAAGGATCCGTGAGGTAGAATCCAGTGGATCCACCGCAGGGTAAATACCAAGCTCGGCAATTTTACGTGAAAGTACGGTTGTAGCATCTAAGTGAGCAAATGTTGTTGCCGGTGCAGGGTCAGTTAAATCATCCGCAGGTACGTAAACGGCCTGTACAGATGTAATTGAACCACGTTTTGTTGAAGTGATACGCTCTTGCATGGTACCCATCTCGGTAGCCAGTGTTGGCTGGTAACCTACTGCTGATGGCATACGACCTAATAATGCCGATACCTCAGAGCCCGCTTGTGTAAAGCGGAAGATGTTATCGATAAAGAATAAGATATCACGGCCTTTACCATCCTCATCACCATCGCGGAAATATTCTGCAAGGGTAAGACCAGAAAGTGCCACACGTGCACGTGCACCCGGGGGCTCGTTCATTTGGCCGAATACGAATGTTGCTTTTGATTCTTTCAAAGCCTCAGGGTCGATCTTAGAAAGATCCCATCCACCGGCTTCCATTGAATGCATAAACGCATCGCCATATTTTATAATGCCCGATTCAAGCATCTCGCGTAGTAAGTCGTTACCTTCACGGGTACGCTCACCTACACCGGCAAATACAGATAAACCTGCATAAGCTTTCGCGATGTTATTGATCAGTTCTTGAATTAATACTGTTTTACCAACACCGGCACCACCAAATAAACCAATTTTACCACCTTTTACGTATGGCTCTAAAAGGTCAATAACTTTGATACCTGTAAACAAGGCCTCAGTTTCAGTAGATAGATCTTCGAAACGTGGAGGGGTAGCGTGGATAGAACGGCCATTCGTTTTGTCAAGATCAGGAATACCATCAATTGCATCACCAACTACGTTAAATACACGGCCTTTTATTTGCTCACCAACCGGCATTTTTATAGCTGCAGCAGTATCTAAAACTTTCATTCCGCGCAGCAAGCCGTCGGTAGAGTCCATCGCGATTGCACGCACACGGTCTTCACCTAAATGTTGCTGAACTTCCAAAATGATTTTCTGTCCGTTGTCTTTTGTGATCTCAAGCGCATCGTAGATCTTAGGAAGATGTGCATCATCAGCGAAACTTACGTCAACTACCGGACCGATGATCCTTGATATTTTTCCAATGTTTGGCATATATAACCTGGTATTTTAAATAATTTATGATGAAACAGATGCGCTCTATACAAAACGGTACTATTTCAGAGGCGCAAAGTTAAGGTTTATTGCCAAATATTTAAATAGTTAAGTGAAGAAATTTCTGTGAAATTTTTCAGGGACAATTTTGTAGTTTTGTTCACCAATTTTAAAACCGGCTTTACAGCCTCTTAACGTATTAAATGAAAAAACTTCTACTGCTATTAATGTGGTTAGCCCCCGGCGTTATCTATGCCCAGGGTTTTATGGTTAACCTAAATGGTCAAAAACAAATAGGCATGGGCCACACCGGTACCGGCTTGTCGCAGGATGGTGCTTCGGTTGTTTTTAACCCCGGCGCAATGGCGATGTTATCTGAAAACTATTTGCAGGCAGGTATAAGCCCGCTGTTTTTTAAGTCGGGTTTCCAGGGTGCAGGCGCTTCGGGTACTGCGTTTACCAAAGAAAAAGTAGCTACTCCCTTTAACGCTTATGTCGTATGGGGCCCTAAAGGTGCCCGCTGGAAAGTAGGCCTTGGCGTTTACACCCCGTTTGGTGGCTTAACGGATTGGGGAAGCAACTGGCAGGGAAAATACGTATTGGAGAGCCTTGATCTTAAGGCGATATTTTTCCAGCCGACGGTTAGTTATAAACTTACCGATTACCTAAGCGTAGGTGCAGGCTTTGTTTACAACCACGCATCGGTTGACCTGCAACGTGCTATCCCGGTGAGCGGGCCCGACGGTAACCACGGCCAGGCCCGTTTAACAGGCGGTGGCCGCGGCTACGGCTGGAATGCTGGTATCTTTATTAAGCCAAGCAATAAATTTACCATTGGTTTAGATTACCGTTCGCGGGTTAATACTACCATTAAAAAGGGTGATGCCTTCTTTAGCGTGGCTAACTCGCTGCAGGCGAACTTCCCGCAACCAAATTATTTTAAAGCAGGCATCCCGTTGCCGGCAAATGCTTCAATAGGTTTTGGCTATACACCTGATACAAAATGGACTTTGGCTTTCGATGCGAATTTTGTGGGATGGCATTCATACAAAGCGCTCGCGTTCGATTATACATCAAACACCGCTACTTTAGCTGATACTTACTCGCCACGTAATTATAAAGACGCGTTTAGCTTAAGAGGTGGCGCGCAGTACAAAACAAGTGACAAAGTTGCCGTGCGCCTTGGTGGCGGTTATGCCAGCACCGCAGTAAAAGACGGTTATGTAACGCCAGAGGTACCCGATGCTAACCGCTATTACTTAACAGCGGGTTTAGGCTACAAGCTTACACGCAAACTGGATCTTGATCTTTCTTTCGAGTACGAACACTTGTTCTCTCGTTTCCAAACTAATATCGAATCTAATTTATCGGGCACATTCAAAAGCAATGTTTATATCCCGGGTGTTTCAATTTCTTACCACTGGTAATATCCTTTAGCATGAAAACGTTAAATAAATACATATACATATCTGCAGCGCTTGTATTATTTACAGGCTGTAAACCCAATTTTGAAAGCCCTAAGAAAAGCGAAGGCAATGCCGATTTTACCCGCTACATAGCAGTAGGGAACTCGTTAACCGCTGGCTACGCGGATAACGGCTTATACCTGGAAGGGCAGCAAAATTCTTACCCAAGCATCATTGCCAAACAAATGGCTATAGTTGGCGGTGGTACCTTTACCCAGCCGCTATTTAACGAAGCACAGGCAAGCGGCTCTACCTACCTTAAACTTACAGGTTTTAGCGCGACAGGTACGCCAATTACTGCTACCGTTACCGAGAATAATGCAGTACGCGGCCAGGTAACTATCCCGGGTTTTGGAAATGTAACTTTACTAACCAAATATAGCGGCGACCTAAATAACTACGGCGTACCAGGCATTAAGTTACAGCAGATAACTTACGCGCCTTATGGTAATTTAAACCCGTTTTTTGAGCGTTTGCTACCGGGCAACCCGCCAACAAACAATATCACTTACCTTGATTTTGTTACCGCTAAAGATTTTACCTTTTTTACCGATTGGTTGGGTAACAACGATGCATTAGGCTATGCTACAAGCGGCGGTGCAGGCGATGCATTGACTGATAAGACTCAATTTGCACAGCTATACACTTTATCTATAGCTAAATTGACAGCAAAAGGTGCCAGAGGCGCGGTTGCTACCATACCTGATGTTACATCAGTACCATACTTTACAACCGTTACTATTGGTGCTATTTTAGCCGGTGTGCAAAAAGCTAACCCACAAGTACAGGCGCTTTACATTAGTGCACGTGCATCGGCAGACATCACTAATACCAACTATGTCCCACGCGCGGCTACAGCGGCAGATCTTATCGTGTTGACATTTCCTACTGCAAAGATCGGCCAAATGGTGACATCTCCGGTCGGTATGGTGCCTTATGGTTTAACGCCTTATGCACCTATTGAGAACCAATATATATTGGATAATAATGAGTCGGTATTAGTGAAAGATTATGTTACTGATTATAATAAAACCATTAAAGCAGTAGCCGCTACAAAAGGCTTAGCTGTGTTTGATGCCTTTACTTTTTTAAATGGTGTTAAAGCGAATGGTGTATTAATAGATGGTGTAAGTGCAAATTCGAGCTATATCAGCGGTGGGATCTTCTCGCTGGATGGGGTCCACTTAACGCCACGTGGTTATGCCATTGTAGCAAACGAGTTTATTAAAGCGATCAATTCCAACTACGGCTCTACCATCCCGGCAGTAAATATTTCAAACTACCGCGGGGTTAAGTTCCCTAATTAAGCAGTTTGCAGTAAATAGTTGGCAGTTTGCACGTAAATGCAATCTGCCAACTACCTGCTTTAAACTATTTATTGCTAACTGCAAACTCCCTACTGCCAACTGATAACTATTTTCCCCATATGTCCACTGCTTTCCATCAGTGCATGGGCTTTGGCGGCTTCATCCGCAGCAAATATTTTATAAATAACGGGTTTTATTTTGCCCGATGCCAGTAATGGCCAAATATGCTGCTCCAGATTGTGGGCTATAGCTGTTTTAAACCCAACATCGCGTGAGCGCAGCATTGATCCTGTAATGGTTAGTCGTTTACGCATAACCTCACTCAGGTCAATTTCTACTTTTTTACCCTTCATGGTATTAATGTGCACCAGTCTGCCTTCGATAGCAAGGCATTTAATATTTAATGGGGTGTAGGGGCCACCTATCATATCCAGTATCACATCTACGCCTTTGTTATCAGTTAGTTTAGCTATCGCATCTGCAAAATTTTCTTCGTTATAATTGATGGCGTTTGTAGCGCCAAGGTCTTCGCAAAACCTGCATTTCTCGGCACTGCCCGCGGTTACATAAACTTTGCTACCGAATGCTGTAGCCATTTGTATCGCGGCCACGCCAATGCCGCTGCTGCCTCCGTGCACTAAAAGAGTTTCGCCGGGTTGCAGCCTGCCACGGTCAAATACATTGCTCCAAACCGTAAAAAACGTTTCAGGTAACGATGCCGCTTCGGCAAATGATAAGTTATCGGGCACCAGTAGGCATTGCCCTTGGGGCGCATTACAATATTCCGCATAGCCACCGCCAATTACCAGGGCGCAAACTTTATCGCCTATCTTCCAACGGGTAACTTCTGCACCAATCTCAGTCACCAATCCTGCTACTTCCAATCCCGGTATATCCGTAGGCGCACCCGCAGGCGGTGGATAATTACCTTTCCGTTGTGCAACATCAGGCCGGTTAATGCCCGCTGCCATCACTTTAATAAGTACTTCGGTAGGGGAGCAGGCAGGGGTGGGCCTATCGCCAATTTGCAAAACTTCGGGTTCGCCGGGTTGTGTTATGATAATGGCTTTCATATAATTTCGTTTTCTATAATATCCTATAGGTTGCCATACAAGGCCTCAAGTAAAGCTTCGTACCGTACTCTTTTCAAACGGATCGCAATTCTATGACTTTTTTGTGCTATTTTAATTTTAGCTATTGATGCATCGCCTTTAATGATTTCCCGGATAAAATAACCGCAGAACTATCAGCAATGTTAAGACTTGCTTTTTCGGCAAACCCGTGCCCTATGTCGAGTATGGTATAATCCTTAAGGGTAGCCGATACGTAGCCGAAATGCATGTTTTTTGAGCCTTTTAATTCGGGTGCCATTTCAAACAACACTTGGCTCGAGTCTGCCTGCGTAACTTTAAGCGTATCAAAATTACTACTATAACTCTCGACTTCGAACCTCGATTTGCCCTTTATATCAACATTGATATTTGCCTGCCTTAACTTTTGCATTTCAAAGTTGGTGTTGGTAGCATTGATAGATAATAATTGCGGCGCAAAAAGACGCACCAATACCCGGTTTTGCATCCAGTTTTTTTCGCCTTGGTTTTTGTATTTATTGGGAAATGTAAGGTGCAGTGTATCGTTTTTTACATAGGCTTTAAAAGTAACACCTGTTTTATAGGCGTCCCAATAATTAAGCACCCGTACCGATGCGTGCTTGTTTTGTTCGAAAACGATCTGGGTGATGTTACCGCCATCCAACTTGAGGTGTTTAAAGGGCTGCTCCAATACCTTATTATAGTTCCAGTACAAGTCACTTTTATCAACCTTGTCGTACACGTTTTTAAACGCAAGGTCTGTCACCACCACGCCTAACAGCATTACGGCAAATAGTGCGGTGAGTATTGTTGTGCTTATTTAGTCTTCATGTTTTTTCTCTTTAAATGTTTCGTCGATAAATTTTTGGTAACGTATATCAATTTCTTCCACCGGGATATCCAACAAATACATGCTTCTTAAAAATACCGGTAGCTCATTCTCTAAAAACTGCTCTTTTCTAAAGGCAATTACCCTGGCCATGGCATCTGCTTCTACAAAGTAGCCTACACCCCGTTTGTTGGTGATGATCTCGCGCTGTTGCAAAAAATCATAGGCACGTTGCACAGTGTTTGGGTTCACCTGCATCATTATTGCAAGATCGCGTATGCTCAGTATCTTTGCTTGCAGTGGCCACTGTTTAAGCAATATCTGCTCGCAAACGTATTCTGCTATCTGTAAGTAAATTGCTTGCTTTTCTCTAAACTCCATTCTAATTTTCTTTTTCTCTCAACCTTAAGTATGCGGTTATCCATAAAATACCAGGTAACACATACTGCAAAAAAATGTTGGTAATATCATATGCGTAATGCGGCAACTCAATGTTTCCAACTTCTGAATAAACTTTTATAAGCACCGTAAAGTACGGGAATGCAACATCAACATTAGAAAATAATAGACTAACAACGGCCAGGTTAAAAAAATAGATGGCAGCAAGTAACCCGCATACCACCAACGCCACCTTTACCAGGGCAACCCGATTAAAATACAACGAGCCCACCATCATAGCGCCCACAAAATTAGTGTATAATATCGTGGCCTTAATAACTACGTTATTATCTAAAAAAGTGTATAAGTAAACATGGTCATACAGGCTTCGGTACAGCGGGCTGCTACGGTCGAGCCCGTTGTGGTACGCAGTTACGAAGGTGTAATCCATCAACCTGAAAAAGCTTAAAAAAACAATGCAAAACAGCAGGCCCGATATTAATACACCGCAAAGCCATTTTTCCAGCGCAGAAGCAGGTAGCGTTAGGTATGCGGCCCCGCCGGCATTTGTAGTAAAGTAGCTGAACACTACAGAGGATAAAACAACGCCGCCGCCAATGAAGCCCCAAATGAAGGTCAGGTTTTGCGCGGGCCCCCAGTCTAAGGAGTAAAGGATAAGCGTGTAAAGTAAAAAAGTGAACGCCAGTACGGCCGCAAACGCGCCAATTATTTGCATAGCGCGCTCCAGTATGGTTTTCTTTAGCAGAAGCCCAAACCTGCTGAGGTTAAAAGTATCATTCATGGTAATGAGGTTTAGTTGGTTGAAAATATTTGTTTGGCCATTGCGGGATTTTCAGTAACGCCGTTAAAAAGTTGCTCTAAGTTTAGGCCCGAATCGTCGCAATCGGTGTTTTCCATCACTATAGCGGTACCACGGAGCATTTTTTCGGAATATAAAACTCTGGCGCCTGGCGGTATTTCTGATACCGTTTTAAAGCAAAGCTTATCTGCAATGTCTGCCACGGAAGCGTGTAGCAGCAGTTTGCCGTCGTCTACAATGATCACGTTATCTATCATGTTCTCCAGGTCGCGAATCTGGTGGGTGGAGATAAAGATAATCCTATCTTCGTTCATCACCGAAGCGATAAGTTTCCTGAACTGCGATTTGGAAGGGATATCCAATCCGTTGGTAGGTTCGTCCATCAAGAGCACCCTGGTATTACAAGCCAGCGCAAATGCTATCACAAACTTTTTTTGCTGCCCGAAGGAGAGTTTGTTCAGTTTGCCGTCAACGCTTACTTCCAGCTGGGTAAGGTATCTGTAAAAATTATTACTATCAAACAACGGGTAGAAGGGAGCAAACAAGTTTTTATATTGTTTAATAGTAAGCGCCGGTACGTAAACATCTTCGGCTATATAGTAAATGGTTTGTAGGAAAGATGGTTTGCGCGTTTGGGGTACCATGCCATTTACTATTACGCTGCCTCCTACTGGGAACAACGTACCCGCCATATTTTTAAGTAGGGTAGATTTGCCCGCGCCGTTTTTTCCCAGCAGCCCGTAAATACTGCCGCTTTGAATTTCTAATGTGAGATTTTGGTAGAGCAGTTTTTTGGGCGAATAACCAAACGATAAGTTTTGAAATTGTATCATTAGTGTATTAGTTAATTAGTACACTACAAATGTAAATGTATATTTTGCAATTCCAAGTGTTCTTGTTTTTTTGGTAAAAAAAATAGTTCTTTAATTCGTAGGATGCCCAACTTCCGGTTAAAAGCTATTTATTTGCATAAAATAAAATACTTATGCTATTACAACCAGGCCAGGCTGCACCGCAGTTTAAATTAACCTCATCAGATCTTAAAGAAGTTTCGTTAGCCGATTTTAAAGGCAAAAAAGTAGTTATCCATTTCTTCCCTTTGGCTTTTACAGGTGTGTGCACTACGCAGCTTTGCACCATGCGCGATAGCTTTGGTTATTACGATGGTTTAAACGCACAAATTTTAGGCATCTCTGTCGACTCGCCTTTTACCCTGGCTAAGTTTAAAGAAGAAAATTCTTATCAATTTCCGTTACTATCTGATTTCAATAAAGAAGTTTCTGCAGCATATGGTGCTTTATATGCTGAGTTTGCTTTTGGTATGAAAGGCGTATCCCAACGTGCTGCTTTTGTGATAGATGAGGAACAAAATGTAATTTATGCCGAGGTGTTAGAAAACGCCGGAGACCTGCCAAATTTTGAGGCAATTGCCGAAAAAGTAAAGTAATTGATAAAAAAATTTGCAATGGATGTAGAATATCCTATTTTTGCAGTCCGTAAAAAACGGGTCGGTTGTTAATTTATTGACAACAGTTGTTATCAAAATACGCATTTGTAGCTCAATTGGATAGAGCATCTCACTACGGATGAGAAGGTTTGGGGTTCGAATCCCTACAAGTGCACACTAATTAAGCCTTTCTGTTTTAAAACACTGAAAGGCTTTTAACTTTAATCACAAAGGGATGCTTAACTTAGTACTGTTTGGCCCGCCCGGAGCAGGGAAGGGTACTCAATCACAGAATCTTATCGAGAAATTTGGCCTGATCCACCTTTCAACAGGTGATCTGTTACGCGGCGAAATTGCGCAAGGCACTGAACTTGGCCTCGAAGCAAAAAAACTAATGGACGAGGGTATGCTTGTTCCTGATAGTGTTGTGATTGGTATGATCAGCAATAAACTTGACGCTAATAAAGATGCAGAAGGCTTTATTTTTGATGGTTTCCCGCGCACTGTAGCACAAGCCGAGGCTTTAGACAATTTGCTTGAAACAAAAGGATCTGCTATTTCTGGTATGATCGCTTTAGAAGTTACCGATAGCGAATTAGAACAACGTTTATTAAAACGTGGCGAGACATCCGGCAGGCCTGATGATGCCAACCCGGAAGTGATACGTAAAAGGATTAAAGAATATAATGACAAGACTGCACCGGTTGCAGGCTTTTATAAAAACCAAAGCAAATATAAAAGCATCAATGGTATCGGGTCTATAGATGAGATTTTCTCTTCTATTAATTCGGTTATCGAAGTTTATTAATAATATAGTCCGAAAGTCGGCAAGGCAGTAAAGTCCGGAAGACGGTAAAGCGATTTGCTTACCATCTTTCGGACTTTCCGTCTAAATAACTTTCTACTTTAAAACGCAATACTATGTCTCAGGGCTCAAATTTTGTAGATTACGTAAAAATATGCTGCCGTTCGGGACATGGTGGCCCGGGGTCGTCGCACCTGCACCGCGATATTTTAACATCAAAAGGTGGCCCGGATGGTGGCGACGGTGGCCGCGGCGGGCACGTTATTGTAAAAGGTAACGCCCAATTGTGGACGCTGCTTCACCTTAAATTCCGAAAGCACGTAATTGCAGGCGATGGTGACTCTGGTGGTAGTTCACTCCGGTCGGGTAAAACCGGACGCGACGAGATATTGGAAGTGCCGCTTGGAACCATTGCAAAAAATGCAGAAACAGGCGAAGTGATCTTTGAGATAAGCGCCGATGGCGAAACTCAAATTCTATCAAAAGGTGGCCGTGGCGGCCAGGGTAACTGGCACTTTAAAACGGCTACACAGCAAACCCCACGCTATTCGCAACCAGGTGAGGATGGCCAGGAAGACTGGAATATCCTTGAATTGAAATTACTGGCCGATGTTGGTTTGGTGGGTTTTCCTAACGCGGGTAAATCAACTTTACTTTCGGTAGTATCTGCAGCTAAGCCGGAGATAGCTGATTACGCCTTTACAACGCTTGTGCCTAATTTGGGTATCGTTGGCTATCGCGATAACAGATCGTTTGTTATGGCCGATATTCCGGGTATCATAGAGGGTGCGTCGCAGGGCAAAGGGTTGGGGATCCGGTTCCTGCGACACATCGAGCGTAACTCGGTGCTGCTATTTATGATCCCGGCCGATACCAACCGCACCATTAAAGAAGAATACGACATCCTGCTGAGGGAATTGAACGAGTACAACCCCGAACTGATGCACAAGCCACGGGTATTAGCCATAACCAAATCTGATATGCTTGATACTGAGTTACAGGAAGAGATGGACAAGGAAGTGCCTAAAGATATCCCCTACGTGTTTATATCCTCGGTTGCCCAAAAGAATATAACCGAACTGAAGGACTTACTTTGGAAAGAGATAAACAAAGACGTTATCGCGCCTCAGTAGCGAAATAAAGTACATAGTTATCGCTTAGTTCTTTAAGCGAAAAGCCCTTGTACCCCGGGAAGGATTTTAGAATAACAGATGCCCTTATACCCACATATTTTCCTCCAATTTTAACGTTCCGGATGTAGCATACGTTTTTGGCGTGTACCACAGGTACACATACGACCCCAGCATAAACAGGATAAGAGATCCCACTATCCAATACCAGCGGCTTACCAGTATTTTAGCTATTTTAAAATAGTCAACCTCTTGGTTGGGTAATTTTTTGACAATTTTATCCGATTCCTCCATTACTGCCTGCTAAGGGTAAAAATTATCAGTGCCGTGTTTAAAAATAGTAAAGCCGGTTGTACCCAGGTATTAAAGCTTTGCAAGTTTTCGCTACGTATAGCGCGTTTGTTTTGTGCAACGTAAATAATATCGCCGTTTTGCAACAAGGTCCTCGGGTCCGATAGCGAATTGATGTTGCTCAGATCAATCTCAGTTACTTTGCGGTCTTTATCTTTGCCCCGTATTATTTTGATGGTTTTTTCATTGGCAGCAGGCGTTAAACCCCCTGCCTGCCCAAGCATTTCAACCAAAGTAGTATTGTCTTTTATAATAGGGAAGTTGCCGGGCGCTTTCACCTCGCCCAATAAGGTAACTTTTAAATTAATAACCTTTAATTCGATAATAGGATCTTTTAAAAGGTTTTTACGATAAAGGTCCTCTATAAGTTTTGTGGCTTGCGTGCGTGTTAAACCGGCAACCTGTACATGCCCAATTACAGGTAGTGCTACAGTACCGTCTTCTTCTACCTGGTAGGTTTGGCCCTGCCCGGCCACACTGCCGGCAGAAGATCCGTTAGCCATTACGGGTAATTCATCAACAATGTACTTGATGTTTTGCAGGTTTCTTATCTGCAAAACATCCTGCGGTTGTATATGGTAGCTAACCGTAGCCATGGGCTGTTGTGTAGCGGTATCAGCAATTGATGCCTTTTTTTCGAAAAGTATCTGGTTTTGTTTGTAAGAGCACGAACTACCCAAAATAACAATACCAACAAAATAAATTATGTATAAAGCACGCATATAAAATAATTACCGCTTAATGTTACTAATAATTATGCAGCGATTTCAAAATTACATAATTTGCACCATAAATAAACGTATTTTTCCGCAGTGCATGACCTTAAAATATCAGTAATAACTGTTTCCTGTAACGCTCAGGATACTATTGAGCAATCTATCCGGTCGGTAATAAGTCAAGACTACAGGAATATAGAGTATATAATAATAGATGGCAACTCGGCAGATGGCACGGTTTCAATAGCAAAAAAATATCGCGAAAACATCCATGTCCTATTGTCCGAACCTGATAAAGGCATATATGATGCCATGAATAAGGGTATAGCTTTAGCCACGGGCGATGTTGTAGGCATATTAAATGCCGACGATTTTTTTAAAGATGAATACGTTTTAACTGTAGTTGCCCAAGCCTTTGAAAACAATAAACCCGATATTGTTTATGGCGACCTAAATTACATAAAATCAGATGGATCCATCAGCCGTAAATGGGTGAGCGGCGAATATAAAAAAGGGATGTTTAATTATGGCTGGATGCCCCCGCATCCAACGTTTTATTGCAAGCGTGAATTGTTTAAAAAATTTGGCGGCTATGGTCTTGAATATGGTACCGCTGCAGACTATGAATTGATGCTGAGATATATCCACCGAAACCTTTTATCAGTGTATTACGTAAAACAGGTATTGGTGGAAATGAGTGTAGGTGGAGTAAGTAACCGCAGCATCAAAAACCGTATCAGATCTCTATTTTTTGATATGAAAGCGATGTATAAAAATAAGATATTCTTTCCACCTATAACACTGATATTAAAGCCATTAAGAAAATTAAGGCAATTTTTTTAATTGTGGATATAATTGATACATTTACCGCATATAATTGCCCCTAACATTATATAAAATGCCCGAATATTTAAACACGTATTATTTTATATATTATTTGTTAATGGTAACGTTCTCAGTTTTGATAACGCTACTTTCCATCCCCTCAATTTTACACGTAGCGCGCACCCGGCATTTATATGATGATGTTGGCCATTTTCGCAAACAGCATGACCACGGCATACCACGATTAGGTGGCGTAGCTATATTTGTAAGCTTTACCATTACGCTGCTATTGTTCAGCATAATTGATAAAACCATACCGGTTAGTTATTTGCTTACGGCCAGTATCGTATTGTTTATTATGGGGTTGAAGGATGATCTTTCGGGCGTAAACTCAAGTACTAAATTTTTAATACAGTTCATTGTAGCTACTATACTGGTTATTTTGGGTGATATCCGCTTTACCAGCATGTACGGTATGTTTGGTTTAAACGATATCCCTTACGTAGCAAGCGCGATATTTTCTATCCTGTTTATTATCCTTATTATCAATGCCTTTAATTTAATTGATGGTATTGATGGGTTGGCGGCTACCACCTGTATCATTGTGAATGGTGCTTTCTCTATCCTGTTCATCTCCATGAAACATTACGAACTGGCAGCCGTATCATTAACAATAGTAGGTGCGGTATTTGGATTTTTACGCTTTAATTTAACCCCCGCCAAAATATTTATGGGCGATGCAGGCTCATTGCTTATTGGGCTTATATCGGCAATTATGGCTGTTAAGTTTATTGAGCTTAATAAAGTCACATCTGTTAATGCCCCGTCAATTATATCGGCACCGGCGTTAACTTTTGCCATATTAATGGGGCCAATATTTGACACGCTTAGGGTATTTACACTACGAATTATACAAGGTAAATCGCCTTTCACGGCAGATCGTAACCACATACACCACCGTATATTAAGATTAGGCTATACCCACATGCAAACCACTTTAATGTTAGGCGGTATAAACATCCTGCTTATTATTATGGTGCTTGCCTTTGCAAACCTGGGTAACTTTATGCTAATAGTGCTTATATTTTTGGCATCTATGCTGTTTAACTGGGCCGTTACATTCTTCCTGCGTACAAAAGAGCGCGAGAGTTTTTCGTTGCGTAACCTATTCGTGTAGTATTAAACACCCTGTTTTATTTTATTAGTTTTGCATCCTTAATTTTTATATAAAATGAGGATCGCTATAAACGGTTTTGGCCGTATAGGCCGTATATTTCTACGAACCATTCTTGCAAAGCCCGGTATACAGGTTGTGGCTATAAACGACCAGGCCGATACCGCTACACTGGCCCACCTTTTTAAATATGATTCGGTTCACCGTGGCTTTAAGGGCACGGTAACTAACGATGCTGCTAACCTGTATGTGAATGGTATTGCTATAAAAGTTTACCAGCAAGCCGACCCTGCTTTGCTGCCCTGGAAGGAACTTAAGATTGACCTGGTTATAGAAGCTACCGGCAAATTCATCACCGAAGCAGGTGCCTCCAAACACCTTACGGCAGGGGCGAAGCAAGTTATTATATCTGCCCCGGCGGGCGATAAAAGCATCCCTACCGTTGTACTTGCCGTTAATGATGGTACGGTAGACCTACGGTCGCCCATATTGTCCAACGCATCATGTACTACCAACAACGTGGCCGCCATGGTTAAGATACTTGACGACAACTGGCACATAAAAGATGGCTACATTACCACCGTGCACTCCATGACCGGCGACCAAAACCTGCACGACGCGCCTCATAAAGATCTGCGCCGGGCAAGGGCGGCATCGGCATCTATCATACCCACTACAACAGGCGCGGCAAAAGCTATAACTAATATATTCCCGCACCTGGAAGGCCGCTTAGGCGGAGCAGGCATCCGTGTACCAGTGCTTAACGGCTCGTTAACAGATTTTACCTGCAGCCTCGAAAAAATGCCGACGGTTGACGAGATTAACGCAGCCTTTAAAGCAGCTGCCGATGGGCCCATGAAAAACGTGTTGGAATACACCGAAGACCCTATTGTATCTACAGATATATTAGACAACCCGCATAGCTGCATATTTGACGCGCAGCTTACCTCTATAGTAGGTGGGCTTGTAAAAGTAGTTGGCTGGTACGATAACGAGATGGGCTATAGCAGCCGCCTTGCCGATCTGGTTGAAGAAATAAGCCAGTTACCCGCATGATAAAGTTTATCACCGCCAACGATGTATTGCCTTTACGTAACGAGGTTTTACGTGAAAGTAAGCTAACGCTTGATGAATGCCGTTTCCCAAACGATGATGCCGAAGGGGCTTTCCATTTAGGTTATTATAAAGGTAATGAGCTGGCCTGCATCGCATCTTTCCACCCATTGGGGTATGACGGTTTCGAGGGTAAAGCCTACCAGCTACGCGGTATGGCTACTGCCGAAAATTACCGCGGTAAAGGCTTCGGTAACATGCTGGTAAACTTTGCTATTACCTACCTGCGCGGGCAAAAGGTAAACTACATTTGGTGCAACGCCCGTAAGAAGGCTATCCAGTTTTATCTGGGTGTTGGTTTCGAGATCATCTCGCCCGAGTTTGAGGTGACCGGCATTGGCCCGCATCATGTAATGTATGTTAAGATACAATGAAGTTTTAAGCAAAAGCAAACACCTTTTTAACTTTTGCGTTGGTGATTAAAATAAAATTGCCCATTTTGGCACCGTTTGTAAATTATATAACATCATATGAAGACAGTAGATCAGATCAGTTTTAACGGTAAACGTGCGCTTATCCGTGTAGATTTTAATGTCCCTTTGGATAAAGATTTCAATATTACCGATGATAACCGTATGACCGCGGCTTTGCCTACCATTAAAAAGATCTTAAAAGATGGCGGTGCCGTTATTTTGATGTCGCACTTAGGCCGCCCCAAAAATGGCCCGACCGATGAGTTTAGCTTAAAACACATAGTACCACACCTGGCCGACCTTTTAGGCCAGCAGGTAGAGTTTGCTGATGATTGCATTGGCGAAGACGCTATAAAAAAATCTAAAGAGCTTGAAAAAGGCGAGGTGCTATTATTAGAGAACCTTCGTTTTTATAAAGAAGAAGAAAAAGGCGATAAAGATTTTGCCGAAAAACTTTCAAAATTGGGCGATGTATATGTAAACGATGCCTTTGGTACCGCCCACCGTGCACACGCTTCAACAGCTGTTATAGCACAGTTTTTCCCGGATGCAAAAGTATTTGGGTACCTGATGGCTGCAGAATTAAATAACGCAGAGAAAATATTGAATGGCGCTGCAAAACCTTTCACCGCCATCATGGGTGGCTCTAAGGTGTCTGACAAAATAGAACTGATCGAAAAGCTTTTAGATAAAGTTGATAACCTGATCATCGGTGGTGGTATGGCCTATACATTTGCCAAGGCAGATGGCGGTACTATCGGTACATCATTGGTTGAGGCCGATAAACTTGAACTTGCACTTAGCCTGGTTAAAAAAGCAAAAGAGAAAGGTGTTAACCTGCTATTACCGGTTGATAATGTTATTGCCGATAAATTTGGTAATGATGCCAATACTGATATTGCTAAAACCGGCGAGATCCCTGATAACTGGATTGGCTTAGACATTGGCCCTGAAACGGTTAAGATCTTCAGCAAAGTGGTTGAAGAATCAAAAACCATCCTTTGGAACGGCCCGATGGGCGTGTTCGAGATGGAGAAGTTTTTGGTGGGCACCAAAGCCGTTGCAGAAGCTGTTGCCAAAGCAACCGATAACGGTGCATTCTCACTGATAGGTGGTGGCGACTCTGCCGCCGCAGTTGCCAAATTTGATATGACAAAAGACGTTAGCTACGTATCTACAGGCGGCGGTGCTTTGCTCGAGTATATGGAAGGCAAAGAGTTGCCGGGGGTAAAAGCTATAAACGAAGACTAATACAATTAGGATATAATAAAAGGCAACCGTGCAAATGGTTGCCTTTTTCTTTTTAATACATTATTAAATCTATCATCATGATAAAAAATTGGTTAAAAGTATCAGCTCTTGCACTTGTATTATTCAGCGCTTGTAAGGATAGGAAAGCGGACAAGGTGGCCGATAATAAGGTTGCGGTTGTCGACCTTAAAAACGACGATAAAAAGATCCGGGCCTTCAAAGATACTGCACAGGCAAAAATGAACATCTTTTTAGATAGCCTAAAGCCACATGCGTTGGATAGTAATTACCGTTTTCTGGTGAAATCGCCGTTCTTAGACGGGAAAGAAAACGAGCATATGTGGAGTGTAGTTTATAAATATGCCGATGGTAAGTTCACCGGTATTTTTGCCGACTCGGCCATTTACATTAAAAATGTGAAAATGGGCGACCATGTACTCATCAATAAAAACGATGTAGAGGATTGGGCCATTTACGATTACAAGCACAATACCGATATGGGCAATTTCTCTGACAAGTACATGCGCAGTCAACAGGCTAAGTAACCTTTAGTAACGATTTTGTTGAAGGCGCTGTTTTATCAGCGCCTTTTTTGTTTTATTCACTACTTTTAAAGCATCAACATATATACGATGAAAAGAACTTTCCTTTTAGCTTTCTCCTTTATCCTTTTCGCTGTAAGCACCTTCGCGCAAAGCGATGCCGCTTATATTAAAGAGAACTATACCAAGTTTGAATACCAGGTGCCGATGCGCGATGGCAAAAAGCTGTTTACATCGGTTTATGTACCAAAAGACCAAAGCAAGAAATACCCCATCATGATGGATCGCACCTGTTATAGTGTTGGCCCGTATGGTACTGATAAATATAAGGGCGGCCTTGGCCCTTCGAGCCAGTTTGTGCACGATGGTTACATATTTGTTTACCAGGATGTGCGGGGCCGCTGGATGAGTGAGGGTATCTACGAGGAGATGACGCCCGAGCTGGAAGTCCACAAAACTAATAAGGATGTTGATGAGGGTACCGATACTTACGATACCATTGACTGGCTGATCAAAAACCTGCCTAATAACAATGGTAAGGTAGGGGTGTGGGGTATCTCATATCCGGGCTTTTATACTACCACGGCTTTATTGAGCCGCCACCCTGCGCTGGTAGCAGCATCGCCGCAAGCACCAATTGCCGACTTATACCGCGATGATGCATTCCACAATGGCGCGTTTATGCTGGTAGCTAATTTTGGCTTTTACCCGGGCTTTACCAACAGGCAGGATGATAAACCAACCCAGCGCCGTGCCAAAGGATTTAACCCCGGCACAGAAGATGGCTACAAATTCTTTTTGGATATGGGCAGCATGCGCAACTCCAATGTAAAGTATTATAAAGATACTATCCGCCTGTGGAACGAAATGATGGATCACCCCAATTACGACCAGCATTGGAAAGACCGGAATGTATTAACCCACCTGCACGATATTAAAACCGCGGTACTGGTTACCGGCGGCTGGTACGATGCCGAGGATTTATACGGTGCCATCAACACCTATAAAGTATTAGCTAAAAAGAACCCGACCACCCCTGTTTACTTTGCCATGGGCCCTTGGGTACATGGCGGCTGGGCACGCGGCGCGGGCGACCACCTGGGCGATGTGGGCTTTGGCGAAACTGGTCCGTTTTACAGGGAGAAGATAGAGTTCGCGTTTTTTAGCCATTACCTGAAAGGCACGCCGCTTGACATTGCCAAGGTAAACACATTTGAAACCGGTGTAAACCAATGGAAAACTTACAAGGCATGGCCGCCGGTTGAGGCACAGGAGAAAAATCTTTACTTATTGCCGGGCGGTAAACTATCTTTCGCCGCGCCAACCACCACTAAAAACGACTTTAAAGAATTTGTTTCAGACCCAACGAATCCGGTGCCTTTTATAGATGGTATCGACTTTGATATGAAACGCGAATACATGACTGCCGACCAGCGCTTTGCTGAGAAACGCCCTGACGTGCTTACTTATAAAACCGAGGTATTGGATAAAGATATCACCATTGCAGGCAACATCTGGGCGAACCTAAAGGTGAGCACCACCGGTACCGATGCCGACTGGATAGTAAAAGTTTTAGATGTTTACCCTGATACCGCAAGTGCCGGTAAATTTACAGGTAAGGATGTACAGATGCCCGGCTACGAGCAAATGGTACGCAGCGAGGCCATGCGTGGCAAGTACCGCAACAGCTTTAGCAAACCGGAGCCATTTGTGCTCGGCAAAGTTACCCCGGTAAACTTCGAGCTGCAGGATGTGCTGCATACCTTTAAAAAAGGCCACCGCATAATGGTACAGATCCAAAGCACCTGGTTCCCGCTGATAGACAGGAACACCCAGCAGTTTCAGGATATCATGAAAGCCAAGGATACCGACTTTAAAAAAGCAACCCACAAGGTATATAGTTCAAAAGCGAATCCAAGTTATTTAAAGGTTAGGGTGTTGTAGGATGAAGCCTCTTGAAGTGATAAGAATCGCTTTGATAATTATTGCTGCGCTTGCAGTATTCTTGTTGGCTGTGTATAATGGAAGCGGACATATTACACCGCTGAAGACAAATTTGATATTTATAATTATAGCTTTATTAGCATTATTGTTAGTGTTAATGATAAATTCAATACAGAGAAAAGCGGGATAATCCGTTGTGCCGAAAAATCGTTTAATCATCCCCATGCAGTCCACTATCAACATCACCGCCATCCAGCATATCGGCATCCCGGCAACGGATCTTGCCGCTTCACAAACGTTTTATGAGCGGCTTGGCTTTGCCAACGTAATGAAGGCTGGGTTTACAGATGGCGGCAAACCCGGCACTTGTGTAATGATGCAGCGTGACCAGATGGTGATAGAACTTTACCAGCTACCCGAGCCGGGATTATCAGAGATCCGCACACGTGGTAACGGGCATATAGATCATGTGGCATTCAACGTGCCGGATATTGATGAGGCTTTTACCACTGCCAAACAAGCTGGCTTTAACATCATCGAACCCGAACCTGTCTTTCTGCAATTTTGGGCTAATGGCTGCAAGTATTTCAACATTACCGGGCCCGAAGGCGAACGCTTAGAATTTAACCAAATCCTGTAAAATTTCTTCTCTTCTGTAGCATTCAATATGCGCTATACGTAATAGTTACAAACCAAACCATTATGTATAAGAAATTACTTTTAGTATTGATGCTGGCTATCCCGTTTACAGCTTGTAAAAAAAACGACAACAAATCGGCCTGTGGTACGCAAATCTGTACGGCAGTTTTTAGCGTCGTTACTTTTTCATTTACTGATGCAACTGGTAAACCAACAGAAATTAAAGATGTATCGGTAATAAACGTGCGTACGGCCAAAGCAGTGCCGGCTACATCCTACGCGGCCATTGTAAATATGGTGCCCGGTGCAATAATTATTGCTACAGATGAAACCAAAAGCGCTTTTTCTGTGGAGGGTGATGACATCCGTATTACCGCTACGAGCGTAGCAACCGGCAAAACAAAGCAGATTACCATTAAAGTATCGGGAGGTTGCAATTGCCATATTGCCAGGGTATCCGGCGCCGAAACCGTGAAGTTCGACTAACAATATCATACTATCCTTGTTACAATTCAGTTTATAGTGTTTAGTTTAGTACACCAATGTATTAGCTGATTATACCCAAATTGAATTGTAATATCTATGGATATCAAGAGAAGCTTATTTATAGGGTGCTTTATCTTAACGGCAATAGCATCGCAGGCACAAAAAACTGCAACTAAACTATACCACGAACAATACCGTCTGCAGGCTCATTTTTCGCCCCGTGAAAAGTGGACTAACGACCCTAACGGAATGGTGTACTATAAAGGCACCTACCACTTGTTTTTTCAGTACTACCCAAAAGCTACAGTTTGGGGGCCAATGCACTGGGGGCACGCGGTAAGTAAAGATATGATCCACTGGAAACAGCTACCTATCGCCTTATATCCCGATAAGTTGGGTTACATCTTTAGCGGCAGCGTAGTGGTGGATGAAAATAACACTTCCGGCTTAGGCACAAAGCATAAACCCGCCATGGTAGCCATATTTACCCATCACGATCCAAAAGGGGAGAAGGCTGGCTCATCCGTATTTCAAAAACAAAGCCTGGCCTACAGCCTTGATGAAGGCACCACCTGGACAAAGTACACGGGCAACCCCGTGCTTAAAAACCCCGGTATAAAAGATTTCCGCGACCCCAAAGTATTTTGGTACGCTAAGGATAAAAAATGGGTGATGAGTTTGGCTACCAAGGATAGGATAACCTTTTATTCATCACCAAACTTAAAGGACTGGAAAAAAGAGAGCGATTTTGGGCAGTTGCTCGGCGCCCACGGCGGTGTTTGGGAATGCCCCGATCTTTTTCCGCTAAAACTAAACGGTAAAGAATATTGGGTATTGCTGGTAAGCATCAACCCCGGCGGGCCTAATAAAGGCTCGGCAACGCAATATTTTGTGGGGCATTTTGATGGGAAGACTTTTACCCCAAGCAGCACCCAAACCAAATGGATAGATTATGGGCCAGATGATTACGCGGGTGTAACCTTTGGCAATACCGGCAACCGCAAAGTGTTTTTAGGCTGGATGGGTAACTGGCTTTATGCTAACCAGGTGCCAACTGTAAAATGGCGCAACGCCATGACCATACCGCGCGAATTATCGTTAAAGCTAACCGCGGGTGATATCTTCCTTACGTCTAACCCGGTTGGTGAACTGGATAAGACAGTAAGCAAAACCATTAAGGTTAATGCGCAACTGTTGGCTAAGGATAACAACATCTTCTCTGTCATCAAACAAAAGCCAACGCAATACCTGCTTAAATTTACTACCGAGGCTGTGAAAGATTATTCGGTAGTGCTATCTAACATTGCCGGCGAAACGCTGATAGTTGGCTACGATGCTAAAAACAGCCGTTATTATATCGACCGTAAAAAAGCTGGGCGGAACGCATTTAACAACCAATTTGCAACGATAAGTTATGTGCCACGTATTTCGCTGTCACCAACCTCAAGTTTCGAATTGCTTGTCGATGTATCATCTGTTGAGTTGTTTGCAGATGGTGGGTTAAGTAACATAACGGGCGTTTACTTCCCTAAAAAGCCATACACGCGCTTAAGTATTGTAAACAACGGTATGGAGATAGAGCACCTGCAGATACAGCCGTTGAAATCTATCTGGTAAACTTTATTGTTTAATTGGTAAAAACCGATAGCTAAACCTGTACATGCCATTTTGGAACTGAAGCGAAATGGAAAAACCTTCTGCAACAGGTTTGCCATCTATTGTAGCCGGTTTTAGCCTTGGCAGTGTACGCAATTTGTTCATCAAGTTTTGCGATATGTTTATATTAAAAGGGTTTATAGCTTTTAGTTTTGCAAGGTTACCGGTTTCGCTTACTTCTCCTTCAATGGTTAACTGCTCATTATACGATTTTAGGTCGATGGTATTAAGATAAGCGCTTAACGCCTCACCAATGCGCTCCGAAAAAGAGTTGATGCCTCCCGAATAGCTTCCATTAATAACCTTTTTTTGTTTTGTAAAATCACATCCAAACTGCGAGAAACTGAGCCTTTCGGTACCTACAAATAAGAATATTGTTGGCGATATTAATACCATACGTGGCCCATCGGTATATTCATTAAACGAAGTGTTACCTTTTTTGAAAGTCCCCAGGTTATAAACTTCGGAGGTGAAATCGGAGTCGTCGGCTGTTTTTTTAGATTTCCATTTGCCATCCGGGCGGCCGTTTAGCAGCTTGCCTTTCCAGTACATAAAGCCCATATCAGCACGGTAGGTGCCATTCCCATTGTCTACTGTTTTTTTGCCCTTATCATCCCATACATCAATAATTTTAATGTCGGCTCCGCTGGCATCAAAGGTCATTAATGGCTTGCCTGTGTTGTAAAAAACCTCCCACTTGCCTTCAAATTTATTGTGCTTAAAGCTACCCCTTGCCTGTGGCGTGCCATCCAAATAATTAATAACAAATGGCCCTTCTTTTAGTCCTTCGGCAGAATAAGTGCCCTGGGTTATGATCAGTTTGGGGTTATCGTGGCTTACATCTATAAACGGGCCTGTAAACTTGCGTTCCTGCATGTTAACGTGCGCGTAGCGAAACATCTGGCTGCAGCTCTCTTCAATTAAATTGAACTCGTCGTTTAAGCCCAGACGGATGCTGTCGCCCTTTATAAACTCGAGCCTGATATTTCTTTCAACAGGTTCAATTACTTCTTGTGCCAATGCATTAAAACAGCAAAGTGCTGCTATAAAGGTAATTAGGGTTAGTTTCATTGATAAGGTTATCGTACTGTTAAAGTACAATATTTCTTTTAATTTATTTAAAAGTAAAAGCACCTACTCCAACACCACCGTTTTATTCTTATATACAAATACCCTGTCGTCAAAAACCAGTTTAAGGGCTTTGGCTAAAACGGCGGTTTCTATTTCTTTGCCGGCTTTTACCATATCGGCCACGGTAAGGGAGTGGTTGGCGGGGATAATTTGCTGCGCGATGATGGGGCCTTCATCCAGTTCGTCGGTTACGTAATGGGCGGTAGCGCCTATCAGTTTTACACCGCGTTCGTATGCCTGGCGGTACGGGCTGGCACCTGCAAAGGCCGGTAAAAACGAGTGATGGATATTGATGATCTGCATAGGGAATTGGCTCACAAAACCATGCGATAATATGCGCATAAATTTGGCCAGAACCAGGTAGTCAAATTCGTATTTTTTGATGATGCCGGTAACGCTTTGTTCAAAGGCGTATTTGTCCCCGCCGGCGGCGACATAGTAAAAAGGCACGTCGAACCGGCGGCAAATATCCTGCAAGGTTTCGTGGTTACCTATCACGCATTGTATGCTGGCCCCCAGTGTGTTAAAATAATTGCGCACCAAAATATCTGCAAGGCAATGATATTCTTTGGTCACCAGTACAATTATCTTTTTTTGAGCGATGGGGTTTATTTTAATGAGCGAGCCGATGGGCAAAACTTCTTTCAAACTTTCTTCAAGCCCCTCATAGCCACCGGTTTTATCTACTTCCAGTCGCATAAAAAACAGGTTGGCGGTATTGTCTACATGCTCCTGCATGCTGGTAATGTTAAACTGTTTTTGGGCAAGCAGGCCGGATATGGCTGCAACCAGGCCTACGCGGTCGGTGCATTGGATAACGATGATCATGTTTTGGCTGATAAATACGATCTCAAAGCTATAATTATTAAGAACATAACATAGCCGAAAAGGCACCAAAAATGTTGAAAACTTTTGGTGGTAAAAAGTGGTATAAAGTGGTAAAAGTAATCTACTTTTACTTTACATATGTTGTCGACCGTATAGAATGTCCTATTTAACCGGAGAATTTAATTGTAAACTGGATGCCAAAGGGCGGATGATGATCCCTGCGGACCTTAAGAAACAGCTTCCAGAAGCTGAAAAAGAGGGTCTTGTGATCAATCGTGGCCTTGAGAACTATCTTGTTATTTACACTAAACGGGAATGGGACATTAAGCTTGGTGAACTGAGCAAACTTAACGAATACGACAGAAAAGCCATCCAATTTGTAAGATATTTTACCGCCGGCGCGCAAAATCTGCAGCCCGACGGTACCGGGAGGATCAACCTGCCAAAGAATTTATTGGATTACGCGGGCATTACCAACGAGGTTGTGCTAACCTGTATGCTTAACAAAGTAGAAGTTTGGGACAAGAAAGCGCATGAGAAGATGATAAGTGAAGAGCCTGAAAACTTTGCCGCATTGGCAGAGGAAGTAATGGCCAACAAGGGAAGGGGGCGCGATGAGTAATTATCATACCCCGGTTATGCTTGCCGAGTGCATCGAGGCGTTAAATATTAAACCAAACGGTACCTATGTTGATGTAACATTTGGTGGTGGCGGCCACTCGCGCGAGATTATGAAACACCTTGGCGAAGGCGGCCGTTTGTTGGGTTTTGACCAGGATGCCGATGCGCAGCAAAATAAAATAGATGATGACAGGTTCACTTTCATCGACCAAAACTTTAGATACCTGAAAAATTTTACCCGCCTGCACGATGCTATGCCGGTTGACGGAATCCTTGCAGATCTGGGCGTATCATCATATCAGTTTGACCAGGCCGAGCGTGGTTTTTCTACCCGTTTTGACGCGGAACTGGATATGCGCATGAACCAGGCGTCAGACCTGAGCGCTAAAGAGGTGGTTAATAACTACAGCGAGGCAGATCTGCACCGCATCTTCGGGATGTATGGCGAAGTGCAAAATGCAAAGTCGCTGGCCAAGACCATTGTAACCGCAAGGCTTAACGGGCCCATAGTTACCATAGCCGATCTGAAGAACGCGATAAGCAATATTACCCCGAGGGGGAAAGAAAATAAATACCTGGCGCAGGTTTTCCAGGGGTTAAGGATAGAGGTTAACCAGGAGCTGGAAGCCTTAAAAGATTTCCTGATGCAATCGGCAGATGTGCTGGCAACAGGGGGCAGGCTCGTAGTAATGTCTTACCACTCGCTGGAGGATAGGCTGGTGAAGAATTTCATCGCCAAAGGCAAATTTAGCGGTGAGGTAGAAAAGGATTTTTACGGAAATAACAACCGCCCGTTCGACGGGGTTAGTCGCGGGGCTATTGTAGCAACCGACGAAGAGATAGTATTAAATAATAGGGCACGCAGTGCAAAACTTAGGATAGCTGTAAAAAAATGACCAATCGTTTACGTACAGAAATTCAGGAAGAGGAATTAGAGGAGCAGAAGCTTATTGTGGAAGAGAAACCTGTAAAAAGGGAACTTCCGGACAACTTTTTCACCCAATTCCTAAAAAATGGGGTCATCACAACTGATGATGCTACCAGCGCTTTGCCCTTTGTTTTTTTTATAGCCTTTTTAGGGATGCTGTATATTGGTAACAGGCACCTGTCAGAAAACAACATCCGCGATATTGATAAAATAAGCAAAGAGGTAAAAGAGCTTAGCTGGGAATACAAAAGCACCAAAGCCGACCTTGCCTTTAAAAGTACTTTAACCGAAGTTGCAAAGCGTGCCGATACTTTGGGCATCAAGGAATCGACCGAGCCACCACAAAAAATAACTGTAAAGGAGGACGTACAGGAATGAGTATCAGAACCAATATACTGGTTAGGGTTTACCTTGCATTTGGGTTGATCCTGCTTTTTGCGGGGGCTGTGGTATTTCAGCTTTGCCGTGTACAGTTTGCGCAGGGTAAACGATGGAAAGACATGGCAAGGGCCATGTCTACCCGCGAGAAAACCATTGAGGCAACCAGGGGCAATATCTTCTCTAACGATGGTAGCCTGCTGGCAACATCGGTGCCCGAGTACGAATTGCACATGGATATGCTTGCCGGCGGTATCGAAAACGATAAGATATTTAATGAGAAGATAGATTCATTATCAATGAAGCTATCGAGTTATTTTGGCGATAAACCGGCACGTGAGTACACGAGGATCTTCCGCGATGCGCGTAAGGATAGTTCTCGCTACCAGTTGGTTAGGCGCAAGGTTACGTACCACCAATTGAAAGACATCCGCAAGTTCCCGATCTTTAATTTAGGTAAGTATAAAGGCGGGTTGATCGTAGTTTCGCAAAACAGGCGCATCTTCCCGTTCCGCTTTTTGGCCGAACGTACCATTGGATATAAAAACGCGAACGTGAAAAATGGCGTTGGCCTTGAAGGTGCTTACGCTGATTATATAAACGGCGAAAGCGGCAAGCGCCTTGAGCGCCGCATGGCAGGTGGTGTTTGGATGCCCATTAATGACGACGACGAGATTGCACCTAAAGAGGGCGCGGACATCATATCTACCATTGATGTAAACATGCAGGATTTTGTGCAGAACGCTTTGGAAAAGCAATTGATCTACACTAAGGCTGACCACGGCGCGGCCATTTTAATGGAAGTAGCCACGGGCGAGGTAAGGGCGGTTGCCAATTACTCGCGCATGCCGGATGGTAGTTTTAAAGAGAAATTTAATTATGCCATTGCAGGAAACCAGGATCCCGGTTCAACCTTTAAGCTGGCATCTTACATGGCCCTGTTAGAGGATAAAATGGTTGATACCAGCAAGATTGTACACACCGGTGAGTACCATATCCCCGGCCATACCATCAAAGATTCGCACGGGAGTATCGGTGATGTATCTGTAAAAAAAGCTTTTGAAAAATCATCAAACGCGGCGGTTGCTTACCTGGTGAATACAAGCTATAAAAACAACCCATCAAAATTTACCGATCACCTGTATGACTGGCACCTAAACGAGAAAATGGGTTTACAGATCCCCGGTGAAGCGCAGCCTGTTGTGAAAAACCCAAACAACCACAGCTGGAACAAGAACATGACCTTGCCACAAATGGCTTATGGGTATGAAATGCAGCTTACGCCATTAAAAATGCTCAGCTTTTATAATGCCGTTGCAAATAATGGCAAAATGGTATCACCGGTTTTTGTGAAAGAGATAAGGCGGTTAGGTAACACGGTAGAGCGTTTTCAAACCAAGGTTTTAAATGACAAGATCTGCTCGGACGTTACGCTGAAAAAAATGCAAGAAATGCTGGAAGGTGTTGTAATTGAGGGTAGCGGCAGAGAATACGTTTACAACCCACTATATAAAATAGCCGGTAAAACGGGTACCGCGCAGGTTGCAGATGCCAATAAAGGTTACAAGGCTAAAAAGCAATACCAATCGTCGTTTTGCGGGTACTTCCCGGCAGATAAACCAAAGTACTCGCTCATAGTAGTTATCAACGACCCTAAGAACGGATATTACGCAGCACAAGTTGCAGGCCCAGCGTTTAGAGAAATTGCAGATAAGGTTTATGCCAGCGATATGGACCTAAACCAGGCACCCGCGCATTTAATTGGGAATACATCGCTGCCTAAGTTTAAACAAGGCAACTTAAAAGCATTGAAAAAGGTGTACGCCAAGTTGGGTGTAAAACCATTGTATGCATCGGC
The DNA here is from genome assembly GCF_040547175.1 of Mucilaginibacter sp. UYP27. Taxonomy (NCBI): domain Bacteria; kingdom Pseudomonadati; phylum Bacteroidota; class Sphingobacteriia; order Sphingobacteriales; family Sphingobacteriaceae; genus Mucilaginibacter; species Mucilaginibacter sp. UYP27. The sequence goes on from NZ_JBEPPE010000002.1 coordinate 213,352, forward strand.
CACGCCAACCGGGTTAGATACCAGCAGCGGCATAGCATCAGAAGATAATAAATATAAAACAGGCACAGTGCCAAATGTTACCGGCATGGGTTTGAGCGATGCGCTTTTTGCCTTGGGTAACGCAGGTTATAAAGTGGGTGTAAAGGGCAGCGGCGCGGTATCTATGCAATCGGTAACCGGGGGCAGCATTATACCTAAAGGTTCAAAAATAACGATAGAACTGCAATGAGATATTTAAGCGATATAATTGAGGGTGTAGCATTTACCGAATTACAAGGTAGTGCCGATGTGGAAATATCAGCCATAGTATTTGACTCGCGCCAGGTAACGCCGGGCTGCATGTTCGTGGCCGTTAAAGGCACCGCTGTAGATGGGCACGATTATATTGACCAGGCTATAAAAGATGGCGCTATCGTGATCATCTGCGAAGAACTGCCTGCCCATACTGCAACCGAGGTTGACTTTTTAATGGTGGCTAATTCTTCAAAAGCATTGGCAATTATAGCGGCAAACTTTTACGAGAACCCATCATCAAACTTAAAGCTGGTTGGTGTTACGGGCACCAATGGTAAAACCACTATCGCTACACTTTTATATAAACTGTTTATCGATATGGGCTATAAGTGTGGCCTGCTTTCAACGGTGGAGAACCAGGTGAATGGCCGCATTATACCATCAACCCACACCACGCCGGATCCTGTTGCTTTGAACAAGCTATTAAGCGATATGGTAGATGAAGGTTGCGATTACTGCTTTATGGAAGTAAGCTCGCACGCTATCTCACAGCACCGGATAGAGGGATTGAGCTTCTCGGGCGGGATCTTTTCGAACCTAACACACGATCATTTAGATTATCATAAAACTTTCGACCTGTACTTAAAGGCTAAAAAGACATTTTTTGATAACCTGCCAAAAAGCGCCTTCGCATTAACCAATGGCGATGATAAAAATGGCAATGTGATGCTGCAAAATACATCGGCACACAAAAAAACATACGGACTGAAGAGCATGGCCGATTATAAGGCCCGCATTATAGAGAACCAGTTTGGCGGCTTGCTGCTGAATATTGATGGTGACGAGGTTTGGTTTAAACTGGTAGGCACATTCAACGCCTACAACCTTTTGGCAGTATACTCGGCTGCGATGTTACTGGAGCAGGATAGATCAAAAGTTTTGATAAGCCTGAGCAAATTAACCGGTGCCGAAGGCAGGTTTGAATACATAGTAGCTCCAAACAAAATAATAGGCATTGTTGATTACGCCCACACGCCGGATGCGGTGCAGAATGTGTTGAGCACTATTCATGACATCCGCAAAGGGAGCGAAAAAGTAATAACCGTAATAGGCTGCGGCGGCGACAGGGATAAAACCAAGCGCCCTATAATGGCTAAGGTTGCGAGCGAATGGAGCGATAAGGTTATTCTGACATCAGATAACCCCCGCACCGAAGACCCCGCCCAGATCATTAAAGATATGGAAGCAGGGATAGACCCAGCCTTTAAACGCCACACGGTAAGCATAGCCGACAGGCGCGAGGCCATTAAAACCGCCTGCATGTTTGCGCAGCCGGGTGATATTATTTTGCTTGCGGGCAAAGGCCACGAAAAGTACCAGGAAATAAATGGCGTGAAAAACCATTTCGACGATATGGAAGAATTACAGGAACAATTTAAACAACTGAATTAAGTAAATGTGCAGATGCGTGGATATGCAGATGTGCAAATGAATTAAATACTAATAATTAAATAATAAAAGAATGATCTGCACATCTGCACACTTGCATATCTGCATTTAAGCGAAGCGTATGCTATATTATCTGTTCAATTACCTAAGTAAAAATTACAGCATCCCGGGGATTGGTGTATTCCAGTACATCACGTTCCGGATGGCTATGGCGGTAATTGTATCGTTATTGGTGACTACAGTTTACGGTCGCCGGTTGATAGATTACCTGCGTTTTAAACAGGTAGGCGAAACTGTGCGTAACCTTGGATTAGAAGGCCAGATGCAAAAATCGGGGACACCAACAATGGGTGGTATCATCATTATCCTTGGCATCCTGATCCCTACTTTATTATTTGCCAAAATTGATAACATCTACATCATTATGATGCTGGTTACCACCATTTGGCTGGGTGCCATAGGTTTCCTGGACGATTATATTAAAGTATTTAAAAAGAACAAAGAAGGCCTTGCGGGCAAGTTTAAAATAACAGGCCAGGTTGGTTTGGCGCTCATCATCGGGTGGACGATGTATTTCCATACCAACATCACCATCAGGCAGGAAGTTAAGCTGCCGGTGAAGTATGATGTACCGGTTGATTTTCATATGCGTGGCGATAAACAGGTTTTAACCCAGGATATAAAGTCTACCAAAACCACCATGCCGTTCTACAAGAACAACGAGTTCGACTACGCCAAGGTATTAAAATTTATAGGGCCGGGTTACGAGCATTATGCCTTGTTGGTATTTATGCTTTTTGTGATCGTTATTATCACCTCGGTGTCAAACGGTGCAAACATTACTGATGGTATCGATGGCCTGGCAACAGGCACCTCGGCTATAATTGGGTTGACGTTAGCCATATTGGCCTATGTATCCGGTAATACATTTTTTGCCGACTACCTGAACATCATGTACATCCCCAACTCTGGCGAACTTGTAATTTTTGCCGGTGCGTTTGTTGGTGCTTGTGTGGGCTTCTTGTGGTACAACTCGTACCCGGCGCAGGTATTTATGGGCGATACAGGCAGTTTGGCCATCGGTGGTATTATAGCTGTGTTCGCTATCATCATCCGTAAAGAATTACTGGTGCCGGTACTATGTGGCGTATTCCTGGTAGAGAACCTATCGGTAATAATGCAGGTGGGCTGGTTTAAATACACCAAAAAACGTTTTGGCGAAGGCCGCAGGATCTTCCTGATGGCGCCGCTGCACCACCACTATCAAAAGAAAGGTTTCCACGAATCCAAGATCGTAACCCGGTTCTGGATCATCTGCATCTTCCTGGCTATAATAACGGTGATAACATTGAAATTAAGATAAGAGAATCAAGAAATAAGAATCAAGAAATAAGACAAAAGCAATAGTGACCGGGAACAAAAATATATCAACTCCATCAGCTCCCTCTCCTTCGGAGAGGGCCGGGGAGAGGCTATGTATTCTTGGCGCCGGCGAAAGCGGCGTTGGGGCGGCATACCTGGCTTTGCAGCAGGGTTATGATGTTTTTGTATCGGATTTTGGTGCCATAGCAACGCATTACAAACAGCAGTTGAAAGACTGGAATATAAATTTTGAAGAGAACGGCCATACCGAAGCGGAGATACTATCTGCTGCCGAAGTGGTTAAAAGCCCCGGCATCCCGGATAAGGCGCCAATGGTGAGAAAACTGTTGGAGAACAACATCCCGGTGATATCCGAGATTGAGTTTGCCGGCCGCTACACAGATGCTAAAATGATATGCATAACAGGCTCTAACGGTAAAACAACTACCGCCAGCCTTACTTATCATATCCTTAAAAATGGCGGTTTAAATGTAGGCCTTGCGGGCAACATCGGTAAAAGCTTTGCCTACCAGGTAGCTACCGAAAAGTACGATTACTACGTGCTGGAGATAAGCAGCTTTATGCTGGATAGCATGTACAAGTTCAGGGCGGATATAGCGGTGTTGCTGAACATCACCCCTGACCACCTTGACCGTTACGATTACAAGTTGGAGAATTACGCGGCATCCAAATTCAGGATAACGCAGAACCAAACCGGCCACCACCATTTTATTTACTGCGCGGATGATGCAGAAACAAAAAAGGTAATGGAAGGCAAACTGATACCGGCAAAACAACTGCCTTTTTCAATAGAAGATAAAATTGAAGCGGGAGCATATCTCGACGACGATAACCTAATTATAAACGTACACCAAGAACATTTTCAAATGTCAATAAACGAACTGGCCCTGCAGGGTAAGCACAACATCTACAATTCAATGGCATCTGGTATTGTTGCCAAAGTGCTTGAGCTGCGCAACGAAACGATGAGAGAGAGCATGGGCAATTTCCGGAACATTGAGCATAGATTGGAGTCGATAGGTAAAATATCAGGCATCAGTTTCGTTAATGACTCCAAGGCTACCAACGTAAACTCTACCTGGTACGCGCTGGAGAGCATGAGTAGTGATGTGGTATTGATATTAGGCGGTGTTGATAAAGGCAACGATTACAGCATGCTTAAATCGTTGGTTAAGCAAAAGGTGAAAGCCATTGTATGCTTGGGTAAAGACAATAAGCGCATCCACGATGCCTTTGAAGATGATGTAGAAATCATAGTAAACACCATGTCGGCAGCCGAAGCAGCACAGGTAGCGTACCACCTGGCAACCAAAGGAGATACGGTATTGTTATCACCCGCCTGCGCAAGTTTCGACCTGTTTAAAAATTACGAAGACAGGGGACAGCAGTTTAAAGACGCGGTAAAGGAACTGTAGAGATGTGCAGATGTGCGGATATGCAGATGTGCAAATGAAAGGTAAATAGAACGATGAATGAATGACAAACCCAATTTAATAGTTGACTTAACCTTCAGTTTTTCTTTGAAGATTATCGAGTTTACAGAATTACTCGAATCGAAAAAGAAATTCAATATGGCTAATCAGTTATTCAGAAGCGGCACGTCAATAGGAGCCAATGTTAGGGAAGCGCAAGGAGCGCAAAGCAAGATCGATTTTAGGCATAAATGTAAAATTGCGTATAAAGAAGCAGAGGAAACGGAGTACTGGCTATTGCTTTATAAGCATGCGGAAAGTTACCCGTTTGAAGAAGAAATGTATAAAGAGATACAATCAATATTAAAAGTGTTAGGTAAGATAATATCGTCAACCCATTAAATAATTAATAATCTGCACATCTGCACATTTGCATATCTGCACATTTAAATAAATATGAATCAAATACTCAGTAACGTAAAAGGGGACCGCTGGATATGGCTTATCGTCATTGTGTTGTCTGTACTGTCATTGCTGGCTGTGTATAGCTCTACGGGTACCATCGCTTATAAAAACCATAAAGGTGCAGAGTCGTACCTGTTGAAGCATACTTTAATGATAGTAGGCGGTATTGCGCTGATGTATTTTTCGCATTTGTTAGATTACCGTTATTACGCCGGGATCTCTAAAATACTGATGGTGGTAACCATCCCTTTATTGTTGTACACACTGATATTTGGTAGCCACGTTAACGATGCAAGCCGTTGGATAGCTATCCCTGGCACAGGCTTAACATTCCAAACATCCGATTTGGCCAAGCTGGCTTTAATAACCTTTTTGGCGCGTACACTATCGCGCAAGCAGGAAAACATTAAGGACGTTAAAAACTCATTCCTGCCTATTATGGGCTCGGTGTGTGTGGTGTTTATATTGATCGCGCTGGCTAACCTTTCTACAGCGTTGATGCTGTTTGGGGTGAGTATCTTATTGCTGATTATTGGCCGTATCAGCATCAAGCAAATAAGTGTGGTTTGTTTGGCAGGCGCCGTATTGCTTGCAGGGGTAATGTTATTAGGCCCGCGCCGTACAACCTATATGTCGCGGATCCATGCCTTTATGCACCCGGAGCTGGCAAACCCCGATAAGTCGTTCCAGTCAGATCACTCTAAGATAGCCATAGCTACCGGCGGTGTGTTTGGCAAGGGGCCCGGCAACAGTACCGAGCGTAATTACCTGCCGCATCCGTACTCGGATTTTATTTATGCAACCATTGTTGAAGAATATGGTTTAGTAGGTGGGTTTATGCTGGTAGGCATCTATTTGTTCTTATTATATCGATGCATCAAAATTGTAACTAAAGCACCAAAAGCGTTCGGGGCATTACTGGCCGCGGGGTTAAGCTTTAGTTTAACCATACAGGCATTTGCAAATATGGCGGTTGCTGTAGGTTTAGGCCCGGTAACCGGGGTGCCGCTACCATTGGTGAGTATGGGTGGTACATCCATTTTATTTACAAGTGTGGCCTTTGGTATTATCCTATCGGTAAGCAGGGATATAGACGAACCGAAGAAGGTTGTTGTAGGAGAGATAAGTATAGCTTAAGCCCCCCGGCCCCCTGAAGGGGGAGCAGGATTATTATAAAGAAAAAAAATAAATTTATAGAGTGGCATCAGATAATAAAAATATTGCAAATCAAAAGCTCCCCCTTCAGGGGGCGGGGGGGGCTGCGCCACGAATTATCATAAGCGGCGGCGGTACTGGGGGGCATATCTTCCCGGCTATTGCTATAGCCAATGCTTTGAAAAAGCTTGACCCAGAAACGGAGATCTTATTTGTTGGCGCCAGCGGCCGTATGGAGATGGAAAAAGTACCGGCGGCTGGTTATAAAATTATTGGGTTAGATATCCAGGGCATCCAGCGTAAATCAATTTGGAAGAATGTGATGTTCCCGATCAAACTGCTCAAAAGCGTGCGCAGGGCTATCCGGATCATTAAAGATTTTAAGCCTGATGCCGCTGTAGGTGTGGGTGGTTATGCATCCGGTCCGTTGTTGTACGCCGCATCGTTAAAGGGCATCCCAACGCTCATCCAGGAGCAAAATTCGTATGCCGGTATCACCAACAAATGGTTGGGTGCCAAGGCAAAAAAGATCTGTGTGGCATTTGATGGGATGGAGAAGTTTTTCCCGTTCGATAAGATCATCAAAACAGGCAACCCTATCCGCAAGGAGTCGGTAAATATTGCCGGTAAACATATGCAGGCGCTGGAGCTTTATAAGCTGTCATCGTTCAAAAAAACAATACTGATAACCGGGGGCAGCCTTGGCGCACGTACGTTGAATAATAGCATACTGGCAGGCATCGATAAAATAATTGCTGCCGATGTGCAGGTGATCTGGCAAACAGGCAAGTTTTACCATAAAACCATTATGGAACAATTAGGGCCAAATAAGCACCCGGATATTTGCGTGGTAGAGTTCTTGAACCGTATGGACCTGGCTTATGCCGCTGCGGATGTAGTGATATCGCGCGCCGGTGCCGGTACCATAGCCGAGCTTTGTGTGATCAAAAAACCGGTGATACTGGTGCCATCGCCAAACGTGGCCGAAGACCACCAGACCAAAAACGCGCTGGCATTGGTAGAGGAAAACGCTGCCTTATTTGTGGCCGACCGCGATGCCGAAGCAAAATTAGTAGATAAGACGCTTGCACTTTTAAATGATAAAGATTTACAAAAAACATTAAGCAATAACATTGGCAAACTGGCCCTGCCCAAAGCTGATGAAGTTATTGCGAAAGAAGTTATCCAAATAACAATCAACAATTAAATGGCTAATCTCCCCAAAAACGATTGGGGAGATAGCCTTTTTTAAAAAAGACAAATGGAATTAAACAACATAAAAAGAGTTTACCTGGTAGGTATAGGCGGCATAGGCATGAGCGGCCTTGCGCGCTATTTCCACCATTTAGGCTGTGTTGTTTGCGGGTACGATAAAACCCACACGCCACTTACAGATGACCTGCATAACGAGGGTATCTATGTGGTGTTTGAGGACAGGCAGGACTGGATTCCGATGAGTTTCCAAAACATTGACGAGGGTACATTAATAATTTATACCCCGGCTATCCCGAAAGATTCGGAGATCCTTAATTATTTTAAAAGAAAAGGGTTCGATCTGCAGAAGCGTTCGCAGGTGTTGGGAATCATCAGCAAAAGCATGTACACAATTGCAGTGGCTGGTACACATGGTAAAACAACCACATCGTGCATGATAGCGCATATCCTGAAGGATTCGGGTAAAGATTGCTCGGCTTTTTTGGGTGGCGTATCATCCAATTACCAAACCAATGTGCTGTATGGTGCCAATAATATTGTAGTGGTAGAGGCTGATGAATACGACCGTTCGTTCCTGACCCTGCACCCTGATATTGCCATCATCACCTCGATGGATGCCGATCACCTGGACATCTACGGCGATCACGCACAGTTAGAGCAATCGTTTAAGCTTTTTGCTTCGCAGGTAAAACAGGGTGGCACATTAATATACCATAAAGGCTTGCCATTGGGCGAGGGGGTAACCTACGCCATGAATGCCGAGGCGCAGGCCATGGCAACCAATGTGCGGATAGAAGAAGGTAACTTCTACTTTGATTTTAACGATGGCAAAACCAGCATCCCCAATATTAAAATGGGTATTGCCGGTTTACATAATATAGAAAATGCTACGGCGGCTATTGAGGCTGCATTGCATGTGGAGGTTTCTGCGGATGCTATCCACGAAGCGTTGGGCTCGTTCAAAGGCGTTAAACGCAGGTTTGAATACATTGTGAAGAACGACAGGCATATTTACATTGATGATTACGCGCACCACCCCGAGGAATTGAGGGCCGCCATCACATCAGTGAAACGCTTATATCCGGATAAGAAACTAACGGTAATGTTTCAGCCGCACCTGTTTACCCGCACCCGCGACTTTGCCGATGGCTTTGCCGAGGTGTTGGATATGGCTGATGAATTATTGTTGTTAGATATTTACCCGGCGCGCGAGCTGCCAATAGAAGGTGTGGATAGCGAAATGATCCTAAACAGGATGAAAATGTTGAATAAACGCAAATGTGGAAAACAAGAAAGCGTTGATATTGTGGCGTTTGAAAAACCTGAGTTACTTTTAACGGTGGGCGCAGGCGATATCGACACGTTAGTTTTACCCTTAAAACAAGTATTGGAAAATGTTTAAGAAACGCATATGGAAACCGCTGCTTATTGGTTTTGGCTGGCTTGTTAGCCTGGCCGGCCTGGTGGTGCTTATGAGTTTCATAGAGATCAAAAAAAATGAACTGGTTTGCAAAAAGGTAAATGTGTACATCCCGGGCAACCAATATTTTCTGGATAGGCAAGAGGTGGATAACATCCTGCAAACCACCAGCAATTCGCTTATTGGCCGCAGGTTAGAGAACATAGATATTCACCGCCTCGAAAACAAATTGAAGCACAATCCCTTTGTTGAGTTTGCCACGGTTTATGTAGATATGGATGGGGTGATACAGGTAGAGGTAAGCCAGCGCCAGCCTATCCTGCGTATGATGAACCGGTTCGACCAGGACTTTTACGTGGATATGCACGGTTTAAAAATGCCGCTGTCGCAAAACTTTACAGCAAGGGTACTGGCCGTTAATGGGTATATCGACGAGCTGTTTGCCAACAAGGTAGATTCGTTACGTACGCCGCTGGCTAAAGAGATCTTTAAAACGGCCGATTTTATCCGTAAAGATTCGCTTTGGGATGCGCAGATAGCACAGCTGTACATCAATCAGGACCATGAGATTGAATTGGTGCCGCGTGTAGGCAACCAGCGCATATTGCTGGGCAATGCCGATTCGCTTGCTACCAAATTTGCCAACTTAAAAGTATTTTACAAGCAGGCTTTACCTTTGGTTGGGTGGGATGCTTATAAACTGATCAACATTAAATATATAAACCAGGTAATAGGGGTAAGGAACGAAACCTTGATCGATTCGCTAAAACACCGCAAACAGTTTATGGCCGATTCGGCAAAGACGGCAACTATCAAGGCATTTAAGGATTCGACAGGAACGGGCGATGATATCCCGGTATTACAAAATAACAAAGAGAAGATATCTATTAAAAACTAATTATATGGACAAAAGTTCAACACAAGAAAAAAGTTCGCCAATTGTAGTAGGCCTTGATATAGGAACCACTAAAATTTGCGCGATAGTTGGCCGCAGAAGCAAAAACGGCAAGATAGAGGTATTAGGTATTGGCAAGGCCGAGTCGGCAGGGGTAACGCGCGGGATGGTATCAAACATCGATAAAACCGTGCAGGGTATCACCGCCGCGGTTGAAATTGCAGGTACGCAGTCAAATGTCGAGATCAGGATAGTTAACGTAGGGATAGCCGGCCAGCATATAAAAAGTTTGCAGCACCGTGGTTTAATTACCCGTAAGGATTTGAGCTCGGAAATAAGCCGCAAAGATATTGACAAGCTGGTTGAGGATATGTACAACCTGGTAATGCCCCCGGGCGAGGAGATCATCCACGTATTGCCGCAGGAATTTACGGTAGACAATGAGCCGGGCGTAAAAGACCCGATAGGTATGGCAGGTGTGCGTTTAGAAGCCAACTTCCATATTATATCCGGCCAGGTAACCGCCATTAAAAATATTGTTAAGTGTGTGAACAAAGCCCAGCTGGAAAGCCAGGAATTGATATTGGAGCCTTTAGCATCGTCAGAATCTGTGTTGAGTGACGAGGAAAAAGAAGCCGGTGTAGTTTTAGTAGATATAGGCGGTGGTACTACAGATGTGGCCATATTCCATGAAGGCATCATCCGCCATACCGCGGTTATCCCGTTTGGTGGTAACAGCGTAACCGAAGATATCCGCGAGGGTTGTTCGGTAATGCGCAACATTGCAGAGCAATTGAAAGTAAGGTTTGGTTCGGCATTAGCAGAAGAGAACAAAGAAAACGAGATAGTTTGCGTACCGGGCTTGCGCGGCCGCGAACCCAAAGAGATCTCGGTTAAAAACCTTGCCTTTGTTATCCAGGCCCGTATGGAAGAAATTGTAGAACATGTGTACTACGAGATAAAATCATCCGGCTACGAAAAGAAACTGATAGCGGGTATTGTAGTAACGGGTGGTGGTGCGCAACTGAAGCACTTAACCCAGCTTATTGAATACGTAACAGGTTTAGATTGCCGCGTGGGTTACCCTAACGAGCATTTGGCTAAGAACGAGTTTTTACCAAAAAACATCTACGAAGACCTGCAAAGCCCGACTTTTGCAACAGGTATAGGCCTGCTTATAAAAGGGATCCAGAAAATGGAGTACAACGGTGTTAAAGAGGTGCCTGCCGCGGCAGCCATCAAAGCCGAAAAAACTAAATATACCGACGACAGGAAGTTTGGCCTATTAGGTAAGATCCTGGAATCGGGCAAAAAATTTATTAAAGACGATATTAAGGACGAAGACTTTTTGAAATAGGGAAGCCCCCTCTAAATCTCCCCCGATAGGGGAGACTTAATTAAAGCCATCCCCTTCGGGGAGGGTTTGGGTGGGGCTGCTGCTTATTTATTCACATCCATAAACTTATCCACATTATACACATTTGTGGATAAACCTTGTGGAAAAAGTCATAATATTACAATAAGAAAATCTATCTATTCACCAGAATATACATAGCTGAAAATAAGGATTATGCAGTTTGAGATGTTAAAGGAAAAGTCGTCAATCATCAAAGTAATTGGTGTTGGCGGTGGCGGCGGTAACGCAGTAAACCATATGTACAGGCAAGGGATCACCGGTGTTGATTTCATTATTTGTAATACCGATGCCCAGGCGCTCGAGCTGAGCCCTATCCCCAACAAGGTACAGTTAGGTGCAAGCCTAACCGAAGGTATGGGTGCAGGTTCGATACCAGAAGTTGGTAAAAACTCTGCCATCGAAAACATCGACGATATTAAGCAAATGCTTGGTTCAAACACCAAAATGCTGTTCATTACAGCAGGTATGGGTGGTGGTACCGGTACAGGCGCAAGCCCTATCATTGCCAAAGCAGCCCGCGAAATGGATATCCTTACCGTAGGTATCATCACTACCCCGTTCTCGTTTGAGGGCAAACGCCGTAAAATGCAGGCCGATGCGGGTATGGAAGAGCTGAAAAAATATGTAGATTCTTTCCTGGTGATCTCTAATGACAGGTTGCGCCAGATCTTTGGTAACTTAACCATGAGCTCGGCTTTTGGCCAGGCCGATGATATTTTAACAACTGCCGCTAAAGGTATTGCCGAGATCATCACACTGCCGGGTTACATAAATGTGGATTTTAAGGATGTGCGCACCGTAATGAAAGACAGTGGCGTATCTATAATGGGTAGCTGCACTGCCGAGGGCGAAAATCGCGCTTTAAAAGCTGTGGAAGGTGCTTTATCATCTCCACTATTAAAAGATAACGAAATTGAAGGTGCACGTTACATCTTGTTAAATATAAGTTCGGGCCTTAAAGAGGTTACCATGGATGAGGTAAGCGTAATTACCGATTACATACAGGAAGAAGCCGGTTTAGCTGCCGACCTGATATGGGGTAACTGTGTGGACGAAAACCTTGGCGAAAAATTATCTGTTACCATTATCGCTACAGGTTTCCAAACCAAAGACGAGCGCGAGAAAGAAAACAGTAATAAAAAAGTAGTATCGATGCTGGTGCCCGAGAGCGAGCCATTGGTAAAACCGGTGAATGAGTTTATCACCCCGGTTAAAGCTGATGCCGAAATGGATGCTAACCCATACATAAAGCTTAAGGACGAGCCAAAACAAACCGGTTTATTTGACCTGTTTGCCCGTGCCGAAGAGCAGGATGCAGCAGATAACGGTATCATCAAATACGACCTTAACGAAGAAACACCTGCCGCTGCCGAAGAGAATGAAGTATCTGAATTTACCTTTAAAGTGACGGAAACGGTAATGAACTTTGAGCCTGTTGTTGCCCAGGTACAAGCGCCTGAGCCTGAACCGGAAGTTGTTAATGCCGACGAAAATAAAACAGACGAATCTATAGAAGAGCAGTTACGCAAATCGCGCGAGCGCATTATGCGTTTGAAAGACCTGAGCATGAAGCTGCGTAACGGTAACATCCAGGAACTGGAAAACATCCCTGCATATAAACGTAAAGAGATCGCTTTACAGCAAACCCCTGCCAGCGACGAAAGCCAGATATCAAGGTTCTCATTATTGCCGGATAGCGATGGCAAAACAGAGATCAGGAACAACAACTCGTTCCTGCACGATAACGTTGACTAATTGATCTAAACCCAAATATGAAGCCCCTCGCAACAATGCAGGGGCTTTTTTGTTATAGGTTTAAAACGCGGATAGTATTTATATTTGCAAAAATTTACACTCAGCAAAACATTCAAAATTGGACCTGTTTAAAAAGATAAACAAAAGCATGGGCGGCCCCATCGGGCAGCACCAAAAGTGGTCGCACGGTTACTTCTCCTTCCCTCGTCTGGAGGGTGAGATCGGTCCCCATATGATATTCAATGGCAAAAAACAGTTGGTTTGGAGCCTTAACAATTATCTTGGTTTAGCAAACCACCCCGAAGTGCGCCAGGCCGACGCGCAGGCCGCTGCCGATTATGGCATGGCATACCCAATGGGCGCCAGGATGATGTCTGGTAATACCAAACACCATGAAGAACTGGAAGATAGCCTTGCCGGATTTGTAGGCAAAGAGGCGGCTTTCCTGCTTAATTATGGCTACCAGGGTATGGTATCTATTATAGATGCACTTGTGGACCGTAAAGATGTAATCGTTTACGACGCCGAGTCGCACGCCTGTATCATTGATGGTGTACGCCTGCATATGGGTAAACGCTTTGTGTACCAGCATAACGATATCGATAGCTTTGAGAAACAACTGCAACATGCGCAGCGCATGGTAGAACAAACCGGCGGAGGCATCCTGGTGATAACCGAAGGCGTTTTTGGCATGTCGGGCGCGCAGGGCAAACTCAAAGAGATCATCCAACTTAAGGAAAAATATACCTTCCGATTGTTGGTTGACGATGCACACGGCTTCGGCACTATGGGGCTTAAAGGCTCGGGCACACACGAGGCTCAGGATTGTGTTGACGGGGTGGATCTTTACTTCGGCACCTTTGCTAAATCAATGGCAGGGATAGGCGCGTTTATAGCGGCCGATAACGGAATCATCAATTACCTGCGATATAACATGCGGTCGCAAACCTATGCCAAAGCATTACCTATGCCGATGGTGATTGGGTTGAAGAAACGATTTGAAATTTTAAAATCTAACCCGCAACTCCGCGAAAAACTTTGGACTATTGCCCGCGCGCTTCAGAACGGGTTAGTTGAGCAAGGCTTTGATATTGGCGTAACCAACAGCATGGTTACCCCTGTATTCCTGAAAGGCGACCTGACCGAGGCAACAAGCTTAACTATGGAACTGCGCGAGAAACACGGCATATTCTGTTCTATTGTAGTGTACCCGGTTATCCCTAAGGGCTTAATTATGCTAAGGCTGATACCAACAGCGTTACATACCATTGAAGACGTACAGCAAACGCTGGATGCATTTAAGGCGGTATCAACCAAACTAATGGAAGGGCATTATAAAATGGCCGCGGCATAGCAACATTTGTAGCAGTATTATTAAAAAGCCCCGCAAATATTTGCAGGGCTTTTTGTTTGGAGCCCAAATATCTGATTAGTACGGTTTTAATAATAAAAAAGTGGAATTGTTAAACGATAAATAAAATTATCGCCACTTATGCAATAAATCCATAACAATATGGTTGTTGGGTTGAAATTGGAGAATTTAACGGTTAGTAAATTAAACCGGTTTTTTGATTGTTTAGGCGCATAATGTGGAAAAAAACCACTTTAAAGGCACTATTTTTATATTGCAAAAGTTTTTTATTATTAAAAAACACATTAGATTAGCTTTTACAAAACAATAAACCTCAAAAATTAAAGGAGAGTCACAATGAAAAAATTTACTGAAGTAAAAGAGCTGGTTGCATCACTTGAAGCTGATGCCGACAAATTTTATAACAAAGGTAACAGCGCTGCTGGTACCCGTGTGCGCAAAGGCATGCAAGACCTAAAAAACTTGGCGCAATCTATCCGTCTTGAAGTTCAGGATTCGAAAAATAAAGCGTAATTAAATAGTCGAAAGGTTATTTTACTTTAAATAAAAATCCGGGTAGCTGTTGGCTATCCGGATTTTTTATTACCCCTTTGTCATGCTGAGCGATAGCGAAGCATCTACTCGCCGCCATGCAATCGGCCTTGCACTGTTCTACAATAGATCCTTCACTATCGTTCAGGATGACAAATGGTGTTTTTATTTGACAATCTTTAACTGTTCCTTTATCTTCGCTTCCGTATCGGAGCCAACATTTACCAATGGTAAACGTAAAGTATCGCCACAAACGCCTAAAGCTTTCAGTGCAGATTTGACGCCAGCCGGGCTGCCTTCGGCAAACATCAGGCGGGTAAACTCTATTATGCTGTAGTGCGAAGGGTATGCGCCCTTAAAATCTCCGGCAAGGCATTTTCTGATCATGTTACTAAACTGCCTTGGCAACGCGTTGCCCACAACAGAGATTACACCAACACCACCCATCGCGATCATTTGCAGGCTAATGGGATCATCGCCTGATATCACCAAAAAGTCCTCGGGCTTATCGCGGAACAGATGGTTCAGTAACTCAAAATTACCGGATGCCTCTTTAATGCCGATGATGTTCTTAAAATCGGTAGCGAGCCTAACGGTAGTTTCGGCGCTAACGGTGCTGCCTGTACGGCTTGGTACGTTGTATAAAATTATCGGCAAGGGGGTAGCTTCGGCAATTGCTTTGTAATGCTGGTAAATCCCTTCCTGCGTTGGTTTATTATAATGCGGGCTTGCCGATAGTATGGCATCGTAGCCTGTGGTATCAAAAACTTTAATTTCTGCAACGGTTTCAAGGGTGTTGTTACCTGCAATACCTGCAACTAACAACACACGTTTATTCACGGCTTTGGCAGTAAAGGCGAAGACCTGCTTCTTCTCTTCTTTACTCAATGTGGCGCTCTCGCCGGTTGTACCAAGTGACACCAGGTATTCTACCCCGCCGTCGATCAGGTGGTCTATCAGCTTTTGTAAAGCATCATAGTCTACCTGTCCATCTGCCTGAAAAGGAGTGATCATCGCAACTCCTGTCCCGTGAAATTTGTTCATGTGCTCGAAATGTTATATGGCCGCTAAGATAGTAAAATGTGCAGATGTGCGGATATGCAGATATGCGGATGTGCAGATAATTTTGACTGATTCAATAACGGCGCAACGTAAATGATCAGTTAAAACGTTATTTACCAGTATACATAAAGGTTTAAAGTTCTTGTTATCAGATAGATACGGTCGTTAGCTGCGCGTTACAAAATCGAAATCGCTGATTATAAGGTAGATACGCGTGTTCACGGGGCGCACATGGCCGTGAACGTGAACACGTTGGTGTTACAAAGGCCGTTTTTAGGATGATTTAGGTCGCGCTTTCTTCCCTTATATCAACCCGTGCAGCACTCCACCTTTTTCGCCCATCTTATCTACCAG
The DNA here is from genome assembly GCF_040547175.1 of Mucilaginibacter sp. UYP27. Lineage (NCBI taxonomy): Bacteria > Pseudomonadati > Bacteroidota > Sphingobacteriia > Sphingobacteriales > Sphingobacteriaceae > Mucilaginibacter > Mucilaginibacter sp. UYP27. The sequence continues at coordinate 229,471 of NZ_JBEPPE010000002.1, forward strand.
TTTCTCAACTTCCGGGTCGCGTTCTAATACTGGGGCGTGGTGTGGTTTTATGCGGGCATCAATAATGAGCGGGCCGTTGCAGCCCCAATGCTTATGTTCGGTAAAGCTGTTGATGCCGTAAATGTCGTGGCTTGGGTTGCTGCGGGTAAAGGTTACCCATACAAAGTTATTAAGGGTTTGCGCGGTAAAAGCTGCATCATCACACAAAACCATTAGTGGTAAGCCACTTAATTCGGCCTCTGCTAAATGTTCCTGCAAAATCTCCAGCATTAAAGGCATATCGCTGGTGCGGATGTTTTTTGGGACTTCTACAGCCAATACACCCGGCATCACCATTTTGTAGTTCACAAATGGGCGGGGAAGGGTAAAGGTAGCCGGTAATTCGTTCCAAAGTTCGCGTTTAATATCGCCGGCTACGGTAATAGCAACTTTGCTGCCGCTGTTTAGGCCGTCGCCGCTGTAATCGAGGGTATCTATGGTGGTACGGGTATGAAAATGCAAGTCGCGGGTAAGGTCTATGCGTTGCAAAATATGTTTCAGGAATGCGCCGATATCGTTAACATCCAGGCTTGGGTTATCTTCCTTAGCGGCAATGAAAAGGTATTTAGCCAGGCTCAACTGCCCTTTACCAAGGATATGGTTGGCAATAGTGATGATCTCTTGCGGGTAACGCTCTTTAACATAAGGCGTGTAGCGCTCGCTGCCAATGGCGAACAAAAGCGGGTGCACACCTGCCGCGTCAACAGCATTTACAGCATGCAGGCCGGGGATCTCTTTTGGTATCGCGCTGCCGGTTATCTCGTGGATCAGGGCGCCAAAACTGGTATCTTCCTGCGGCGGGCGGCCAACTACCGTAAACGACCATATCGCATCCTTTTTATGATAAACGTTGTGCACTTTCATCAGCGGGAAGGGATGCGCCAAACTATAGTATCCCAGGTGGTCGCCAAAAGGGCCCTCGGGTTTATTCTCCATCGGCATCACGGTGCCGGTTATCACAAAGTCTGCATCCGCAGAAATACAGAACCCCTCGTCATCATAAAAATAACGGAACCTGCGGTTACCCAAAGCACCGCCAAAGGTCATTTCGCTTAAACCTTCGGGTAATGGCATCACCGCTGCAACCGGGTGCGCCGGCGGGCCGCCTACAAAAATGCTCACCTTAAGCGGCTGGCCTTTTGCATTGGCCTTGGTTTGGTGCACGCCAATACCGCGGTGCAGCTGGTAGTGCAGGCCAATTTCTTTATCCTGCAAGTAATCGTTCCCACCCAGTTGGATGCGGTACATCCCCAGGTTGGCGTTCATAATGCCGGGCATATCGGCATCCTCGGTGTAAACCTGTGGCATAGTTACAAACGGGCCGCCATCTTTAGGCCAGTTCACTATTTGCGGTAACTCGCTTACCAATGTTTTGCCGAAGCTTATCGGGGCGTCCTTGCGCACTTTCATGGGCAGGGCCGATAGTGCGGTTAAGGCAGTATTTGCATATTTAAAAGGATTTTTTATGGCCTTTATTGGGTCGTTTTTAATATCCACCAGGGTCTTGATCTTATCTAGCGTATCCCTGAAAATAAACCGCGACCTATCCAGCGTACCAAACAAATTTGATACCGCCGGGAACTTGCTGCCTTTTACATTCTCGAACAATATTGCAGGGCCCCCGTGCTCAAAAACACGGAGGTGTATGGCAGCCATTTGCAGGTAAGGGTCAACCTCTTCCTTAATGCGGATGAGGTGGCCGTTTTTTTCAAGATCGGTAATGCAAGCCTGTAAACTTTTGTAACCCATATTTGCTATTTAAAACCCAAAGATATTACACATTTTATTGTTTTTTGCGATATTGAGGTCATGAAACCGCTTATCGTATTACTGGCCGTGTTTGGTGTGAGTTCGTTGGCAACATTTATTGCCGGCCACCCGCCCGATTATTATTTCTGCGGCAGGCTGGCCATGGGTGTGATGCTCATCTTCGCGGCCACAGCCCACTTTAAATTTACCAGCGGTATGATGCTGATGGTGCCCACGTTCATCCCCTATAAAAAGGCGGTGGTACACGTCACCGGTTATATCGAGATCCTGGCTGCTATAGGGATGCTCGTCAAAAACGTGCGCGAACCTGTAGCATGGTTTGTGATATTCTTTTTAGTGATGTTGTTGCCTGCCAATATCCACGCGGCGAAAAACGAAGTAAACCTGGAGAAACCGGATGCCTGCGGAAACGGCTTAAACTACCTTTGGTTCAGGATCCCGCTGCAAATATTTTTTATTGCCTGGGTGTACTTCTTCGGGGTGATGCATTAAGTATCCGGCCAAGAAAAGTTAGACGATAGATTTACTTCCTTTTTTTCATTAAAAAAGTTATATTACTTTTACGGTTCAAACCAATTGATGGCCGTATGTCGGTACTTATTTTTACTATAATTATTCTTGTTGGGGCGTATTTTGCGGGCTTGCTGGGGTCACTTACCGGGCTTGGTGGCGGCGTTGTAATCATCCCTTTGCTTACGCTTGTATTAGGCGTTGATATCCATTACGCTATCGGTGCTTCGTTGGTATCGGTTATAGCAACGTCATCGGGCTCGGCAGCAGCGTATGTAAAAGAAGGTATCACAAACATACGGCTTGGTATGTTTTTGGAAATAGCCACAACAATTGGGGCTTTGGCAGGCGCGTTAATAGCAGTTTATATCCCTGTGCAGTATATCGCTGTATTGTTTGGGGTGATCTTGATCTTCTCGGCTATAATGTCGTTACGTAAAAAGGCAGAGAATATCCTTACCGAACCAACCTACCTTGCAGCAAAACTAAAACTTTATGGTAGCTACCCGGATGGTAATGGCGGACAGATCAATTATGGTGTAACCCGTGTAAGCGGCGGTTTTTTCATGATGCTTTTTGCGGGGATCATCTCCGGTTTATTGGGCATTGGCTCGGGTGCGTTAAAAGTGCTGGCAATGGATACTATTATGCGCATCCCTTTTAAAGTATCAACTACCACCAGTAATTTTATGATAGGGGTAACGGCGGCAGCAAGCGCGGTAGTTTACCTGCAACGTGGTTACATTGATCCCGGTATTGCCATGCCGGTGGTAATAGGCGTCCTCTTCGGCGCCATGACGGGTTCCAAGATCCTCGTCCATACCAAATCATCGCGGTGGTTGCGTTGGGTATTTGCTATTGTGGTAACCTTTTTAGCCAGCCAGATGATTTACAACGGGTTGAATGGAAAGATATAATTTTGTGAGTGGTGAGTAGAGGGTGGTAAGTAGTTTTTGATTTTTATCGTTTATATTGCAACCACACTCCAATAAACTACCCATTATTCAACAACCCATGAAACGCCTGTTTAGCAACCTCACCTTCCAGGTTATTATCGCCATTATTTTAGGGGTTTTAGTGGGTTTATATGTTAAAGATTTTGCGCCAACGGCACAGATGATCAGCAAGATCTTCATCAGCCTGATAACAATGCTGATAGCGCCCATCATTTTCTTTACGATTGTGTTGGGAATTGCCGGCATGAGCGATATGAAAAAGGTTGGCCGCGTAGGCGGTAAAGCTTTGCTCTATTTCGAACTGGTGACCTCGCTGGCGCTCATTATAGGTGTAGCTGTTGCCAATATTATTAAGCCTGGTGCCAATTTCATAAATAACCACGTTAAGGTTGATACCGCCAAACTTGCCGCTTATGAAAAGGCCGGCAACGAAATGAAATGGGGCGATTTCATCACCCACATTGTACCATCCAACGCGTTCGAAGCTTTTGCCAAAGGCGATATTCTGCAAATCCTTTTCTTTGCCATACTTTTTGGTTTCGGTTTAAGCCGGATGGGCGAGATGGGGCAATCTATCATCACCACATTTGATAAACTCTCTAAAGTGTTCTTCAACATCATGAAGATAGTGATGAAGGTAGCACCGCTCGGCGCCTTCGGTGGCATGGCTTATACCATAAGCACCTATGGGCTGGCGACGCTTAAACCTTTGGCTTTGCTAATGGGTTCGGTGTACCTCACCATGTTCCTGTTCATTTTTGTGGTGCTCAATATCATTTGTTACCTATATAAATTTAGCCTGTGGCAATATCTGAAGCATATCAAAGAGGAGATCCTAATCGTGTTGGGTACATCTTCGTCAGAATCGGCCCTGCCGGGGATGATGGAAAAGCTGGAAAAGTTCGGCTGTTCAAAATCGGTAGTGGGTTTGGTGATCCCCGCGGGATATTCCTTTAACCTGGATGGTACAACCATTTACTTGTCTATGTCGGTGATATTTTTAGCCCAGGTTTTTAAGATAAATCTTTCTATCGCGCAGCAGCTAAGTATTATCGGTATCCTTATGATCACCTCTAAAGGCGCGGCAGGGGTAACCGGTAGCGGTTTCATTGTGCTCACATCTACCTTAGCGGCCATCAAAATAATCCCCGTTGAGGGGGTGGCTATTCTATTAGGTGTAGACCGTTTTATGAGCGAAGCCCGCGCCATCACCAATGTAATAGGCAACGGGGTGGCAACTATTATTGTAGCGAAAAGTGAGGGGGAGTTTGAAACGCCAACTCCTGAAGGGAGAGTTTTTGAATAGCTTAATCGCTATTGTTTGTCGTATCCACCTTAAAATCCGGCTTTGTAATTTTCGCGGTTACGGCTTTACTGTTAAATTTCTGTAGGCAATCTTTAATGTATAGCACCATATTATAGTCGGTCATTACATCAATTTGGGCAGGGGTGGGGCGGTATTCGGTGATGAAATCATTTAATGTGTCGCCCCGCAGGTTGGTAACACGGCCAACTAAAGCCTTGTTAAAACGTTGCGCGGTATGGTCCTCGCGTTCGTAACGCAGCATGTTTTGTTGCAGTTTGTAGGCGTTGGTATTCTTTTTATTCGCCGCTTTAAATAACGACAGCAGATCTACGGTTGCCCAGGCAAAAGGCACATTAACAGCAGTTGGGTGCACCACTTCAACAAAACTTGGGCCTTTAAAAGCAAACTCTTTGGCAAACTGCTTGCGGTTGTTCACGCTATCGCGGACGAAGTTGCGTTTAGCCACAATGGCTACTTCGTTCAGCCGGATAGACGCTGTTTCCAGCTCTATCAGCTTTAAATTTCCGCTCCAGGGACTGATAATTTTGGTGTAGGGTTTGTACCCCATGGTTTTGATACGCAGGGTATCGGTTACTTTAGAAATGCGAAGAACAAACGCGCCCTGCTCGTTGGTAATAGTATTTGAAGTTGTTGCCGAAACGATTATATACTCGATAGGCTTGCGGGTCTTTTTATCGATAACAAAACCTGTAACTGTTTGGGCGTGGGCGTTAAAGCACAAGCAAACAAATAGCACAAATAGTAAATACCTCATATCCGATGCAGCTATATGATAAAGATAGTTCTTATGATAGGTATTAAGTGCTGATTAACAAAAATTTAACATTAGCAGATTAATAAAAAAACTGCAGCAAAATTACTGCAGTTTGTTTATGCTTTATCCGCTGCTTAATTGCAAACGATCTTCAGTTTTTTGGTATAGTCGGGGTCAAGCGGCTCGTTAGTTTGTGCAAGGCGTTGGGCGCCTACATTAGCGGGGCAGGCAATGCCGTTTGGTGCATCGTAAATTAAACCCGGTTTGGTACTTACCAACTCCTGCGGTACAAAGATCTGTACCCTGGTAATGGAATACCCACTCGGGAAATAACGGATGTAATAACCATCGGGGTGTAACGACCACGTGCCAGATGGTACATCAGGGTCTGGTTGCGAGGCAATGCCAGCCAGTACCGCGTATTTCTCCATTTCCTCGTAAGATGAATTCCCCGATGCCGCCAGCCTGCGGATGTTGTTTTCGGCTTCAAAAATGCTTTGTATGGCAGATGGTAACTGCCCTTTGGCTTTATCCATAAGGCTTGCCGGCAATACACCAAGCGCGCCGCCTTCCAGCATAAGCAGTTCCTGCGGGGATAGTAATGTATTTGCAGTCAGTTTAATATCGGTACCCATGTCTACAAAACGGGTGCGGGCAATAATAGCCCATAATAATACCTGTATATCGTGCTGTTTAACGTTGGGGTGCAGTTCGGCATGTTTTAAAATCAGTATCACCACGTTACTTTTAGGGCCTAACACGGGTGCAAGCATGTAGCCATCGCCTTTACTTGGTCCGCGTGTGCCCGCATGCAAGCAGTAGCTTTTGTTGGTCATTTCAAAAAAGCCGGCGCAAAGTTTAAAACCACCGCCCGGTGCTTTTGGTAACAAGTATAATGGCTGGGGTTGCTGCCCGTCTAAATAAGAAGGCGGCCTGGAGCCTGTTTTGTTTACATCTTTAAAACTGGTAGTAATGGCCTGTGGCTGCTTTAAAATTTTGTTGAGCCCGCCGCCAGATACCATGTCGGTACCCTTATCAAGTAGTTTTTTTCCGAGTTCGCCAAATTGCGCATGAGCGGTTGTGGTAAAAAGTAGGGTCGTAAAGATGGTAAGGATCAGTAGGTTGTGTTTTTTCATGAGGTAGATAGGTGTGTTAGTTGAGGCTAAATTAACTAAAAAGATATTAAAGCAATATTATGCTTAAGATTTATTGCTGTTGTCTGTTAAACAGCCACCATAACCGATAGATAACTTAAAAGTAATTTTTTGGTGGAATTTGATTTTGTTAACATCGACAGATAAAATATAATTTGACTTTAAGGGCAATAACTTTAGATTTGCCATACAAAAACTAAAAAGCCGATGAGCGTTCTCGTAAACAAAGATTCTAAAGTTATAGTACAGGGTTTTACCGGTAAAGAAGGTAGCTACCATGCCGAGCAAATGATTGCTTATGGCACCCAGCTTGTGGGTGGTGTTACACCGGGTAAAGGTGGCCAAAGCCATTTAGACAGGCCTGTTTTTAACACCGTTAAAGACGCGGTTGATAAAACAGGTGCCGATGTATCTATTATTTTTGTTCCGCCTGCTTTTGGTGCAGATGCCATTATGGAAGCCGCCGAAGCCGGTATTAAAGTTATTGTATGTATCACCGAAGGTATCCCTACAAAGGATATGATAGCGGTTAAAGAATATTTGACTGATAAAGATAGCCGCCTTATTGGTCCTAACTGCCCGGGCGTTATCACTGCCGACGAAAGCAAAATTGGTATTATGCCGGGCTTTATTTTCAAAAAAGGCCATGTTGGTGTGGTTTCAAAATCGGGTACGCTTACTTACGAGGCGGTTGACCAGGTTGTTAAAGCCGGTTTAGGTATAACTACCGCTATTGGTATTGGTGGAGACCCAATTATTGGCACCCCAACCAAAGAGGCTGTTGAGTTATTAATGAATGACCCTGATACACATGGTATTATCATGATAGGTGAGATTGGTGGTGGTATGGAAGCAGAAGCCGCCCTTTGGATCAAAGAGAATGGTACAAAACCGGTTGTTGGTTTTATCGCCGGTCAGACTGCACCTCCGGGCCGCCGTATGGGCCACGCGGGTGCAATTGTTGGCGGTGCCGATGATACAGCTGCCGCCAAAATGAAGATCATGCGTGAGTGTGGGATCCGGGTAGTAGAATCTCCTGCCGAAATTGGCGCTGCCATGGCGGAGGAGTTAGCGAAATTGAAATAAGAGATTCAGGATTGTTAGAATCAAGAATCAAGAGATAAAAGAAAATCCCGGTCATATTTGGCCGGGATTTTTTGTTTAAGCTAACTATATCATTGCCGGAAATAAAGCGCTATAGCCCAGCGAAATGGATGGATTTGTTCTAAAAATTCTTAAATTCGATAAATTAAGGTTCAGATAAATTACCCGCCATGAAAAAATACCTAACCCTTTTCCTTTTCATATCAACGACATCCTTCGCCCAGTACAAACCTGCTACATTTACCCACCCTGACAGGATGAAAAAGATAGAGGCGACCTTCCCCGTTATAGATAAGTTGTATAAACAGTATGCGGAAGAGAACCACTGGCCCGGGATGGCTTACGGTATTATGGTTGATGGAAAGCTGGTGCACACGGGTAACACCGGGTACACAGATTTAGACAATAAAACTCGGGTTACGTCAAAGTCAGATTTCAGGATAGCATCCATGACAAAGAGTTTAACCGCCATGGCGATCCTAAAACTGCGCGACGCGGGTAAACTAAAACTGGATGATGACGCGTCGCTCTACATCCCCGAGATGAAGAACAATAAGTATCTTACTAAAGATGCCACGCCTATAACCATTCGTCATTTGCTTACCCATTCGGCAGGCTTTCCGGAAGATAACCCATGGGGCGACCGCCAACTGGCTGTTAGCGATGAAGAACTGCTAAACATCTACCGCAAAGGGGTGACATTTTCCAATAATCCCGGTAACGGTTACGAGTACAGCAATCTTGGTTTTGCAACGCTTGGCTACATCATTAAAAAAGTATCGGGCAAAACTTATGAGCAATACATCACCGATAATATTTTAACTCCACTGGGCATGACCCATACCTACTGGGAATATACAAAAGTACCAAAAGAGCAACTTGCCCACGGTTACCGCTGGCTGGATGATAAATGGGTAGAGCAGCCGCTACTGCACGATGGTGCCTACGGCGCGATGGGCGGGTTGATAACCACTATAGAAGATTTTAACAAGTACTTGGCGGTACACCAAAACGCCTGGCCTGCAAGGGACGATGCTGAAACGAGCCCGGTAAAGCGCAGCTCTATCCGCGAGATGCAATACCCCTGGGATGTTAGCTCTTTAAATGCCAATGCCAAAACTACCACTGGCAGGCTTTGCCCCGCGGTATCGGCATATGCGTACGGTTTGGGCTGGACGAAGGACTGCGATAACCACATTTTTATTGGGCATACGGGGGGCTTACCCGGCTTCGGCAGTAACTGGAGCATCCTGCCCGAATATGGTGTCGGGGTGATGTGCTTTGCCAATTTAACTTATGCCAACGCAGGACGGGCAAACAGGATAGCTTTAGATACTTTGCTGGCCCTATCTAAAATTGAACCACGCCAGCTACCCGCGTCAAATATCCTTACCCAACGCCGCGACGAAATGGTAAAACTGTTACCAAACTGGAGCGATGCAAAGGCGGGAGGAATTTTTGCCGATAATTTTTTCATGGATTATTTCCCCGATAAGCTAAAAGCTGAAGCAACCGACGCCTATACCAGAGCCGGTAAGATCATTAGCGTTGGTGAGGTTGTTCCCGACAATAACCTGCGCGGTTATTTCATCATAAAAGGCGAGAAGGGTAACATTAAAGTGAGCTTTACCTTAACGCCAGAGAACCCTGCCTTGATACAGGAGTATCATATAGGGTATGTGAAGCCCTAAAGGAGGAACTAAAATGCTGATAAATTTCTGTTAAGCTGAACGATAGGGAAGTATTTGATCGTTAACTTACATATTCGCGAACAGATCTTTCATTAATCCGGATGACAATTCCTGCTTGGTCAACCCCACGTAAACATCCATCCCACAAACAAAAACTGCCCTCAAATTGTCGTATATTTATGTAAACCAAAGGACGATTAAGTTATATTCTTAATTTGAGAAATCTTTCTTAATCATTTAATCATAACCAATAACATGGCATATAATCAATTAACACCAGAAGAAGAATATATCATATTGCACAAAGGTACCGAGCGCCCGTTTACCGGCGCTTTGCTGGATAACAAGGCCGAGGGCGTTTACGTTTGCAAGCGTTGCGATACCCCGCTATACACTTCCGAATCCAAATTTGAATCGCATTGTGGCTGGCCAAGTTTTGACGACGAGATAGCCGGCGCCGTAAAATGGGAAACCGATGCTGATGGCCGCCGTACCGAAATACTTTGCGCTAATTGCGGTGCTCACCTGGGTCATGTTTTCCAGGGCGAATACCTTACGCCAAAAAATACAAGGCATTGCGTTAACTCGGTTTCCATGAAATTTGTTCCGGTTGACGAATTGAAAAAATAAGTCAGCATGACAGGTTTGCCGGGCAGCTAAAATTTAAATCCCTGTCAAGTTTTGGCTGGGATTTTTTCTTTTTCCACATGTTGTTTTGTTAAATAAACAGTCACTCAATGTTAACTTTTCGGCGCGGATAAATGGCGTTTTTGAGGGCTTTTACCTTAGGTATTCCTTTGATTTTTAGGGCTGTTAACAACGTGTTTATATCCTGCAAGGGTTATCCGTTTTTTATTTTCCGATTATCAATTTAACGCTTTAACGGGTGGTAACAGCTTGTTTTTTAACCCATTGATTTTTTTGTCATCCCATAATAATATTGTGTTATCAAAATATATTGTGGACAACTTATAGGGGATGTTAAAAACTTAGACTAACATACAAAGGCCTGTTACCCTATCTTTGAATTAGAAGTTCTTTTAACGCTATTAATGTTGTCGGTAGTTCTATCGAAACAGAAAAAACAGACCATGATAAAACATGGGCTAATGTGCAACTAAAAATAGTTTAGAAACGATTAGTGAGGGTGTAAGAGTGAGTAGAATAAATGCGAAAAAGCAATTTTTTCGCCGTTTAGTGAAATACTCGCATGGTACACCTATCTGCTGTCGGTTCGGTACAAAAGCAAGGGATAGTGTTAACAGGGTTAAAGAATTAATACATAATATATAGGAACCGTTTGATATGGCAGAGGAAACAGAATTACTATTAAAGGAAAACAAAGACCGCTTTGTGATCCTCCCAATAAAATACCCCGCTATTTGGGAAATGTATAAAAAAGCCGAAGCCAGCTTTTGGACAGCCGAAGAGATCGACCTGTCTGACGATATGAAACACTGGGAAGCCCTTAACGATGGTGAGCGCCATTTTATCTCGCACATTTTGGCTTTCTTCGCGGCAAGTGACGGTATCGTTAACGAGAACCTGGCTATCAATTTCATGAGCGAGGTGCAGTTACCCGAGGCGCGTTGTTTCTACGGTTTTCAGATCATGATGGAGAATATCCACTCAGAAACTTATGCGTTATTAATTGACACCTATATAAAAGACCCGGCCGAAAAAGACCGCCTTTTCCACGCTATAGATACCGTACCATGTGTAGGTAAAAAAGCGGAATGGGCACTGCGCTGGATCAATAACGGCAGCTTTGCCGAGCGTTTGGTAGCATTCGCGGCGGTAGAGGGCATCTTCTTTAGCGGTAGTTTCTGCTCTATCTTTTGGTTAAAAAAACGTGGCTTAATGCCCGGCTTAACTTTCAGTAATGAGTTGATTTCCCGTGACGAGGGTTCGCACTGCGAGTTTGCTTGTATGCTTTACAAAATGCTGGATACAAAACTATCTACAGAAGCGGTAACCAAAATTATAAGGGACGCGGTAGAGATAGAAAAAGAATTTGTGAACGATGCATTACCGGTAAGCCTGATTGGCATGAACGCCAAACTGATGAGCCAGTACATCGAGTTTGTAGCCGACAGGTGGTTAGACGAATTGGGTTACCCTAAAGTTTACGGTGTATCGTGCCCGTTTGATTTTATGGAAATGATAAGCCTGCAAGGCAAAACCAACTTTTTTGAAAAACGCGTCGGCGATTACCAAAAAAGCGGCGTAATGAACAGCACTGCAGAAAGCAAGGCATTCTCGTTAGATGAGGATTTTTAGGTAGAGATTAGAAGTTAGTGTCCCGATAGCTATCGGGTGAAAATCAATAAGAATAAAATAATTAAACAATAAAAATAAGCCCTGTCGGGTTGGCAGGGAATAAGGAGGTGGCAAAATGTTCGTATTAAAAAGAGACGGAAGAAAAGAGTCGGTTAAGTTCGACAAGATCACAGCACGTATCGAGAAACTGTGCTATGGGTTTAACCTGGTTGACCCAATAGATGTAGCAAAAAAAGTAATTGAAGGTTTGTTTGATGGTGTTACCACCTCCGAACTGGATAACCTTGCAGCCGAGACGGCAGCATCGTTGACCACCAAACATCCGGATTACGCTTTGCTTGCCTCACGTATCGCGGTATCCAACCTGCACAAAAATACCACAAAGTCTTTCTCTGAAACCATGAAACGTATGTATGAGTACGTTGACAAAAAAACAGGCAAAAACGCCGCCTTATTGGCAGATGACGTTTACGCGTTAATCCGCGATAATGCCGACATCCTGGATAGCAGCATCATATATGACCGCGATTTTGGTTTCGATTACTTTGGTTTTAAAACCCTCGAAAAATCGTACCTGTTAAAAATAGACGGTAAAATTGCCGAGCGCCCGCAGCATTTATTCATGCGTGTATCGGTAGGTATCCACAAAGAGGATATCGAAAGCGCCATCAAAACATACCACTTAATGAGCGAGCGCTGGTTTACCCACGCTACACCAACCCTTTTCAATGCCGGTACACCAAAACCTCAAATGTCGTCTTGCTTCCTGTTAACCATGAAGGATGACAGCATCGAGGGAATCTATGATACACTTAAACAAACTGCCAAGATCTCGCAAAGCGCGGGTGGTATTGGCCTAAGCATCCACAATGTGCGTGCTACAGGTTCATACATCAGCGGTACAAACGGTACCAGCAACGGTATCATCCCAATGCTAAAAGTATTTAACGATACCGCACGTTACGTGGATCAGGGTGGCGGCAAGCGTAAAGGTGCTTTCGCTATTTACCTGGAGCCATGGCATGCAGATATATTTGAGTTTTTAGACCTGCGTAAAAACCACGGTAAAGAAGAAATGCGCGCCCGTGATCTGTTCTACGCCCTTTGGGTATCTGACTTATTTATGCGCCGTGTGGAAGCTAATGAAGAGTGGACATTGTTTTGCCCGCATGAAGCACCGGGTATGGCAGATTGCCACGGTAAAGAGTTTGAAGAATTGTACGAGCGTTATGAGAGAGAAGGCCGCGGCCGTAAAACTATTAAAGCACAAGAGCTTTGGTTTGCAGTGCTTGATGCACAGGTAGAGACCGGTACACCATACTTGCTGTATAAAGATGCTGCCAACGCAAAATCTAACCAGCAAAACCTGGGTACTATAAAAAGCTCTAACCTTTGTACCGAGATCATGGAGTTTACTTCTGATAAAGAAGTTGCGGTATGTAACCTTGCTTCATTAGCGTTGCCACGTTACGTTATAAACGGCGAGTTTGACCATGCTAAGCTTTACGAAGTAACCTACCAGGCTACTTTGAACCTTAACAAGATCATCGATAATAACTATTACCCGGTTGTAGAGGCCGAGTACTCTAACCTGCGCCACCGCCCAATTGGTTTAGGCGTACAGGGCTTGGCTGATGCCTTTATCCTGTTGCGTTTACCATTCGAAAGCGAAGAGGCAAAACAACTGAACAAAGACATATTTGAAACCATTTACTTTGCAGCTATGACGGCTTCTAAAGATCTGGCTATAAAAGATGGCGCTTACGAAACCTTTAAAGGTTCGCCTTTATCAAAAGGTAAGTTCCAGTTTGATCTTTGGGATGTAAAACCGGAAAGCGGCCGTTGGGATTGGGAAAACCTGCGTTTAGATGTAATGAACCACGGTGTGCGTAACTCCTTGTTAGTAGCACCAATGCCAACTGCATCTACCTCACAGATTTTGGGTAACAACGAGTGTTTTGAACCATACACCTCAAACATTTACACCCGCCGTGTGCTAAGTGGCGAGTTCATTATTGTGAACAAGCACTTGCTGCGCGATCTTGTGAACCGTGGTATCTGGACAACTTCGATGAAAGACAGGATCATCACCGCTAACGGTTCTATCCAGGACATAGCCGAGATTCCTCAGGATATCAAAGAGATCTACAAAACAGTATGGGAAATTAAGATGCGTAACATTATAGATATGGCTGCCGATAGGGGCGCTTACATCTGCCAGTCGCAATCATTAAACCTGTTCATCAATGCGCCAAACGCGTCAAAACTTACATCGATGCACTTCTACGCATGGAAGAAAGGCTTAAAAACAGGTATGTACTACCTGCGTACACAAGCAGCATCGCAAGCGGTTAAATTTACTGTTGAGAACCAGGGTGGCGGTAAAAATATGGAAGCCGTTATCCCGGAAGTTGTTTCGGACAGCAACCAGGAAGAAATGCCGGCCGGCCCGTCTTGCTCAATGGAAGAGGGTTGTGTTACCTGCTCTGCATAAGTAGTAGCCTAATATCATATAAATAATTATAAGTAGTCGGAAAGTCAGAAAGTCCGCACAAGTCCGAAAGTTAAAAGATGTTTTCTCATCTTTGCTTTCGGACTTTTCATTTACAAAAGATAATCTTTCCGGACTTTCGGTCTTACCCGACTCCGGCCACATAAAAATGCTCACCTCACCCAAACACGAAATACTCCACTGCGACCGCTGCGACGCGCCCTTTGAATGTAAAGCAAACTCATTCACCAAGTGCCAGTGCAGTACCGTGCAGTTAAGCATTAACGAGGTGCAATACGTAAGTGAGTTATATGATGGCTGCCTGTGCGCCAATTGCCTGCTGGAGTTGCAGAAGGAATATCAAAAGAGCTTGTACGGTTCATCTCCCGAGGTTGGTATCAAACCAACTTATGCCTTTTAATATTACTACGAGTTTATAATTGTCGATAAAAGGACGTTTCGCATAAAATGAAATGTTATCATAAGTACTGTTAAAATAAAAAGCGACTTTACGCGTGAGAGATTATTAACCTGCAAGCTTTTATATATCAATAAACAATATATAATATAAATTATAACTAAAGGAGATATGGCAAATAGTTGAGCCGATACCGGGTGATACTTTTCATCGGAACTTTCACCTTCACCAAATAAAAACCACCAGATAAAAATGTTTAAAAAAGCTATTAAACAATAGGTTGCTGATGATATTATTAAGCCAATCGTCAAATATAAATATTGAATTTTGCTATCAGTGGCGGGATACATGCTCTTCAAGATTAGCTTCTATTATACCATATATTTCCAAATAATCGCCATTGACCCATCTCAATCTCATGATTTTGAAATCCTCAATGCCGCTGGATAATTTAAAATAGAAATAAAGTGTAGCATCGCCTTTGTTTTCACCCATTCTAAAATCGCTTATATCCGCCCACTCTATCATAAAGTTGCGTGCATAATCTATAACCCCTTGCTGATTTATCTCTAACGCTGGCTTACCTTTTATTGCGGGGATTACGTATCTTTTTAAAATGCGTATAAAAAATGCAACCGGTAAAAGCAAAAGAAACCCAAACTCAAACATACCATAAATGGTATAACCTTTTAGTAAATCCGAATTACATGCGCCCCAAACAGCTATTAACGTCAATAGAAAACACGAATAGAAAAAGCAAGTCCATTTGCTAAACGGGTACGTGATCTTGTCTTCCATTAATAATGCAATATAAATATTTAAGTTGCGATAAAGCAATGATTTTTATAGCGTGTTCTTTGTATGTCTACTTTGCGCCTTCTGTTGTTAACGAATTTTTGGCAAACACTTTGCTATAAAACAGTATAAACTTAATACAGACTACCATGGCAAAATATTCGGAAAAGGCAAGTGAAAAGGTTGAGGAAACCATGCACGAAATGAAAGAAGGTAAGCTAAAAAGCGGCACCGGTAAAAAAGTTACCAGCAAAAAGCAGGCGGTTGCAATAGGTTTATCTGAGGCACGTAAAGAAGGTGCTAAAGTGCCTAAAAAGAAAGATCAGTCTTAGAAAAGAAAGCCTCTGAAAAAATTAGGGGCTTTCTTATTGGAACGAAAACTCGCTATTGATCCAACTCTCCAGCCGGTTTTCTTTATCCATTTGTATCAGCTTCTCTACATCGTTATCGCGCCTGTGGTTGGGTTCTGCGTTGTATTTGCTGATAATAGCCCTTAAAGCAGCTACATTTGCGTGTGTTTTATCAAAGTCCTGCTTGTGTTGAATGGCGTATTTAGAGAATTGGGCCATGTAGATAAACCCAAGTTGAGGATTGGTGTCCGATAGGTCCATGATGGCTTGTTTCAACTCAATAACCACATCAGGTGTGCCTTCCGCCCATTGCAGAATAAACTGGTTGGCAGTTTCGGTTTTAGCGGCTTCCGTGCCCCAGTGGGTACGCATCATCCAGTCGGCAGTTTTTACAACGTCGGCTTCATACTTAACGTAGTCTTCGGGTTTAGTAAAATGATAATCTTTAGGTACTTCAAAGTTTTGGGCAAAGGCCTTTGTGCTGATGAATAGTGTTAGCAGTAAAGCAGTCCTTAAAATATTTTTCATTTTATTAAGCTGATGCTAAGATAATTCTAATTTTTGAGAGATGGTGAACGAATCCATTACTTTCATTAAAACTACCGCTTCGTCAATTGTGCACGGGTTTGGACCTTCGCCTCTGAAGTATGATACAATTTTGGTGATCATCGGTTGCTGGATATGCTCGGGATGGGTAAAGTTTATGGTTTCTTCGCCCTGCTCGGTCTTCAGGGTAACAAACGTACCAAAAAATGGGAAGGTTATTTTTCCTTTTGTTCCGATGATCTCGCAGATATCAACCGCCTCGTCCGGGGACACGTTAAAACACCATGAACCATTAACCACCACCTTGTTCTTGAAAACGATCTGCCCGCAAACATGGTCATCTGCCGGGCTAAACCCACCCTGGTTTAAGCTATAACCTGTTGAAGATGCAGGTTCACCAAAGTAGTATAGCATCAGGTCGAGCTGGTGGGGCGCAAGATCGTGAAAGTAACCACCACCAGAAAATTCGGGTTGTAAACGCCAGTTGTTTGCATCGGCCAGTGGGTTTGGGTTTTGGTATTTCCACATGCGAATCTGTACCGTACGGATATCGCCAATGGCATTGCTATCAATCAAACTCTTCACATGCAAAAACATAGGCAAAGCTCTACGATAATGCGCTACGGTTAGCTTCGCGCCACTTTCGCGGACAGCATCGGCCATATCCTGTGCTTCCTGCGCGTTGCGGGTAACGGGTTTCTCTACGTAAATGTTCAACCCTTTTTTAATAGCACGCAGGGCGTATTCCAAATGCGAGGCAGGCGGCGTAGCTATCGATACGGCATTTACCTCCGGGTCGTTCATTAAGTCATCGGCATCGCTGTACCATTTGTCCACGTTATGGCGTTGGGCATAGTCAGCAGCCTTTGCGGCATCGCGGCGCATTACGGCAACCAGTTTGCTATCGGCTATTTTGTTATAGGCTTGTCCGCTCTTTTTTTCGGTTACGGCGCCGCAGCCTATGATTCCCCAATTGATTTTAGTCATGTATAGTTAGCTTAACATTGCCAGCAATTCTTCATCGCTGATGATAGGTATATTCAGTTTATTGGCTTTCTCCAGTTTGGCAGGCCCCATATTCTCACCGGCGACCAGGTAATTCAGCTTGGCAGAAATACTGCTTAAGATCTTTCCGCCGTTTTGCTCGATGATATCCTTCAACTCATCGCGCGAGTATTTTTCAAACACGCCCGAAATAATAAAACTTTGCCCGCTAAATTTTTCACTGGCCAGGTTCACCTGTTTTTCTTCGGCTACAAATTGCAGGCCACTTGTCCTTAATTTTTTAATTTCCTCGCGATGCTGTTCATCCGCAAAATATTCGGTGATGCTTTCGGCTATGCGGCCGCCAATTTCCTCGGCAGCGGTCAGTTCCTCGGCGGTGGCAGCCATAAGGTTATCGATGGTTTTGAAATGCGCCACCAGCTTCTTGGCAACGGTTTCGCCAACGTAGCGGATTCCCAGGCCGAACAATACTTTTTCAAATGGCTGTAGTTTCGATTTCTCGACCCCATCCAACATATTATTGATGGATTTCTCGCCAAAACGGCCAAGCTTTTTAAGGTCGTCGGCACGTTCAAACAAATGATAAATATCGCTGATGTGCCTGATGAAATCCTGGCGGTATAGGGTCTCGATGGTTTCGTCGCCAAGCCCGTCGATATTCATGGCCTTTCGGCCAATATAATGCTGCATTTTACCCATTATCTGCGGCGGGCAACCCTCGTCGTTAGGGCAATACCATGCGGCTTCGCCTTCGGCGCGTAATAGCTTGGTGTCGCAAGCCGGGCAGTGGGTAATGTATTCGATAGCTTTAGCGCCGGGCTGGCGTTTATCTAAATTTACGCTGATGATCTTTGGGATGATTTCACCGCCCTTTTCAACGTAAACCGTATCGTGCTCGTGCAGTTTAAGGCGTTCTGTTATCTCGTCGGCGTTGTGCAGGGTTGCTCGTTTTACGGTTGTGCCTGCCAGCAGTACGGGCTTTAAATTAGCAACCGGGGTTACCGCGCCTGTGCGGCCAACCTGATAGGTAACCGCCAATAGTTCGGTCTCTACACGTTCTGCTTTAAATTTATAGGAGATAGCCCAACGTGGCGATTTAGCGGTAAAGCCAAGTTCCTGTTGCTGGGAGTAGTTGTTTATTTTGACAACAATGCCGTCGATATCATAACTTAACTCATGTCGGGCGGTATCCCAGTGGTTAATAAACTTCAACACACCGCTAATGTCGCTCACCAAACGGCTGTGGTTATCTACATGGAAGCCCCAGCTTTTTACGGCTTCCAGGCTTTCCCAATGGGTTTTAAACAATGTTTTTTCGGTATATAAACCGTATAAGAAACAATCAAGCGGGCGGCGCGCTACCTCTGCCGAGTCCTGCAGTTTCATGGTGCCCGATGCAAAGTTACGGGGATTGGCATACGGCACTTCGCCATTGTCAACGCGTTCTTTATTCAACCTTTCAAACGCCTTAAGGTGCATAAACACCTCGCCACGGATCTCGAACAGCCCGGGGTAGGTGCCCGCCTCCAGTTTCTTGGGGATGCTATGGACGGTGCGCACGTTAGTGGTTACCTCGTCGCCTTGCGTGCCATCGCCACGTGTTACTGCGCGGGCAAGTTTGCCGTTCTCGTAAGTAAGGCTCATAGATAGGCCGTCGAACTTCAACTCGCATACATACTCAAAATTATCGCCGATAGCTTTGCGGATGCGCTGATCAAAATCTACCAGTTCCTGTTCGTTATAGGTATTCCCTAACGAAAGCATGGGCCAGCGGTGTTTCACCGTTACAAACTCCTTGGTTATATCGCCACCAACCACCTGCGTGGGCGATTCGGGGTCCAAAAACTCGGGGAATTGTTTTTCCAGCTTACTTAGCTGCTCCAGTTTTTGGTCGAAATCGAAATCGGTAATCGTGGGCATAGCAAGCACATAATAGTTGTAGGTGTGCTGTTTTAGTTCGGCAGTAAGGGCCTTTATTTGGTCTTTAGCTTCGTTGGGCGACATGGTAGCGAAGATAGTTTTTTTAGATGATGGTTCATAGTTGATGGTTCATAGAGGTAGAATCAAATAACATTTGGGGTGACAACTACTCACTAAATCTCCCCCTCACGTTTCCTCAAGAACCATTCGGCGCTAAGCAGTAACAGTATCAGCACGAAAACCCATTTTACGTCTATCAGGTCGCTGTAGCGTTTGTCTTCATAAACAACGGTTTTAACGTTTTCGTTTTTGCGGATCAGGTCGGCAAGTGTATTGAGTTGCGATGGCAGCAACATTTGCCCACCCGAGTGCACCGCCATACTACGAAGCAACCCGTGATTGGCCGCACTTTGCCGCGATTCTAAATTCAACTGTTTTACGGTCAACTGGCCGTTGGCGGTGAATGCCTGCTTGCCGTTGTTTGTGGTGGCTGTGTAAGTGTATTCGCCAACCGGCAATGTGCCCGCGTTTAGCTGGTAGCTTTGCCCGTTGCGCGTGAACAGGAAACTGTATTTTTTTCCCGACTGGCTCTTCAGGTTTATCTTAACATCGGGTGTGTTGATCAGTTCCAGCGCGTCGTTGTATAATTCGGCATTCAGTAGCACGTTCTCGCCCTCATCGAACACATTTTTAGAGGTGTACACCCTAAAGCGCTGGCGGTTGGCATCGGCGGTAAGGTATTGCACGGTTTGGCTCAGCAGTTCCTCAACCGCATGGTGGTTGCCATACTCGCGGTACTCAGCCAGTTGCCAGCGCCAGATTCCCTCGCCGGTAAGCACGGCAGATTTGCGCCCGCCCTCACCACTAAAGGCGAGCAGGGGATAAGGGGTTTCCACATTGCCTATCTTTTGTTTCAGCAACACAGCAGACGTGCCGGAAGCCTCATAATTGCCAAAAGCAGCAACCAGCGGCGGCAACTTACCCAGTTTATTTTGGTTAGAATCTGTCAAGGTAAATGCGGAGAATGTGCTAACAGGCTGCGCAAACACCTCTTGCAGTTCCTGACTGGTGGAATTTACCTTCACCACTTTTTGTGCAGCGTTAAATGCCGAAAGGTTTATTTGCGTACCCGCCACGTGCCAAAGCGGCGTTTTGCTTTGCAGCAAAGGTTGCAGTTTACTATAGCTTGCGGCAGACAACTGGTAAAGGATAGCCATGCTATAATCTGGCAGATTAATCGAACCCATATCGCTAACCAAGCTTGTTTTAACTTCGAAGTTTTTATTGCTTTCGATGCCTTGTTTGATAACGGCGAGATCGGGGTGGGGGCCGTCATAAAGTAACAGGATCTTTTGGCGGGCATCCAGCACGTCAATATAAATAGTTTCGGTGTTGTTTTGTACTGATAGTTCATTTTTAACAGGTGCCAGGCTTATGGTGAACTTGCGGACGCCTTTTTTATCGGCATTCAATTTTATCGGGATAATTTTTTTAAACGCCGCCGAGGTAATGGCAACGTTTTGCGAATACACCTGCCTGCCATCCTGCTTAATGCTCAAACGCATTTGTTCGCCTGCACTTTGATAAGCCTCGGCCATGATCTCTACCTCAAAATCATTCCCCAGGAAAGCCGTTTTATTGTAGCTGACATTGCTGACGAGCAGATCGCGGCGGGGGATGGTATCGCCCATGGCGATCGTATAAATGTTGGTTTTGAAGTTACGCGCTTCATATTGCGGGTCTGCGCCTAAGTTGTACAGGCCATCGGTAGCTAATACCAGCGCGCCAACGTTGCGGTTCACAAAACGTTCGTTCAGTTGGTGCAAGGCATTTGATATATCGGTTTGGCGCCCGTTGTATTTAGTCGACAAGCTGTCTTTAAGTTCCTTATCAAAATGAAACTCGTGGACTTCATAGTCTGAGCCGAGTTGCTTTTTGAGAGCTTCTCCCCAGCCCTCTCTGAGGGATTGGGAGCCTTTACCAAATAATTTTATTGATTCAGAATTATCCTGTGCTATAAGCACAACCGGTTTTTGCGGCAGGTAACTGGTAGTGCGTACCAGTGGCGAAACGATAAGCAGCGCTAAAAAGCTAACCACCAAAGCCCTGAACGCGGACAATGCATAACGCATGCTGTTAATCAATTGCACGGGTTTGCGATACATCAGCCAGGCATAAACTAAGCCTAATATGATGCAGGCAGGCACCCACCACCCCGAAACCGATCCCCAGGTTAGCGACATTGGTTTAGTGCCAGATGAGTTGTGAATTGTGTGTTAAAGCGCATAACATCCATACCCGCAAAATGCGAAAATATTGTGGAACGGTTTAATTAATTTTTATGCGGATAGGCCCTTTAATACTGTCAACATCCACCTGCAGGCCTTTTTGGGTAATGGTTACTTTCCCATCTTTCTGCAATGTAATTGCCGCATCCCTAACCTCCTGCATATGCTTACGCCAATTTTTGGGGAACAGCTCACGCGCAATTTCACTCGGGCATACGGTTTTGTCCGCGCCGCGTTCAGTTGCCATGGTTAGGATGGTTGGGAGATGGAAGTGATGGACATGCCGCTATAACAAATAAGGCAAGCTTATTGCTTGCCTTATTTGTTAATTTATGTGCCTTGGTTGCGTAAATGTTCACGTTCACGGCCGTGAACACAAATTATTATTTGCAATTAATTAATAATCAGTGTCTTGTATTTTTAATACTACTGACAAAATACTGCCACCAACACATATTGTTTTTTTACTTCTTACCTGAAGCTACAACATCCCGCCATCAACAGGTATAACCTGCCCGGTGATGTATGCTGCCATATCTGATGCCAGGAATACGCAGGTGTTTGCCACATCTTCAGGTTCGCCTGCACGTTTTAGGGGGATAGCCGCTGTCCATCCTTCAACCACTTTAGGGTCAAGCACATCGGTCATTTCCGTGCGGATAAAGCCAGGTGCTACCACGTTGGTACGGATGTTACGCGATCCTAATTCTTTCGCTATCGATTTTGAGAAGCCGATGATACCTGCTTTAGAAGCAGCGTAGTTGGCCTGGCCTGCATTACCCTGCACACCCACAACCGAGCTCATGTTGATAAAAACGCCTTTACGGGCTTTCATCATAATTTTTGAAGCGGCCTTGGTAACGTTGAAGATCGATTTTAGGTTAACGTTCAACACGTCGTCCCATTGTTCTTCGGTCATGCGCATCAGCAGGCCGTCTTTAGTGATCCCGGCGTTGTTCACCACTATATCTAAAGCGCCAAAATCGGCAACAATATCGTTGATCAGTTTTTCGGCTTCGTCAAATTTAGAGGCATCGCTGCGATAGCCTTTTACCTGGGTGCCAAAGCTTTGCAGTTCCTGCTCAAGCGCCTGGCCTTTTTCAACAGACGATAAATATGTAAAGGCAACGTTAGCGCCATGCTCAGCAAATTTCTCTGCAATTTTGCGGCCTATACCTTTTGATGCACCTGTAATAAGCGCGGTTTTTCCTTCAAGTAGTTTCATGATTTAGTATGAGTTTTCGAGAGGGTGAAGGTAATAAATTTTGAATTGCTACAAAAGCTGTGATTTACCTGCGGCAATATTTAAAACCGGTAGATCAAAAATAAGTTGCCCGCAAAAGTATGAAAGCCCGGAGAAATTGAGCCGCCTTCTCTCGAATTATAGTTAGCGCCAACAGCGCCAAGGCTATATTTAGCTTCTAAACCTAGGCTAATGTTTTCGCTTAAAAAAATGTTGAACCCTGCCTTTGGGGCGATGTAAGTTGCCTTTTCACTTGCCGATGCGGATAGGAATGTTGACGTGCCGTCGCCCGCAGTCATCTCAAACTTAGTGAACACAAAGCCGGCATCTGCACCGCCATAAATACTTACCAAACCGCTAATTGGCAATTCGTAGGCTATACCAAGATAAACGCCCAAGCCGCTGTAATTACTGTAGGATGCTGTGTAATAATTTACATCATCTTCCGTATAGGTAAAGGTGCTTTGCTTAGGCTTATAAGAGCGGTAATCGATAGTGCCGGAATAAAGTACATTGCCCATTCTACGCCTAACGGATGCGCCAAATACTTTAGAGCCTTTATAGATTTCCTTCAGATCGCCCTGCGGTGATTCGTAACCGCCGCTTATAGCCATAGCCCAACCGTCCTGTATCACATAGCCGCCGCTGTTGTAGCTACTGCCACCAAGCATATCGCCATCTCCATTTATACCCTGGGTACGGCGTTGAGCATTAACTGTTGAACAAATGGTGATGAATAAAAAAGAAAAGACAAAAGCTACCCAACGGGTGGATATTTTAAACTGGAGGGAATACATCTGTGTTAGATAAGGTGTGGTTTTAAACCTCTAAAATAACAGAATTATTTTACCTGTAAGCAATTTTTTATTGCCACAAATATCTTATCGACACAAATAACAATTAATTAATTGCACATTTATACAAGCGGATAAAAACATATAAAACCCCTGTACGTTCACCACTACAAATAAATGCCCTGTATGCCCACAAAAAGACTAATTGCCCCCTTTTACGAACGCCTGGCCCTTATCCTGATAGGGGTTTGCATATTGGGATACGTTGTTGTTGCCGGTAAAGAAATACTCGATCCTATGATCTTCGGTTTCCTGTTCGCGGTGTTACTGCTTCCGGTTTCTAACTTTCTCGAAAAAAAATTCCGCTTGCCACGCAGCGCATCTTCATTCATATCTATACTGTTACTGGTGGGTTTTGTAGGCGGAATCTTATACCTGATTGGCTCGCAGATCTCAAACATAGCCAACGACTGGCCAATGCTTAAAACGCAGGTGACGGAGTCGATAGGTAACTTACAAGTTTGGGTGCAGGAAACATTTCACATTAATGCAAGTAAACAACTAACCTATGTACACAGCACCGCCGATAAAATCATGGCATCGGGCACTGCCGTTTTAGGGACAACTTTTGGCGCGGTATCATCCCTGCTATTGTTTTACGTGTTTATACTCATCTTTACTTTTTTTATATTGTTTTACAGGCGACTGCTGTTCCGTTTTGTTATCCAGGTTTTTAGTGACGACCATAAAGAGGTAGTGGTTGATATTGTAGAGAACGTTCAAAAAATATTGCGCCAGTACATATTTGGTTTACTGATAGAGATGGTGATCGTATCGGGAATGGCCATTACAGTATTCTACATTCTCGGTATAAAATACGCTGCCTTGCTGGGCATCATTGTCGGCGTATTTAACATCATCCCGTACATCGGTATTTTTACCGCGCTTTTGTTAAGCGTTATAGTAACGTTTGCTACAGGTACCATTAGCCAAACCCTTACCGTTGCCGTAAGTGTGGTAGGTATCCACGCTGTCGACGCTAACTTTTTGCTGCCCGCTGTGGTAGGTTCAAAGGTTAGGCTGAACGCGCTGATATCATTCATCGGCATCATCATAGGCGAAATGATCTGGGGGCTATCGGGCATGTTCCTGTCGATACCTGTGATAGCCATCTTTAAAATAATATTCGACAGGATAGAGGGCCTTAAACCATGGGGCTACTTATTAGGCGGCGATTATGAGTACAAGGAATCGGCAGAGAAAAAAATGAAAACGGAGTAAAACTTAACTGATTAGCTTATAAATGCTGATATAAACGGTGATGCCGTAAGCCGTCAGCACAAGCGTGTTCAAAACTAACAGCCAGTTCAGATCTGTTTTACTGAACTTTTTGATGGAGCAGATAATAAGCAGGGCAATAAACCCCAATATGAGCAGGATAGGAAACACCAAAGTCCATGCGTGTTTGGGTGATAAGTAAATGTGCTCCAATTTAGCGGTATCACCCTGCAGGAATGGTACTATCGCTATCAGCAACAAAAAGAAAAATAAACGGGTTGCAACTTTAGCGGCTATTTGGCTTGTTTTCATTCGCGGCCAAAATTAGTAAATTTGGCGTAATGAATAACCACCGCAAACTATCGCTCTTTATATTTTTACTGTTGCCTGTGTTTGCTTTTGCGCAGGTAAAGCCGGAAACATCGTTCCGCATAGTGCCTTTAGGTGTTTTGGGCGGGTCCGATGAAAGCAACCTATCCGCTTATATGCTGGCACCCAAAGGCAGCGACAATTACATATGTCTCGACGCCGGGACAATCCACTCGGGCATAGCCAAAGCGGTAGCCAACAAAGCATTTACCGTGCCCACAGAACAGGTTTTAAGAAAATACATCAAAGGATATTTCATTTCGCATGCCCACCTGGATCATTTGGCGGGAATGGTGATGAACGCGCCCGATGATACGGTTAAAAACATCTACGGATTAAAAAGCACCATCGAAACCCTCAAGACCCATTATTTTACCTGGGAAAGCTGGGCCAACTTTGCCGATGACGGTGCTGCGCCGCAACTCAAAAAATACCATTACAAACAGTTAGAGCCGGGAGTGGAAACGCCAATAGAAAATACTGAAATGCAGGTGCAGGTATTTCCGCTGGCGCATTCAAATTTAACCAGTACGGCTTTTTTGGTGAGGAGCAAGGATAGTTACATATTGTACTTGGGCGATACCGGTGCCGACGAAATTGAGAAAAGCCAAAAAATGCACAACCTTTGGGTAGCTGTAGCGCCATTGGTAAAGACCGGCAAGCTAAAGGCTATTATGATAGAGGTATCATTCCCAAACAGCCAGCCCGATAAAAGTTTGTTTGGGCACCTTACGCCAAGGTTACTGATGAGTGAAATGAACGAACTAAGTAAACTTAGCGGTGCATCTTTGAAAGGATTAAACGTTGTAGTTACCCACCTAAAACCACCTTATAAAAACATCACTCAAATAAAGGCCGAATTGAAGGCCGCCAATAAATTACAGCTGAACATGGTTTACCCGCAACAGGGTAAGGCGCTGTTGTTTTAACCGTTTATTTATCGTCCAAAAGGTCTATACAGTTTTTTGAGAGTGCCTTTAACCGCGCGGTAAGTGTGGCTGCGCCTTGCGCATCATTCATGTTTTTGTAGAGCGATTTTATACGCGATAAAGTATCGTCGTCCGGGTCGCAGGCCTGGGCTTTTTCCAGGTGTGGCAGCGCCTTTTTTGCTGCCGCGGAGTATAATGCGATTAGGCGTTTATTTTCGTTAATGTCACTTTTAGCCGCGTTTAGTTTTGTGGTGATGGCTTCTACATCCTTCAGGTATAAATAGCCAAGGGCGCGTTGCACCACGTAGTAATTAGGAACGGCTGCGTCAACCTTTTCGTAATATTCGATGGCTTTCACAGACTGTCCGTCGTTCTCAAACAAGTTGCCTATCGAGTAATAAAAGCTGACGCGGGCGTTTTGCTTTAGCTTATCTACGTTGGGGATCAGATCCTGCCCAAGCGTGAGGGCTACATCATTTTCGCCCTGCAGGCGGTGAAGGTTAAAGTCGAGGTATTTGTTATAAACCTCATCGGCGGTTTGGGCGTGAGTAGTAATGGCGGCGAATAAGATGAATGACAGGAGAATGAATTTCTTAAACATAAGCGGATCTGTAATAACGAATATCGAATTTAAATAATGAACTAATCAGTTTTTTTTAACCTTCAACATTCATCATTCAATATTCAGCGTTCAAATTATCATGAGTTAGACAGGCTAAACTAATATTAGTTTAGTGCCTTCCACTTTTGATATACTTCCCGCATACAGTGCCCACAGGGGCGGTAGCCTTCTTCAATAGCTTCCTGCTCATCCGTAAAAAACACCCTGTTATCCACTTTCATCCGCTTGCCCGATGCGCATCGAAGCGTACCATAAATCTTTAACTTACGGTTGCCGCCCAATGCTATTTTCCCGGCTTCTATCAACGATTTTAAGGCTTTTGAACGACTGAAATCGGATTTGCCCAGCTCGATGTGCCTAATCATGTAGCATCGTGGAAAATGATGCCAAGGGTGTGCCTGTCGCCACTGGTTACTTCGCTTACACCGTGTTTCATATTTACTCTATAGTAGCCTTTGGTACCCATCACCGGCCTAAAGCTGGTGGTGAATAACAGCACGTCGCCTTTCTTTGGGTTCAGCACCATCGCTTTCGACTGCATCCTTGGCCGTTGCTCCACCAGTACAAACTCACCACCCTCAAAATCTTTCCCCGGCTCGTTCAGGCAAACCACCAGTTGCATAGGGAAGTAAACCTCGCCGTACAGATCCTGGTGCATCGCGTTGTAGCCACCTTTGTGATACTTTAATATCAGCGGGGTAGGGCGTAGCTGCCCTGCCTGGTGACAAAGGTCTGTCAACTTATTCAACGTTGGCGGAAACTGCTTGTCAATTCCTAAGACCTCCATCCACTTATTGGCGATGGGGGCAATGTTTGGGTAGACCATTTCCCGCAGTTGCTCTACCACACCGGGCAGCGGGTAACTATAATATTTGTACTGACCGACGCCGTAGCCGTGGTTTTCCATCACTATGGTTTTGCGGTAGCCGATTTCATTTGAGTATTGAGTAACCAGTTCGTCACATTCATCCGCAGACAAAATATTGGGGATGGATGCGTAACCCTTGGCATGCATGCTTTCGGTAACCCGCGCCCAGTCTGTCTGTTCAATTCTTTGTTGTAATTCCATAATTATATGGCCGTTATTAAGTCGTGTTGTGCCGCTTCCCAGCCTATCATGGCTGTTTTGCGGGTACTGCCCCAATGGTACTGCCCAAATTCGCCTGTAGATTTAATAACCCTATGGCAGGGGATCAAAAACGCTACCGGATTGGCCCCGATGGCACTCCCAACGGCCCTGCTGGCGGTTGGCATCTGCACGGTGTTGGCTACTGTCGAATAAGTGTTTAACCCACCCATCGGGATTTTCAACAGTGCTTCCCATACTTTCAATTGAAAATCCGTACCCTTCAGGTGTAATTTTATGTTTGATAACTGCGACCAGTCCTTTTTAAATATGAACAGGGCGTTTTGCTGCGCAAGGTCTACCACCTGGTAATAGCTTGCATTTGGAAACTGCGCGTAAAGTTCATTAAAAGCCGCGTCCTTATCGTCGGCGAAAGCCATATGGCAAATACCTTTTGGAGTTGACGCTACGAGGATATTCCCGAACGGTGTTTCGGCGTAGCTAAAGTTTATGCTGAGTGCTTTGCCGCCGTTCTTGTATTCGGCGGGTGTCATCCCTTCAATGTTGATGAACAAATCGTGCAGGCGGCCGGTACCGGATAGGCCCGTTTCAAAAGCGGCGTCAAAAAGGGTTGCTTGTTGTTCTTTCAGGATGCCTTTGGCGTAATCCAGGCTCAAATATTGCAGGAATTTCTTGGGACTGATGCCTGCCCAATCCGTAAACATGCGTTGAAAGTGGAAGGGGCTAAGGTTTACCTTTTCGGCAACCTCATCCAGGTTGGGCTGGGCTTTAAAGTTTAGTTTTATGTAGTCTATCGCCCCGGCAATACGCTCATAGTTAATGTTGTTTTGTGTTTCCATTGTTTGATTATTATAACACAAAAGTACTTTGGCAGCATCGCCTATAAAACCCGAAACTTGCGGAGTTGAACCTCTATAGTATCGTAGCGAAGTGGTAATCTCGTCGCGTTTAATATGCATGCGACGAGATTGCCGCGCTGTCGCTCGCAATGACAAATGTGGTTTTATCTTGTCTCTTGATTCTTATATCTTGACTCTATCTCTTACTTCAACTCATCCAACACCTTAAACATTTTCGCCCTGATGCTGCTGCCTGGGCCATTGTAGTTGTTCACCATTATAGAGAAACAAAGCTGGCGGCCGCCATGCGTTTGGAAACCGGCGTAGGCTTGTACGCTGTTGATGCTGCCGCTTTTCATCTTCATATCGTTATATACGGGCAGGCTCTCGTAAAAATCATTAAACCAGGCCGCGCCGCGTGCCGATTGCAGGATGTGCGCCATGGCGGAGGTAGTAATCCTATCCTGGGGAGAAAGGCCGCTGCCGTCAAATATATTCATGGACCGTTTGTCGATCCCTTTTAGCTGCCAAAAATCTTTCATGGCGTCCACACCATCGTTGGTGGAAATACCTTTCCCCGTTTTTGCCGCGATGGTTGCCAATAACTGCTCGGCATACAGGTTCACGCTTTTTTGATTAAGCCAGTAAACTATCTTGCTCAGCTCGGGCGATAGGATGGTGGTGATATTTTGTGTAGCGGTTGCAACGGTTTGCCCTTTATCTGCCAGCATTACCGATGAGGTTGGCTCAATACTTACGGCAATGCCGATGCGTTTTAAAGTGTCATTCAGTCGCAATGCCGCATCATAGGCAGGGTCGGGGATGGCGGCGGCCACGCGTTTTTTGGTTTGGTCTATAGCATAGGTGCCACGCAGGTACATTACCTTGCTGCCGTAAGCAGGCAGGTAAGGATAGGCGAGGTCGCCGGTTTTGGCGGCACCGTTAGTAAGTTCACTTTTGTATTGCAGGTAATTGGTTTCGGGGTAAGTGCCGGCAATGCCGATGGTGCTGCCCACAGCACCTGTGCGTAGCAAAATGTCAAACTGGTTTTCGCGCCAGCATAGGCCTGCTATGCCTGCGCCGTAGTAAGTCCCCAGGTCCTGCCAGATCCAGCCATCGGGGATACCCTGGCTTTTGAAAGCGCCGTTATCGCCAATAATTCTTCCGTTAATTTTTTTGATGCCCGCTTTTTTAAGCGCGGTAACCATGGTGTTTAAAACCACGCCCTCGCGGGTGGTAGCCCAGCGCCAGCTGCCCAGGGTAGGGTCGCCGCTGCCTTTGATAATCACGTCGCCGGTAAGGGTACCATCGGCACTGATAGTGCCCGTGTAGCCTAATTGGGTCTGGTATTGAAAATCTTCCCCCAAAATATTAAAGGCGGTTATACTGGTAACCGTTTTTAATGTAGAGCCGGGTGCGAGGCCCATATCCGGGTTGGCCGCAAAAACCAACTCGCCCGTTTTAGCATCGAGTACCGTTAACGATACCGATGCGTATCGGCACTGGCTATCCTGCTGTAAGTGGCCAAACGCCTTTGTTATATTTTGCTGCAGGGATTGCGCCCCTGCGATGTTGGCTATAAATAAAAAACTAACTAAGCACGTCCGTTTTATCCTCATTGGTAACGTTGCGTTGTGAAATATAATAAATAGGGATGCCTATCAATACGATGATCAATCCCGGCCAGGTAAATTCCGGCTTGTAAATAATTAATAACGTACAAAATGCCAGTCCCATTATAATATAAATGGCAGGGAGCACAGGGTAACCAAAGGCTTTGTAAGGCCTTTCAGTATCAGGCATTTTTTTGCGCAGGATAAAAATACCGAAGATGGTAAGCACGTAAAATAATACCACCACAAAAGAGATCATATCCAGTAAATCGCCGTACTTACCGCTCAGGCAAAGTATCGAAGCTACAACCGCCTGGATCCATAGGCCAAATTCGGGTACGTCATTTTTATTTAGTGTACCTGTCCTTTTGAAGAACAGACCGTCTTTAGCCATAGAGTAGTACACACGTGAACCTGCAAGGATCAAACCATTGTTACAACCGAAGGTAGAGATCATGATCATCACTGCGATAACCAGCGCGCCCTTGCTGCCAAATATTACATACGAGGCAGCAACAGCGACACGGTCTTTATCAGCATTAACAATATCATGCAGGGAAAGTACACCAGTGTAAACCACATTGGCAGATACATAAATAAGCGTAACGATCATGGTTCCGAAGAACAGGCTCAACGCCACATCGCGTTTTGGGTTCTTCATTTCGCCGGCTATAAAGGTTACGTTGTTCCAAGCATCGCTGCTGAAGATAGAACCCACCATGGCTATCGCGATAGCACCTAAAGCGGCGCTCATGGTATAGTCGGTTGTGGTGCCGTCTTTAGCCAGTTTATGCATATCCCAGGCATTGGTCCAGTTGGCGTTCCAGATCTCGCTTTTAAAGGCGATAAACCCGAAAATGATCAACCCGAATAAACTTAAAAGCTTGGTAAGCGTGAATGTGGTTTGGATGATCTTACCGCCTTTAACGCCCTTAGTATTGATATAAGTTAAGAAGACTATCAATATGATAGATACGATCTGCGCGGCACTTATTTTAATGAAGCCCGCGTTAAGCAAAATATTATCCTCGCTTAAAACAGGGAGCAGGTATGCCGCAAATTTGGAGAACGCCACCCCTACGGCGGCTATCGTCCCGGTTTGGATCACGGCGAAAAAGCTCCAGCCGTATAAAAAGGCTATCAGCTTGTTGTATGATTCTTTCAGGTAGATGTACTGGCCGCCTGCCTTTGGGAACATGGCGCTTAGTTCGCCATAGCTTAAGGCCGCGGTAAGGGTCATGAAACCGGTGATGAGCCAAACGGCTATCAGCCAGCCCGCCGAGCCTACGTTGCGGGTAATATCGGCACTTACTATAAAGATCCCGGATCCTATCATGGAACCTGCTACCAGCATGGTGCCGTCAAGCAGGCCTAATTCGTGTTTTAATTTGGGTTGAGTAGTCTCGTTTGGCATCAGGGTTTAGTTTAAAGTACTAAACTATTCAAAAACTTTAAATTGACAGGCTATTGTAAAGAAATTAATTTACTATTTTGCGGCTACCAAATTATGAACGCGCCCTGCGCCAACCAAATTGCACACTTATAAACTAATATACAATATGGATCTTTTGAACACTTACTTAATTTATCTGATCCCTGTTTTTGGCCTTGTCGGCATCCTGGTGATGGCGATCAAATCGGCATGGGTTACCAAACAGGAAACAGGCGATGCCTCCATGAACCAACTTGCAGGTTATATTGCTGATGGGGCAATGGCTTTTTTACGCGCGGAGTGGAAAGTATTAGGCTACTTTGTTGTTGTTGCAGCGATGTTGTTGGCCTGGAGCGGTACAACCGTAGCTACATCAAGCCCGGTTATCGCTATTTCATTTATTATCGGCGCTTTCCTGTCTGCATTTGCTGGCTATTTGGGGATGCGCATCGCAACAAAATCCAACGTGCGGACTACACAGGCGGCTAAAACAAGCCTGGCACACGCGTTAAAGGTATCGTTTACAGGTGGTACTGTTATGGGCCTTGGTGTTGCCGGTTTGGCAATAATAGGTTTAGGCTCGTTATTCATTGTGTTTTATACCATGTATGTAACCAGCAAGGGCGAAAGCGTTAACGGCGAGGCTATGGCTAAAGCACTTGATGTGCTGGCAGGTTTCTCGTTAGGTGCCGAGTCTATCGCGTTATTTGCACGTGTAGGTGGTGGTATATATACCAAAGCTGCCGACGTAGGTGCGGATCTTGTGGGTAAGGTTGAAGCAGGCATCCCGGAGGATGACGTACGTAACCCTGCAACTATTGCAGATAACGTGGGCGATAACGTGGGCGATGTTGCCGGTATGGGTGCCGATCTTTTCGGTTCGTACGTGGCAACCATGCTTGCTACCATGGTATTGGGCCGAGAGATTGTATCACATGATAAATTTGGTGGTATCGCACCTATCTTGTTACCAATGGTGATAGCAGGTTTAGGCTTGATATTCTCTATCGTTGGCGCATCGTTGGTTAAAATATCTAAAGAGACCGATAGCGTACAAAAAGCATTGAACCTGGGTAACTGGG
This sequence comes from Mucilaginibacter sp. UYP27, assembly GCF_040547175.1. Lineage (NCBI taxonomy): Bacteria > Pseudomonadati > Bacteroidota > Sphingobacteriia > Sphingobacteriales > Sphingobacteriaceae > Mucilaginibacter > Mucilaginibacter sp. UYP27. The sequence goes on from NZ_JBEPPE010000002.1 coordinate 262,157, forward strand.
CTTCGATATTGTTAACAGCTATCGCTACTTATTTTGTGGTGCAGTGGATGTTACCTGCCGATAGTTTCCACATGATCCGTGACGAAGATGCTTCTGGTGCTATAAAAGCAGGTTCGCTCGTATTTACAAAGAACGGCGTATTTGGTTCTATCGTTGTAGGTTTAGTGGTAGGTACTTTAATGTCTATCATTACGGAGTATTATACTGCCATGGGCAAACGCCCGGTGATGAGCATCATCAGGCAATCATCAACAGGCCATGCTACCAATATCATCGCCGGTTTAGCTGTGGGTATGGAATCGACCGTGTTACCTATCCTGGTATTGGCGGCCGGTATTTATGGTTCTTACTTCTTCGCGGGTTTATACGGTGTGGCCATCGCTGCTGCCGGTATGATGGCGACAACTGCTATGCAGCTGGCTATCGACGCGTTTGGCCCTATTGCCGATAACGCGGGTGGTATTGCCGAAATGAGCCGCTTACCTGAAGAGGTGCGTGGCCGTACAGATAATTTAGATGCCGTAGGTAACACTACTGCTGCAACCGGTAAGGGTTTTGCTATAGCTTCGGCGGCGTTAACCTCACTGGCCTTATTCGCGGCATTTGTGGGTGTTGCCGGTATAGAGCATATCGATATTTATAAAGCCAACGTTTTGGCAGGTTTATTTGTGGGCGGGATGATCCCTTTCATCTTCTCGGCATTGTGTATCTCGGCAGTAGGCCGCGCGGCAATGGCGATGGTAGAAGAAGTTCGCCGCCAGTTCCGCGAGATCCCCGGCATTATGGAGTACAAGGCACGCCCCGAATATGAAAAATGTGTAGAGATCTCTACCAAGGCATCTATCCGTGAGATGGTTGCCCCGGGATTGATCGCTTTGATCACGCCAATTGTTATCGGCTTTTTATTCGGCCCCGAAGTATTGGGTGGCTTATTGGCAGGTGTAACCGTATCTGGTGTGTTAATGGGCATCTTCCAGAGCAACGCGGGTGGTGCATGGGACAACGCCAAAAAATCGTTCGAGAAAGGTGTGGAGATAAACGGCGAGATCTACTATAAAAAATCTGAACCGCACAAGGCTTCGGTTACGGGTGATACTGTTGGTGATCCGTTCAAAGATACTTCAGGCCCGTCAATGAACATCCTGATCAAGTTGATGTCGATCGTATCATTGGTTATTGCGCCTCACTTAAACAGTGCCGATAATACCAGCAAAATGATGCAGAAACAAGAGAAAGTACAATCAATGAATGTGCACCAGATTCACATAGATAAAAAGATCTAACAAGGATTTGTTAAATAATAGGAAAGCCCTTCGAGTTATCGGAGGGCTTTTTTTGTTGGTATATAGTTTCGGCTATATTGTGTTATCGATCCTGAAAATCTTTCAAAAGTTCAAGAGCTCTTCCCATGTCTTTGTCAGATATCATCACCTTTACCGGGGCAACCCCGCCTGCAGATACTTGCCAGGGTGCGATTGTTCCCATTAATCCATTTTCGATAAAAGATTCGATGCCCTCGTTTTCGAGCAGGAACTGGACTTCGGATGCATCGGTAAAACTCCCGGCATAAACTTGCATCATCGTATCATTATTGGTAGCCATAATTTTGGTTTTAATTGTAATACAATATCACAAAAAATATTTGGTTAATCGAGAAAGGTTTATATTAGGGGTGATGAAGAAACCCGTAATTCGCTATATCCTTTATGCCCTCTGCCTGTACTATATTTACCTCTACCTTCCGGATATCTTCGATATTTTTAAATCCGACATCCAACCACCCACCACAGATTACCTGCTTTACTTTGATGCCGCCATGTTGCTGTTTGGAGGAATAGTTATCGGCACCATGTTGATACGTGCCGGTGGTAAATTAAATAGGGTTTTAGGCATCGCTATGATATTGATTAATGTAGTGTTGACGCCATGGTTTATTTTGAGGGGATTGCCGGGTTGATAACGCCGGGTTGTTTATATTGATTTAGATTATTAAATTTGTTATACAAGACAAACTGACTATGCTTACCGTTCATCCGCAATACCTTAAAGATAGTAATGGAGATAATTCATTAGTTGTGCTACCCGTTAGCGAATTCAATTCAATTATAGAGGAATTGGAAGAACTGGAAGACGTAAGGTTATTTGATGAAGCGGCGAAGGATGACACCGGGGAATCTATATTATTTTCTGAATATCTAAAAAGCAGGAAAAAAGACAATGCCTGAATATGTTGTTGTATTATCTAAAAATGCTAAAAACTATTAGATAAAATCCCGGATAATATTGCCGCACCTATTTTTGAGGCTATTATAGGTTTAGGGCACAATCCAAGACCTTCCGGGTATAGAAAATTAGCAGGTAGGGAGGGTTATCGGATAAGGGCTGGAAACTATCGAATTATCTACAGTATTATTGATGATGAATTGATCATCAATGTCATAACGCTCGGGCATCGGAAAGATGTTTACAAATAGCAACACTTACAGCCATAAAGCATGCCCTTAGTGTTTTTAAAACCGCAATTTATTTCGATATAAGTAACCACTAATTCCCTCACTCTCACCCGCTTTAATTCTGTTAAAAACAGCTATGCCCTTGTTACATTCTGCACTTTAACTTTTCAAAAAATTTAAGTACGTTTGGGGAAACTGATTTCAAGACTATTATAACTGATCTTATTAAATTAAAACATGAAGGTATTTGTAAAAAAATCTATTGAACAATTAACCAACTCGGTTGATGCGGAAGGAAGCCTGAAGCGAACGCTTGGGGCCGGTAGCCTTATCGCCTTGGGTATTGGTGCAATTATCGGCGCGGGTTTGTTCGTACGTACAGCTGCAGCTGCCGGTGAGCATGCTGGTGCGGCGGTAACTTTGTCATTTATTGTGGCTGCAATTGGTTGCGCGTTCGCGGGCCTTTGTTATGCCGAATTTGCTTCAATTATCCCAATTGCAGGTAGCGCGTACACTTACGCATACGCAACTATGGGCGAAATCGTAGCCTGGGTAATTGGCTGGGCATTAATATTGGAATACGCGCTTGGTGCGGCAACGGTATCCATCAGTTGGAGCGAATATGCCAACAAGCTCCTCGGGGGCAGGATACCATACGAGTGGTGCCACTCGCCAATGGAAAAAATACTTGTAGATGGCCACATGGTTCATGGTATTGCCAATCTTCCTGCCTTATTGATACTTGTTATATTATCATTGTTATTGATAAAAGGTACGCAGGAATCTGCTACCGTTAACGGTATTATAGTATTTATTAAAGTGGCCATCGTATTGGTGTTCATCGCTATAGGCTGGCAGTTTATTAACCCTGCTAACCATACACCATACCTTATCCCGGCTAATGCGCCGGATATCATTCAGCAGGATGGTAAATCATATTCATACGCGCCATTCTTCAACCACGGTTGGGGTGGTATCATCAGCGGTGCCGGTGTGGTGTTCTTCGCCTTTATTGGTTTTGACGCCGTATCAACTGCCGCGCAGGAAGCTAAAAACCCTAAACGCGATATGCCAATTGGTATCTTGGGTTCGTTAGTGGTTTGTACTATCCTTTACATCCTGTTCTCATGGGTGTTAACAGGTGTTGCTCCTTATACCGATTTTATGAAATCTGGTAAAGAGGCTTCTGTAGCATTTGCTATCACTAATTATATGCATGGTTACGGTTGGTTATCAACCATGGTTACCATAGCTATCCTTGCCGGTTTCTCATCGGTTATATTAGTGATGTTAATGGGCCAGTCGAGGGTGTTTTATACCATGTCAATGGATGGTTTATTACCAAGAGTATTTTCAGACCTTCACCCAAAATTCCGTACGCCATACAAAAGCAACATGATCTTGTTCCTGTTTGTGGGGGCATTTGCGGCATTTATACCGGGTAGCGTAGCCGGCGATTTAACATCGATAGGTACCCTGTTCGCATTTATACTGGTGTGTGTGGGCGTAATTTTACTCCGCAAAACCAACCCTGATCTGCCAAGGCCTTTCAAAACCCCGCTTGTACCATTGGTGCCTATTTTAGGTATTATTGTATGTGCCGGTATGATAGTTGGCTTACCACACGAAACCCAATTGGGTGCTTTGGTATGGATGGTGTTCGGTTTGATAATTTACTTTGGTTACAGCAAGAAACACAGTAAGCTGGGTAACGTGGCAGATATATTGCCTAAGGCTTCAGATTTCGAAAAACAGTAATATTATTATTACCATATTAAAAAAGGTTCTGCAATTGCAGAACCTTTTTTGGTTTAAACCCTTTTGTAAACATGAATTCTAAACGGATCCTATGGGTGCTTGTATTTATTGCCATTATAAACTCTATGGGGTTCGGCATTATTATACCCCTGCTGTACCCGTACGGTAAAAAGTTTGGCGTTACCGAGCATACCATAGGCTTGCTTACAGCGGCTTATTCCATCGCTCAATTTTTTGCCACGCCGGTTTTGGGCTCATTGTCTGATAGGTTTGGCCGTAAGCCGTTGTTGATATTTAGTCTGATTGGTACCTGTGCTTCCTTCATCTTGTTCGGCTTTGCAGAGAGTATCTTCGTGCTTTTTGCCGCGCGGATCTTAGACGGGTTAACGGGTGGTAATATCTCGGTTGCCCAGGCCATGGTTTCAGACATTTCGTCACCTAAGGAGCGCGCCAAAAACTTCGGGATCCTGGGCTCGGCATTTGGGTTTGGTTTTGTAATAGGCCCGGCAATAGGTGGCTTGCTGAGTAAGTTTGGCATGAAGGTGCCATTTTTCTTCGCTGCGGGGATAGCCATCTTAGGCGTGCTACTTACCCTGTTTTTCCTAAAAGAAACCAACCAAAAGAAAGGCGGCCAATCATCCTCTAAGAAGCCTAACTTCAGCTTTGCATCACTTTATACCATATTGAAAATGCCGGTTGTAGGCACCGCTATATTCACCGGGTTTTTACTCACGATGGCTCAGTTTACCATGCTGATAGGTTTCCAAACCTTCAGTGTGGATGAACTTAAACTTAATCCTACCCAAATAGGCCTATTTTACGGGGGCTTTGGCGTTAGCGGCATACTAATGCAGATGCTTGTCCCCGCCATTAAAAAGGTGATCTCATCGCAAGCGGTTATCCTGCTTATCTCCACATTATTTTGTTTGGGCATGATGGTACTGGCTGGGTTTGCTACCGGGTTGATGCTCTTTGCAGTATCGGTAGGCATCTATGGATTGTTTAACGGATTGCGTAACCCCATGCTCAACGCCATCATAGCCGACCGTAACGAAGGCGACGGGAAAGGGGAGGTAATGGGCGTTAATCAGTCGTATGCTTCAATAGGGCAAACCCTTGGGCCTGTAACGGCGGGGTTAATTACGGCTGTCTCTATACATAGTGTTTTCTTTTTATCGTCTTTATATATTTTAATTGCACTTTTGTTTAGTATTCGATTGATCACGAAAGAAAAACAATCCTAAGCTTATGCATCCACTTATCTTTAAAGAGGTATTATCTGTAACGATGATCCTTTTCGCCATTATAGATATCCTTGGCGCTATTCCGGTAATTATTCAGTTGCGCCAAAGGGCGGGGCATATCGAGTCGGAAAAGGCAAGTATAGCGGTGCTGGTATTGATGATAGGGTTTTTATTTGCCGGCGATGAACTGCTTGCGGTGATCGGGCTGGATATCTCTTCCTTCGCGATAGCAGGTTCTATCGTGATCTTCATTATCGCTTTGGAAATGATATTGGGTGTCAATTTTTTTAAAGAAGAAATGCCCGAAGCCGTATCAATTGTACCATTGGCATTCCCCTTAATTGCTGGTGCCGGTACCATGACCACCCTGTTATCCCTAAAATCTCAATACCAAACCCAAAACATCATTGTAGGGATAATCGTAAATACCCTGTTCGTTTACCTGGTGCTCAAAAATGTAAAATGGCTCGAAAAACTCTTCGGCAAAACAGGGCTGCATATCCTGCGCAAAGCATTCGGTGTGATACTGTTAGCTATCGCGATCAAATTGTTCAGAAGTAATTCGGGGTTGTAAGAGAAAGAGACAAGAATTAAGAGGCAAGAATTAAGACAGGGACTTAAAACTGTCATTGTTTCGCACCTAAATTTTATTTTTTGTCTTGATTCTTGCATCCTGACTCTAAAATCTATTCCGCCCTCAAACTCTTCACCGGATTTGCCAATGCTGCTTTAATCGTTTGCAGACTGATAAGTACAGCGGTAACGGCAAGTAATGCGAACACGGCAATGGCAAATGGTACGGCTGTTAAACTGATCTTGTAGGTATAATTGTTGAGCCATTTGTTCATCATCCAATAGGCGAGAGGGCAAGCAACGAGCCTTGCTATAACGACTGTCCGTAAAAAATCTTTCAAGAAAAGCATCATTATATCTTTCACTGATGAGCCCAATATCTTGCGGATACCGATTTCTTTGGTGCGCTTTTGAATGCTGAGAGAGATCAGCCCCAATACGCCTAACAACACAATAATGATAGCTAACCCTGTTGCCAGGTACGAAGCTTTTTTGAGTTGTATTTCGTTCTTATACATTTTGGCAAGGGCATCATCCATAAAGGCGTATTCGAACTGTGCGCCGGGTAAAACCTCGGCCCATTTCTTTTGCAGGGCAGCCAGGCTGCTCTCCATATTGCCGGGTTTTAAGCGGATGGAAAAGTAGCGGTAAAGTGGTGTGCGATTAACGTTTATGAATGTAAGCGGCATAATCCTTGCCGACATGCCACCGAATACAAAATCTGAAACAACGCCGCATATTGTTAAGGGAGGCATATTTACCGAGTTAAATTGCTGCCCGATGGCATCCTTAGCGTGTGTAAATCCTAAAGCTTTTGATTGTGTTTCATTAATAACTACCAGTGCAGAGTCGGCTTGCATGTACTGCGGTTTAAAAAACTCGCCGGCTATAAGTGGGATGCCGTAAGTTTTTGCATACTCGTTATCAGTAAGCAGCATTTGTGCCGAGATCGCCTGGTTTGGACTCCCGGATGTTTTATAGACCTGTAAACCACCACTGGAACCGCCGTCAGGGATTTCCCATGATAGAGAAACCGAACTTACCTGCGGCAGTTGCGATAACCTATATCGTTTATCCTCCATTTTTTGCACGCCGGGTTTGCTCCAGTCTCGCGGCAGTTGGGCGTACACCACATAGTCTTTATCGTAGCCCAGGCTTTTACCAAAGAACAAGCTGATCTGATTAGAAATAACAATAGCACAGATCAACACCACCGCAGCCGTTCCGAACTGGAACGCGATAAGTGACTTGCGGAACAGCGCATTATCTTTCACTCTGTCCAGCTTGCCTTTCAACGAGTCGATAGATTTGAGGGATGATAATACTAACGCGGGATATAACCCGGCTAATAACCCAATTATCAATGCCAGTACTACTGGCAATACATAGAAGTAAAGCGGGAACGAGAACAGGCCGTTAATGTCAGTAGCTAACAGATCTGCAAAGAACGGCCTTGCTAAGGCGTAGAGCACTAATGCTATGAGGGTTGCAATGAGCACCATTAATATCGATTCGGTAAGGAACTGCCAGATGAGTTGTTGTCGTAACCCGCCCAATACCTTGCGGATGCCCATTTCTTTCATGCGTTGCGATGAACGGCTGATGCAGATATTCACAAAATTGATAACCGCCATCAGCAGGATGAATAGCGCAACGGACGAGAGCGTGTAAAGCATCTTTTTAATAGTACCGCCCGAATTATCGATGTAAAACGATTTGAGAGGTACGATGTAAGGTGTAAGATTTTCTGCTACCTGTGGCGAAGCGTTCCTTTTAATAAGGCTTTTCATCGGCCCGGTCAGTGCTTCGGGTTTAACGCCTTTTTTCAGTTCGATGAGGCCAACTATGGCGGTGTTGTTCCAGCCGTCTAAACTTCTGCCTAAAAACTTCGCGGCAGCGGCAGGTAAAAAGAAGGTGCTGTTGCTGGCATCGATAACATTGGTAACGGAGTTCTTTTTCAGCTTATCCAACACCCCGGTAATCATAAAATCGTGTTTGGTGCCGGTGAAACTTTCGATGTTTACCGACTGCCCTACAACATCGGTTTTGCCAAAGTATTTAATGGCCATTTCCTGCGTTATCACTGCCGAAAAAGGATCATTTAAAGCCGTTTTTTGATCGCCTTGTAACAGCTTAAAACCATACATATTTAAAAATGTGCTATCCCCAACCTGCAAACTTTCGCGAAAGTGTTTGTCGCCTTTAGATACGTTAGAGCTAACGCCATCCCAGTGGTAATAGTTGGCAACAAGGTTTGGATATTCCTCTTTCAATGCCTTGGGCATAGCGGCCAATGCGGTAAGTACGTAACCCATGTTTGGGTCTTTCCACTTGCTTTGGATGATGTACTGGTTATCAATGTTCTTAAGGTCGGCATTCACGCTTACTTCGTGCCAAACGTAGGCGCCTATCAGCAAGGTAAACGCTATCCCAACCGACAGGCCAAAGATATTGATCAACGAGAAAAGCTTGTGTTTCCAGATATTTCTCCAGGCAATGGTAAAGTAGTTGTGCAGCATAGGTAGCGGGTTTGTTAAAACTAATTTAGCTGCTAAATGGCAAGGAATGAAAAGATTAACATTTTTTAACGTTGGAAATTCTCACTTTGTCATTGCGAGGAGCGTAGCGACATGGCAATCTCGTAGTCAGTGCATAGCCGCTGTGTATATGACGTGATTGTCATACTATCGCTATTACACGGCTTTATTGCCCTGTCTCTTGATTCTTATCTCTTGGCTCTTTCGCCTTAGCCACCATCCTCGCTACAAACATCGTATCTGCCTTGTTTTCATATCCAGTCAGCACTTTCATTTCTTCCAGTTGCAGGCCAAGCTGTTTGGTAATGTAGGTTACAGCATCCTCATTCTCGGCTTTAAAAGCCGAGCAGGTAATGTAGATGAGTGGCTTACCGGGCTTTAAGTGTTTGGCAACGTTGGTTACTATGGCCTGTTGCAGGCGCTTAAAAAAGTCCGTTTTATGAATGTCGAACTGGCTGATCATTTCGGGTGTGCGGCCCCAGGTACCCGAGCCGCTACAAGGTGCGTCCAGGATAATGCCATCAAACTCATAGTTGTATAAAAGCTGTTCGTTGTTTTCGGTAAGGTCCATTACCTTTTTCTGATATTTGCGAAGGCCCGCGTTTTGAAAGCGCTCGTCTAAATTAGAGAGGACGGATTCGCGGATATCAGATACCACCAGTTTTATATCGGGTTGAAGGCTATGCAATAAAAGCGATTTACCACCAGATGCCGCGCAGGCATCCCACCAGCTATCCCATTTCTGCGGTTTAAAGTAATTGGCTGTCTGTTGCGACGAAAGGTCCTGCACCTCAAACCAATGCTGTTTAGGAAAAATGGCTTCCAGTCGCGTACCATTGGGTAACGAGAGGCAATTGTTGCCTTCATCTTTTAAGGTAACACCTGCTTTGGTTAGCTCGGCTTTTACCTGTGTTTCGTAACCTTTTGCAACACGGATAAAAAGATCGGGCTGAATAAAAAATGATTTAAGAAAAGCATCTTTACCAATCCCTGCGGACAGTTGCCCGGTCCACGGGAAAACATCATCCAGCTTAAAATTGGGGTAAGTGGTTTTTATCAGGTTTATTTTATCGTCGACACCAAAACCTACACAGGCTGCCCAATCGGGTTTAAAGTGCTGCAAAAAAGAGTTTGATTGGGTGTTGCATAAGAACTCTGCTACCATCAAGCGGTCTTCAATAGCAGCATCAGGCAAGGCCCTGCCTAAGCGAAAATAGTTATAGATCAACCTGCCGGCAACACGCCTGTCGGTAGATCCCATCTGTTTGTTTTGCCTGTAAAAGCCGGGTAAAAATTTGCCTAAAGGCGTGTCGGCCGGGTATTCACCCAATATGCGCTGAAACGTCTTTAACTGGTTTATGGCTTTCATTCTACTTTCTTTAAGGCGAAGTTTTGGTATTTAAGGATATCCACATGGGTGTTTATCCAGCCCAACCCCGCTTTTTTAATGAAATGGAAGCCGTTGTGCAAGCCGGTAAAGTCACCCAGATCGGGTTTGTTCATATCCTTGCCATCGGCCAATAATTTACCAAAGTAAAGCCCCTGGTCAAAGCCTTTAATGGCGAAATCGGTTGGTTCGACATGGTAAGCCCGACGATAGCTGCGTAAAAACGCATTGGTCTCAGCGCTTTTGTAATCAACCTTATCGGTGGAGGTGATGTGCGTGTTTAATCGTTGTAAAAGTGCCGCTTTCAGGAACGCGTACTTCTGCCAGCTTGGATGGCCGAACAAGGTTACCTGAAAATTTTTATTCAAGGTATCTAAAGAGCGCAGCGTAACCATCAAAAACGCCTGTTTGGTAGATGGCACCAAAAAAATATTTTGATCGGTAGGCGATAGTAGTTTCACCAATGGGGTAAGGTTGCCTCGTGTAATGGTAATGTTTATCACCTGGATCTTGCGCTTGCTAAGGCTATCTAAAGTTTGCTTGAACGGCGTTGTGTAAAGCTTCTCGTCGCTAAAGCCCGACTCTAAAATAAACACTTTTTTTGGTTTGATGCTTTTGGCAATGTAGGTAGCCGCGCCCATGGCATGGTACTCCAGAGGAGGTGTCATGGTAACTAAATTCTGGTTTTTGAAAGTAGCCGGTGCAGCAGGCGATAGCGGCGATATGATAGGCTTACGCGCCGAGGTGAGCATACCCGTAAAGGCCTTTACATCGTCCGGAAACACGGGGCCAACAATTATTTCGCTTGTTTTTACCTGCGGGTTTAACGCAAGGCTGTGCGCCTGCGCCGCATCATCCTTACTATCAAAAATTTGTAATTTGTAGTTGCTGCCGTTGGCGGTAAGCGAGTCTAAAGCCAGTTTAAAACCCTGATAATACTCTACCGACATGTTCGCCATTTTTAGTTTGGCAGCAGTGTAAGTTTGCCCGGCAGCGGCATGGTCAAGGCCGAAAGGTAATATGAGCGATATAACCGATGCCCTGGCCTCCGGTGTTTTCACCGGGGGCTTTTCGGCAGGTTTGTCTTTTTTAATTACCGGGTTTTCAGTTGTTGTTTTTACGGTAGATGAGGGTACAGTCCGGATCTTAGGCGAACATGCACCAATTATCAGCGCCGCTAGAATAAAGATAAACCACTTATTCCCACTCAATTGTGGCCGGTGGTTTCGAACTGATGTCATATACTACCCGGTTAATTCCTTTTACGTTGTTGATTATCTCGTTTGATATTTTTGCAAGCAGGTCATAAGGCAGGTGGCACCAATCTGCCGTCATCCCGTCTAATGATTCTACCGCGCGCAGGCAAATTACGTTTTCGTAAGTACGCTCATCGCCCATAACACCTACCGATTGTACCGGTAAGTATATGGCACCTGCCTGCCAAACTTTATCATAAACACCACCACTACGTAAATTGTTGATATAAATCGCATCGGCTTGTTGTAAAATGTCAACTTTCTCGGGCGTTACATCGCCCAATATCCTGATAGCAAGGCCCGGACCCGGGAAAGGGTGGCGGCCAAGGATGTTTGGATCGATACCTAAAGCGGCACCCACCCGGCGTACTTCGTCCTTAAATAACGTGTTTAAAGGCTCTACCACCTTCAGTTTCATAAAGTCGGGCAAACCACCAACATTGTGGTGAGATTTAATAGTTGCGGACGGGCCTTTTACCGAAACAGATTCGATAACGTCCGGGTAAATAGTACCCTGGCCAAGCCAGTTTACACCTTGTACCTCGTGTGCGGCATCGTCAAATACTTCGATGAACACGCGGCCAATGGCTTTACGTTTTTTCTCGGGATCGCTTATGCCAGCCAATGCATCGTAAAAACGTTGCTTGGCATCTATCCCTTTTATATTAAGGCCCATGTGCTGGTACGAATCTAATACCGATTGGTACTCGTCCTTGCGCAATAAGCCGTTATCAACAAATATACAGTGCAGGTTTTTGCCGATGGCCTGGTGCAGCAATACCGCCGCAACCGATGAATCGACACCGCCTGATAAGCCTAAAACTACTTTATCATCACCTAATTTCGCTTTTAGTTCGGCAATGGTGGTTTCGATGAACGAATCCGGGGTCCAGTCCTGGCTACAGTGGCAAATGTCAACTAAAAAGTTTTGCAACAACTGCTTGCCATCGGTACTGTGGGTAACCTCCGGGTGGAATTGGATGCCGTAAGTTTTTGTACCGGTTATCTGGTATGCAGCAACTTTTACGCTATCGGTACTGGCAATAATTTCAAAATCATCTGCAATTCTCGCTATGGTATCCCCATGCGACATCCACACCTGCGACCCTGCCGGTACATCCTTAAACAAGATATTATCCGGTTTAATATAATCCAGGTTGGCACGGCCATACTCGCGTGTGCTTGATGCCAGTACCTCGCCACCATGAAAATGCGCCATGTATTGCGCGCCATAACAAACACCTAAAATAGGAAGCGATTTGTGGTGTTTTATAAACTCAAAATGAGGGGCATCGTCCTGGCGTACAGAATACGGGCTACCCGAAAGGATGATCCCTTTTACGCTTTCGTCAACTTCAGGAACTTTATTAAAGGGATGGATCTCACAGTAAATATTGAGCTCCCTGACACGGCGCGCGATAAGCTGGGTAAACTGCGAACCGAAGTCAAGAATGAGGATTTTTTCTTGCATGGGCAAAGATAGGATTTTGAGTGGAAAAATGAGGCAGGAAATTTAGATTTTGAACTAAGAATTGGTATAAAAATCTATATTAGCCCGCAAACATCTGTGTTATGATAACTACCCGTTTAGCCACCTTTGATGACGTAGCAGAATTACAGCAATTAATTGGCCTATCTGTACGCGGCTTAAATACGGCCTATTATACGCCAAAACAAATAGAAAGCGCCATTAAATACATATTTGGGATTGATAGCCAGCTGATAACCGATGGTACTTATTATGTTGCCGAAAAGGATAATATAAAAGCAGGCTGCGGCGGCTGGAGCAAAAGGAACACCTTGTTTGGCGGCGATCAGCATAAAGAGACCGAAGACCCGCTGCTCGACCCTATGAAAGATTCCGCAAGGATAAGGGCTTTTTTTGTACATCCCGATTATGCACGACAGGGCATAGGCCGCAAAATTATTAATGTATGCGAAGATGCGGCAAAAGCCAACGGGTTTACCACCTTTGAACTCGGCGCGACTTTGCCCGGTGTGCCACTTTACGAGGCTATGGGCTATGAGGCCGTTGAAAGAATTGATGTTACTTTACCCGATGGTGAACTTTTAGGTATTGTGAAGATGAGTAAGGGTTAGTCTACAACCGTGCTAAGCTTGTCGAAGCATTGCGTTAAGGAACCATAGTGGGCAAAGACATCTGCGCGCCCTTCGACAAGCTCTCATAGGAGTTCTTGGACAAGGTGACAGCCCTCTCTACGTTATTGCACCTTCAAAGCCCCAGGAATGGTAAACTCAGGATGTGAAATTTTCATCCTGTTCCTTCTGACCCGGAAAGATAAAAGACCATAACCCTCCGGATAGTTATTGGGATACAGCGAAGCGTATACCTTAATGACTAATGGTGGTGGCGCTTTTTTGTCAGTATATGTAAAAATTGAAAGCGCTGATTATAAGGGAGATATCGGTGTTCACGCGCGTTCATGGCCGTGAACGTGAACATTTTGCAGTTATAGGGGGCGTTTTAGGACCTATTCAGGGCGTTTTTTGGTGCTGCTGACCGGGTCTAATAGCGCATCTAATAATCGCCAAAATCAACCCCGGCCTTAAAGCCTAAAACATCAATATAATATTTGCCTTCAGATCGGATACGTGAATTACAACGGTAAAACTTAAGGCTTTCGTAATAGTTATAAATGGTTATGTAAACACCCCCACTATCTAAAAACTCGCCCCGATCCTAATCGCCTGGTTTGCGCCGCCCATATTATTGTTAAACGATCTGCCGTACATCACCCGTAAGCCAATGTTGGTTTGGAAGCCTATGCCCAGTTCAGTGTAGTTTTTAAGGATAGGGGTGCTCAGGTAATTTACGTTGACTATCTCCTGAAGTTTTAACTTGCGGATAAGCGGGATCATGTTGGTGAGTAACCCGCCAAAGTTGTGCTCCAGGTGGCCTTCCAAGTATTTATCACCAGTGCTGAATTGGTAATAATCTAACAGCAGGAATTTGTTGAGACCTCCCTGGTAAAATAAAATCTGGTTGCCGCTAAAGTGACGGTAATCGGTATAATAGATGCTTTTAGTATTGAAGAACTTGCCCGCGCTGATGTAGAAAGATGTTTTACCGTAAAAACCCATCGGGATATCTGATTTAGAGATATCTGCCGAAATAAGGTTATAATCAGCATCAGAGCCAAATACATTTTTGATCGCCTTGGCAAAGTTTAACCCAATGGTTGGGTATTTGGAGGGGATATAACGCTTGCCGGTAGGATAGGTTTCGTAGCGGTTACTAATATCATAGGTGGTGCGCACGCTTACTTTGAACGATTGATTCTCCGGGAACAAGGGCGCATCTACTCCCGGCGAGAATGGGTTGTTTGATGTAAATTCCTTGCCTTTTGGATGGAAGAAACTGTAATCGGTAGTGTTTGACAAGTACTTGCGGTTTGCCCACTCGGCACCGGCACTTGCCTGCCATCCGCCGTAAATACGTTTAGAGATTGTGGCTGCCACGTATTGTTTTTGGTAAAGCTTCTCAAAATTTTGCCTGTTTAACAGCGTATAGGCCGTATTCATAAAACTGCTTATAGGTTCGCGGTTATTCATGTCTATCACGTCGCTACCACCGGAAAGGTTGAGCGTTGCCGAACCAACCGGCAGGGTGATGCCACCGCTGGCGTTGAATAGCTTGTTAGAAAACCCGTAACGCACCTTTCCGTAAACGTTCAGATAGCGGTTGTTCACGCTATCGATTTGTTTGGTGAACGAGCCGCCGTAGCCCAAAGCCAGGCCTTCAACGGTGTTGTAGGTTACCGAACTTAGCAGGGAGTTAAAGTTATAATACTCATGATCGTACCGGTTGCGGTGGCGGTAGCCTCCAAGCAGAAATTTGCCAACGCTAAATTTGTTGTTCACCTTATCCAGCGAATCCAAATAGGGCTTTGACTCGCGTTTGGCAGCCAATACGGCCTTCTTTTGGTAATCTATCTTTTCCTCGTCGGTAAGGGGGATAGGTCTTTCCTGCTCCCAATAGGCCGAATCTTTTTTGTTTACACCTTTGGTGATGCGCAGTACCTCGGCAAATTGCTTTTTATCAAGCTTCGGGTCGATATCGTAATCCTTATACAGCGATATAAAATAACCGCCAAATTTAAAACCGAAGAACCCGCCTGTAAATTCAAATTTTAATGATGACGGCATCCAAACCTTATCGCCCACCGGGAAAAATTGCTCATTCACTTTTAAAGTATCTACAAAGTTTATATTCGATTTTTTGGTGATGTATAACCCGAGGCTTTGAATGCGCCAGCTATCGTCCATAATGTAAATGTAACCGCTAAAACATGGGTCGTAAGCGTTACGCGGCGTAACCTTGATCTTGTTAATGGTTTCGCCATTCTCGGTAATAAAGCCAACATATTTGTATTTGTAGTACGATAGGGCGTTATCGGCAATGGGCGAGATGAGCGGGCGGTTGCTTAGCCCTTCCCAGGTTTGCAGGTTCTGGTAAAAATTAACCTGCATATCTGATGCGCGGTTAAAGGTAAAAGCCTTGTTGCTACCCGAGAACTTAGACGAGATGATCTCCTCGTGCACCTTATCCGGGCGCTCGAAACTATATTTAGATTGCGACTCCGACAGGTAAATAATACCACGGCGGTTGGAATCGAGCCCATTTTCGCGGGCTATTTTTTGCACATCCACCCCCAGGAATTTCTTTGGCGCGGCAAGCAGTTTTTGCAGGCCTTTTATGTAGATCTCGCAGGTGTACGCGTTTACCTCGTTAAGGTAGGTCTTCCGTTTTTTTATCGCTTTGCGGATAATGGCATACGCGGGGTCTTCCGCTCCGGCACTTATCGAAACTTCTTTTAGCTGGTAATCTTCGGCCTTTAAAGTGATGTTGATGGTTTGGTTTGCTCGCAATTCTATCTTACGGCTCTCCTGCTTATAACCTATTGCCTGGTAACGCACGTCGTATTGGCCTGCCTTTAAGTTTAAAGTGTAATTACCATCGTTATTGGCCGATGTGCCTTTGGTAGTATTACGGATGTAAACCGTAGCAAAGGGGACCGCATTGCCCGCGCCGTCTGTTATTTTGCCACTTAGGGTAACATCTTGCGCAAACAAACCGGATGATAAAAGCAAAAATATAGCGACAAGGAAGGGAAGTTTCATGCGGGAGATTTGGTAACGTAAAGATGGATAAAGATTTTAGATGCAGATTGTTAATTATTGTTAAACAAAAAGGCGTATTTATTTCTAAATACGCCTTTTTAGGTGGTAAAGTTTGTAAGAATCTATTTCAGGATCTGCTCTATCTTTTCTAATTCTTCTGATGAGAAATCAATATTGTCTAATGCCTTCAACGAATCGGCAAGTTGTGCGGGCTTGCTGGCACCTATCAATACCGATGTTACGCGCTCATCCTTCAGCAACCAGGCTAAAGCCATTTGTGCAAGGGTTTGGCCGCGTTGTTCTGCAAGTGTGTTTAATTTTTTGATCTTACCGATAACCTCATCCGTTACCTGGCTTTCCTGTAAAAAGCCGGTCGATTTAGCCGCGCGCGAATCTTCGGGGATGCCGTGCAGGTATTTGTTGGTTAATAAGCCCTGCGCTAAAGGCGAGAACGGGATACAGCCCACGCCATCTTTACCCAATACGTCTAACAAACCAGCTTCCGCATCGCGTACGAACATCGAATACTTTGGCTGATGGATAAGGCAGGGTGTGCCCAGTTGTTTTAATATGGCAATAGCCTTTTCGGCTTCCTGCGCGTTGTAGTTAGAAATACCCACATACAAAGCTTTCCCCTGGCGAACGATGAGATCTAACGCGCCCATGGTTTCTTCAAGTGGGGTGTCCGGATCAGGGCGGTGATGGTAAAAGATGTCTACATAATCTAACCCCATGCGTTTAAGGCTTTGGTCGAGGCTGGATACCAGGTATTTTTTTGAACCCCAGTCGCCGTAAGGGCCATCCCACATGGTGTAACCCGCCTTGCTGCTGATGATCATTTCATCGCGGTAGCCGGCAAAATCCTCTTTCAGGATCTTACCAAAATTGGTTTCGGCGCTGCCCGGGGGCGGGCCATAGTTGTTTGCAAGGTCGAAGTGGGTGACGCCGCTGTCAAACGCCAAATGTAAGATGCTGCGGAAGTTTTCCATTACATCCACATGGCCGAAATTATGCCACAGGCCCAATGAAATGGCCGGCAGATTTATGCCGCTTTTACCGCAACGGCGGTATTGCATTTTGTCGTATCTTTTAGGTGAGGGTAGATATATCATATTGTTTTGTTGATTGTACTAAAGTAGGCTTTTTTGTCTGAACCCAAATTTTCGGAATTAAAGAATTAATAGAATATTAATCTTTGCATTATGTTAATTCAAAAATTTTATCAATTCGAATTCAGACTACCTCCGCCACTACAAACGTACTGCCGCCCGCAAATACGAGGTCTTTATCGGTGGCTTTTGCCTGTGCTGCATAGAGTGCTGCTTTTACTGATGGATATGCTTCGCCGTGCAGGTCGAAACCCGCGGCTTTTTCTTTGATTGCTTCTGCCTCTAAACCTCGCGGGATATCGGGTCGGCAGAAATAATAGGTGGCATGGTTTGGCAGCATGGAGAGCACTTTGCTGATGTCCTTATCGTTCACCATACCTATTACAAAATGCAGTTGATCATATTTAACGTTGGCTATATTTTTAAGCACTTCGCTGATACCTTCGGGGTTATGGCCGGTATCGCAAATAGTGAGCGGGTTATGGCTTAGCACCTCCCAACGGCCGTGCAGTCCCGTTAGGGTTTTAACTTGTTTAAGCGCGGTGGTGATGTGCTCATCCGTAATGTTAAAGCCTTGTTTGCTCAGTTCATCCACAGCGGTTAAAACGGTTCGTAAGTTATATAATTGATAAGTTCCCGGCAAGTCAAGTTGGATTTGGAGAGTGGGGAGCGAAGTGCGGGGAGCGGTTATTTCCAGGTATTCTAAGTTTTCTTTTGAATCTCGACCCCGATAGCTATCGAGGTTAACTTCATGCTTTGCATCTGACGCAAACACAAATGGTGCATTTTCTTTTTCGGCCTTGCTGATAAATACATCCGCAACTTCTTTCTGGTACTCGCCGATAATTACCGGGGTATTAGATTTGATGATACCTGCCTTTTCACCGGCTATTTTCGGGAGTGTATCACCCAGTAAATTCATATGGTCCCAACCGATGTTGGTGATAATAGAGAGAAGTGGGTTGATCACATTGGTAGAATCCAGTCTCCCGCCAAGGCCAACTTCTACAATAGCTACATCAACCTTTTCCTTAGCGAAAACATCAAAAGCAAGCGCCACCGTCATCTCAAAGAATGAGGGTTGGATGTGCTCAAAATCGGGTTTGTGCTTCGCTACAAAATCTACAACGGTTTTTTGGTTTATCATCTCACCATTGATACGGATCCGCTCGCGGAAGTCCTTTAAATGAGGTGAGGTATACAACCCGGTTTTATAGCCCGCAACCTGTAAAATAGCCGCCAGCATGTGCGATGTTGAGCCTTTGCCGTTTGTTCCCCCCACGTGGATGCTTTTAAACTTACGCTCGGGATTATCCAATATATTTAGTAGTGCAACGGTATTGGTAAGGTCTTCCTTATAAGCCGAAGCGCCCACACGGGTAAAAACGGGTAATTGGGTGTAAAGGTAGTTGAGGGTTTCGGAGTAGTTCATGAGCTTTGGTTCATAGTTCATGGCCGAACTACTTGCTTACAAATGTAGCATCGAAAACTGATATGAGCTATTAGCCGAAGAAATTTTACAATGAACTACTAATGCCAATTATTGCCGCTTAAACACAAAAGTCTGAGTGTATTCCCGGTCTTCACTTACATTTGCCGAAGGGTTTACTTTTGCATTTTTAACAGCTTGTATACACTTATCAACTATGTCGCCTGCGATGGATGTAGAACCTCGGGCAACGCTTGCAGAGACAATGTTTCCATCCGCGTCTATTTTGAATGTAATCACTATTTTACCTTCAAAGTTGGTAACAACAGGTTTTGAAGGTGGTCGTGTAAAGTTACGTGCGGTTAAAGCATTTCCACCATTTCCATCACCTGTTCCGTTATAGTTGTTAGTTAGCGTAGTTCCCGTTGGTTTACCCTGATTGCCCGGCGTATTACCTGTGCCGTCGCCTTCGCCAGTGCCGTTGTTGGTTTTGCCTTTGTAAAGTGCGTTTTGGTTTACGGCCGGTTTAGCAACGGTTTTAGTTGTTGGCTGTGTGGCTACGCTGGTGCTTGGCTTGGTAGTATTGGCCGCCACTTCGGGCGCATCATCTGTAGTTTGGGTAACGACGTTTTTATCGCTGTTCTCTACTTGCTGTTTTTCTTCGGTTGGGGGGGCAGGGGTTACCTTGTCAGGTTTGGTGTTGTTGGCTTTCTCGGCTACGGATGGCTCTTCGGTGCTCATGTAATCGCTGCCCATGCCTTCATCTACCGTGCCATAATTCACCAGGATGCCACCTGTGCCATCCTCCTGTTTAACCGGCATCTGGAAAACAATAAAATAGCACAAAGCCATAACAATGCCCAGGATAACACCTGTTGCAAGAAATGCCTTTGGATAATTATTTTGTTGTCTGTATTCCATATTATTCAGTTTGCAGTGGGCTGTTTGCAGTTGGCAGGTAGCTCATTTAAGCAAACTGCCAACTTATAACTGCCAACTCCCTGTTTATCCTTTAGGTTCTGTTGCCAGTACCATTTTAATATTTAGTTTTTGTGCTATGTCCATCACCTGCACCACGTCTTGTATAGCTACCGTTCGGTCTACATACAATACTATGGTCAACTCGGTTGCAAGGCTTTTGTAACTTTGCAAGGTTGGCTGTATTTGGTCTACCGGTACCTGTTTTTTATCTATGGTGTAAACCAGGTTTTTATCGATAGATACATTGATGGTTTTTTTAGATACCGATTGCCCGCTGGATGATTTTGGCAGCATTAACTTTACCACGTTGGGGTTGGTTACCGTAGACGCGATAAGAAAGAACAAAAGCAGGAAGAACATGATATCGTTCATGGCCGAAGTATGTACCTCTGCCGATGCACCCTTATGTCTTTTTCTTAAATTCATTTGCTTGGCTCTTCTAACAGGTCAATAAATTCGATGGCGTCGGTTTCCAGTTTCAAGATCACTTTATCAACCATCATATTTAAAATATGGTAACAGATGTAAGCGATGATACCTACAAACAAACCTGCTGCCGATGTTACCATTTTTACATATAATCCCCCCGAAATTACACCCATGCTGATGTTATCGGTTTTTGAGATATCATAAAAAATCTTAATAACACCCGCAATGGTGCCCAGGAAACCAAACATGGGGGCTATACCGGCTACAATACCGATGATGCCGATATTTTTCTCCAGCTTTGATACTTCCAGCTTACCAATGTTTTCTATAGCGCCCTCTATATCTTTTATTGGGCGGCCGATACGCAGCAAACCTTTTTGAAGCATCCGGCCCAAAGGTGAGTTACTGTTACGGCAAATAGCAATAGCTGATTGAAGGTCTCCGGAGTGGATGCTGCTACGTACCTGGCTCATTAAGTGCGATTCGTCTTTTGACGCCTTGCGGATGGTGAAAAAACGTTCGAAAAATATAACGAGGCCCAGTACAGCCAGTATCCCGATAGGGATCATTACCCAGCCACCTTTTAATAGCAGATCGCCAAAGCGTAATTCTTCTTCGGGTATCTTTGCTAATTGTTGTGTTGCGGCTGTATGCGCGGTATCAATCAGTTTTGCGGTGGTATCTGCTGCAACCTGCAATAATAACATCATAGTTTTTGTTTAATTCTTAATATAAAAATGTAGCACGTCGGCTATTTATTTTAGGCCGATTGGTTGTATGTAAACGTCTTTCGATTTTATTTTACCGGTGTTCAAAATTTTATCCATAGCAGCGTTGGCCTCCGCTTTTGTCCTGTAGGTACCCAACGATATCTTGTGCTTTTTGCCGGGTACACCTTCTGCAATGTGCGCTTCGAAGCCCATCTTTTCGTACCTGGCAATTTCTGTGTTTGCCTTTGCTCTGGTTTTAAACGCCGCGGCCAGTATCTCATAACGTGGCCCTGTAATTTTAGTATTTGTAATTGGTGCGCTTTTGGTAATAGTATCTGTTAAAGATGGTATTACAGCGGTAGATGTACTATCTTCTTTTACAACCTTTTTAGCGGTATCAACCGGCGTAAGCGTCTCTGCTTTGGAACGTATAACTTCTGGTATTTTATTAGGTTTAGCTGCTTCCAGGTTAAATATAGTTGGATCGTAACGGTTAACTAAATAGATTGCGCCCGCTGTAAGAGCTATAGCTAAAACAACAAATGTAATAGTTGTGTTTCGGCGTTTTCTTCTTGTCAGGTCAATCAGGTAAGCTTCGTGTTCTTCATCAGTTTCGTAGCGGTAGTCATCTGCTGCCAGCTCTTCAGAATTAGGCACTGCAACCGGCGGGGTAGCAAAAGAATTCTCCTCAGTGGCGACAGACGCAGGGGTAGAATAAACGGGTGCTGTTGGTATAGGTTCTGTCCCTAATTTATAAAGGCTTATCGGTTCGTACCCAAAAAACTCCGGGTCGGGACTTATACCGTTACCTGGGCGGAAGTAAAGCTGATCGCCTTCGGTATAAAACCAGCCAAGGTTTGCCAATGCAACTTCTTCAGCCTGCGCCTGCAATTTTATGTTGTTGATGTATTTTTCGGTAAAATATTTTGATGATGCCAGCGAGATGTTCTTTCTATCGGCCATGTATTGCGCCAACGTTTCGTCTTGCACCGGCTGCGGATCAAATTGCACGCTGTAAGTAGGCGGGTACATTTTCCCCTCCTGTTCGTTATAATAGCCATTGATGCGGGTATGTGCAAAATAGCCCAGGCCCGGCACACTTACATCACCATGTTGAGCCAGCAAGTCGCTTATAAAATTGCCTACATCCATTCGCTAAAAGTACGGATAATTATAAAACATCAAAAAGCTTAAAACGCGTAGCCTATGCCACCGAATATATTAAACCCGTAATTTGGATAGTAAACCCATGTTTTGCTGCTTGCGTTCAAGATATTGTTGGCCTGAACAAACACGGATAGCTGTTTGTTTATTTTGTACGTAGCGCCACCGCTCAGATCGGCAAACGAGTTTATCGTTGTGTATTGCGGTGCCGCCGGTGTGCTTCCCGTTACCAATAATGGGTCTTGAGTGCTACCACGGAACATTAGCGATCCGTTTATATCAACCTTATCATTTATGTGGATGCTTGTACCTGCGGTTAATATAAATTTAGGCAGGTTCCATGGTTGGGCTTCGCTCGCCATTTTATAATCTTTAAACTCTACGCGGCCATAAACGTTCACGTCTTCGCTTGCTTTAAAGTCAAGCTCGCCGTTAAAGCCGCTTACGCGTGCATCGCCGTTGTCATATATAACCTGGTATTTGTTAAACGTTGTGGCAAAATTATTTACAAATAGCGGCAGGTTTTTGATACTGTTGCGGTAGATGGCCGCCTTAAAGCCAAGGCCCGGTGCAAGCGTACCTTTTAAACCTACGGTAATGTCCAGTTTATCAACCGAGTTTACCAGGTTGATATTCTCGCCCAAAAATGGGTTAACATCCGTTAATTCTTTGATAGATGCGCGGTTTACATCACCTTTTGCTTCTGCAAATAGCCGTACGTATTTCGGCACTACCTGAAACTCCAGCTTGGCAGCCGGGAAAATGAAGAAACGGTCTGAAAAACCAAACTCTTTGGCGATGTTAACGCCCGCGTCTATCTTATAATTCTCACCCTGGAACTTAATGTAAGGGTTTGCCCTTATTATGCTATTGCTTTGCGAGTACAGTACATCTTTTTGTGTGCCAAGGTCTAACGATGCGCTTAAACCCGCGTAAAACTGTTTAATGGTTTTATTTAAAAAACCGCTGATTACAACGTTGCTTTCTTTTGCGCTATAGGCATTGTTAAATATGTAGCCTTTAAACTTAGCCGCGTAGGTAAAAGCGTTCTCTTCGTCTTTGAAGTTCTTGGCTATCTCTCCTTCGGCACCAATGGTATTAAATACCTGTTTGCCGGGCGTAAAATCCACAGGTGGGTTATCCTGATCTATACCGTAGAAATACGTTTGATGGCGTTTGTAATTGATACGGCCGGTAAGCGTGTTTTCGGCACCAATGCTTTTACCAAATACGCCTATTTCCTGGCGGCTGTCGTTTTGCTTATCAAGCGATGAGCCCGATTGCGCAAAGTGTTTCAGATAACCGCCAACTTGCAGTGCCTGGTCTTTACCATTACCAAAGTAAGCTTCGCCAAAAGTAGTTTTCATATTGCCGATACCAACCTTTGCATAGTTATTGGTTTGTACCGAATCTTGCTCATGCGGCCTTTTCATGGCATCCAACTGGCGGATATTGTTATCCTGTGCCAGTTTTTTGTCTAACGGGACATAGGCTAAGGGTGCCTTATATGGCGTTTTATCTTCCAGATCGGGATTGCGGCGAATTTTTACCGCCTCTGCCAATACCGGTTTGTAAGATGTAGTAACTACAATCTCCTCGGCAAGGCTGCTGTTGGCCGGGTTGTTTTGCCCGGCTTTTTTGGTGGTATCTGCCACCGCTACTTTAGATGCTGCATCGCCAAGGTTCTTCGCGCCTGCGTTTTTCACCGTAGTGCTTTTAGCCGGTGCTTTAGCTTTCGCGGCGGGCTTAGTTGTAGTTTTTGCAGGTTGTTTCTTATTCGCGGGTTTCTTTGTTTGCGCCATGGCAGGAACAAAGAAGAATACCGTTAAAAAGGTAAGCAGTGTTATGGTGTGTCTTTTAGTCATTGCTTGTCTTGTTCTATTGTTCTTTGTTTTCCTGTTTGGTTGGTTCTGTAGTTGCCGGCGTTGTTTCTGCCGGGGCTGCTTCTGTAGGTTTATTCTCTGCCGGGGCAGTTTCTACAGGTTTAATGGTTTCTTGTTTCGCTTTTTGCGGCTCCAGCACGTTCATTTTCTGGCGGGCTATATCCAAAATATCATCGTTGCCTTTGTAGTTGTCTATGATGCTTTGCAGGGTTGCTTTCGCCTGGTAAGTATCTTTCAAGCCAAGGTAATCATCAGCTAACAGGATGTACGTTTTTGCCACCCAGTAATCGTAATTAGGCAGATCCTTCACCAAGTCGAAACAGGTTTTTTGCGATGCCTTGTACTTGCCTTGCAAATATTCTACATTGGCAATGTTATATTTGGCTTCTGCTGCCGCGATGGTTTTTGTGTTGGTAACGGTGTACGTTAGTTCTTTTATTGCCGCGCTGGTATCGCCACGTTGCAGGTAAGCTTTACCTGCGTAAAGGCCTGTTTTAAATTTATCTTCCTGTGATGATTTTTCGTTATCACGCACCAGTTTAGCGTACTTCAATACATCGTCGGGCATGTTTATCTGCGAGTAACTTAACAGCAGGTTGTTCACTGCGAAACTGTAATCGGCTTTGTATTCCGAGTTGGTTTCCAACCTTTTCAGGAATACAATGGCATCGTTGTATTTCTTTTGGGCCATGTACAACTTAGCCATGCTGATAAGCGATTTCTCGCTGTAAGCGCTTGTCCAGTCGTTTAATATTACATTGTAGTCAAGCACGGCTTCGTCGCCCTTGTTGAGGTTAACTAAACTTTGCGCACGAATAAAGCGTGATTGTTTTTCGTAGATCTGCTTGGTTGGGAATTTATCAAAGTAAGCGCCTACTGCATTAACGGTTCCCTGCCATTCGCCTTTTAGGTAAAGGTTGTTTGCGGCGGTGTACAAAATGCCTTCCTGTTCAGATGTGGTGTAGTTGCCAATAGCGGTAGAATTGGCGTAGTTTAGGAACGACGACGCATCGCCCTTATCGGTATAAATCTTTTCAACCTGTTTCAAAGCCTGTTTGGCTTCATCAGACGATGAATAGTCTGACACTACCTTTTTGAACGCGTTGGTAGCTTCGTCATCCCTGCCGGCATTGTAATCAATTAAACCGATAGTGGTGTAAGCGCGCGGTATATAACTACTGCGCGGGTATTTAGCGATCATAGCGTTCAGGTCGGCTTTTGCACGGTCGCCATCATTTTTCAGGAAGTAGGCGTAAGCAATCTCGAAAGAAGCATCATCCGCGTAATCCGAATTTGGGAACTGGCTTAATAAACTGTTCAACGTGCTGATCTTAGCATCGGGGTTGTTTTGTAACCCCTGGATTATGCCGCGCTGAAACAAGGCATATTCCTGCCCCTGGCTGTGGCGGGCAATAATACGGTCGTAATTTTCTAAGGCGCTGCCGTAGCTCTTCATGGCAAAGTAACTATCGCCTAAACGGCTTATAGCATCGTTCTCGGTTGCCTGGTCTTTAACATCGCCACGCAAAAACTTCTCGAAGTAAGTAGCGGCTTTTTTGTATTGCTCATCGTAAAATGCGGCATAGGCAAGAGCATAATTGGCAAAGTTGGCTACATCCGTTTGTTTAGCTTCCGGCATCGCCAAAAACGCCTCAAAATTTTCTACCGACTCGGTATATTTCCTTACCTCGTACATAGATTCGGCCATCCAGTAAAGCGTTAGGGCCTGTACCTTGGTATCAACCGGGTTTTTTAGCGAGCGAAGGAAAATACCTATCGCGTTTTCAAAAGCACGTTCATTATAAAACTCCAACCCACGGTAATAGGTTACTTTTTGGTAAGCTATCTGCGCGCTTTGGGATTTATTGGGGATAGGTTCCAATATCTCTACCGCTTCCTTATAGTTTTTTGAGTTGAGCAACGCCTCGCCCAAAAGTATCTTCACCTCATCGTTACGGGTAGATCGCGGGTAATTTTTCAGGTATGCACGGGTTGCTATTAGTGCCTCGTTGTTAAAATCGAGTTCGTACGATAGTTTAGCATATTGGTACAAGGCATCTTCCTGTAATTGCTTATCATAAGTTAGTTTTGAGGCGGTACGGAAAGCGTTACGGGCGCTTTCCTTGTTGTTCATTTTCAGGAACACATCGCCAAGCGTGTAGCTGCCGCTTTGGCTGTAGTTATCGTTTTGGGCTACCAGTTTTTCTAACACGGTAGCTGCCTTGCCATAGTTGCCTACTTTGTAATAAGCATAACCTATCTGGTAGCTGTCCTGCGTGTTTTGGGTGCGGCCCTGGTCCTGGTCTTCAAAGCGGCTGTAATATTCAACCGCCTTATCATAGTTTCCCTTTGCAAAGTATGATGCACCAATAATACGCAGCATTTCGGTTTCGTTTTGCTGCTTGGTGCTATTGATGATAGGGATAGCGTAGTTTATAACATCATCATAGCGTTTATCTAAAAAGTAAACGGCAGTAATATAATACGGGTAGCTGTTTTCGTACTTCTTAGAATTTTTAAGCTTCTCGAAGTTTAACAACGCCAGGTGATAGTCTTTATTCAGATAAGCTATGTAGGCGAAGTAGTAGGTAGCATCATCGGTAAAAGGCGAGCGTTTGTTCTTCACCTCGCCAAATAGCAGTTGCGCGTTCTTATAATCGTTGGTTACAAAGTAGGCGTAGCCCTTGCGGAATTTGTACTCGGTATTTTGCGCGCCGTTCAGGTCCACAGCGTCAACTTTATTGAACCAAACCAAGGCCTCGGCATACTTACCCTTTTTAAAGTACGATTTACCGACCTGGAAATACGCAAGCTTAGCTAAAGGATTTTCGGGGTGTTCTTTAATAAAACGTGCAAACATGCTTTCTGCATCATCGTTATCCAACTCAAGCGCGCAAAGGGCTTCGTAATATTGCGAGTTTTCTTTCAGCAGGGATAACTCCGACTCGAATTTTGATTGCTGGCCGGTTTTTAATCTTGTTTGTTCAACCAGGCGATATTGCTCGGCAGCGGCAGCGTATTTACCCATTGCCAGCAGGTTGTTCGCATTCTGATAAATGCGGTTTGTGTGGAAAGATGGGTTTTGCTGCGCCAGTGTTGGCAGGGCCAAAAGCACCGGTGCAATAAAGGTGATGTATCTAAGTTTGATCATAAAGCGCAATAATGATGGGTGCTAAATTAGCTAAACGCAAAAATGCAATCCACATTAGTAATTAACAAATGTGGATAAGCCTTTTTTTTAAACGGCACTAAATACGACCGTGGTATAGCTGTGGAAAACTTTAAATAGATGTGCTAATAGACCCTATTGCGGTGATATAAGAATGATAACTGTGTAGAAAAATATTTAGGCACCCGTAGCGTTTGATTGATAAGATGTTAAAAAAGTACTGCCGGTTATTATGGCTTTGGGGTTTAATATGGTGTTTTGCATCGTTTAAGACCAGCGCCCAAACCACCTCTTATATAATCCTGCAAAACCAGGCGCTTAAAATCACCCCTAAAGAATTTTATGTAGCCGCGGTTGAAGATGGCCGTGTGGATAACACCATTATTGGCAAGTTGCAACCGGTTACAAATGTTGCAGGCGAGCCTGAGGCCGCTTATAAAATAGACTTAAAAGGAGGCATTGCGGCTATTAAAAACTTTGTAGCATACAGCCTGCCGGTTAATAAAACCCTGCGCGCCGTAATTGTGAAGTTAAACAATTTGAAAGTGACCGAAATGCCTTCAGGAACAGGCGCTGTTAAAGGACAGTTGAAATTGTCGGTATCGTTTTACCTGCGAAAAGGGGAGGACCCGGTGCACTTGGTTGATTATAATACCACAACAACGTACCAGCATAAAGCAGGCCCTGCGCAGCAAATAGAACCTTTGATACGGAGTGCCTTAAGCAATTGCCTTACTTATTTAAACACCTGGATGGATGCCCAGGCTGATGGCAATATCAAGCTCGCTAAAACTTTTAAAATTACATTTACTGATTATAACGAATTTTCCGAGGGGGATACGATATATTATAGTGTAAGCCGGCCGCTTAAATGGGAGGATTTTCGTGGTAAAGCAGCCAGTAACAGCCGGCATGGTGCAGAGATATTTGCAGGTTTGGGGTATGAAGAACACTCAAAAATAGAGAAAGGAACGGTGTTGATGACTTTTGCCATGAAGGTTTACGCGCCTAAAAGTGCTTGCTGGGTAAACCCTTCATCAAAAACCGCGACCAGCTTGAACCACGAGCAAAGGCATTTTGACATTGCCAGGTTGGTTGCCGAACACTATAAGCAGCGAATAATTGCCGAAAAGCCTACGCCAGATACTTATGACGCTATTATCAGTATGGAGTATCTTGATGCCTTAAGAGAAATGAACAAACTGCAAAAACAGTATGATACCGAAA
This sequence comes from Mucilaginibacter sp. UYP27, assembly GCF_040547175.1. NCBI lineage: Bacteria > Pseudomonadati > Bacteroidota > Sphingobacteriia > Sphingobacteriales > Sphingobacteriaceae > Mucilaginibacter > Mucilaginibacter sp. UYP27. The sequence goes on from NZ_JBEPPE010000002.1 coordinate 290,608, forward strand.
CAGCACACGGTATAGATAATTACAAGCAAAGCTTGTGGAATGATAAAGTAGAGAACGAATTACTTAAACTTGGGATTAAACGCAAAGCATCTTAAGCTGCTGCAGACATTGCTAATTGTTTTTTAATGGAGTTAAGCAATACATTGATATCAAATGGTTTGGCTACAAAATCATTGGGGCCGTTTTCGTGATTTAATGTAGTACCAACGTTATGGCTTGCAGATATCATAATAACCGGGATGTTGTGGGTGCTTAGCTGCCTCTTAACATCTTTACAAAGTTCGCGTCCGTCCATATTGCCAAGCATTATGTCAAGCAGAATAAGATCGGGATGTTTTTCCTGTATAGTAGCCATTAAGTTGTGTCCGTCAGAAAGTGTGTCTACTTTATAGCCCGAATCTTCCAGTATAAATTGTAGTACTTCCAGTATATCGTGATCGTCGTCGACAGCTAATATCCTTCTCATTGTGTATCTTCTAAGTATCGTTTGTACTACTTACAGAGCAATACTTATACCAAAAAGAATGTTAAGCGAATTTAATCTGCTTTTTTAACTATATATCTTGCTGTCTTACAGTTAGCGCAAAAATATTTTTTTAATGGAATAAAAAATAGAAAAGTTTTTACCACCCAGCTTCTGTGTAACTGGTGATGAAATAAATTGCCGCATTTAGGGCAATGTGTGCTGGGGGATTTAGCTGGATGGCTCAAATTTGTTTCTGGTATTCTGGTAGTTGTTGTACTTACGTTAAATGTTAGGAAATGGTTTGCTTAGTGTTATTAATATACTCCCCCAGACTCAGTAAACGTTAATTGAATAAATAACTTTTTAAGTTTTTAGGTTGGGCAAAGCTAAAAAGCCCCTTTTTATGACATAGCCGGTTTGTTCATTATAATTGGTCGGGTAAGATGATTACGTAAACGCATCTTAATTCGATATTAAGATAATGTAAAATTTATAAGGTTTAAAATAATATTATAAAAAAATCTTTACAGTTAAAAACGGGGGGTTGAGAAAACAATCCCAACCCCCTTTTTCTATTGGTAATTAATAACCGAAGATTTGCTTCATATCCGGCTTTGTTAATTCGCCGTATTTTTTTAGATCTTCATCGGTAACGCGTTTGTCTGATGCTACTATACAGTAAGTGTATGGTTTGCTTTTTAATTCGTTATCGTGGAATGTATTAAGATCTGCAAAACTGATACCGTTCACTTTTTCGAAAGTTGTTTTACGGGCATCATAATTCAGACCTTTACGTTGTGCCGCCAGGTAGCTGAAAATGATACCATCCTGGGTAATGCGCTCTGTTTCTATCGATTTGCGGATATTCTCTTTAGCAGATTTAAACCCCTCTGCCGATTCGGGCATTTTGGTTAGCAATTCGTTCATGGCGATGATGGCTTCATTCATCTTGTCTGACTGTGTGCCCACATAACCTACAAATGTATTATCATCTTCTTTCTTCTGCGACTCCACATAAAACGCGTAAGTTGAGTAGGCCAGCGCTTTCGATTCGCGGATATTCTGGAATACGATGGAACTGATGCCCGAACCAAAATAATTGTTAAATAACTCTATAGATGGTGCCTTATCTACATTATAAGCGTCCTCGTTGCGCACCCATTGTATCTCGGCCTGTACCATATCAAAGTTGCCGAACAGCACGGTGTTTTTATCAGCCTTTACACGCGTAAATTTTTTCATGGCAGGGTAGGCCATAAAGGAGGCAGGTGTTTTATGCAATTTGGCTAAAGTAGCACCCGCCTGTACCGCTGTTTGCGGCCCGTAGTATAATATGGTGTGCTTGTAATTTACCAAACCATGTAGCAGGGCTACCAGGTCTTCGGCTTTAAGGTTTTCAATTTCCTCGTCGCTAAGTACATTGATGAACGGGTTTTGCGCGCCATATTGGGCGTAACTTACCAAACCTTGCATAATAGCGCCTTTGTTCAGTTTAAGGTTTTCCCTCGATCTTTTAAGGCGGGCCTTTAAGCCGGCAAGCGCTTTATCATCTGCCTTGCAATTTGCCAACAGGTTTTCAAACAAGGTAACCGATGCACCAAAATTTTCCTGTAATCCATTTATACTTATCGTAGAGTTTTCGGTACCGGCGCTGAAATTAAAGCTTGATGCTAATTTGTAGAATGCTTTGCTGATATCCTCGGCAGATTGTTTATCCGTGCCCAGGAATTGCAGGTACTGCGCGGCAATTGGCAGCATTTTGTTGTTCCAACTGCCCATATCGTAGCGGTAGTACAGGCGGAAAATGGCATTGGTTTTATTTTGTACCGAGAGTACATCAACCGGGCCTGCTTTTGCACGCTGTATATCTTTGTTAAAGTCCAGCCAAACAGGTTGCACCGGGTTGGCCGGCATAGCGTTGATCATTTTCACATAAGCCGATTGCTCACCAGCGTTCACCTCAACAGGTGTGATGGTTGGTTTATCAACCTTGTTGATGTTTTTATCGGCGCCTTGATGTTTGTAAACGAGCACGAAGTTATTGTCCTTTAAATACTTGTTGGCAAAAGCCACTATCTGTGCTTTAGTCACTTTAGATAGTTCGGCTATCGACGCTACATCCGTACGCCAATCTACACCCGACGTAAAATCGTCCATCAGGTTGCTGGCGCGTTGGTTATAGCTTTCGTCCTGCTCTATTTTGCCTTTTTTGTAATTGTTTACGATAGACTGGATCAAGTCGTCAGAAAACTCACCTTTACGCAATTTGTCAATTTCGCCCAGCATTAAAGCCTTTACATCATCTAACGACTGCCCTTTAACCGGTGTACCACGTAACACAAGAACGCTGTAATCCTTCAAAGTATTTGCCGACGCAAATGCGCTAAGCAGTTTTTGTTTCTTGATAAGGTCAAGGTCAAACAGGCCTGCTTTGCCGTTGGTTAATAACGAACCCATCAGGCTCAACAAACGTGCGTCGCGTGTGCTTGCGCCAGGGAAACGGTATGCAATGGTCAGGTTCTCGGGGTTAGGGCCGTACACATCACGCTGGATAGGGGCACCAATTGGCACCTCCGGCGCGAAGGTGTATGCTGGGGTAGCCTTGGTTTTCATATAGCCAAAGTGTTGCGCCACCTTTTTTATCATCACATCGGGGTTAAAATCTCCCGATAAAATAACCCCCATGTTATTTGGCACATAGTAATTGTAATAATACTTGCGGATGGCCTTTAACGACGGGTTCTTCAGATGATCGATAGTGCCAATGGTGGTTTGTTTACCATAGTTATTGTTCGGAAACAATGCCTCGAACATTGCTTCCTGCACTTTGCTTGGGTCGCTATCCAATCCGCGGTTTTTCTCTTCGTAAACAGCCTCCAGTTCGGTATGAAAGATGCGCAATACCGGCGCCCGGAAACGCTCGCCCTGCATAGCCAGGAACTTATCTATAGACGAGCTTGGAATATCCTCGGTATAAACCGTTTGCTCGAACGAAGTAAAGGCATTACTGTTTTGGCCGCCCATGGCTGCCATCATTTTATCGTACTCGTTGGCAATGGCAAATTTTGCCGCTTCGCCCGATGTTTTGTCTATCTGTTTGTAGATCTCTTTACGCTTAGCCTCGTCTTTGGTAGAGTTGTATTGCTCGTAAAGTTCGTCTATCTGGTCTAATAAAGGTTTTTCTTTTGCCCAGTTTAGCGAACCAAATTTATCGGTACCCTTAAACATCATGTGCTCCAGATAGTGGGCAAGGCCGGTGTGGTCGGCCGGGTCTGTTTTGCTACCCGCTTTTACGGCAATGTATGCCTGGATGCGTGGTTGCTTGTTGGTGGGGCTAAGTATTACGGTTAGGCCGTTCTTAAGTGTGTAAAAGCGCGAGTTGGTTGGGTCGCCGCTTACATATTTGTAAGTGTAACCACCGGCTGTGGCGGTTTTCCAGATGTTGGCGGTTTGTGCCGATGTCCCGGTAGCATAAACGACCGCAAGTACCAGCAGGAGTGATAGTTTTAGTTTCATGTTAATAGTTAAGGATATAAATATAGATAAGCGCCTTAACTATTTACTTAGGTAGAAAATTTAAATATCCATGAATATGCTATGTAATAAGAAAGTTACATAAAGGCGCGAGGGTGAGTAACAAAAAAATCCCGCCATTTTCATGGCAGGACCTTTTAAAATTAGCGGTTTAGCTTAGCTCCAAAGATTAGTTGGGTATGTGCCGTTGTTAACCAGTTCTGATATCGAATTTTGAACGATGGGCTTATCTTCTTTATAAGTCACACCAAACCATTTAGTAGCGGTTGGGATAACCTTGAATGATGCCGTGCCGCTTTTGATCAGATCATCAGCCACCAATGGGATAAAAAATTCTGATTTAGGGTTTTCTTTGTTAGCCTCAACAAACTTTTTAAACAGTTCTTCGCTTTGTCCAAAAACAGCCGGGGTAAAGCCCCAGAAGTTCATAGATACGCGGGTGTCGTTTGCTAAAGGGTGCTCGCCGGTAGCATCTTTATATGCTACGCTGCCATCTTCTTTAAAATAAACCTCGGTACGCTCGGTAACTTCGGTCATGTTGCCGTAATCGTCAACCGCGCAAACACCACGAGATACGGTACCATTTTCAGATAAAGTTTTGTCTATCTGGTAACCAATGATAGCGTATTTGTCGTCGGCAACTTCGGTAGTTAAAAACTTAGCCATTTTTTCGAAGGCATCGTAACCGTAATAATCATCAGCATTTATCACACAAAAAGGTTCGTTTACCTGGTTACGTGCAGCTAAAACAGCGTGGGCAGTACCCCATGGTTTAGCTCGTTCAATTTTTTCGCTGATACCAAATGGCTCCAGGTCAAAGTTTTGGAAAACGTAATCAATTTCGATCCGTCCTGCTAATTTAGGCTCAAATATGGCTTTAAACGGTTCCGCAAATTCCTCGCGGATAATGAAGCTCACTTTTCCAAAGCCTGCTTTAATAGCGTCGTAGATAGAATAGTCGATGATGGTTTCGCCGTTAGGGCCAAAACCGTCAACTTGTTTCATGCTGCCGTAGCGGCTGGCCATACCTGCGGCCAAAATTAATAGTGTTGGTTTCATGCTTTCTTACAGTAGGGTGTAGGTGTTTGTGTTATACACAATGTTTATTGGGTATAAATGTTTTAAATTATTTAATGTATCTAAAATCTTGTCCGTTGGTTATGTTCAGCAAGCATTCATATATCAAGCGGATCACATTGTCCACATCCTCTTTATGGATCATCTCCACAGTGGTGTGCATATAACGCAGCGGTAACGATATCAGTGCCGATGGTACGCCATCGTTAGAGTAGGCAAACGCGTCAGTATCCGTACCGGTAGAGCGGCTTGATGCCTGGCGCTGAAACGGGATGCCCGCTTTTTGTGCCGATTCTATCAGTAATTTGTTCAGGTTGTTTTGTACCGCCGGGGCGTATGAAATAACCGGGCCTTTACCACAGGCAAGGTCGCCCTGGGTAATTTTGTTGATCATTGGCGTACCGGTATCATGTGTAACATCGGTAACAATGGCAACATTCGGTTTAATGCGGTGCGCTATCATTTCGGCACCACGCAGGCCAATTTCTTCCTGCACGGCGTTCACAATATATAAACCAAATGGTAACGTAATGTTATTTTCTTTCAGCAAACGTGCAACCTCGGCAATCATGAAACCACCTGCGCGGTTATCTAAAGCCCGGCCAACGTAGTAGCGGTTGTTGAGCACCATAAATTCATCTTCGTAAGTAATTACACAACCCACATGAATGCCAAGGGCCTCAACTTCGTCCTTACTGGTGCAACCACAGTCAAGGAAGATGTTTTTAAGTGTTGGGGCTTCTTCCTTTTCGCCGCCTAAACGGGTGTGGATAGCCGGCCAGCCGAATACCGCTTTTACGATACCGTTATCGGTATGGATGTCTACACGTTTAGAGGGTGCAATCTGGTGATCGCTGCCGCCGTTACGAATAACGTAGATCAAACCATCGTTAGTAATATAATTTACATACCACGAGATCTCATCGGCGTGTGCCTCAATTACCACTTTGTACTCGGCCTGTGGGTTTATTATACCTACAGCTGTACCATAATTATCTACAAAATGGTCGTCGATGTAAGGTTTCAGGTACGCTAACCAAAGTTCCTGGCCTTTGTATTCAAAGCCGGTAGGCGAAGGGTTATTAATATATTTTTCGAAAAATGCTAAGGATGTTTCAGTTACTACAGCCGGTTTTTGTTCGGCCTCAGGTTTCTTTTTTGCCATGTGTTATATATATAATGCTATGGGGTGATAGCCGTGGCAAATATAATAAAGCTGTTGATAATGAAGTAATATATGCAAACAGCAATAAAACCTTATTTATAACTTAACATTCACTTTATAGTATATGCTCATCTTTGCAGCGTAATAAAAGATCAGTTAATTAGTTAAAGTCACAAGAGGTCAGTTTGCGCAAGGCGAGCTGACTTTTTTTATTTTACCGCCAGGCTTTTCGCCATAATAATATAGTCGACTCCATTTTTTTGAAATTCATTGCCGATTTTAGTGTAACCTAACTTCTCGTAAAACCCCGTGGCTGATTGCCTTGCATTACACCAAAGGCGTGTCCCGTTCTCACGCGATACAAACGCGGTTACATAAGCCAAAATTTCTGTGCCGATGCCTTTTCCCTGTTCATCTGCCACTACAGCCAGTTTGCGAAACTGCCAATCGGTACCCTTTTGAAACAAGGACACCACGCCAACCAGCTTATTATCCTCAAACGCCCCAAAATGATAACCGAGGTTATCCTCTTCCATTTCCATGTTGTGCATGTACTCGCCGGGATACAATACATCCCTGCGCAGCCGCCAGGTTAAGTGAGGGGTTATTTGTTCGATGGAAAGCATAGAGGTAAAAGGATTTATTTTGATGATTTTTACAATTCCCGCCCAAGGGAGGAAATTAAAACAAAGAAAACCCCTCCTTGCACCCTCCGTTTGGAGAGAATCGCACAGGCCCCAAGTTTTCCTTCAAATCTAAGATCTGAATTACAACGGTATATTCCCATGCTTCTTCTTGGGGTTGTTCACCACCTTATTCTCCAGCATTTTAAAGGCATGGATCAGCTTTACACGGGTTTCTGCCGGGGCTATAACCTCGTCAATAAAGCCACGCTCGGCGGCGCGGTATGGGTTGGCGAAGATGGTTGCATACTGCTCTTCCTTTTCGCGCCATTTGGCTTCCGGGTCTTCGGCAGATGATATCTCGCGTTTAAAGATGATTTCGGCAGCGCCTTTGGCACCCATAACGGCTATCTCTGCACTTGGCCAGGCATAATTCATATCGGCACCAATATGTTTAGAATTCATTACATCGTATGCGCCGCCGTAGGCTTTGCGGGTAATAACAGTAATACGTGGAACGGTGGCCTCGCAAAAGGCGTATAGCAGTTTAGCACCGTTGGTAATAATGGCATTCCACTCCTGGTCGGTGCCCGGTAAAAAACCCGGTACGTCCTCAAATACCAATAACGGGATATTAAAGCTATCGCAAAAACGCACGAAGCGTGCGCCCTTGGTTGATGAATTGATATCCAGTACACCCGCCAAAAACGCGGGCTGATTGGCTACGATACCAATACTGCGACCTGCAAGGCGGGCAAAGCCTACCACAATGTTCTCGGCAAAATTTTTATGAACCTCCAGAAACGATCCGCCGTCAATCACCTGCTCTATAACCTCGCGGATATCGTAGGGTTGTGAAACGTTCTCGGGCAGTATATCGGTTAATGCGGGGCGTTCCTCATTCTTTATCTCGTAAGGCAGGGCAGGGGCACGGTCCTCGCAGTTTTGCGGCATGTAGCTCAGTAGTTTTTTTACATGGTTAATGGCGTCTATCTCGTTAGCGCAGGCGAAATGGGTTACGCCGCTTTTGGTAGCGTGGGTATTGGCGCCACCCAGCTCTTCGGATGTTACCACCTCGTGCGTTACCGTTTTTACTACGTTGGGGCCGGTTACAAACATATAGCTGGTATGCTCTACCATCAAAATAAAATCGGTAATGGCAGGCGAGTACACCGCGCCGCCCGCGCATGGCCCCATAATGGCCGAGATCTGCGGAACAACGCCGCTTGCCATTGTATTTTTGTAAAATATATCGGCGTAGCCACCAAGGGATACTACGCCTTCCTGGATGCGCGCGCCGCCCGAGTCGTTCAGGCCAACAACAGGTGCGCCATTCTTCATGGCAAGGTCCATTATCTTAACGATCTTCTCAGCATGGGTTTCAGACAGGGAGCCACCAAAAACGGTAAAATCCTGCGAAAAAACGTAGATCAGCCTGCCGTTTACGGTGCCGTAACCGGTAACCACACCGTCGCCGGGGTACTTTTCTTTCTCCATCCCAAAATCCGTACTGCGGTGCGATACCAGCATGCCTATCTCCTGGAATGAACCATCGTCCAGCAAAAAATGCAGCCTTTCGCGGGCCGTTAATTTCCCTTTTTTGTGCTGACTTTCAATACGTGCAGCGCCTCCACCCTCAAGCGCTTGGTCGCGCTTTTTTTGTAAAATCTCCAGCTTTTTGTTCACGATGTGGTTTATTGGTAAAGCGATAAAATTAGTAATTATATTGTAAGATTAGCTTTAAAGGGCACAATGATACTTTGCGTTTCCAAAAAACGTTATCTTTGCGACGCATGAAAAACAGAATTTGCAAAAATTCAATGGCAGCACTATTTATGGGCATCTTTTTAATAAAGATGGTTATATCTGTTGCGCCTATTTTTTTATGTATGGATAATAAGGCCGTGCGTGCGGTGATCATGCAATTAGAGCATGAGTCAAAAAACGAGAAAGACGACCCTGAGAAGGATGCCTTTAAAGACAAAAAGTTTTTTGACGAAAATGTAAATCACCTCGTTGTGTACAGGCCACTTGTTGTCGAAAACAACATTCTGCACAACCAGGAACGCTCCCTTTACCAGCAGGTATATCATCCTGCGGTACCTACCCCACCACCCAACGTTTAACTACAATTTGCCGGATATCTTCTTATCTGGTGAGCAACCGCGTACCGCTGTTTTTTGTAACAGCCGGGCAAGATATGCATTACACGCAACGCTGATTTAGTGTTGGGTAACGTGCTGTTTACTTAAGTTTTCATTATAAAATTATTGTTTATGCAAATCAAGCAAGGCGGCGTTTCCGCCGGCGACCTCAACCTGAAAAAGTATTTCTTAGCTAAAAATTTAAAAAAGGACCTCCCCGGGGGCTTAGTGGTGTTTTTAGTGGCCCTGCCATTATGTTTGGGTATAGCCCTGGCATCAGGCGCGCCATTGTTCTCGGGTATTTTGGCGGGTATTATTGGCGGTATTGTTATTGGTACGCTTAGCGGCTCGCAGTTAAGCGTGGCCGGGCCGGCTGCCGGTTTAACAACCATCGTTTTAAATTCTATCACCAACCTGGGGTCGTTCGAGGCATTTTTACTTGCGTTAGTGCTTGCCGGCGCTATGCAGATCGTGTTTGGTTTAGTTAAAGCGGGTACCATTGCCAATTATTTCCCTTCATCAGTTATCGAAGGGATGCTGGCCGCTATAGGAATCATCCTGATCATGAAACAGTTCCCACACGCTGTAGGCTTCGACAGGGATTTTGAAGGTGACGAGGGCTTTAGCCAAACCGACCAGGATAATACCTTTTCGGGCATCTTCAGCGCCTTAAACAAGATTAATTATGGCGCGGTGATTATCACGCTGGTTTCTTTAGCCATTATGATCTACTGGCCGAAGGTTAAAAAACTGGCTATGATACCGGCACCTTTACTGGTTGTGGTTTTGGGTACTGTAATGGCTTGGCTATTTGCCGGTACGGGCCTTGCGCTTTTAGATAAACAATTTGTACAGATCCCTTTAGTACACAGCACGGGCGAGTTCTTTGGCCTGTTTAAATCGCCTAACTTTAGTGCCATAAGCAATAAGGCGGTATGGATAACAGCGGTTACCATTGCCATTGTAGCAAGTTTAGAAACCCTGCTAAGCCTGGAAGCGGTTGATAAAATTGACCCTATTAAACGCATCTCGCCTACCAACCGCGAACTGGTTGCCCAGGGTGCGGGGAATTTAGTTAGCGGCCTTTTGGGTGGCTTGCCTATGACGGCCGTTATTGTACGCTCGTCGGCAAATGTAAACGCGGGTGCTCGTACCAAAATGAGCGCCATTTTTCACGGCTTTTTACTGCTTATCTGCCTGTTGGCCATCCCATCGTTGCTAAACAAAATACCGCTATCATGTTTGGCGGCTATCTTGTTAACCGTGGGTTATAAGCTGGCAAGGATAGGCCTTTTCAAACACATGTGGCATAAGGGGCTGGATCAGTTTATCCCCTTCGTGATCACTATTTTGGCCGTTGTGTTTACCGACTTGCTGATAGGCGTTGGTATTGGGATGCTGGTGGGGATCTTCTACATTTTGCGTACCAATATGCGTAACCCATATTTCTACACTATTGGCAACAATGGCGAAAAAAATACCATCCGCATAAAACTGGCCGAGGAGGTTTCGTTTTTAAACAAAGCCGCCATCCAAATAACCCTTACCAGCTTACCAAAGGGCAGCGATGTGGTTATTGATGGCTCAAACTCGCGCTATATAGACCCGGATGTTTTAGAGATCATTAATAATTATAAGCACAATGCTTATACCAAAGGCATTATTGTGCAATTAAAAGAGATAAAGGACAAGTACGATGTGCCGCCTTTAAAAGACCTTATTTATAAATCAGAATAATTTAAAACTACCATGAATAATACAGAAAATAAAAACGGAAAAAACGGAATCGATACCAATAGTATAAAACTGGCCCAACGTGCCAGCTACAATAAATTAAAAACCAACAACAGCGAGTGGGCTGCTAAACGCACTGCCGAAGATCCTGAGTTTTTTACCAAACTGGCACTGGGGCAAAGCCCCGAAGTGCTTTGGATAGGTTGCTCGGACAGCCGGGTACCTGCCAACGAGGTTACCGGTACAAAGCCGGGCGAGGTGTTTGTGCACCGCAATATTGCCAACGTGTGTGTACACTCGGATATGAACATGCTTAGCGTGTTAGATTATGCCGTTAACGTGCTAAAGGTAAAACATGTGATCATCGCCGGCCATTACGGCTGTGGTGGTGTGGCGGCAGCGTTAAGTAACAAGCAGTTTGGCATTATAGACAACTGGCTGCGCCATATTAAAGATGTTTACCGCTTACACGCCAACGAGCTTGACCGTATTACCGACGATAAAGCTAAGGTGAACCGATTGGTTGAGCTTAACGTTACCGAGCAGGTTTACAATATCTGCAAAACGTCTATCATCCAAAATGCCTGGATGGAGCGCCATGACCTGGAAGTGCACGGTTGGGTGGTTGACATCAGCACCGGGTTAATAAAAGACCTTGGTGTAAGCAGCAGCCACCCGCATAGCCTTGGTTATGTGTACGAGTTTGATAACGTTGAGGTAGTAGCCGCGCATTAATTAGCCCTCTGTAATCTACCCATATATTGACCCCGGTCGCTATTGCGGCCGGGTTTTTTATTAATATTCAAAACACGATTTTGTTGCGTATGTTTAAGCATCATAAAGCTCCGATATGTTAAGGCAACCGCAGGATAAACGTACGCTCAATCAAAACCTGATGCTGGCGTCATCGTCGGCATTTGTGGCGGGTATTACAGATGTGGTGGGGCTGCTTGCTTTTTTGGCGTTTACATCAAATGTTACCGGGCACGTGGCAAACCTTGCCAAAAACATCCTCAAGCAAGATTTTAGCTCCATTATCATCTTTGTGATATGGCTGCTGATGTTCATGATAGGCTCGTTCGTATCAAACTTTATTGTACAGTCTTTAAAGCACATTAGTTTGTACAGGGCACATTCGGCACCCATCATCTTAGAGATTATTGTGCTGTTGTTTGTAGCTGTTTACGGGCATAAGTTTTACCCGGAAACCGAGCTGGAGCGTAAAATTGTTATTGGCTCGCTGTTATTTGCCATGGGTTTGCAAAATGGGCTGGTATCAAACATATCGGGCGGATTGATCAAATCTACCCACCTTACCGGGTTATTTACAGATCTGGGGAGCGAACTTGCCGACTGGATGCACCCCAAAACCAAAGAAAGCCAAACGGTAAAGAATAAGATTTATGTAAGATTAACTGTGCTTACTTTTTTTATTTTTGGCGGGATGGCAGGCGGTTATTTTTTTAACATTTACGAGTTTAAGGTATTTTACTTTGTACCTGTTATATTGCTCACTATATTATATTATGATATGTTACCTGTGTTTTTCCATAAGGTGTTCCAGCTGATATATTCAACCAAAACAAAAATTACAAAATCCAAATAAAAACAGATCTATATGTGCGCTACAAAATTGATACACGATACCAGCCATATCACTTACGAAAGCCTGCTTGACGGCAACCGCCAGTTTGTTGAAGATACCCTAAAAGAAGACCCGCAATATTTTGAGAAACTTGCTAACGGCCAAAAGCCACCTGTTTTATGGATAGGCTGCGCCGATAGCCGTGTACCAGCCAACCAGATAACCAACACCAATCCGGGCGAGATATTCGTACACCGTAACATTGCCAATATGGTGATCCACACGGATATGAATATGCTAAGCGTGTTAGATTACGCGGTGAATGTATTGGAGGTAAAACATGTGATAGTAACCGGCCATTACGGCTGTGGTGGGGTGCTGGCATCAATGAGTAACAAACAATTTGGGCTGATAGATAACTGGTTGCGCCACATTAAAGATGTTTACCGCGTACACGCCAGAGAGCTTGACGCTATTGAAGATGAAACCAAGCGCGGCGACCGCCTGGTGGAACTTAACGTGGTAGAAAATGTAAGTAACCTTTGCAAAACATCCATCGTGCAAAACGCCTGGGCAAATGAACGGGAACTTAACGTACACGGCTGGGTTTACAGCCTTGCTACCGGTGTAATTACCGATATGCAAGTAAGTACCAGCAACAATTCGAAGATGGATGAGGTGTTTAGATTTGCTAAATAAAAAGAATCAAGACGTATTATATTATTCAATTATCAAGTAGCCGGCGATGGTAGTTTATTTGCCCCAAATGGTAGCCTAAGTGCATCGCAAGGTGAACAAAAAAGTATTGGGTAGTTGCATTTTCTAAGAAGATCTCCGCAGGGTACTTTTCATTTAATTGGTCTTCTGAGATCATATCGAAGGTTCTTCCGATCATGATAATGGTCTTTTCAATCATATCCACCAATTTTGCACGTGGCGCAAATTCATCAGGGCGGTTCCTTACATAATTTTTGTTGCCAAATTCTGCCCCAATATAAGTGTTGAGGTTACCAACCAAGTGCAGGCAAAGGTTGCCGGCAGAATTTAATATACCTTTTTCGATATACCAAAGCTTTTCCTCGTTTTGGTAAGCTTCTATCTCCTCCTTCAATTTTTCAAGGTCGCGGATGATCAAATGTTTAAGCGTATCTTTTATCATATAGGTATGGTCATTTATCAATATAAATAAAAAAGGCGAAAGATTCTTAAAACCTTTCGCCTTTTAGCTTTTATCTTTTACCGAGGTATTAGTGCTCAGGCGTTAAAAACGGGTATCTGTAGTCCTTTGGAGAATCGAAAGTTTCTTTGATGGTACGTGGCGACACCCAACGCAACAGGTTGATCATCGATCCTGCTTTGTCGTTAGTGCCGGATCCCCGGGCGCCGCCAAATGGCTGCTGGCCTACTACTGCACCGGTTGGTTTGTCGTTTATGTAAAAGTTACCCGCAGCGTTGCGCAGACGTGTGGTAGCCTCGGCAATGGCATAACGGTCTTGCGACAGGATAGCGCCTGTTAAAGCGTAGATAGAGGTCTTGTCGACGATATCCAGGATCTTGTCCCACTCTTTATCCTCGTAAACGTAAACGGTTAAAACCGGGCCAAACAATTCCTCGCACATGGTTACATAGTAAGGATCCTGCACCTGCAGCACGGTAGGCTGTATAAACCAGCCCTGGCTTTTATCGTAAGTGCCACCTGCAATTACTTCAACAGCATCATCCGCCTTGGCGGCATCAATATATTTAGCCAGTTTGTCAAACGACACTTCGCTGATAACCGCATTAATAAAGTTCTCGAAATCTTCGGTAGGGCCCATTTTAAAGGTAGCCATTTCTCGTACCACATGCTGTTTAACCGCAGGCCAAATGCTTGCCGGGATGTAGGCACGCGAAGCTGCCGAACATTTTTGACCCTGGTACTCGAACGCGCCGCGTAACAAAGCTACGGCAACCGAATCGGCATTGGCGCTTGGGTGGGCAAGCACAAAATCTTTACCGCCGGTTTCGCCCACAATGCGCGGGTAGGTTTTGTATTTATGGATGTTGGTACCAATGGTTTGCCAGATGTGCTGAAACACCTTGGTAGATCCTGTAAAGTGGATGCCTGCAAAATCGGGGTGGTTAAAAACCACGTCGCCAACTTCTGGGCCATCGGCATAGATCATGTTGATAACACCGGCAGGCAGGCCTGCTTCTATTAACACCTGCATAATAACGTTAGCGGCATAAACCTGCGTATCGGCAGGCTTCCAAACCACAACGTTGCCCATCATGGCGGCAGAAGTTGGTAAATTACCCGCTATAGCCGTAAAGTTAAACGGTGTAAGCGCAAACACGAAGCCTTCCAACGGGCGTTGCTCCAAACGGTTCCAAACACCTTTGCCGGATACGGGCGGTTGTTGCTGATAGATCTCCGTCATATATTGCACGTTGAAGCGCAAAAAGTCGATGAACTCGCAAGCAGCATCGATTTCGGCCTGGTAAGCGTTTTTGCTTTGGCCAAGCATGGTTGCCGCGTTAATGGTAGCGCGATAGGGGCCGGCCAAAAGTTCGGCGGCTTTTAAAAATATGGCTGCGCGTTGTTCCCACGGCAGGTTCTCCCAATCCCCCTTGGCGGCAAGGGCGGCATCAATGGCAGCGGTAACGTGGCTTTTATCGCCATAGTGAAAAGTGCCTAAAAGGTGTTTATGATCATGTGGCGGGCGCAGTTCCATCAATTTGCCTGTACGGACTTCCTCACCGCCAATATACATGGGGATATCTACTTGTTTTGAACGGGCTTCTGTTAAAGCCGCCTTAAGTTCTGCACGTTCCACACTGCGCGGGCCGTAGTTTAATACAGGCTCGTTTACAGGCTCGGGAACATTAAAAAATCCTTTTAACATAGGTGTTTAATTTAGTGCCGCAAAGATACGGGTAAATGTGCAGATGTGCCAATATGCAACTGTGCAAATCAGTTTTGTGACGTGGGGTTGATGTTTTGATAATACTAATTGCGGCCGCAAGCGGAACGCTTGTGGCCGCATGCTAAGTTTAAATTTTGCAATGCAAACAATCGCTTCCGCAAGAAGCCCACTTGTGGCCGCAGGAAGGTATCCATTTTGTAATTAGCGCCTATGGCTTGATGAATTGGTTAATATTTGTCCTAAAGCCACAACCTGAACGCTTGCGGCAGCGGTCGATAGTTATAATAAAAAAGGCCGGATAAACCGGCCTTTCTATTTCATATTAATTAGGATAAACCCTTGCTATAAATTTCTTGTCCTTGTCGCTCAGGTAGTAATTATATCCTATGGATGAGCCATCGGTAGTAAACTCTTTGGGCACGGGGTATTGCATAATAGATTCGGGATCAAACTTGGTGTTGCGTACATTGTGTTTATTGTATTTATTAAAAATATTAAAATCGATATACTTTTTGGTCCAGTTGTTTGGCGGGCCCATATAGTATTGGTAAACAGCCTGTTTGTCCCACGGGATGTTGGCAACGGGACTTAGTTGCTCATGGCCCAGGCCAATAGCGTGCCCAAACTCATGTACTATGGTGCGGTTAAACTCTCTATCCTCCGTTTTTTTGTTGAACCAACCAAAGTTCATGGTTTGGTAAGCCTTGTACTTTTCGGCATCGGTACCCAGTAACGACCATGAACCATGATCTTTATTAACCTTGAACCCCACACGGACGTTAGATTCTGCCTTTTTTGTGGTAACTGCAAAATGCAGGCTGGTATGGTTGGCCCATTTACGTGCGTAGAATATCACCTTATTGCGCAAAAATTCGCTGCCGTTTATAAAGTAGATCTTCAATGTTTTTCCTTTTGCCCACTTGGTACCTTTTACAAATACCCCGCGCTGGCTTACTTCATCGTCCTCTTCGTCTAAAACTATGGGTTGGCTATCGGTAGGTTTGTCAATACAACCCTGGGCAATGTATTATCGGTCGCAAAATCGGTTTCGTTTTGCTCATCCGTTGCTGTGGTAGCTAAAAGTTCGTCATTGTTGGCGATGGCTGCATTTTCCGTATTATCTGGGGTCGCTTTGAGCTCGCTTTCCGGCGATTTGGTACACGCCGACGCGATGCAAATGAACAGCACCGCGGTTAGATATTTTTTACGCATAATTAATTATTTTAAGGTAATTAAATTTCGTTGTTTATTGTATTGTAACGCCAATGTCATGGAATTGTTTGCTTTGATTGATATTCAAGGGTTTTATATTCATTCCTGTAGGTTAGCACATGTGTACCTTGATTGATAAATAACATATATAATCGAGTTAGTAGGAAACACACCGGTTTTCCGGTTTTAATGCAAAATGTATCACATTTCCCAAAAATGTTTATCATTGTACCATGTCTGACGAAGCGGTTGTAAAACGGATAAAGGTTATTGTTAAGGAGCATGGAGGGCAACTTGCACTGGCCAACGCCATTGGGGTAGACCAGGGCTTTATCAGTAAAGTGATCAACCAAAAACAAGACATCAGTTACTACCTTATCCGCAAGCTTTGTTTCCAGTTAAAATACTCGCCCGAGTGGCTGATACTTGGTACCGGGGATAAGATGATCCACAAACCCGATTCGGCCAAGCTGATCACCGAGATTCAGATGCTGCGTACCGAGGTAGATATCCTGCACGCAAGGATGCGCGCCTACGAGATTCAGCTCGAAGAATTAAAGCAACACAACTTAACTGATAAGCAAAAAGCTGGATAACAGCGCTATTAGGGCACTTGTTAACATTGAGGTAATATTAAGTGGCTGTTATGGTAATGCACTCGTAACATTCAACTAACATCGCGGTAATAATTTTGCGGTATTAAATTAATACACGTGAAAAAAGTTTTATCCGCAATCACCGTTCTATTCGTTTTAACCCTTACGGCAGGCAATTTACTTGCCCAAACTACGGGCCGCATTTCCGGTAAGGTCATCGACCAAAAAACCAGCGAAACCTTAATTGGCGCTACCGTTAACATTGAGGGCACTACAAAAGCTGCCGCAACCGATGTTGACGGCCATTATGTATTAAGCGGCCTTGCGCCGGGCAAATATGTAGTATTGGTTAGGTACATAGGTTACCAAAACAAAACCATATCTGATGTTGAAGTAAAACAAGGCGCTAATACCCCCCTTGATATTACCGTGGGCCAGGCCGAATCAAAAGCGCTTAATGAGGTTACCATTAAGGCTACTTATCGCCAGCAATCAATAGGCGCTTTATATGCTATGCAAAAAAATAGCGTATCAATATCAGACGGTACATCTGCCGAGGTTATAAAAAAATCGCCTGACCGTAACACTGCCGACGTTTTGAAGCGTGTAAGCGGCGCTACCGTGCAGGATAACAAATTTGTGGTTATCCGCGGGTTGAGCGATCGTTACAACAACGCAATGCTTGACGGTGCATCGTTACCAAGCACCGAGCCTAACCGCAAAGCGTTCTCGTTTGATATCGTGCCATCAAACCTGGTAGAAAGCCTTAATATTACCAAAACCGCTACGCCAGACCAACCCGGCGATTTTGCAGGTGGATTGATCCAGATAAATACCAAAGATCTTCCGGAACAAAATTCTATATCATTTGGTATTGGTGCAGGTTATAATACTGCATCTACAGGCAAAACCTTTTTAAGCGGCCAGCGCAACGCTACCGATTATTTTGGGTTCGATAATGGTAAAAAACAGTTGCCAAGCGGCTTTGTGCCATACTCAAGCATTGTTAACGGGTTAAACTTAACCCAAAACAGGGCTTTGCTAAAAAGTATCTCTCAAGATTATAACATCTACAAAAACACTGCGCTGCCAACACAAAACTATCAGTTTACTTTATCAAGGGTTAAAGACTACGAAAAAACAGGGAACCGTTTCGGCGCTATTTTGGGTTTGACATACCGCAATTCGCAAACTATTGCCAATGATGTTAAACGCGATGCTTACGGATATGATTATAATGATGATATCTATAAATTCTCTACTAACATAGGTGCTTTATTAAACCTCGGTTATTCGTACGGTAAAAATAAGATCACGTTCAAAAATGTATATAACAGGATTTACGACGACCAATTTTTGCAACGTACAGGTAGCAACCAAGCAACAGGTTCTGATGTAAAATACTACGCCTTTGATCTTTTACAAAAAGCGCTATTTAAATCAACCTTAGAAGGTAACCACCCGCTCGGCGAAAAAGGCGCTAAAATAAATTGGAACTTAAGCTACAGCAATGTGCTTAACGACCAGCCACAGCAACGTAAAGTAAGTTACTCGCGCAACATAGGCAGCGGCGACCCTTTTGAGGCTAACGTATCTACTTTGGGTAAGGATAACGCGACCTTATATGCTAAACTTAACGAGAACCAATACTCGGGTAGTGTTAACTATTCAATGCCATTTAAAATGTTCTCTCAGCCGGCAACGTTTAAAACCGGTTTAACCAGCTTGTACCGTAACAGGAGTTATAATGTACGTTTCTTAGGTGCTGTAGTTACCGATGATCCTAATTTGAATGACCCGGATTTCATACGCCCGTTAAAACAACGCCCTGTTAACACATTGTTCCGTAGCGATGTGCTTAACGCAGACATTTACAAATTAGATGAAATAGACGGCTCTGATGACTCGTATGCCGCACACTCGTTAACAAACTCCGGTTATTTAATGTTAGATAACAAACTTACCGATAAATTGAGGTTGGTTTGGGGTGCACGTGTTGAGCAGTTTGACGTAAACGTAACACCGGTAAGCAAAAGGGCCGATGGTATAGTAAAACAAAACTATGTAGACATTTTACCATCTGCTAACTTAACCTACAGTTTAACAGATAAAATTAACTTAAGGGCATCATACTCACGTACGCTTGCACGCCCAGAGTTTAGGGAGCTATCTATATCTCAATACTACGATTACGAATTGTTAGCATTGCAACAGGGTGACCCTAATCTGAAAAGATCTAACATAGATAACGTTGACGTTCGCTTTGAGCTGTATCCATCAGCCGGGCAAATCATCTCAGTATCGGGTTTCTATAAACGTTTCAAGAACGCTATCGAAACATACAATAACGATGTTAACTCAACCCGTACCATTACCTACTTTAACTCTGACAGGGCTAACGTAATTGGTGCCGAGTTCGAAATTCGTAAAACGTTAGACTTTTTGTATAACACCAATTTTATGAAAAATACGACTGCTTATGCAAACGTGGCCGTTATAAAGTCAACGGCATATAATCCTACTGATGCAGGTATAAACTTTAAATACACAAAACGCACGTTAGTGGGCCAGGCGCCATATGTTATCAACGCCGGTTTACAACATTCGTTCCTTGATAACAAACTAAACTTTAATGCCTTGTACAACAGGGTAGGCCGCAGGCTTAATGTTGCAGCGGGTGCATTATACGAAGATATTTGGGAAGCACCACGTAACGTGTTCGACGCACAACTTGGCCTTAAAGTATTTAAAGGCAAAGGCGAAATTAAAGTTACCGCAGCCGATATCTTGAATAACGCCAGTACTTTCTACTACGACAATAACTTTAATAAAAAGGTTGACGCCGGCGATGGCATCCAGAGCAGCTACAAGCCGGGCTCTACCTATTCGGTTGCATTTACTTACACCCTATAGTGTTAATATAGGGTTAACATCCGCCTATGTTATTTAACATAGATATAAACAGCTCTTAACCTTAAGTTGAAGGCACTTGTGTTATTTTGAAACAGAAAATTAAAAATCAAAAAATGAAAAAAATTCTATTAGTAGCGGCACTTGGCTTTACCATATTAGCCTCAAGCTGTTCAAAAAATACTGTTGACCCGGGTGATGGTGGCGGTATTGTTACCCCACCGGTAACGGGTGATGGTGTTGTAACTGTAAACGCTGATATTACTACAGCAACAACTTGGAAAGCAGATAAAATTTACCTATTAAAAGGTAACGTATTTGTAACCAGCAATGCTACTTTAACTATAGAGCCCGGCACTATCATTAAGGGTGATAAAGCGACTAAAGGCGCTTTGATAGTTACCCGCGGTGCAAAGATACAAGCTGTAGGTACTGCAGATAAACCTATCGTATTTACATCAAACGTAGCTTCTGGTGGCCGTTCACAAGGCGATTGGGGTGGCGTTATCCTTTTAGGTAAAGCTCCAAACAACGTAGGTACTTCTGTATCAGTCGAAGGTATCTCTGATGCTACTGATAAAGGTAAGCATGGTGGTACTGATGCTGCTGATAACTCTGGTACAATGAAATATGTACGTATCGAGTACGCGGGTATCGCTTTAAGCCCTGATAACGAGATCAATGGTTTAACTTTTGGTAGTGTTGGCTCTGGTACTACTATAGAGTACATTGAAGTTTACCGCTCAGGTGACGATTCTTTCGAATGGTTTGGTGGTAGTGTAAATGCTAAACACTTATTAGCTATTGATGGATGGGATGATGATTTTGATACCGACAACGG
This sequence comes from Mucilaginibacter sp. UYP27, assembly GCF_040547175.1. NCBI lineage: Bacteria > Pseudomonadati > Bacteroidota > Sphingobacteriia > Sphingobacteriales > Sphingobacteriaceae > Mucilaginibacter > Mucilaginibacter sp. UYP27. Next base: position 311,401 of record NZ_JBEPPE010000002.1, read on the forward strand.
TTTCTCTGGTAAGATCCAGTTTGGTTTAGCCCAGCGTTTAGCTGCAACTGCCGACGTATCTGGTTCAAACGGTTTCGAATCTGATAACAATGCAACAGGTACTAACGGTACACCACAAACAAGCGCGGTATTCTCTAACATGACTATCTTAGGCCCGGTAGAGTTTATCAAAACTCCTACAGCTAACCCTCCGGGTGTTAATGCTAACTTCCAGCATGGTGCTCAGATCCGTCGTAACTCGGCTATCAGCATCTTAAACTCTGTTATAGTTGGTTATACTGAAGGCGTATATTATGATGATGCTTTACCAGCAGGCGGTGCAGAAAACGCATCTGCTAACTTAGCATCTGGTGCATCTGTATTTGCTAATAACATCGTAGCAGGTAGCAACGGTAAAAACAACCAGATCAAAGCTTCAAACGCAACAATTTTAGCTACAATTACTGCAAAATTATTATTAAACAACACATTTACCACTGATCTTTACGGCGCTGGCATCTATACAGACCCATACAAATTTGGTGCGGATATCGCTCCTGCTGCAAGGGCTGGTGTTCCGGTATTTACTCAGATAGGTACTTCACCAGCTTTGACCGGCGCGGTATTTACTGATGCAAAAGTCAATGTTGATTTCTTCACTAAAGTTGCTTATAAAGGCGCTTTCGGTACAGAAGACTGGACTTCTGGTTGGGCTAACTTTAACCCACAAGCTATGGCTTACACTACTCCAGGTGCTGTTAAATAGTCAGGAAAATAATTAATGAATATTGAAAAGGCTACCCATACGGGTAGCCTTTTTTGTTTATTGACTTGCTGTTCTTGTTTACCTGTTGTACGGATATTCGTTTATCCAGTGGAAGCCCCGGTTTAGCAGCCTGAAATTTTTAAGATCATACTTTTTTAACTGTATGATAACTGAGTCCTTTTTGAATGTGCCTTTAAGCAGCAACAAGTCCTTCGCCGGTCGGCTGTAGGTATAATAAGCCTTGTTAAGGGTATCTGCATAGCTAAACATAACAATAGTGTGTTTATTGGTATCAATCTTAAAATCGTGCGTTTTAGTGCTGTCGTTACTCATGATAACCCTTGCTGCGCCGCTGTAGCTAATGGTGAGTTTATCCCAGCGCGTGGTATCTGATTTTAGCGGTGCAATGGTATCCTTGTTACGCACAAAACTTTGCACGTTGTATATGCCATACAGTGGTGGTTTCTTAGCCTTGTCGCCGTATTGAGTGGCTGCATCCACATCACCGTAAAAATTCATGGTAATAGTATAAACAACCAATACGTATTTTAATGTGGTTAGGGTGATGTTTTTCCAACGCTTTTTAAACTGGTGCCGGCCAAGGTTGGCGGGCTGTGCGGGTTTGTTGAATATAAAAAAATTGCTCAACCGGATAAAGTCCTTACTTAAAATATATCCGCACATAATAACCAACATAGTGGATAACAGTTTAACCGGCACATCAAAACAATAGTTGATAGCCATAATATTGCCCGCCACTACAAGGCCTATAATGGCCCCCAAAGTAGATGTACGCCTGAAGAATAGGAGTACCCCGCACATAAATTCGGCAAAACCTGTAAAGTAGTTAAACCCGGTAGAGTAGCCCATATACGTCCATGCCAGGCCCATAGGCGATGCATTGCCGAATGGTTGCAGCAACCTATCGGGAGATGGCCCCGGGAACTGTAGTTTAATGATCTTTACGCATCCATAAGTTATCATGGTGATGGCAACATAATAGCGAACAATTACGGTAAGCCAGTAAAACAGATTGTTATAGTTGCGCGCTTTGCGGTCGGCAACGCTCCATATAATTGCGCCGATGACTGCAAGTACAAGGCCAAAAAGCAGTAATACGAAATCGTAAGTGGTATCGCCGCTGCCGTTTGTGAAAGTATCTATAGGCTTCTTCATGCCTAATATATGTGTGCCTATCCATACCATTAAGCTGTGTATCGGCACGATATATATTTCATACAATTTGTCAATATTGGGCAGCACCCCGTTAGGGTTAAAAATGATGTACTGGATAAAAAAGATAAAGAAAAAGCGCAGAGCGATCTTTCGCCCCGGCGACCAGTAAGCTGGTTCGGCAGTTGTAACAGTCATTGTGTTAGGGTTTTGTAACCCTAAAATAGCAATAAACTGTTATGATTAATTATTGAGCACGTTTTTTAATTCAGAGACACTAACGGATCCGGCAGGTTTTCCTTTAAGAAGTACTGTAATGTTGTCTTCGCTTTTGTGCAATTGCAGCCGGCCGCTGAACAAGTTGTTTTGTGCAGAAGATAAAAATCTGTTAAGATTACTGGCGGTTTCTTTGCGGCAGGCCAGTTCGGCTATACCATCGGTGATTACCAACCTCAGCTTTTTATTGTCAAGTTGTATGTTTAGCTGCAGCCCGTTATGGAGGTTGAATGTTTTCATCTACCCTTAAGTTTTATGATAAATTTTTGCGCCAAAACTATTTGTTTAAGCAATTGTAATTTATAAAATAATTATAAACCCATGATACCCATATTTTTTACTGTAGGAGATAACAGACCGGTTAATATAATCCCAAACACACAGGCGCAGGTTGACGGGCACCCCGTGCTCACTTATACCTATAATGTGTATCGTAGCGAAGGTGGCTTTGATAACGAGGAAGAGATCCGCCAGGAAAGTGAACTATTACTCGAGACAAAAACCGATCCTAATTACCTTGGATACATTACGTTTGAAGAGCCTGGTAAGTTATTTACCTACACATCAGGTGGCCATGATGAACTTAGCTCGGCCGAAATTGAAGAAATAATTGAAAATATAACCCATTACCGCGACCACCCGGGGTTATGGAATGTAGATGGATTAGATTCGGAAAAGTAGCTTATTAAAGATTAAGACAAAGTTCAATATTTACAATATTTTCTCTGGTCGGTCGTCCTTAAATCAATGAAGAATATATTATTTTTTGGTGATAGCTTAACTGCAGGCTATGGTTTGGCAAGCGCGGTTACAGAGTCTTTCCCGGCGTTAATGGGAGCAAAACTAAAGGCCGATGGGTTGGATTATAACATCATCAATGCCGGCGTAAGTGGCGATACCACAGCCGGCGGCTTATCCCGGTTAGATTATTGGCTAAGTAAACCTGTTGATATATTTGTACTGGAACTGGGTATAAACGACATCCGCAGGGGAGTGTCACCAAACATTATCGCTCAAAACCTACAGCATATTATTGATAAGGTAAAAAGCAAATACCCGCAGGCAAAGGTAGTACTGTTGGGAATGGAGTTGCCGGTGTTTTTAGGCGGTAATATCGCGGTAGCATTTAACAGCATTTACCAGAAACTGGCGAAGGATAACCAAGTAGCCTTAGTGCCGTTCTTGCTGGCTGGTGTGGCAGGAGTAAAGCACCTCAACCTGTGGGACAGGGTCCACCCATCTGCCGAAGGCTACAAAGTAATTGCAGAAACTGTATGGCCGGTGATAAAGGGCGTATTGTAGAAACAACAATATAGGACGAGTTGACAACACTCAAGCCAATCTAACTTAGTCAGTTAAATTCGCCTAATCCCTGTATCTATTGCCAATCTTTGATCGCTTCACCCAGATCATAAACCGGAACATTGCTGATAGCAGCCTCGATAACCCCTGCTGCCGCAGTAGAACGGTAGCCCGCGGCGCAATGTACTACAATAGGTTTATCGGCAGGGATCTCGCTAACACGTTCGCGAAGTTCGGGTAACGGGATGGTAAGCGAGTTGTCAAAAATTTTACCGCCTTTTATCTCGGCCCAATTGCGTACGTCTATGATGGTATAATTATCGGGGTGCGCTTTAAAATCGGCATAATCGATATTAGCAGATTGCTCTTTGGCATTAGTCGATGTAAGAATGGCGGCAATGATATTTTTCTCGTACCCTATCTTAGCTGTTTTACGAATAACTATTTCCAGTTCTTCGTCAGTTGCTGCTATTAAGTAAAACTGCTCGTCAGGGCCTATTATTGAGCCTAACCAGGTTTCAAATTTCTCGGCGTCCTGCAAATTGATGGCATTTTTTAAATGTCCGCTGCGGTAAGCTTCTTTGGTACGGCTATCTACAATTAAGACTTCTTTTTCCAGTTTAATATCTGTTGATGGGCGGGTAACCATGCCAATGCTTTCTTCAAAATTGGGCGCGCCGGTTTTGTTCAGTTCCACATCGTAACCAAAGTATTTGGGCATAAAGGGCTGGTCGGCCAGTAGAGTATTTACAAAGGCCAGTTCGTCCATTAGTTGCAGCGCGTAGTTGTCGCGCAGTTCCTTGCCAATACTGCTATGCAGATCGGGGCTCATGCTTTTCCCGCAAAGCGAGCCTGGGCCATGTGCCGGGTAAACCGTAACATCCGCGGGTAAGACCATCAGTTTATCGCGTGTACTGTGATACATCTGGCGTGCCAGTTCTTCTTTTTTAGCGGTAATATTACCTGCATTCTCGCGAAGATCGGGGCGACCAACGTCTCCTGCAAAAAGGGTGTCGCCGGTAAATACCGCACAATCGCGCCCTTTCTCATTCTCTAATAAAATACAGATAGAATCTGGCGAGTGGCCCGGCGTATTAATAGCTTTTAGCTTAATATCATCCAGATAGATCACATCGCCATCATCAAAACTTTCGTGGGGGTAACCGGCACCGGCAAGCTTGCTTACATAAATAACCGCGCCAGTAGTTTGGTGGATCTCGAGGTGAGAACTCACAAAATCGGCATGCGGGTGGGTTTCGATCACGCCGGTAATATCCGCATTATGCAGTTGGGCAAAATCATAGTAAGGCTGCGGGTTTCGGGCAGGGTCGATAACAACCATTTTGCCTGAGCGAATTATAGCGTACGACGCATGCGCCAATCCCTTATCGTAAAATTGATGAACTATCATATAATGTGTCAGTGCCGCAAAGATATAGGTTTAGATGAAAGGTAAAAAGCGGGGAATGTAGGGGAGAGGTAAAGATTATATAAAGTATAAAAAGGATATTATACTTTAGTGCAATAAATTAAAAGAATATGGCAGATACTCCATTCGTGCGTGGTAAGGTTGTTTGGTTATACACCATCCCGCAATTTATATTGCTTTTTTCGTTGTTTTGGTTTTTCTCATTATTTACTGAGGACCGCACGGATGTGATCTTTGGCGTCTTAGTTTACTGGTTTATTGTTTACATAGTAAGAAATTTGGTTGCAAGCGAGCATCGTAAAGGTGTAGCAGTCCTAAAAAGGAATAATTTTGAGCAGGCTATTCAGCATTTCCAGGAAAGTGTTGCCTATTTTGAACGATATCCTTGGGTAGATAAATACCGGCCCATTACTTTACTAAGCTCATCAAAAATGTCCTATCGAGAAATGGGTATGTGTAATATAGCCTTTAGTCTTATTCAGTTGGGCAGGGGTGCTGAGGCAAAAAAAATTTATAATGATGTGTTGGAAGAATATCCCGAAAATGGAATAGCCATCGTAGCACTACGAATGATGCAATCGGCATAAAACAAACAAAACCCGGTCTCTCAACCGGGTCTGTCTATATACTTGATATTAATACTTGCTACTAAAAACCTACCAAACTCTTATTCGCTCCTCAGGTTTCTTATACATCTTATCTCCCGGTTTTACATCGAATGCGGTGTACCAGGCATCCATATTAACAACAGGTGCGTTGGTGCGGAATTGCTCCGGCGAGTGCGGGTCTGTAAGGATACGTTGCGCGGCAGCCTCGGGGCGTTGCACGCTGCGCCAAACCTGTGCCCACGATAGGAAGAACCGTTGGTCGGGTGTAAAGCCATCGATCTTTGTAGTCGACTGGCCTTGTTTGGTTTTTTTATACGCTTCGTAAGCTACGTTAAGGCCACTAAGGTCGGCAAGGTTTTCACCAAGAGTAAGTTTGCCGTTTACGTGGATGGTATCCAATACGGTAAAGGCATTGTACTGGCCAACAACCTGATCTGCACGGGTTTTAAATTTGTCGGCATCGGCTTTGGTCCACCAGTCGCGCAGGGTGCCATCGGCATCGTACTGGCGGCCTTCATCGTCAAAACCGTGGGTCATTTCGTGGCCAATAACCGCCCCGATACCACCATAATTCACCGCGTCATCTGCCCCAAAATCAAAGAATGGAAACTGTAGGATCCCGGCAGGGAAAGCGATCTCGTTATTGGTTGGGTTATACGATGCGTTAACTGTTGGCGGGGTCATACCAAAACGGGTCTTATCAACCGGTTTTCCCAGGCGGCTCACGTTAAAGTTGTAGCGCCAAACAGCAATGCGCCTTAGGTTACCTGCGTAATCAGTGCGGTTAATAATTAAGCCGTCATAAACTTCCCATTTATCGGGGTAGCCAATTTTTACGGTAAACGCTGCCAGCTTTTTAAGTGCGCGTGCCTTGGTTTCTTCGCTCATCCAGTCCAGGCGTTTTATGCGGTCGCCAAGGGTTACTTTCAGGTTGTTCACCAAATCTATCATGTATTTTTTGGCCGCTGGTGTAAAGTATTTCTCTACATAAAGCTGTCCCAATAACTCGCCAATGCTGCCGTCAACCAGGCCGCTCATACGCTCGTTGCGTGGGGTTTGAGCTTTTTGGCCGCTAAGTGCTGCGCTATAGGTAAAACCTGCATTCACAAAAGGAGAGCTTAAAGTAGAAGCGGCACCACGCAGGATGTTCCACTTTAAATAAGTCTTCCAGTCCTCCACAGGTGTAGCGGCAAGCAAAGCATCCGCATCTTTAAAGAAAGTTGGCTGGCCAACAATGATGGTATCCTGCCCCGTTGCTTTGAGCATCGGCAGTATCTGTACCCAGTTTAAATGCGGGGTTGTTTTGCTGAAATCGGCCACGGAAAACTTGTTGTAGGTGCCATTTGGGTCGCGCTGCGCCACGCGGCTCAGTTGCGATTTTGCCAGGGTTTTTTCGATATCGAAAATGGTGCCTGCATTTTTAGCGGCAGTAGCTGCATCAGTACCTGTTAAAGTGAACAGCTTAGTGATGTAAGTCTTCAAAGCATCCTGGATCTTTTTGCTGCGGGCGTCGTCCTTCAGGTAATTATCCCTGTCCGGCAGGCTGGTACCACCTTGCCTCAGGCTGATGATGTATTTATCTACATGCTTATCATCCTGGCCTACGCCAAAGCCAAATAGCGGGCTGCCTATGCCGTTAACGCGTTCGTAAACTAATTCGTTAACGATGCCTTTAAGATCGGTTATGTTGTTGATGCGGGCAAGGTCTGCGGTGATTGGGGTGTAAGCTTTCTTCTCGATACCAAGGCTGTCCATACCACTGGCGTACAGATCGCCTACGCGTTGTTTAAGGGTGCCTTTTGGCTGGCCTGGCGTTTTGCTAACCTCGTTAAGCAGGCCCAACAGTCGGTTGGTGTTTTCCTGTCGGAGGATATTGAAGCTGCCCCAGCGGGTTTCTTTCGCGGGGATGGCGTTCTGTTTGATCCAGTTGCCGTTGGCATAATCAAAAAAATCGTCGCCGGGTTTTACCGACAGGTCCATATTGGCCGGGTCGATATACTTTTTAGGTGGATCGTTTGGTGATTTTGTTTTGGGGTGTTTGTCGCCGGTGGCAGCAAACACGTTGGCCGATAAGCACAGGGCACCCATCAGCATTAAGTTGGTGAACTTTAGTTTCATGATAAATCAGTAAAACGTGAAGTTAATTATTTTATCTGCCGGATGACAAATATCGTGGCAGGGCCAACTACTTATTAAACCAGTTTATAACAAATGACAAACGGGACATTTTTATAAAAGCTGCCAAAAAACGATTTACAGGCAATGTTTTCATACCGGGTGCAAAGTTTACATAGTATAAACGGCTGTGTGTAAAAATATTGTTGCTGATTGTGACGAGAGGGTAATTTATAATAATTCCACATAATTAGCACGCAGGTTTACTTACCCGGCGGCACTGCGTGCGCGACCCTCTCTGCTCGCAAAGAGGGCGGGGAAGGAGCCTCAATCTAAACCGTTCTATGGAAGAGGCATTTTTTTTATACCCTCTTTGCGAAGCAGAGAGGGTGGTCGAGCGAAGCAAAGACCGGGTGAGTACATTGCCGCGCGTTTAGTGCGATTTACCTGTTCCCAATTAGCGCCAAATAGTTATTTTTGCAGGCTATGAGTATTGCAAAAACCTATTCGCCCGCAGAAGCTGAAGAAAAATGGTATAGTTACTGGTTACAACACAACTTCTTCAGGTCGGTGCCTGATGAGCGCGAGCCATATACTATTGTTATCCCTCCGCCTAATGTTACCGGCGTTCTGCACATGGGCCATATGTTAAACAATACCATACAGGATGTACTGATTCGCCGTGCCCGAATGAAAGGCAAAAATGCCTGCTGGGTACCGGGAACAGACCATGCCAGTATAGCCACCGAAGCTAAGGTTGTTGCCATGCTAAAAGAGCGCGGTATCAATAAAAAAGATATCAGCCGCGAAGAATTTTTGAAATATGCCCTGGAGTGGAAAGATAAATACGGCGGCATCATTTTAGAACAGCTCAAGAAGTTAGGTGCATCGTGCGATTGGGAACGTACCAAGTTTACTATGGACGATGACATGAGCGAATCTGTTATAGATTACTTTGTTCACCTGCATAAAAAGGGCTGGATCTACCGCGGCGTGCGCATGGTAAATTGGGACCCGCAAGGTAAAACCGCGGTAAGCGATGAGGAAGTTATCCGTAAAGAGGTAAACCAGAAGCTATATTATATTAATTATGAGGTTGCTGGGGACGAGGAACGGGGAGCGGATGAAGGGCGCACAACACACCACACTCCACGCACCCAAAGCCATATAACCATCGCCACCACCCGCCCCGAAACCATTATGGCTGATGCGGCTATCTGTATCAACCCTAACGATGAGCGTTACACCCACCTGCATGGTAAAACGGTATTTATTCCACTGATCGACCGCGAGATCCCGGTGATACTGGATGAGTACGTTACCATGGATTTTGGTACCGGATGTTTGAAGGTTACCCCGGCGCATGACCTGAATGATTATGAACTTGGGCAGAAACATAAATTGCAGATCATCGATATACTAAACGATGACGCCACACTGAACGATAAAGCACAGATACTGGTTGGCGAAGACCGTTTCGTTGCCCGTAAAAAAATAGCGGTGCTTTTAGAAGATGCAGGCGCGTTAGAAAAAACTGAAGACTACACCTCGCAAATAGGATTTAGCGAACGTACAAATGCTGCCATCGAACCAAAACTATCAATGCAATGGTTTTGCAAAATGGCGGAGTTGGCTAAACCCGCTTTGGAATACGTGACCAATGGTGATGTTAAACTTATCCCCGAGAAATTCATCAACACCTACCGCCATTGGATGGAGAACGTTAGGGACTGGAACATCAGCCGCCAGTTGTGGTGGGGCCAGCAAATCCCAGCTTATTACCTGCCAAACGGCGAGTTTGTTGTAGCCAAAACTAAAGAAGAAGCTTTATTAGAGGCTCAAAAAATTGATGCCTCATTTACGATAAGTGACCTTACCCAGGACGAAGACGTTTTGGATACCTGGTTCTCATCCGGCCTTTGGCCTATCTCGGTTTTTGATGGTGTGCGTAACCCGGATAATGCCGAAATAAACTACTATTACCCAACAAATGATTTGGTTACCGCTCCCGAGATCTTATTCTTTTGGGTAGCACGAATGATTATGGCAGGGCATGAATTGCGCGAGACAAAACCGTTCACCAATGTTTACCTTACCGGTATTGTTAGGGATAAACTTGGCCGCAAGATGTCGAAGTCGTTAGGTAACTCTCCCGATCCGCTTGATCTTATAGCGCAATACGGTGCCGATGGTGTGCGTGTGGGTATGTTACTATGTTCGCCTGCCGGTAACGATCTGATGTTTGACGAGAAATATTGCAAGCAGGGAAGTGGGTTCGTTAACAAGATCTGGAATGCCTTTAAACTGGTTAAAGGCTGGGAGGTAGATGATAGTTTAACATCAAAAAACGAAACTGCTATTGCTTGGTTTGCAAGCCGGTTTAACCAGGCCCTTGCCCAAATAGAGGACGACTTTAAGCAATACCGCCTCTCTGAAGCGTTGATGGCGACCTATAAGCTTGTGTGGGATGATTTCTGCGCGTGGTACCTGGAAATGGTTAAACCTGTTTACCAGCAAGGAGTAGAGCGCCAGAAGATCGACGCTCGAACCTACAGCGCTACGGTAGCATTTTTTGAAGATATTTTAAAAGCGCTGCATCCCTTTACACCATTTTTAACTGAGGAGCTATGGCATGACGAATTGTTTGGTGAACGTGCAGAACTGGATTGCTGTATTGTTGCACAATTGCCAGTAAATGGGCAAGTAAATACTCAGTTGATAGCCGAGGTAGAGGTTGTGAAACAATTAATAGAAAAGATCCGTAACACCCGGGACACCAATCAGCTATCGCCAAGAGATGCGCTTCCGCTGGCTGTAAAAGCTGGTTCGGGTATTAGATATGACAGTTACGAGGCCATCATTAAGCAACTGGGTAACATTAGCGAGTTAAGCTTGGTTACCGATGCGGTAGCAGGCTCAAACAGCTTTATAGCAGGTACAGACGAATTTTTTATTAAACTGAATATCGAAATTGATGTTGCTGCTGAAACAGAACGACTTACAAAAGAAAAGGAATACCTCGAAGGCTTTTTAAAATCGGTTAATGCTAAGTTAAATAATGAGCGTTTTATGGCAAATGCCAAACCCGAGATAGTTGAAAACGAATTAAAAAAGAAAGCTGATGCAGAGGCCCGGCTAAAAATAGTTGAAGATAGTTTAAGCGGATTGGCAGGCTAATTGCATAATTTGATAGGATACATATCTAAATGATAACTAATTGCTTATATAATACAATTAGTTATTATTTTAGTTAACCTATTATTATACCGCCAATTAAGTAAGTGAGTTTTTTTAACCTTTCTATTAACAAGATACTAACCAGGGAAATGTCAATTCTTGACCAGGCCCGAATCCGTTTGCTATATTTTGGGTTATTATTGGCTATAGTAGGTTTAAGTGCTTTGTACGTTAGCGTCTATCTGCAGAACCTGCATGTAATGTCTATAGTATTAGGTGGTGTGCTTTTATCTTTTATAGCCCTGTTTAAATATCTTTCGTTTAAACCGCATTGGCGCACCATATCACACATGTTGCTTATTATTGGTACGCTGGTTAATTTGGCTACGGTTTTTGTGATTCTGCAGGATGTAAATATTATTACTGTTCAAATTATCATCCTGGTTATTGTGTTCAGCTTTTATATGCAGGGACAAAATTGGGGCATGTTTTACTCCCTGCTAAACCTGCTGCCTGTTTTGATATTTATGGTGATGAAATATGACCATAAATATTTTATAGATTTTAAGCCGGAAACGGCCGACGATTCAACCACGATTATAGCTGTATTTGCCAATTTTACACTCATTATATTTATTCATAGCCACTTTTATACTGCGTTTTTAAAGAATATACAACAGCTTAAAGATACCGGTGAAGAGCAGACGGCATTAAATATTAAATTTGAACGGGCTATAGAAAAGGCTGCAAAATCATCACAGGTGCAGTCGGAATTTTTGTCCACCATGTCCCATGAGATTCGCACACCGCTAAATGCCGTTATTGGCATGAGCAACCTGCTGCTGATGAACAACCCGAGGCAAGACCAAAGCGAAAACCTGGAGATATTAAAGTTTTCGGCAAATAACCTCTTGGCTATTGTTAACGATGTGCTCGACTTTAATAAGATAGAATCGGGAAAGGTTGTCTTCGAGAAGATCAAGTTTAACTTGGTGGACCTGATGCAGAATATTTGCGGCGGGCAAATTATAAAAGCAGAAGAAAAAGGGTTATTGTTTAAACTCGACATTGATAGCTCACTGCGACATAAAGTAATATTTGGCGACCCAACCCGCTTAACGCAGGTCATATTTAACCTTGTGAGCAACGCCATTAAGTTTACAGCTAATGGCAGTATACTGGTAAGGGTAACCTGCCTGGAAGACCGCCATAACAACATTACGGTTAGTTTTTCGGTAAAGGATACGGGTATCGGGATCAAGAAAGAAAACCTGCAGACCATATTTGAGCCGTTTACACAAGAATCTATCACTACAACCCGCCAGTATGGTGGCACCGGTTTGGGTTTAGCCATTATTAAGCGTTTGCTGCAGCTTCAAAGCCTTAAAATGCATGTAAGCAGTAAGGTGGGGCAGGGCTCGGAGTTCTCCTTTAATATGGAGTTCCCGGTATCTACCGTGATAGTGAGCGTCAAAGAAAGATCGTCAGCGCTACAACAGTCTCAGCAAACCATCGCGCAGGCCGAAGGGTTGGGTAGCAACTTGCGCATTTTAATAGCAGAGGATAACCCGGTTAACGTAATGCTAATGAAAAAACTATTTTCTAAATGGAAGATAGTGCCAACCATTGCCGAAAACGGCGAGCGCGCAGTCGAAATTATGCAATACGGAAATTTCGATGTGGTGCTTATGGATCTGCAAATGCCGGTAATGAGTGGATTTGACGCCTCAATGGAAATCCGTAAGATGACCGATCCTGCTAAGGCAAACGTGCCGATCATTGCTTTAACCGCATCGGCATTGTTTGATATTCGCGACCAGGTAATTAATGCCGGGATGAATGATTATGTAGCAAAGCCTTTTAAACCTGATGAGCTGATGGAGAAGATCCAGAACCTTGTTGCCTCGGTTAATAACTAAAGCTCCTTATAGCCGGGCAATTCCTCTAAAAATTTATAGGTTTCGTTATCGTGGTTGATGCTGCAGTAGTAATGTTGCAAACCGTTGCTAACCGCCATTAGCTTTACTTTGTGCACCATATTATACCGTGCGGCCTGGTCAAACGTCGCCTGGTTTATGGCTACGTATGGCGCCTTACATTCTACCAATAATATTTTATCGCCGGCTGTATTGAACACCACAATGTCGGTACGTTTAGCCATGCCATGCAGCCTTAAACCGCCCTCTAACTTTATAAGCGATTTTGGATATTGCTTTTGCCTCATAAGGTATTGCACAAAATGCTGGCGCACCCACTCCTCGGGCGTAAGCACAATGTTCTTCTTCCGTAATTCATCAAAAAGCGTGAGCTGCCCGTTATCGTCAGTCAGTTTAAATGGGTAAGGCGGAAGATTAAGCGGCTGGAGCATTTAAGTCAAAAGTAGAAAGTTAAAAGTTAAAAGTACCTGTCTGATGATTTTTTCTGTTTAAGGGCTAAAAGCATATGCACGCTTTATTATCAACAATACCGCACTTTTAAATTTTAACTTTTACTTTTGACTCACCCATGGCATCTGCTCCCGATATTATAAAAGACCTTAAGAACCGCAAACTGAAACCTGTGTACCTGCTGCACGGCGAGGAGCCTTATTATATAGACCTGGTAAGTAATTACATAGAACACAACCTGCTTACGGACGCTGAGAAAGGGTTTAACCTAACGGTGTTATATGGTAAGGATACCGACGTGATGACGGCTATAAACGCCGCAAAACGTTATCCTATGATGAGCGACTACCAGGTTGTGATGGTAAAAGAGGCGCAGGACATGAAATGGGGCCGCGACGATGATGATAAAAAGAGCATCAACCCCGTATTGAGTTATCTTGAAAACCCGCTGGCAAGCACAGTACTGGTATTCTGCTATAAATACGGCAAATTTGATAAACGTAAAAAAACTTATAAGGCTATTGAAAAAACTGGTTTAATATTTGAATCGACCGCGTTGTATGATAACAAGATCCCCGGCTGGATAGAGGGTTATGTTTCTGATAAAAAATATAAGATCAATCAGCAAGCCTCAGCCATGTTATCGGAGTACCTGGGTAACGATCTGTCAAAGATTGCCAATGAGTTGGATAAACTGATGCTCAATATTAGCGCAGGGCAGGAGATAACCTTGCAATTGATTGCTGATAATATTGGCATCAGCAAAGAATATAATGTGTTTGAACTGCAAAGCGCACTAACCCGGAAGGATGTTTATAAGGCAAACCAAATTGTAAACTACTTTGAGGCGAATCCAAAGGCCAACCCGATAGTTTTAGTATTGGGTAATTTAAATAACTTTTTTAGCAAGGTGCTGGCTTATCACTACGTAAAAGATAAATCGATGGCGGCTAAAGAATTGGGCGTTAATCCATATTTTATGAAAGATTATGAACAGGCAGCACGTAATTATAGCCTTGGAAAAACCTTCCAGGTGATAAGCTACCTGCGCGAGTACGACCTTAAAAGCAAAGGTGTAGAATCAAACACCGGCCACGGCGGTTTGATGAAGGAGCTGATGTTTAAGATCCTGCACTAATTTAAAAAGCCAAGAATTCTACAGGTAAATATGAAACAATCAAAGTACTTACTTATTACAATAGCAGTAGTTATGATTGCCTTTTTTAGTATTAGTAAAATATATGATGTAATAGATTTAAATAGGAGTTTTCAAGGTGCAGTGCAAAAAGTTGAATATGCGGAGAATAAAGGAACTCCTACAGCTACTGTAAATAACGTAGCTTATTTTTTGTCAGCAAATATAAACTTCGAGCGTGAAATTGAAGTTGGTGATACTATATCCAAGAAAAAAGGTGAACAGGTTTATAAACTGACAAAAAGGAATAGCGGGAAAACTATCATTTTTGGAGATTAGCAACACTACTTCAACGTATTCTCTACCCGGCTGTTGATGTCTTTAATAATATAATCCAGTTCGATTGCGCTTTGTTTTAGCATTTGTATGGATTCGGCCATGTGTTCTTCATCGCAGGGTATGCCTTCAAAAGAATTAATAATCCCCATAATATTAGCCAAAGGCTTGCGGATAATATGAGAGTTGATATGGGCTATCTGGTCCAAACTCGCGTTTTTAATGTTTATCTGCTCCTCGCCATGTTTTTGACTGGTGATATCCTGAAAGTACACCGCCAGGCCTTCATTGGGGTAAACTGTAAAACAGATCCACTTTTTTAGCGGCGCAATATACTCTTCAAATTTTGCGGTTTGTTTGGTTTTAAGGGCTTCTTTAAACTCTTTATAAACTTGCAGTTGCTTGTAATACGGATAAAGCTCCCAAAGCTTTTTATGCAACACCGTATTTTGGCTGATGGATAAAATACGCGCGGCCTCCTTGTTCCAATAAGTAACCCTTAGCTTGTTATCAAGGGTAATGAAGCCATCGGTGATACTCTCCAGTGTTTCTTTGGTCTTGTTAATGGCTTCGGTAAGTTTCATGTCTTTCAACTTCTGTTCGGTAACATCGTGAATGATCACCATACGGCAACGGCTGCCGTAATAGTTTACCGTGTAAGAAGTGATATGCACATACATGTAAGTGCCGTCTTTTTTAACATGTGTAAGGTCGCGGGTAATGGTTTGGTTGTTCTTAATATGCTTAATTAAGGTAAGCATTTCCGGTCGCTCGTGTACCGGGCGGATGTCCGACAGGATAATTTCATGGAGGAACTCGTGGTGCGAATAACCGTAGTGTTTTATTGCCGCCTCATTTACCTCTTTAAATTGCAGGGTATCCACCTCCACAATCCACATAGGGTTGGGGTTATTGTGAAATAGTACCTTAAAACTCGCGTCGTCATTACTTATCTGTAGTGGCATATGTCAAAATCCCCAAAGTCTTATTACAATAATAGAAAATCTACTTTTAAGATTACTTAAAATTAATCATTATAAGAATAAATATACCTGTTTAAGCTTTTAATTAATGCGGACATTTCGCTGTAAAATCCTAATTTGCCACTTTATCTGGATGCATCATGAACCATTGGTTAGTAAAGTCGGAACCGTTTAAATATAGCTGGGAAAAATTCAACAAAGAGGGCCGCACCTTTTGGGATGGTGTGCGCAATTATCAGGCACGTAACAACTTAAAGTTGATGAAAGAGGGCGACCTGGTGATGTGGTACCATAGTAACGAAGGCAAAGAAATTGTAGGCATTGCCAAAGTTGTAAAAGAGTTTTACCAAGACCCAACAACCGAAAACCCGAACTGGGTTGTTGTTGACCTTGCACCGGTTGAACCACTAAAAAAGCCGGTAACACTGGAGCAAATAAAGGCCGACGAGCGTCTCAAAGATATTGGCTTAGTAAGACAGGGGCGCCTATCTGTAATGGGTATGACACGCGAGGAGTTTGACAGGATATTAGAGCTGGCAGCAGAATAGGTTTAACTATAAAATCTGCATATTAAGCCAAAAGGTCACCAGTAAAAATTCTTGGTAACCTTTGGCTTTTACTTATCAATATTTTGACCTGATTAAAACGAATAGTTATTTTTCTTCTGCACCAAAAAACAAGGCTTTTAACTCGGTAGCGTCATCCGGTTTCATTTTGCCGCCTAATATCAGCCTTACCTGCCTGCGGCGTAATGCACCTTCAAATAACTCAACCTCGGCCTCTGTTTCCGGTAAAAGTGCCGGTACCGGGATGGTATGGCCGTCCTGATCCAACGCCACAAAAGTATAATAAGCCTCGTTGCTTTTTTTACGCGCGCCCGATGGGATATTCTCTGCAAATACATCCATTTTCACTTCAACAGATGTAGTGAAGGCCCGGCTTACCTTTGCCTCGATAGTGATCACATCGCCTAATTTGATAGGGTGATGAAAAGATACATTATCTACCGATGCGGTTACGACCACGCGATTGCAATGTTTTTGTGCCGATATCGCGGCCGCGATATCCATCCAATATAGTAAGCGCCCGCCCATCAGGTTATTAAAAGTGTTGGTATCGTTGGGTAATACCAACTCGTTCATAATGGTAAATGATTCTTGAGGCGATTTTCCTTTCATACTGCAAATATAAAATTTACCCCGAAAGTATCGGCTTTAAAAGCCCTGTAAATCAAAGGTTATGCACGCTTACTTCTTAGCCATGGCCGTTTTGGTAGCCTTCCCATCTTTGATACCGATCTTCATGATATCCTTACCAAATTGGTAAACCAAAAAAGTGATCATGATCATCGCGCCTGCAGAAATTTGTTTTGCTTTATTGCTCATGTTATTTAGAGTATGTTACGACACGCTTGTTACAGTCTTTTAAATTATGGCCTTACAGTATTAAGCAAACTATAGCCCGCCAATTGCTCGTAACGCGAGCCTGTTTGGCGATAGTAAACCAATAGCTGGTATTCGTTTTCCGTTTCGAAATAGTTGCCTTCTAAAGCGACATCATCTGGTTTGTTGGTGGCTTTGTCCACCCAAATATATTGGTAATCATATACACCTTGTTTAAGCAGCAAGTCGATGTACCAGCGGCCACGGCTGTCAAAGGTAAGTTTGCTGCGATCGTATACCTTATAATCGTTAAACTGACCAACAATGTAAGGGGTGCCATCTTCGGGTGATTTATTGGCGGCCAGGCTAAAGTACATATGCGCGTAATCCGCATCACGGCGGGCATCGTTACCGTCCTGGTTCAGGATAAAGAATTTGCCATCTATATCATAAAGCAGAGTATAATTAGGCAGGTTGCGGTTTGGGTCGCCTAAAAGTACTACTGTGTTTGCGGTGTCTTTATAGATCTTGGAAATGCGTTCCGAGTTTAGCTTTAGCGTACGGGTATCAAAATGCCTGAACTCGTTGCGGCCCGAAAAATCATTGATGTTAACATCGTTATAAACCAGTTGCGTACCGCGGATGTAGGTAGGCACGTTGTTCATGATGCCGGTTTCGGGCCTTGCGTTCTGCATTAAAAATGCGCGGATATCGGTATTGGGGTTCTGCACCTGTAGGCCGCTATAATCAATAGTAAAGTTTACCTTTTGGTTTGTTCGCCTTGCTGCTACATTATTAGAGCTAATGATATTGGCACTTACCGAAACCCTTTTGCCTACCACGTAAAGCCTGCGGGTTAGGATGAGGTTGTTTATGTCGCCATCCTCATAAACTTTTAAAATGTAGTTACCCGAAACCTTTGGGATGATGTTGAGGTTGGGGATCTTAACCTCATAATGCGTGTATTTTTGGAACGTGCCGGATGAGTAAGTATAATCGTTCAGGCGGTCGTCGGTAAAGCTTTCCAGATATTCGGCAGGGGATAGATGCGACGGGTTCCAGTTGGCATCACAATGCTGTATGGTATAGTTAAATGTCCTGCTGGCGCCACTCAGGTCATCAAAGCCAAGGGTAACGGTTTCGCCGCCACCAAGGTCTATCGCCGGGAACGATGCCGCCTTTTTTGAATTATAAAACTCAACGCTTTTTATCTCGTGCTTGTAAACGTTATTACCAAATGGTGCGGTTTGCGCCAAGCAGGCGGTGCTTAAAAACAGGCATAAAAGAAAGGCGCAGAAATAATTTTTCATTATCACAATGTAGGAAAAAAACGTTGCTATGCCGAATTCATTTCGGGGCGAATAGTTGTTGGTGACAACACCAACAACGGCTAAAAAGATCCAAGGTTTAAAATATAGAGGTTTGCAACACGTTCTGTATGATCCCGAATAAATTCGAGATGACAGCATTTAAATGCAACAAAAAAGGTCGTTGTAAAACGACCTTTTAATATTATCCTTCCAGCTCCATTATCTGGTCGGCAAGGGCTTCCCAGCGTGCCTGCTGTTCCCCTAGCTCCATTTTTTTAAGCTGGTAAGTATCATTTATCTTTTTCAGCTTATCGGCCTGGTTGTAAATGCCGTCGTCTGCCAGTTGGGCTTCCATTGCCTTTACTTCTTTTTCCAAAACCGCTATCTGCTCTTCCATTTTGGTTAGGTCCTGGTTAAGCTTTTTTAGCTGCTGTGTTTTGTTTTCGGTTTGTGGCTGCTTAGCAGGCTCAGGCTTTTTCTCTTCCTTTTTAGGCTGAGGCGCGGGCGCTTCTACCTTTGGGTCAAGCTTGCGTTTAGCGTTCCACTCATCATACTCGGCGTAAGTGCCCGGGTATTGTTTTATCTTTTGGTTTTCGATGAACCAGATCTTGTTGGCAACATTATCAAGGAAGTACCTATCGTGAGATACCACTATCACCGTGCCTTCATACTGTTGCAGCGCTTGGATCAGGATATTAACAGATGCCATATCCAGGTGATTGGTAGGCTCATCCAGTACTAAAAAGTTTGCATCCGCCGTAAGGGCTTTCGCCAGCGCCACACGCGATTTCTCGCCACCCGATAGTACTTTTATCTTTTTAAATACATCATCACCCGTAAACAAAAACGAACCTAATATCGAGCGTAGCTCGGTATCGGTATGTTTTGGGGCGAATGCCTGTAGTTCCTGTAAAATTTGATGCTCCAGGTGCAGGCTCTCAAGTTGGTGCTGTGCAAAAAAGGTTTGCGTAACATTATGGCCTGTAACTGCAGTGCCTTCAAACTCTTTATCAGCACCGGCAACAATACGCAGCAAGGTAGATTTACCTTTACCGTTGGCACCTATCAAAGCAATTTTATCCCCTTTTTCTATGATAACTTCGGCATCATCTAAAATATCAATTGTAGGATATTTTTTGGTGATATGCTCTAAAGTAGATACATGACGGCCTGATTGCTTGCTGAAACGGAAGCTAAAGTTAACCTCGGGGTTTTCATCATCCACATCATCAACCCGCTCCAGTTTATCGAGCATTTTGATACGCGATTGCGCCATTTTTGCTTTAGATGCCTTGGCACGGAAACGCTCGATCAAACGCTCCTCCTGTTTTATTTTTGATTGCTGGTTTTTGAACTCTCCACGCTGAATTTCGGCACGCTGTGCTTTTTCTTCCAGGTAAAAAGTATAATTACCCGCGTAAACATTCAGCTTGCCCTTACGAGACTCTACCGTACGGTTGATAACCTTATCCAAAAACCACCTATCGTGAGATACGATAACGATGGCGCCGTTAAAAGCCTTCAAATAATCCTCTAACCATTGGATAGAAGGTAAGTCCAGGTGGTTGGTAGGCTCATCCAGTAAAAGGATGTCCGGTGCCTGCAAAAGGATCTTGGCAAGCATTACACGCATCCGCCACCCACCGCTGAAAGTGCTTAGCTTACGCTCGCAATCAGATTCGGTGAAACCTAAACCCGCTAAAATTTCGTGTGCTTTGTACTCGATGTTGTAACCATCAAGCAGTTCAAACTCGTGCTGTTTGTCGCTTAGTTTATTCAGCAAGTCCTCGCTGTAATCGGTTTCAAGCTTTTTAAGAAGTACTTCTATCTCGTCGTGCAGTTGGTTTTGGCGCTCAAAGGCTTCCATAGCAACGTGTACGATGCTTTTGTCTGACGAGTATGATAGCAGATCCTGGTTAAGGTAACCCATGGTAAGGTCCTTAGCCATAGAAATGGTACCCGATGTAGGCTTGTAATCGCCTACAATGATCTTTAACAGCGTGGTTTTACCCGTGCCGTTAGCGCCTATAAGGCCAATTTTTTCTCCTGGTTTAATGTGCCAGTTGGCTTCATCATATAGGGCGCGCGCACCAATCTCGAACGTAAGGTCATTTATAGCTATCATTTCGGCGCAAAGATACGATTTTGACCTTAGAGGTGAAAGCAGAAAGGTAAAAGGCGAAAGGTTTGACTTGCAGATGTTTAAATAAAACCGCTATTAGGTCAGATTAGACATTTAACCTTTTGCCTTTAACCTTTTGCCTAATTGTCAAAATAGCTAACTTCGCGGCATGTATCAATTGCTTAAGCCCCTGTTGTTCCGGTTCGACCCGGAGAACGTGCATTATTTTGTAACGCGCAACCTAAGGCGTTTTAACCGTTTCCCGGGCGGTACGGCACTTAGCAAAGCCCTTTGGGGTGTTGATGATAAACGGCTTGAGCGCGAAATTTTTGGCCTGAAGTTTAAGAACCCGGTAGGCCTTGCCGCCGGTTTTGATAAAAATGCCGAGCTGATAAGCGAGATGGGCAACCTTGGTTTTGGCTTTGTAGAGGTTGGTACAGTGACCCCTTTGCCGCAGCCGGGTAACGATAAACCACGCATGTTTCGGCTGCCCGAAGATGAGGCATTGATAAACCGCATGGGTTTCAACAACCATGGTGTTGATGTAGCTGCCGAACGCATCGCGGCGTACCGGAAAGGTCTTAAGCCAGGGCAACAGCCACTGATAATTGGTGGCAACATAGGTAAAAATAAGGTAACGCCCAATGAGGATGCCGTAAGCGATTACATCAAATGCTTTGACAGGCTATTTGATGTGGTTGATTATTTTGTGGTCAACGTAAGCTCGCCCAATACCCCGGGCCTGCGTGAGCTGCAGGAGAAAGCCCCGCTGATGCATATTTTAAACACCCTGCAACAACGCAATAGCAAGGGTGGTATAAGCAGGCCTGTTTTGTTAAAGATAGCGCCGGACCTTACAAACGAGCAATTGAATGATATTGCTGATATTGTTAAACAAACTGGCATAGCCGGTATTATAGCTACCAACACCACCATCAGCCGTGAGGGTTTAATATCTAAGCATAAAGGTGAAACGGGTGGTTTAAGCGGCTCGCCATTGACCAAAAGGTCTACCGAGGTGATCAGGTACCTGTATAAAAGATCGGGTGGTTCGTTCCCTATAATCGGGGTAGGTGGCATCCACTCGGCAGAGGATGCGATGGATAAGATAGCAGCCGGGGCGTCATTGGTGCAATTGTACACCGGTTTTATTTACGAAGGCCCGGCATTAATAGGAAGAATAAATAAGGAAATATTGAATAAAAAGTAATGAGTGTAGAAGAATCGTTAAAAAAGGTTTGTAAAGCCTTAAAGATGGAATTTGACCCGGGCGATATGCAGGACTGGGGAATAGTAAACTCCGACCCTACAAGGGTGGCCGAGTTTATTAAATATTATAAAAGTACCGACCTGGACGACGAAACCAAATTCCACGTGTTTGAATTGGTGGTTGCATCATATAACGATGCCATTTTGGGCCGCCTGGCAAAAGGACAGGCAAAGGCCGATTTTTTGGAGTTGGTTAAGGAATCGCACAATGTGCCAAAGCTTAAGGTTGTGCGCGATTACTGGAAAGAGATCTACAACAAAGAGAATTTCCCGGTGGGGAAGCTATTATAGGCGAAGTATAAGCACACGAAAAAAGGCGTATCGACTTATCGGTACGCCTTTTTTAATTTCCTTAAAAAAAGAAGAATTAGTTGCTTGCAGCAGCTTTAGCTAAAACCTCGTTGTTTTTATCAATTTGGTTGCCTTTTTTCTGCGTAGAACGATCACCTAACTCAATGTTAGTAGCTAATTTCAAAAACTGAACTTCTAAACGTGAAGTAGTTTTATTCCTTCTATCTTTTCTTTTTAAACGAGTAACGCCCATGACTTTTTATTTTAAATGTTTTTAACCTTGAGGTCGGGAGCGGATTCGAACCGCTGTAGGAGGTTTTGCAGACCTCTGCCTAGCCACTCGGCCACCCGACCAATTTTAAGGATTGCAAAAATAGTAATTATTTGTTGTCAATCAATTTTTATTTAAAGGATTTTGCTGCAAGTTGTGAACAGCATATCGCTGTAGCTATCGCAACGTTCAATGACTCGGCCTTTCCAATACGCGGAATTGTGATGGCTTTGCTCACTAATGCCTGTATATCAGGCGTAATTCCGTTCCCTTCGTTACCCATCACCAGCAAACCTTCGGTGCCAAAATTTGTGGAATAAATATTATCGCCATTTAATAAAGCACCAAAAACAGGCAGCTTAGCGGCCGATATAAGCCCTACCAAATTGGTATAAGTAACGTTTACCCTTGCCAGCGAGCCCATGGTAGCCTGCACAACCTTGGGGTTATAAGCATCTACCGTATCTTCAGAGCAAATGATATTACTGATGCCAAACCAATCTGCTGTGCGGATGATGGTACCCATATTGCCGGGATCCTGCACGCCATCCAGCAACAAACTAAACTTATTTTTTAGCGTTGTGTGGTTTAATCCGCTCCATTGGGGTATATTAACCGTGGCAATTGCATCGGCAGGGTTTTTTAGTGAGCTTATTTTTTGCAGGTCGTTTAAAGAAATCTCCTGAAAGTTTATTTTTTGGGATAATTTAAGCAATTTTGGGGCAATATCAGGCGTATGATATATGGTGTGGACTTGATAATCAGAATCGATAAATTCAGTTATTGATTTATATCCCTCCACCATAAATAAACCATGTTCCCTGCGAAACTTTTTATGTTGTAAGGACGTTAGTAAACTTATTTGTGATTTTGAAAGCATATATACCCGGGAATTTCCGTCTTGCAATATTAAGTATTTTGATGGTTATTATTGGTGCCGGCTGTAGTGTTACACGCGGGATCAAAGATAACGAGGCCATTGTGCGCAAAGTTACCATTAAAGGTATCGATAAAGAATTTTCTGAAGCTGCCATCAATTACGTTGATAAAGAGCAGCAACCCAATAACTGGCTCAACCTGCAATTTTACTACTTGTTTAGCAATAAAGGCAAACGCAAAATAGGCGAGGCCCCGGCGTTGCTGGATAGTAACCTGGTAGAGTTTTCGCGCCTGCAGATTCAAAAATACCTCATAAATAAAGGATATCTGAAAGCCAAGGTGGCAGATTCTATCGTGGTGAAAAAGAAAAAGGCACAGCTTTACTTTACAGCCACCCAGGGCCCGTTGTTTAAGATCCGTAATTTCAAGGATAGTATTTACGACCCTAAAGTACAGAAGCTTTACCGCGATACCCGTAAACAATACTCGCATGTGAACCAGGGAAGCCGGTATGATACGGATAGTTTAGCTTACGACCGTGATCAGTTTTACCAGGTGATGAAACGTAACGGATATTACGATTTTTACCGTCAGTACATCAATTACACGCCCGACTCGAGTTATAACAAAAGCGTGGTAGACCTGGTGATGATCATCGATAACCCTGCGGATAAAAAGGAGCACCCCATCTATACCATAAATAATACGCTGATAAGCATTTCGAGAAGCAATGGCCGCAATGCCGGAAAAGCCGACACCATACAGGTAGATTCGCAATTTAGGTTTGTTGATTACTCGGGCAGGTTTAAACCGCGCACGGTTACCGATTATACTTTTCAGAAGAAGGGTGAGATTTATAATCTTGATAAGCAAACGCTAACCACAACCCGCCTTTCGGAGTTAAATGTATTTCGTAACGTACCCAACCCTACATATGAGAAGCTGCCGGATAGCACCAATCGTTTAAATTCTAAAATTGATATAGTACCTCTAAAACGCATGACTGACCGTGTAGAGGCAGAGCTTTTGTTTAACCAGGGGCGTTTCGGATATAACCTTGGTAACACTTTTACCAACCGTAACATATTCAAACAGGCGGCTATATTACAGGTGAAATTAAACTGGAGTATTTTGTTTGATAACGGCAATTCGGCTGTTAACCAAGGAATACAAAACCAAGATTTTAGGGCAGGGGTGAGCGTTATTTACCCAAGGTTATTGTTGCCGTTCCAGTTTCCAAACCTGGCTAAGTTTGGCGTACCACACACCACATTTTCTACCAACTTCCAGCTGTTTTATCAAAAGGGGCTGGTTGAACGCCGGAGCTTTATAAACTCCATCACTTACGACTTTTTTGAGACCGCGCGTAAGCAACATTCAGTTACGCCATTGAGTATCGAATTCTCCAGTGGCACAATTGACCCGATCGCCAAAGCTGAATTGCTAAAGCAAAACCGTTACTCGTATGTGTACCTCATTGGCCGTACCACATTTACATCAAGCAGCCAATACACGTTTCAGTATAACGCGCAGGAATTAAATTCCTACAAAAACTTTATTTATTTCCGCGGAGGACTGGACATTGGCGGCAACACGCTGAACCTGTTAAGTAGGCTTGTGAATGCACCCAAAGATACCCTTGGGCAGCGTACCATATTTGGTTACGCGTTCTCGCAGTATGTGAAAACCGAAATTGACTACCGCTGGTACCGCAGCCTCGGTGGCGAAAAACAGTTCATTTTCCGCTTTAACCCGGGCATAGGCATCCCTTATGGCAACAGTAAGCAGTTGATATTTGAAAAGAACTTTTATACGGGTGGCGCAAATGATATTCGTGCCTGGTTGCCGCGGACCCTTGGCCCAGGCCAATTTAACCGCGCCAGTTACGGGATGGGTGGCGCAGCAGATACCGCCCGCGCCCGCTTAAAATATCTTGACCAATTTGGTGAGATAAAAATTGTTGCTAATGCCGAGTACCGTTATAAATTGGCCGACAACTTCTTTGGGACTAAGCTGAAAGGCGCCTTTTTTATTGATGCCGGTAACGTTTGGCGCCTGCATAAACAGATAGAAAACCCTAACGGGGAGTTCAGGTTTAATAACCTTTGGAATTCTACTGCTATTGGTATCGGTACAGGCTTAAGGTTCGATCTGGCCTTCTTCATTTTCCGCCTGGACGCAGCCTTTAAGTTTAAAGACCCTCAGTTCACCGGGTCTGATCAATGGGTGTTTGTAAAACATATTGGGGAAGTGTTTGGCGGGGGCCCTTTCAAAACCCAATACCAGCAAACCAACGGCGAAAATTACGGCTTTATGCAGTTGAATTTTGGTATAGGGCTACCTTTTTAATCAGTGATTTGTTGATTTAATTTAAACTGAAAAGAAAACTAAGTGACTGTCAATTTTTAAAACAGAATTGGCTATTTATGATTATCACTAACTCACTGATACGAAAATATCCCCTTCAGTCCGTCAATAATACTCTGGAAAAAGGTTGGGATGCTTAACCCGTTGCTGTGATTAAAGTACAGGAATATCAGGAAGATGATTATTGCTATAATAATAAAACGTTTAAATAAATAGCCTAATAAAACCAATCCTAATGGGATGCATATGAGTACTATCCAGCTTATTTTAACAGGGCTAAGCTTGCCGTCGTGGCGGTAAACATAGTATAGCATGGAGTGTGTGCCGTTGTCGTTTTCATGCCGGGCATAAACAAACATTGATTTTTCCATTTTATGCCTGTAAAAGGCCGTGCCTTTATCAAACGTCATTTGCTCGGTAAAGCCGTTTACTGTAAAAGTAAATAAGCCGTTTACTTTTTCCTGGATAGTGCCTGCGGTGTCTACTGCTACAATGGCAACCTCGTCTTTAGCAAAGGGGTTCTCTTTAACTACAAAGTGATTTATGGAAATGGTATCCGCAAAACAGAAAGCGGTGATAATTGCAAGGATACAGGTAAGGAATGTTCTTTTCATTTTAGGCACGATAAACGTGCAATAAAAATAGCGTTTTTATTATTTGTTGATCACACAAATAGTGAGGTTTAATAACATGGCGTAACCAATCCATAATAAATAGGGCACCAATAACCAGGCAGCGGAACTGCTAAACCTGCCAAACCATGATATATTAAGGATAATAGTTACCAACAGGGCTATGATAACGACTAATCCGCCTAATGTGTCGTGCATGCCAAAGAAGACAATCGACCATGAAAAATTTAGTGCCAGCTGAAAAATGTAAATGATTGCCGCGGTTTTATACGTACGCGAGCCATCCCGTAATTGCCAAACTAAGTAGGCAGCGATGCCAATGAGGATATACAGCAATGTCCATGCTACGGGGAAAAGCCAGTTGGGTGGTGTAAAGTCGGGCTTTTTTAAAGTAGTGTACCATCCTGCAATTTCGGGGCGTGTAAATGCTGCGGCCACTACCCCGATAGAAAGGGTAATTAACAAACTAATAATAAGAGCAAAAGGCCGAAATCTGGTTTCGGTTTTATTGGTTTTCATGTACAAGGTGTAAACCTGTTTATTCCTAAAATGTTTAAACTAAATTAGGATAGGTTTGAATTAAACATAAATAAAAAAACCGGGCGATCTCACCCGGCTTAGCCTTAGCCAACCCTCTCCAAAGAAGAGGGCCTACGATTTGATTTTGTTATAAGTTTCCTCTCAACTCCTGTTCGCGCTCGATGGCCTCAAACAGGGCTTTAAAGTTACCCGCGCCGAATGATTTTGCACCCTTACGCTGGATGATCTCAAAGAACAGGGTAGGCCTGTCTTCAACCGGTTTAGTGAAGATCTGTAACAGGTAGCCCTCGTCATCACGGTCAACCAAAATACCCAGTTTTTCTAACGGGCCAAGGTCTTCATCAATATGGCCAACACGCGCGGTTAATTCGCGGTAGTAAGATGTTGGTACGGTTAAAAATTCAACACCACGGCTTTGCAGGTCGGTAACGGTTTTAACAATATCGGCAGTGGCTAAGGCCATGTGCTGCACACCTTCGCCTTCGTAAAACTCCAGGTATTCTTCTATCTGGCTTTTCTTTTTACCCTCGGCAGGCTCGTTTATAGGAAATTTAACATAACCATTTCCGTTGCTCATTACCTTGCTCATCAGGGCCGAGTATTCGGTAGAGATCATCTTATCATCAAAAGAAAGGATGTTACGGAAACCCATGGTATCCTCATAAAAGTTAACCCATTGGTCCATTTTGTGCCAGCCCACGTTACCCACGCAATGGTCTACATAAAGCAAGCCTGCAACAGGTGGCTGGTAGGTGGTTTGATGCGCCACATAACCCGGAAGGAACGGCCCACTATAATTTTTACGTTCGATGAACAAGTGAACGGTTTCGCCGTACAATTTGATACCGCTGGTACGTACTTCGCCGTGCTCATCGGTAATGGTTTGTGGCTCTTGGTAAGGCTCGGCACCGCGTTTGGTGGTTTGCACGAAAGCATCGTAAGCATCATCAACCCAAAGGGCTAATACCTTTACGCCGTCGCCGTGTTTTTTAATGTGTTCTGCTATAGGGTGGTCTGAATGCAGCGGCGTGGTCAATACTAAACGGATCTTTCCTTGCTGTAAAACATACGAAGCGCGGTCGCGCACACCTGTTTCAGGGCCCGAATAAGCAAGGTCCTGGAAACCGAATGCGGTTTTATAATAATGGGCAGCCTGCTTGGCATTACCCACATAAAATTCAACATAATCGGTACCGTTAAGTGGCAAAAAGTCTGTAGCGGTTGGTTTTGTATCTAATGTTAATGTTTCCATTGCTTTAATTAGTTGGCCTCACCCCGGCCCTCTCCAAAGGAGAGGGGGGAAGAGAAAAATTTGTTAATGTTTTTTTAAGCCCTCTCCTTCGGGGAGGGTTTGGGCAAGGATTTAAATAACCCAGCTTTTGTAATAATTTCCGTCTTCAATATTTACGGCATCTTCTGTCAGCATCAGCGGGCGAAACGGGTCTATCATCACGGCCAGTTCATCTGTAAATTCCTTACCGATAGATTTTTCGACCGAACCCGGCGCAGGTCCGTGCGGTATGCCGCCCGGGTGCAGGGTTATTTGTCCTTTTACTACGCTTTTGCGGCTCATAAAATCGCCATCCACATAGTATAAAACCTCATCGCTGTCCACATTACTGTGGTTGTATGGGGCGGGGATAGATAGCGGGTGGTAATCAAATTTCCTTGGCACAAACGAGCAGATCACGAAGTTGTGGCCCTCAAACGTTTGATGTACGGGTGGTGGTTGGTGCACGCGGCCTGTTATAGGCTCAAAATCGTGGATAGATAGTGCCCATGGGTAATGGAAACCGTCCCAGCCAATAAAATCGAAAGGGTGGGTGCCGTAGATGTATGGATAAATAAGCCCTTGTTTTTTGATTAGGATCTTAAAATCGCCTTTTTGGTCGATGGTTTCCAGGTCGGTGGGGCGTTTAATATCGCGCTCGCAGTATGGCGAGTGCTCCATCAATTGCCCATAAGCATTACGGTAACGTTTTGGCGAACGGATAGGGCTAAAGCTTTCAGTAATAAACAAGCGGTTATCCTCAGTGTCAAACTCCATTTGGTAGATGGTGCCACGCGGGATCACCAGGTAATCGCCGTATTCGAATTTTATTTTCCCGAAACCTGTTTTTAAAGTGCCCGAGCCTACGTGGATAAAAATCACCTCGTCGGCCTGGCTGTTCTTGTAAAAATAGTCCGTCATGCTTTTGCGCGGGGCCGCCAGTGAGATGTGCAGATCGGCGTTCACCAACACCGGTTTACGGCTTTTCAGGTAATCGTCTTCGGGTTGGATATTGAAGCCTATCAGGCTGGTATGTTTCAAGTGTTTTTCGCGCGCGATTTTCGGTTCTACCGAGTACGGCTCGCCCAGTTCTTTAACAATGGTTGGCGGATAAGCATGGTAAACCAGCGAGTACAGGCTCGAAAAACCTTCGGTTGATACCAGTTCTTCGGCGTATAAAGTGCCGTCGGGCTTACGGAATTGCGTATGCCGCTTATGCGGGATAGTCCCTAAAGTGTGGTAAACAGGCATTTGAAATTGGTTTAAAAGTTGGAATGTTTCGAAGTTGAAATGTTGAAACGTTTTAAGGTTGAAAAGTTGAACTTTTACTTATCGTTTTAAAAATCAAACATTTAAAAATTTAGAATAGTTTTAAGAATTGGTGGCCGGAAAGAAAACATGCCAACCTTAAACTTTATAACAAGAAAATTAGAATTGCGCCAAAGCGATCTTAGAGAGCACAGCATCCCTGAAAGAGGAGGAATTACTCATAGAAGTAAGCCCGAGGGAAAAGTAAAACTGTTTTTTAATGCTCATCATTATGTTCAAAATTACGGTATAGGAATTTAATATGCAAGCATAATATTGTTGAGTGGTGATTGGTTGTCCCGATAGCTATCAGGAAGTGATTAGTAAAAAGAACCCTATGTAGGCGTAATAGGGGGCAAAAAATGAGGCAAATGTTCACGTTCACGGCCGTGAACACGCGTAATCTTTTGTAAGCAGTTGATAATCAGAGATTCTGAAAAAGAAGGATACTGACAAAACGATGCCACCATCTATATAAACTTTAATGATATGTCTAATTTAACCAATAATACCGATAGCGTAGGGACAACTACTCATCAATCAACCAAAATAACTACTTTTGATTTCCAACAAACCAATTATACCTTATGAAGTTAGTATCCTACAAAACCGAAGACCGGGAGCATTTGGGCATCTATATCAATGGCCATATCTATAACCTAAACTCGTGCGATAAGCTGATACCCGATAACATGAACGAATTTTTATGGGGTGGCGATGAGTTGATGGAACATGCCAAAAATGTTAATGAGGCCATTAAAAGCGGCAAGTTAGAAGGTAAGGAAGAATTGTTTTATGAACTGATAGCACCCTTGCCTCACCCTACATCGTGCCGCGACGGTTATGCCTTTAGGCAGCATGTGGCCGCCGCCCGCCGCAACCGCAAGGTAGATATGATTGCCGAGTTTGACCAGTACCCGATATTTTACTTTACCAACCATAACGCTATACAGGGCCCCGGTGAAATCGAGTGCATGCCCGATCATTTCCAAAAACTCGATTTTGAATTGGAGGTAGCCGTTGTGCTCAACAAAAAAGGCCGCAACATTAAAGCTGCCGATGCGGATAGCTATATAGCCGGCTACATGATCATGAACGACATGAGCGCGCGCACCCTGCAAATGGAAGAGATGCTGCTAAACCTTGGCCCTGCAAAGGGCAAAGATTTTTCGACCGTGATAGGCCCGTGGTTGGTTACGCCCGACGAGTTGGAGCAATACAAAACTAACCCTAAAGAAGGCCACACAGGCGTTACTTATAATTTGGTTATGAAATGCCACGTAAACGGCATAGAAGTCAGCAGCGGCAATATGGCCGATATGGACTGGACCTTCGCCGAGATCATAGAACGTTGCGCTTACGGCTGCGATGTGCTGCCGGGTGATGTGATTGGCTCGGGCACGGTTGGTACAGGCTGTTTCCTGGAACTTAACGGCACCGGCTTGTTTAATGATGCTAACTATAAACCCCAGTGGCTGCAACCCAATGATCTTGTTGAAATGGATATAACCGGGTTAGGTGTATTGGGCAATATTATTAAAAAAAGTGAAGATGAGTTTTCAATTTTAGGGTTGAAGAAGTAAATAATTAAAGACCGTCATTGCGAGGTAAGAAGCAATCTCTACACAGGCAGAGCCGCCCTGTATAGCAAAGAGATTGCTTCGTACCTCGCAATGACGCGTGGAGAAGAACATGCTGTCACTAAATACCGACGACCTTACCCCCTTACAGATCCAGGCTTATCTGAACAGCGCTATTGCGCCAAGGCCTATTTGCCTGGCATCAACTGTGGATAAAGCGGGGAATATAAATCTAAGTCCGTTTAGTTTTTTTAACCTGTTTAGCGTTAACCCGCCGGTGTGCGTGTTCTCGCCAAGCCGCAGGGTAAGGGATAATACCACCAAGCATACGCTGCAGAACCTGCAGGAAGTGCCCGAGTGCGTCATCAATATTGTTAATTACAATATGGTGCAGCAGGTATCGTTATCCAGCGTGGAGTATGCTGCCGGGGTAAACGAGTTTATAAAGGCCGGGCTTACTCAATTACCCTCCGAACTTGTAAAGCCGCCCCGCGTGGCCGAATCAAAGATCCAACTGGAGTGCGTGGTGAAACAGATCATTAGCCTTGGCGATACCCCCGGCGCTGGCAATTTGGTAATAGCCGAAATAAAACTCATTCACATCAGCGAAGATATTTTGGATGCCGATGGCGCGATAGACCAGCATAAAACCGACCATGTGGCCCGCCTTGGCGGCGACTGGTACTGCCGCGTTACTGCCGATAACCTGTTTAAGGTTGCAAAGCCCGTGCGTACTATTGGTATCGGCGTAGATGCTATACCGTCGGCTATCCTTAACTCAAAGGTGCTTACAGGTAACAATCTTGGCCAGTTAGGTAATGTAGAGGAATTACCAACGGATGAAGCTATTGAGGCCTACGCGCAACGCAATGAGATCAAGGAATTGTTTGACGCCACCATCGGTGACAGCCAAACCCGCGACCTGCAACTGCACCTAAAAGCAAAACAATTGCTGGATGAAGGCTTGGTAAACGAGGCGTGGATGGTGTTGCTGTTGTAGTTTTACATCCGGGTGATGTTATAGTTGCAACAATACTTGAT
Source organism: Mucilaginibacter sp. UYP27 (assembly GCF_040547175.1). Classification (NCBI taxonomy): domain Bacteria; kingdom Pseudomonadati; phylum Bacteroidota; class Sphingobacteriia; order Sphingobacteriales; family Sphingobacteriaceae; genus Mucilaginibacter; species Mucilaginibacter sp. UYP27. The sequence goes on from NZ_JBEPPE010000002.1 coordinate 343,329, forward strand.
GTTAAAACGTTGCCATTACATATATCTGATACCTATGGATAAGCAAAGTTTAAAAACCACCGCGCAACGTTTAATGGCAGGCGATAAGGGCCTTTTAGCTATGGACGAAAGCATCCCTACAGCCAATAAACGTTTCGAAGAAGCAGGCATCCCCCAAACGGAAGAATACCGCCGCAAATACCGCGAACTGATCGTGACCACTCCCCACCTTGGCGATTGCATCAGCGGAGCGATCCTGTTTAGCGAAACCACTAAACAAGCTACTACAGACGGCACACCTTTTATAGATGTACTTGTAAAAGCCGGCATTATTCCCGGTATTAAGCTGGACGAAGGTGCTAAAGATATGCCCGCATTTCCTGGTGAAAAGCTAACCGAAGGATTGGATGGGTTACGCGACCGCTTAAAAGATTACGCTGATGCAGGTTTAAAATTTGCCAAATGGCGCGCCGTGATAACTATTGCTGATGGTACACCTACCGACGGTAATATCTATGCTAACGCTTATGCCCTTGCACAATACGCCGCCCTTTGCCAGGAAGCCGGGCTGGTACCCATTGTAGAACCCGAAGTATTGATGGATGGCAACCACACCATAGAACGTTGCTTTGAGGTTACCCAGCGTGTTTTACACATTGTTTTTGAAGTGCTGATAAAACAGCGCGTTTATTTAGAGGGGATGATCCTGAAACCTAACATGGTGCTTTCCGGCACGGATGCCTCGACACAGGCAGATGCCGATGAGGTAGCCGATTTAACGATTGAATGTTTATTGCGTAGTGTACCCGCGGCTGTACCCGGTGTGGCTTTTCTTTCGGGTGGGCAATCGGAACAGGATGCCAGCGCGCACCTTAACGCCATGCATGTTAAATATAAAAATAAGCTGCCCTGGGCGCTCACCTTCTCGTTCGCGAGGGCTGTTCAGCAACCCGCTATGGATCATTGGAAAGGTAAAGACGAAAATGTAGCCGTTGCACAGCAACTATTACACAAACGCCTTAGCATTAATAACGCGGCAAGGCGTGGTGAGTATTCGGTTGAGTTAGAGGATTAGCAGCGATGTAAACAATTTTCCTTTTTAATGATTATCCCTTTGATGATCGTTAATTACACGGAACAGGGTTGGGAAATTATTACGCAAAGGGCACATGGCTTGCTCGCCGCGCAAATCGCTATGCAATGGCGTGAAAAGGAACGCCCCGAACGCTGGACAGAAACCCTTATAGCAAATGCCGACCACGACGACGCCCAAACCGAACTGGAAGCCGACGACCTACTAACCCCGCAAGGCGGCCCAATAGATTTTAGTATGAAAAAGTTTGAGGCTGAGCATTGCCAAAGGCTGCACAATTTTTCAATCTCAAAAAGCCGCTATATAGCCCTGCTTACATCTATCCACATGAGTTTCCTGCACAAAGGCGAAGCTCGCACCAACCCGGAAGTAAGATCTTTTTTGGAGGAGCAGGTAAAGCTTCAAAAGCAATGGATTAAGGAACTTGGAATAACCTCAAAAGAAGCTAACCGAGCTTATGGTTTATTAGAATGGTGCGATGCTTTTTCGTTATTACTTGCACAAAATGAAGTACAGCCTGAAAGCCGCGTGATAGAAGTAAGCCAAGGCCCGGATGATAAACAATATAAGCTGATGGAGAATGATAGCGGTACGCTTACCATAAAACCCTGGCCGTTCGACAAAAATAGTTTTAGTTTAACTTTGGAAACCAGGTTGCTCACTACCCTACAATTTAAAAGCTGTGCCCAATTTAAAAGAGAGCTGGCCGAAGCAGATGTTGTTGAAAGGGTATGGAAGTTACAGAAATAGATAAGTCTGGCAGGCTTATCGCAGGAACGAGGGACGCGCTTATTTGAAAAAAATGATTACGGCGTAAATCGCTTTAGCATTAAACTGCGTATTTATTTAAAACATCTCCATGAAAAATATCTTCGCAACGTTTGCTTTTATTTTATTTATATCGATGGCTGCATCGGCACAAAACCCGTCTAAATCCTTGGCAATTGGGGATGCGGTACCCAACTTTACGTTGACAGACCAGAACGGCAAGGCTTTCAACATTAAAGATGAAATTGGGAAGCATATCATGGTCGTATATTTTTACCCAAAAGATGAAAGCATGGTTTGTACCAAAGAAGCCTGCGCGTTTCGCGATAGTTTTGACGATTACACCAAGGCCGGTGCGCAGGTGATAGGCATAAATGGCGGAACCGTGCAAAGCCACAAGGCTTTTGCAGATCATTATAAGCTACCCTTTGTTTTATTAAGCGACCCCGATAATAAGGTTTACAAAATGTTTGGCGTTCAAAAGAAATTCTTTATGAGCGGCAGACAAACCTTTGTGGTAGATATGAAGGGCAAGATCGCATTTTCATACGAGGCGATGCTGAGCGGCGCAGGGCATTCAGAGAAGGCGCTGGCCGTTGTAAGATCACTCAATAAAAAGTAATAAGCGGCTATATCCCCAATACCTGTTTCAATTTCACATACCCTGTTTTACTAACCGGGATCTTAGCGCCTGATTTTAGGATAGCCAGGTGGCTGTCTTTCTCGTATGGATCCAACCGGGTTATTTGCTGTATGGCTATGATGTAGGAGCGGTGCACGCGAACAAAGTACCGAGGGTCAAGCGTTTTCTCAAAGAACGCCATGGTCTTGTTTTTAAGGAAGGCACCTTCGGCAGTAATTACGCTTACATAATCGTCGTCGGCTTGCAGGTATTCAACATCCTGTACAGATATGATCTTTACTTTAGTGCCGGTTTTTACCACAATACGCTCGTTTTGCGCGGGCGATTGTGCCGCTTCTTCTAACAACGGATTGGTGCGGGTTACCGGGGTAGGGCCGGCAGGGGCTTGGGCTAATAACTTTTCTATCGCCTTGGTAAAACGCTCCTTGCTAAAAGGCTTTAAAAGGTAATCAACCGCATGTGCCTCAAAAGCTTTAATGGCGTACTCATCAAACGCAGTGGCGAAAATTACAGCGGGTGGGTTATCTACCAGTTCCAGCATCTCGAAGCCGTTTATCTTGGGCATCTGCACGTCTAAAAATATCAGGTCGGGCTGGTGCTGTTGTATGGCTTTAAGGCCTTCAAATCCGTCGCCACATTCCTGCAGTACGGTTATCAGGGGGAAATCCAGTAAATATTCTTGTACAACCATACGGGCCAGGGGCTCGTCGTCAATAATTAAAGCGCTGATCATAACTGCGGTATTTTTATTATGGTTGTAAATATATTATCATTTGCGTGAGTTTCCATTAAATCATTACGTGCAAATATCAAATAAAGCCGTCTTTGCACACCGCTTAGGCCAAAACCGGTGCCCTTGCTGCGCCTGCTTGTTTTAGGATCATAAGGGTTTTGGATCATAATGATAAGGTATTGGTCTTCGGTTTCGGCACGTACGCTAATGGTAACATCGTCGGTAGTATCGTATAAACCAAACTTAATGGCATTCTCTACCAGTGGTTGCAGCAGTAACGATGGCAGCACAGCTTCCCCGCATTTATCGTCACAGCTTATCTCGGTTTGCAGGCGGTGCCCAAAACGTACTTTTTCTATATCGAGGTATAAATTTAAATGCGCAAGTTCATCGCTCAGTGGCACTAAAAGCTGGTCGTCTTTTTTTAGGGTTCCCCGCAAAAAGTCTGATAACTGGTGGATCATTCGCCTGGCTTCATCAGGCTTGAAGCCAATGAGGGCATTGATGGAGTTTAAGCTATTGAACAAAAAGTGCGGCTGTAATTGCTGGCGAAGGTTATATAACTCGGCATCACGGGCAAGTTTTTCGGCCTCGGTTTTTCGTTCTACAGTCTTTTTATGGTCGAGCTGCGAGTACCACAGGGCGCTGATCATGGCCATCCATCCGATTGCCAAAAACACTGTAAAGAACCTGATTATAAGCGATTGCTGTAAAAAATTGAAGAAGATTTGCCCCATGTTAAACAGGGGTAATATATATCGACACCCTGCAACGCAGGCCCCCGCAAGGGCGGCGCACCATATTAACAGGTACACGTAGCTTTCTTTATCGGGCTGGTAGTAGCGCAGGTTGTTGTTGATAAGCCAGCACGCGCTTGCTAAAAGCGCGGTACTAACCCCGGCATCGGTAGCGGCTGTCACCCAAGGGAAGCCGAACCCGTGGATAACGTAGGCCTGCAGACCGGCCCATGCCAACCCGCAAACCATAGAGGCTGCCAGTAATTTTGATCGTGATGTTTGTGATGCCGCCAAAGCTTTTTATTTAGTAGCCTCACCCAAACCCTCTCCGAAGGAGAGGGCTTAGATAAAACAGTTATAAATTTTGTTAATAGCTGCGGATATCTACCCCCGCAAATATGGATACGCCTTTTAGCACCAGCACCTTTTCGGCAGGGTTTGGTTTGGCGGTTTTAATGCGCTTATCGTCTACCCCGGCAAATACGGCTGCCAGGTCTGGCACTACATGCCAGTTGGCAGGTACGATGATCTTGGTGCCGCCAAACATTTGGGTAATATCAATCGTAACGCGGCCGTGGATATCCGCCTGTGTAAAATCAAGTTCGGTACCGCCAAACACGTTGGTAATATCGCCCCCCTGGAAGTTTTTAGATAGGATGGTTTTGTTTACACCACCAAATATCGCGGTAGCGTTAAGGTAATCATCTTGTGTGGGTGGCGGGATGTTGCCAATGGGCTGCTCGGCAGTTTCCTGTTCGGCTGTACCGTCGGTATCAAAGTTTGCCAATGGTTTTTCGCCAGTGGGCGTGCCAAATGGGTTTGCCTTGTACTTTTTGTCCCAGTAATCGCTATTAGGGATAACGGGTTCGTTCCTTTTACGCATAATGATCCATAAACCAAAAGAGATGAGGATCACCGGGAAAGCGATGTCGCCCCAGTCAACCCTTGGGAAAATATCGTCAAGGAAATTGAGCGCGCCAATTATGACTAATATAAACCATATAGGTTTACGGAAATTATGTTTAGCCCCAAAATACAGGCCTACAACTATGAGCCCTACAGGCCAGCTTAACAACCAGTTTGGGAAAAAGAAAAAGTTAAATTGTTTTACAAGCAGTATACCGCCTACTGCCAATAGTATCACCCCGGCTAAAACCTTGTTTTTTGGGGTACGGTTTGTTTCGTCTATATGATTGGACATGATATTGTTCTATTTAATCTTAACCAAAACTAACTTAAGATCGCAGATATGCAAACCTAATATTGGCAATATGATTAAACAAGTCGGTAAGTGTGGGGGAATTGTCGGTGAAAAATTAGGTTGGGTGTTTTCATCGAAGCGTGATATGTCGCGTATATGGTGATATGCGATTAATAAATATTTCGTGACCGTTTTAAAGTGAGGCGCGAAGTATCGCATTTCTATGATAAAATGTATTTCACGGCTCTACAATAACCTTACACCGCCGGTTCCTGCTGGCTCAAGCAATGGAAACTCCCCAATCCCCAGATAATGTCTGTCGAATCTATGCCAACAACCTTTCTATCCGGGAAGCATCCCTGGATAATATCCAGCGCTTTATCGTCATGGTGCGAGCGGAATGTTGGTACAACCACCGCGGCATTGGCAATATAAAAGTTAGCGTATGATGCAGGGAGTCGCTGGTCATCATATATCACCGGCTCGGGCATTGGCAGCTCCACAATGTTTAGCTGTTTGCCGTTTAGCAGGCGCATGGTTTTGAGGGTTTGCAGGTTCTCTTGCAGCAGGTGGTAATTTTCGTCGTTTTTGTTGTGCTCCACAACGGTAATTACGGTATCGGTATTAACAAAGCGTGTAATATCATCAATGTGGCCGTCGGTATCGTCACCAACAATGCCATCTCCCAACCAAAGGATTTGCTCTACACCGTAATAGTGTTGCAGGTAACCTTCTATTTGCTGCTGGTTTAAATGTGGGTTACGGTTTTTATTAAGCAGGCAAGCGGTGGTAGTAAGCAAAGTGCCCGCGCCGTTAAAATCAACCGAACCGCCCTCCATCACAATACCGGGGTGATACACAGGCAGGTTAAACTGCTTGCCAATTTTTGTCGGGATAACATCATCCAGATCGTACGGAGGGTATTTATCGCCCCAGGCGTTGTAGCCCCAGTCGACAATTATCTTTTCGTTGGTCTTATAATTCACCAAAAAAGCCGGCCCATGGTCGCGGCACCAGGCATCATTTGTACCAAACTCAAAAAACTCCACCTTACTAAGGTCGGCATTAACCAGATCCAGCTGTTGTTTGGCGAAAGCGGCCATCCGTTCATCAACTACATTGATGCGCACTATCTCCCCCTCGGTAAGCACTTTGATAAACTCGGCGTACTTGCCGTAGATCATCCCCAGTTTACCCGGCCACGAAGCCTCCTTGTGCGGCCAGCTTAACCAGGTGGCGGTATGCTGGGCCCATTCGGCCGGGAAGTGGAAGCCTTTTAAGTCCGAAAGTCCGGAAGTCCGAAAGTCCGGGAGATTATTTAATTTGTGGTCTGGCGACATGGTTTTATTTTAGCGAATTTCTTAATCCGTTCAGCATAGCCAAAATTTCTTCGCACTGCTGATATAATTTGGAAAAGTTTTCTTGTGAAATTATGTTGCGCCTTTGCGCTAAATACAAACAGCTAACAACTTCTATATTTGAACGTAGTGCATAACCTAAAAATTTATTAAACTCGGGGTTTGATTGCCCGGTTGATCCTTCTGCAATATTTAGCGCAACCGAATCTGCGGCCCGTTTGATCTGAGAAGTTAGAACGAAAAGTTCATCCTTTGGAAAAGACTTAGTTACTTCGTGAACATCAGCAGACAAATCTACCGCTTTTTGCCACACAATTAACTTTTCAAACTTAAAGCTCATTTTATTTTCTTCTTACGGACTTTCGGTCTTTCCGACTTACGGACTATTAATTAATCGTTATCTAATAAACGTTTCGTTATCGGTTGATAGCTGTCTATGCGGCGATCTCTAAGGAACGGCCAGTGGCTGCGGTAATAGTCACTTATTTCAAGATCAAGTTCCTTAACGATCACTTCCTCCTGCTCAACAGTAGTTTGGTGCAATAGTTCGCCAAACGGATCGGCAAAGAACGAGCCTCCCCAAAATTTAACACCGGCTTCTTCGCCAACACGGTTTACGCTTACCACGTGCACGCCATTGGCAATAGCATGGCTGCGCTGTATGGTTTGCCATGCGTTATATTGTTTAACGTTGGTAGCTTCGTCCTGCGTGGTGGCCCAACCAATTGCGGTTGGGTAGAACAAGATTTCGGCGCCCATTAAAGCGGTAATGCGGGCAGCTTCAGGGTACCATTGGTCCCAACAGATGAGTACGCCTATGGTAGCAAATTTGGTTTTGAAAACTTTGTAACCCAGGTCGCCGGGCGTAAAGTAAAATTTCTCGTAAAAGCCGGGATCGTCGGGGATGTGCATTTTGCGGTACTTGCCCAGGTAGCTGCCATCGGCATCTAAAACTGCGGTAGTATTGTGGTAAACGCCTTGCGCGCGTTTCTCAAATAAGGACGCGATGATCACCACACCCAGTTCGCCGGCTACTTTTTGCAAAGCATCGGTGGATGGGCCGGGGATAGGCTCGGCTAACTTAAAGTTATCGTAATCCTCCACATCGCAAAAATACAGCGATGTAAAAAGCTCCTGCAGGCAAACTATCTGCGCGCCGTTAGCGGCTGCCTCGCGTACTTTAATAACAGCTTTATCCAGGTTTTCCTGTTTGTTTGCGGTGCAGGTCATCTGCACTATCCCAACTTTTACCTTACTCATATCTGATAGAAATTTGCGCAAAAATACCGTTTTTTTAGAGATTAGTGATTAGATAATTAGAGATTAGTTGAGCCTGGGCACACATTATATTGTAAACTTTTGCGCTGCAGTTAGGGTGATTTTATAATGCTAATGTTAAGGTATGTTAACTAATCTCCAATCACAAATCAACTAATCACTAATTTATTACCTTTGCAGTCAATGAAAGACTTAGCACAAGCCGAAGAGGACGAAGCACAGGAACTGGTTGCCCCCAAAACCTTAAAACAACGTTTGTGGAGTATTACCAAGTTGCTGCTTAAATTTGTGGTTACAGGTGTTTTGTTGTACTTCGTATTCAGAAAAGTGCCTTTAGAAAAGGTTAAGTACCGTTTGATACACGCGAATTATTGGTGGATGCTTGCGGCATTGGTAAGCTTTTTTGCATCAATGGTGATCTCGTCGTGGCGTTTATCAAGTTTCTTTAAATCCATCAAATTAAAGCTCGATCCGCGCTTTAATTTCCGTTTATACCTGCTGGGTTTGTTCTATAATTTCCTGCTACCGGGTGGTATCGGTGGCGATGGTTACAAGATTTACCTGCTTCATAAAAACTATAAGCTGCCGGCAAAAAAGGTGTTTTGGGCTATTATGTTTGACAGGTTGAGCGGCCTTTGGGCTATAGGGCTGATCATTGTAGCGCTTGTATTTTTGATCCCGCAGATCGATATCCATATCGGCATCCCGCTGAGTATATTTGTTGTGGCGTCTGTCGTTTATTATTTTGTGGCTTACAAATTCTTTAAAGAGTACACGCACTATTTTTGGCAGGCACACCTTAAAGCTGTAGGGGTGCAAAGCCTACAGCTAATTGCAATTGTTTTTGTAATGATAGGGCAGGATTTTACCGGCAAATATTCTCCGTACTTATTGTCGTTCTTAATATCTGCTTTGGCAACTATTCTTCCTATTAGTATAGGCGGTGCGGGGATCCGCGAAACGGTGTTCCTTCAATTAACTAAAGTTTTCCCAATGGACGAGAGCCTGGCTACTTTCCTGCCGGGAACATTCTATATTATATCGCTCCTTGTAGCTTTGTTGGGTGTATATTATGTTATTCGCCCAAGCCGTTTAGAAGAGGGTTTGCCTAAAACAGAAGATAATTCCGAAAATCAATCTGTTTAAAATATTTAATATCGGGTGCGATTTTTTCACCCCAATAAAAACTAATATTTCTCCAATTTATCTGGTATAATCGGCATTTAGCTAAACCTTATTTCCTAATTTCGTGTTTGTGTTATTAACCGGATTTTGAGGAATGAGCGATTTTAATGATTTTAATAACCCGCAGGTTGCGGCATTGCCGCGCCATTTAAAGCAATTTATTGTTGACCAGCATTACGAACATTATACCCCGGTAGATCACGCCGTGTGGCGTTACGTAATGCGCCAAAACTACAGCTACCTTAAAGATGTCGCGTATTATCCGTATATCCCCGGCTTGCAAAAAGCAGGGCTGACTATCGAGAAGATCCCCGACCTGCAGGATATGAATAACGCGTTGGCCAAAATTGGCTGGGGTGCCGTTACGGTCGATGGCTTTATACCCCCCGCGGCCTTTATGGAGTACCAGGCTCACCGCGTACTTGTCATCGCCGCCGACATCCGCCAGTTAAAGCATATCGAATATACGCCCGCGCCTGATATTATACATGAGTCGGCAGGGCATGCGCCAATTATCGCCGATAAAGATTACCACGAATACTTGAGTTACTTTGGTTCGATAGGGGCCAAGGCGATGTTTAGCGCGCAAGATTTTGAGTTGTATGAGGCCATCCGCGCATTATCCATACTAAAAGAAATGCCCGATGCCGAGGAAGCAGAAATTAAGAAAGCGGACGAACTGGTTGCCTGGCACCAGGAAAACATGGGCGAACCATCTGAAATGGCCCTGTTAAGCCGCCTGCACTGGTGGACGGTGGAGTACGGCCTGATAGGTACGCTGCAAAAGCCAAAAATCTATGGGGCCGGCCTGCTATCTTCAATAGGTGAAAGCGCCAGTTGCATGCTGGACGAGGTTAAGAAACTACCTTATACCATTGATGCTGTAAACTATAGTTACGATATCACCAAAACGCAGCCGCAGCTTTTTGTAACCCCAACGTTCCAAAACCTGATAGATGTATTGGAGCAGTTTGCCGATACCATGTCGTTCCGCCGTGGCGGGGCGTATGGGTTGCAAAAAGCTATCGATAGTAAAAATACCTGTACGGCGGTTTACAGTTCGGGCCTACAGGTTTCAGGCACTTTTACCGAATTTGAAGCAGGTGAAAATGGAGAGCCAACATTTATCAAAACCACCGGCGAAACCGCGCTTTCTGTTGGTAACAAACAGTTGAAAGGCCATTTCAAAAATTACCATAAAGATGGGTTTAGTTCGCCAGCTGGCAGGCTTAAGGGACATGACAAAACGTTGGAAAATTTTACACCGGATGATTTGATAGCCGCCGGGATCGAAGTTGGTAACGATGTTTCCCTGACTTTTGAAAGTGGTATCACTGTGTCTGGTAAGGTGACGAAAATAAGTATCGAAAAAGACAAAATTGTGCTGATCACTTTCGAAAAATGTACGGTTTTAAGTGAAAAAGGGCATGTCTTATTCGACCCATCATGGGGAGTTTACGACATGGCAGTGGGGGAACAAATAACCTCGGTTTTTTGCGGCGCGGCCGATAAGGATGCCTTTTTAGAGATAGCTTATAAATCGATAACAGGAACGCACCACTCCGAATATGATCACAATACCAAAGAGCTGCATAAGCTATACCAACAGGTGCGCAACCGCCGCCACACAGGCGGCGACCTTGGCTTTTTAGGCAATGTATGGATGACGCTCCAAAAATTTCATCATGACGATTGGCTTTGCGCCCTGGAGATACTGGAGCTTTTGGACCATGAAGAAGCAGAACGAACACTGGCAGGAGAGATCAGGAACTTCCTGGAGCAAAAAGCAACTAACGAGCACGAGTATAATAAACTGATAAGCGATGGCCTTTACCTCATTAAACATCCGGTAGAGGAGAAGTTGATAGTTTGAGATTTAAATTGTAATTTAGGATATGACAACGCTGATTGTGAAAGTAGATGATGACCGCACGGAATCGCTCAAAAAGATATTGAGTGAGATCCCGTATGTACATGATGTTGCTGTTGAGCAAACCGGAACGCAACTAAACGATCCACAATCAACTTACGAGCGAATAAAAAAAGTACAGGAAGAAATCGGCGATAAAAAGTTATTCGAGAATATAAAAGATCCATCTGAATGGCAACGAGAGATAAGAAAGGAATGGGATCGTGATTTTTGATACAAATATTCTTATTTACATATCAAAAAATGTCCTTAAAATAACTGATTTAATACCTCCAAATTCTTCGGCACAAATTTCGGTTATTTCGTATGTTGAAGCAATGGGCTTTTCTTTTGAAACGGAGATTGCTGAGCGATATATGCAGGAGATTTGTTCTTCTTGTCAAATTATTCCTTTATCAGAATCAGTAATTCAGGAAACGATAACCATCCGCAAACAATACCGTATTAAACTCCCGGATGCAATAATTTATGCTACTGCTTTAGTCCAAAAGTTACCTTTGCTGACAAATAATATTGCCGACTTCAAATCGCTTGGTAATAAAGTGGAATTGATAGATCCATTTAAACTATGAACATCATTATAACAGGCGCCAGCAGCGGCGTAGGATTCGAGGCTGTATTGGAATTGATATTATCTGGTAAACATAAGGTAATGGCACTTGCGAGATCGCAGGAAAAGCTTACCCGTTTGCTGGAAATTGCAAAAAGCTTAAATCCTGATTGTGAGGTTTTTGCTATCGCCTTTGATATAGTACATGATGATTATGCCGGATTGGAACAGTTTATAACGGCAAACTTTGATGGAAAGGTTGATGCATTGGTAAATAATGCCGGGGTGCTCATTAATAAACCATTTATGCAGTTGCAGGAGAGCGATTTTGTTGAGATGCTGCAAAGTAACTACATAGGCCACGTGCGTATTATTCAAAGCCTGTTGAAGTTTATGGGCGATGGTTCGCATATCCTTAATATCGGCAGCATGGGCGGCTTCCAGGGAAGTGCTAAGTTTAACGGTTTGTCGGCCTATTCGGCAAGTAAGGCAGCCTTGCATACTCTTACCGAATGCCTTGCGCAAGAACTGGTAGAACAAGGCATCAAAGTAAATTGCCTCGCATTAGGATCGGCACAAACTGAAATGCTTGAACAGGCTTTCCCGGGTTACGAATCGCCGGTTATGGCGTTCGAAATGGGTAAATATATTGCCGATTTCGCCGTATCGGGTCACCGTTTTTTTAATGGCAAGGTACTGCCTGTCGCGGTTTCAACTCCGTAAAGCCGCCATAAATATCCAATCTTCATTCCTACGTAAATAAATGATGCCTATTGGGTTCATGACAAAACCATGAACCCTAATGCATGTTACTTGTACATATTTGTACAACAAACAAACACAACATGCCGCATCTTTTTTCTCCGCTTAAAATAAAAGGTATCGAATTTAAAAACCGCATTGTAGTATCGCCCATGTGCCAATACTCAAGCGTTGATGGTTTTGCAAGTAATTGGCACCTTGTGCATTTGGGTGCATTTGCAACGGGTGGCGCGTCGCTTATTATTACTGAAGCAACCGCGGTATCACCCGAAGGCCGTATCAGCTTTGCCGACTTGGGAATCTGGAGGGACGAACACATTGCCAAGCTGAAAGGGATAACCACTTTTATTGAAGAGCATGGCGCTGTAGCCGGGATGCAATTAGCACATGCCGGCCGCAAGGCAAGTCACGCCCAGCCATGGAATGGCGGCAAACAGATCCAACCCAGCGAAGAAAATGGCTGGCAATCGGTAGCGCCAAGTGCGGTTGCCTTCAGCAGCAGCGAAACTGTGCCTGTAGAACTGGATAAAGCAGGAATAGCCAAAGTTATTGCCGATTTTAAAGCGGCTACCATCCGTGCTGTTAAAGCGGGTTTTAAAGTTGTAGAGTTGCATGGTGCACATGGTTACCTAATCAACGAATTTTTGTCGCCGCATAGCAATAAGCGTACGGATGAATATGGTGGCTCGTTCGAGAACCGCAGCCGCTTTTTGTTAGAGCTAATAGATGCCGTGAAAGAGGTTTGGCCGGCAGAATACCCGCTGTTTGTACGCCTGTCTACAACCGATTGGACGGAAGGTGCATGGACTATTGATGATTCTATCGCGTTAGCTAAAATATTGAATGAAAAGGGGGTTGACCTGGTAGATAGTTCTACAGGGGGAAACGTTGCAGGTGCAAAGATCACGCTTAAGCCCGGTTATCAGGTTGAGTTTGCCGAAGCAATTAAAAAGCATACCGGGATCCTTACCGGCGCGGTTGGTTTAATAACCGAATCCAAACAAGCCAACGAGATCATCGAAACCGGGCAGGCAGACATGGTGGTAATGGCCCGCGAGGTTCTGCGCGATCCGCACTTCCCGTTACGTGCCGCGCACGAACTTGGTGTAGAGGTGGAGTGGCCCGTGCAGTACGAACGTGCGAAATGGTAACATTAAATATTTTTTATATCAACCCAACAAAGTAAATTAGCAAAAACTCAGAAAACATAAATTATGAAACGTACAGCAAATGCACATTGGAATGGCACCTTACAAGAAGGTAAAGGCGAAATAACCACACAAAGCACTATCCTTAATAAAACACAGTATTCATTTAAAACCCGCTTTGCAGATGGCGTGGGTACCAACCCCGAAGAATTGATAGCTGCTGCACACGCTGGTTGCTTCACTATGGCTGTAGGCGCAGCCTTAACCCAGCAAGGCATCACCCCGGGCGACTTAACTACAGATGCTATACTTGACCTTGATATGCAAGCATTAGAAATTAAAGGCATCCATTTGGAACTGAAAGCATCTGTTATCGACGGTGTGGACGAAGCAAAATTCAAAGAAGTTGCAGAAGGCGCAAAGGCAGGCTGTATTATATCTAAAGCGCTTAGCGTTCCAATTACTTTGAGCGTTACCTACGCTTAATTAAGTATCAAATATTCTTGTTAATAGCGATGGTGCAAACCATCGCTATTTTTGTTTGTAGGTATGGGTATATAATAGCCCCGCATGTTAAATACCCAACGCTCCAAAACATCCTTAACCCTTGTCTTCGCCCTGATCATTACCGGGTTTTTGGTCTTCCTTTTCTTTTATATCAAACATGAATTTAACACCACCCGCACAGAGGTTACCGAAGATGCCATGGTATCGCGCGTGATAAGCATGGGTAAGCTTGAGTTGGTGAAGTACGCCATGAAAGATGTGGTGGAGAAGAAAGAGTTGTACCGAATCCTGCCAGATTCGCGTGTATTGTTTGTCGCAGTGGGCGAGGTGACCGCCTGTATCGATCTTACTAAAGTAAAACGTGCAGACATTAACCAAAGTAAAGACACGGTGGAGATAACCTTGCCCCAGCCCGAGATATGTTACGTTAAACTCGATCACCAAAAATCAAAGGTGTACGATGTATCCGGCGTTTGGTTTCCAGATAAGGCACGTGCCATGGTAGAGGATGTGTACAAACTGGCCGAAAAGAAGATGCTAACCACCGCTACCGAAATGAACCTGTTAGGCAAAGCCCGCGAGAACGCCAATTTGATTTTTAAACCATTTTTAGAAAATGTATCGGGTAAAAGGGTGGTCATTAAATTTCGGTAACAACCCTTAGCTATTTTTAAATTACTTGTAATATATTAGGGGAATCATACTCTAACACGATATCAAAGCAAGTATATGACCCTTAAAATTACTAAACTATTAACGTCTACCACTATAGGTATGCTAACAGCCCTGTGCGCGGTTGCCCAGCCCCGGCTACCCGAGGGCTACTTTTACAAGAAGCTACCAAATGGATTGGATGTTGTTGTAATCGAAAATAACAAAGTACCGCTTACTACTATCGAAATTGCTGTAAAGAACGGTGCATATACCGAAGGCCCCGAGTATAGTGGCTTATCGCACCTTTTTGAGCATATGTTTTTTAAAGCGAATAAGGATTACCCGTCGCAAGAGAAATTTCTGAAACGTACACAGGAACTTGGCGCTATCTGGAATGGCACCACCGGCGATGAGCGTGTAAACTACTACTTTACCGTTGGTAAGGATAGCTTGGACGGCGGTTTGCACTTAATGAACTCGTGTATCCGTTTCCCCGATTTTAAACAGGAAGAAATGGTAAAAGAACGCCCGGTTGTTGACGGCGAATTTCAGCGTAACGAGAGTAACCCGGGTTTCCAGTTATATTTTGAGTTAAGCAAAAGGATGTGGGGCGACCTCATTACGCGCAAAATGGCCATTGGCATCCACGAGGTGATCAATACTGCAACACCGGAGAAGATGACCATCATCAAAAATAAATATTATCATCCTAACAATAGTTTGCTAACAATATGCGGCGATGTAAAGCATGAAGATGCCTTTAAAAGGGCCGAAGACATCTTTGGGGACTGGCCAAACAGCGGCTTCGATCCGCATGTAAAGTATCCTATCCCTGCGTTCCCGCCGCTTGCCGGGAATGATGCTTTTGTAAAGGAAATGTCGATAGCACGTACGCCTATGATGATGTATGCATGGCAGGGTCCCGCTTATATGACAGATTCTGCATCAACCGTTGCTGCTGATGTTTTCACTGCTGTTGTTGGCTTAAATTCGTCTAAATTACAGCAGGCACTTATTGACAAAGGGCTTGCCTCATCAGCAAGTGTAAGCTATGGTACCAGCCACTATACCGGTATGATAGATATGTTTGTGGTACCAAACCCAACAAAACTTAAGGAGTGTAATGATGAAGTGCGCAACCAGATAGCCATGTGGGGCAAAGCAGATTACTACACTGATGAGCAACTTACCGATGCCAAAGCTATTTTGCTGCGTAACCATAGCCGCGAGTTAGAGAAACCGTCTTCGCTGCCATCGCAGTTAAGCTTTCAATGGTGCAGCACATCATTCAATTACTACACTGATCTTAACAATAACTACCAAAAAGTTAGCCGTGCCGATATCGCTAAATATATAAACACGTATATAGCAGGCAAGCCAATGGTATCGGGTATCGTAATCACACCGGAATTAAGCAAACAAGTAAATGCTGCATCTTTTTTTGTAGCAAAATAATTTAACCTAACCACAATGAAGAAATATATATACCTATTGCTTGTAGCAGCTGCTACCGGGGGCGCACAGCCTGCCGCGGCACAGCAAAAAGCTTACGAAATGATGGTTGATGGTGTGAAAGTTATTGTTCAGCCGAGCGGTAACGATATTGTAGAGATACAGACCATTATAAAAGGCGGCGTGCAAAACTACCCGGCAGCCAAAGCCGGTATCGAGGCCATGGCCATGAACGCGCTTAACGAGTGCGGTACCTTAAAGCATGATAAAAACGCATTTAAAAATCAGCTGGATAAAATTAGTGCTGCCGTTTATGGCTTGGCGCTTAAAAACTATTCGGTAATTAAGATTAACTGTATAAAAAGCGACTTTGAAACCGCATGGCCTTTATATGTTGAAGCATTAACTATTCCCAAATTTGATGCTAAGGAATTTACGCGTATCAAACAGGATCAGATAAACCAGCTCAAGGCTGAAGATTCTAATCCCGACGAGGCAATTGATAAGTATGCTGATAAAGTTGCTTTTAACGGCCGTGATTATGCAAAAGACCCTAACGGTACCCCGGAAACCATTCAGCCTTTAACAGCCGAAGAAACGAAAGCTTATTACCACTCGGTATTAACAAAATCGCGCATGCTGGTTGTTGTAGTTGCGGATCTGGACCGTGCGGATATTGAGGCCAAGGTAAAAGGTATGTTAAGCACCATTAAAAGAGGTGTGCCGTTCGAATTGAAGAAATCCTTCTTTAGGGCATATAAAAACACTTTCTCTGCTGAAAAGCGCGACCTGGCTACCAACTACGTAGAGGGTGTTACCAGCGGCCCTGCCCCGGGCACGGCCGATTTTGACGCCTTTAATGTTGCCATGCGCATATTTGCCGATAAGCACTTTTTGGACATCCGTACCAACAATGGCTTGTCTTACGCGCCGCAATCGTGGTTTAGCGTGGGGTCAACGTCGGTTGCTAAGTTTTCTGTCTCAACCACCGAACCTAATAAGTACATTGCTGTATTTGATAAACTGGTTGATCGGCTAAAACGCGATGGCTTTAACGCTGCAGATGTTGCCGATATGAAAGTGACGTACCTAACGGGTTTTTACTACAAAAACGAAACTAACACCGCGCAGGCCGGCTCAATAGCATCTAACGAGGTATTGCATAACAACTGGAGGCGATCTTTAACCCTTGCAGAGGATGTAAAGAAATTGACCCCAACGCAAGTAAGCGATGCTTTCCGTAAATATATTGGAAACATCATCTGGGTTTACCAGGGCGATCCTAAAAAGGTAAACCCAATACTATTTACAAATGGCACGTTAAACAAAGCCGATAATCCGGTAAGTCATTAATTAGTTTATAGTTGATGGTTCATGATAGCTTCAACAAAAAGTCCGCGAGTTTTATCGCGGACTTTTGTTATTTAATAATACGGCTATGAACCATTAACTATGATCTTCTTTCGGTAATACCGCTTTCTTTCTGTTCCGGTTCCCCCATCGCTCGCCCATGTGGTGGGTTGGGATGTAATCGCCAAGTAATTTGCCCCAGGGTTTAAGGTCGTCTATCCGGTCGAAAATTATTTTGAGCACCGCCACAAACGGGATAGACAAAAACATGCCCGATACCCCCCAAAGGGCGTTACCCAGTAACACTACAATGATGCTCATCAGGGCGTTTATCTGTACTTTAGAAGATACAATGCGTGGTACTAATATGTTGTTATCGATAAATTGGATCACAATATAAGCGCCTATAACTGCCAACTGGGTTGTGTAGCCATCTTTAGTAACCGTAGCCATTAACACAGGCAATGCTATCGCTATTATGCCGCCTAAATAGGGGATAAGATTTAATATAGCACCGATGCAACCTATCAAAATGCCATATTTTACGCCTAATAAAATCAGGGCCGTAGAGTTCATAGCGGCTACGATGATCATCTCTATCAGTAAACCTACGATGTAGCTTTGTATAGCTGTTTTGGTTTCGCTTAGCACATCACTTACTTTTTTGGAGTTTTCTTCAGAGAACACTTCATATAAAAAGTTAAGGATGAGCGTTTTGTAAAGCAGCATCAAAAAGATGTACACCGGCAGCAGGAAGATGATAGCTAATGTGCCCAGCAAGCCATTTACGGTTTTACCCACCATTGCCTGGCTGTTGTTTAGCGCATCCTTCAACATTTTTTCCTGCTTGCTTATCTCCACGCCAAATGTTTGCTGGATCCAGTTCTTAAGTTCGACGGTTATCGACTCAAACTTTTTTTGCAGCATAGGTAACGAATCGCCAAACTGTACTATTTGTGTGCTCAAAAAATAAAACACGGTAGCCACCGCAATTATCGCTATCAGCATTGAAATGGAAATTGCCAAAACTTTCGGCACCTTTTTCCGCTCCAACCGGTTAAACAAAGGGTTTAATAATACCGCTAAAAATGCCGCAAAGGCAAGGGGAACTAATATATCGGCCAGTTGTACCATTACATACACCAGCAATATAAGCCCAAAAAGCACCGCTGTGCTTTGGATATAAAAGGGCTGATCTTTAATTTTTACTTGCATGTAGTTGTGTTTTCATATAAACACAAAAGGAGCGTAGGAGAGAATTGTTTGGGTGTAATAAAAAAGCGCCCCAATTAGGGCGCTTTGTATCTTTCGGTCTTACCGGACTTACTCACTAACTATCCTAACAGGTTTTTCCAGCTAACCATGTCGCCAATTATTTTTTCTAATTGGTCGGCAGGTACGCGTTCCTGTGCCATACTGTCTCGGTGGCGAATGGTTACGGTATTATCTTCAAGCGATTGGTGATCTACCGTGATACATACAGGTGTACCAATGGCATCCTGGCGGCGGTAACGTTTACCAATGGCATCTTTTTCTTCGTATTGTATGTTGAAATCAAGTTTCAGCCTGTCCATTATTTCGCGGGCTTTTTCGGGCAAACCGTCTTTTTTAGTCAGCGGGAAAATAGCTGCTTTAACAGGCGCAAGGCAAGGGTGCAGGCGCAACACGGTGCGGCTATCCTGTTTCTCTTCGGTGCTTAGGTCTTCTTCTTCGTACGCGTTTATCATTGTGAGTAAAAACATCCTGTCTAACCCTATCGAAGTTTCAATAACGTAGGGGATATAGTTACCGTATGGTTTGCCGTCTTCGCCCAATTCAGGATCGAAATATTGCATCTTTTTGCGCGAAAATTTCTCGTGCTGGCTTAAATCAAAATCGGTACGA
The DNA here is from genome assembly GCF_040547175.1 of Mucilaginibacter sp. UYP27. Taxonomy (NCBI): domain Bacteria; kingdom Pseudomonadati; phylum Bacteroidota; class Sphingobacteriia; order Sphingobacteriales; family Sphingobacteriaceae; genus Mucilaginibacter; species Mucilaginibacter sp. UYP27. The sequence continues at coordinate 362,541 of NZ_JBEPPE010000002.1, forward strand.
CTGTGGATGCCTTCAACCTCTTTAAAGCCAAACGGAAAATCAAATTCGATATCATAAGCGGCATCGGCATAGTGTGCCAGTTTAGTGTGTTCGTGGTAACGGTATTTGGCGGCATCAGTACCTAAAGCAAGGTGCCATTTTAAACGGGTTTCTTTCCATTTGGCAAACCATTCTTTTTGTGTGCCGGGGCGTACAAAGTACTGCATTTCCATTTGCTCAAACTCGCGCATGCGGATGATGAACTGACGGGCTATAACCTCGTTACGGAACGCCTTACCAATTTGCGCGATACCGAAAGGGATCTTCATCCTGCCCGATTTTTGTACGTTAAGGTAATTCACAAAGATCCCCTGTGCCGTCTCCGGGCGAAGGTAGATGGTTTCCGATTCATCAGCAATGGCGCCAACCTGCGTGCTAAACATGAGGTTAAACTGGCGCACATCTGTCCAGTTAGCAGTATCACTTACCGCGCATTTTATATTTTGTTCGATGATGAGTTCTTTAAGGCGGGGTAGATCTTCGGCTTTTAGGGCATTGTCCATCTCGATCTGTAGTTCTTCAGCTTCGCTGGTTTTGCCTTCTTCGTCCAGTTTAGCTACGCGGTCTTCCAATAATTGGTCGGCGCGGTAACGTTTGTTGCTGTCTTTATTGTCAATCATCGGGTCGCTAAAGCCGTCAACGTGGCCGCTTGCTTTCCAAATGGTTGGGTGCATAAATATTGCCGAATCGATCCCAACGATGTTATCATGCATTTGTACCATTGATTTCCACCAGTAGGTTTTGATGTTGTTTTTTAACTCCGAGCCGTTTTGGCCGTAATCGTAAACTGCGCTAAGGCCATCATATATCTCGCTCGATTGAAAAACAAAGCCATATTCTTTGCTGTGCGATATAACATTTTTAAAAAGTTCGTCGGTTGATTTGCTCATAATAGGGGCAAAGATAGTTTTTAGAGGCGAAAGTCCGAAAGTCTGAAAGACAGAAAGTCCGAAAGATGATGGAAGAAGTTTCTCTTCTTTTCTTCCGGACTTACTGTCTTTCAGACTTTCCGACTTACTGTCTTCGGACTTCCGACTTAATCTCTAACTTTACCGCATATGAGCATAAAGGTAGATGCGTTAACAAAAGTTTACGGGCAGCAAAAGGCTGTGGATGGTATCAGTTTTGAGGCTGGTGTTGGTGTGCTTGGCTTTTTGGGGCCAAATGGCGCTGGCAAATCTACCACCATGAAAATGCTTACCTGCTTTATTCCCCAAACATCGGGCACGGCATCTGTATGCGGGTTCGATATTGGTAAAGATACATTAAACGTTAAACGCAATATTGGCTACCTGCCGGAGAGTAACCCTTTATATACCGATATGTATGTAAAGGAATCGATGGCTTTTGTAGCGGGTATCCATGGCCTGCAGAATGCTGACAAGCGCATTGCCGAAGTTATTGAACAAACCGGCCTTGGGCCGGAGCAGCATAAAAAGATAGGCCAGCTATCAAAAGGCTACCGCCAAAGGGTGGGGCTTGCCCAAGCCATATTACATGACCCGCAGGTGCTGATACTTGATGAGCCAACCTCCGGCCTTGATCCAAACCAATTGGTAGGCATTCGCCAGTTAATTACCGAGCTGGGTAAAACAAAAACCATCATCCTGTCTACCCATATTATGCAGGAGGTTGAAGCCGTTTGCAGCCAGGTGATTATCATTAACAAGGGAACAATTGTTGCAAATGATACGCTTGAGCAATTAAGGGGAAACAACAAAGGCAATACTTTAGAGAATATATTTATCGATCTTACCAATAAATAAACCGCACATTTAGAGTGATTTATATATTTTTTTGTTTCTTTTGTAACGGAATATTGGGTATTAGCGTCCATATAGCCAACAAACCGGGCAAAGCATACGGTGTTGCAATGCCTTACTTAAAATCACACAATTATAAAATTATGAAAAAAGCACTATTACTATTAACCGTATTATGCGGTATCTCGATCAGCTCATTCGCGCAATCATCAAAAGAAACTGGAAAATTTAGCATTGGTTTTGAAGCAGGCTTACCTTTAGGCGATGCAAAAGACGTTTCTGATTTAGTTATTGGCGGTTCATTAAAATATGACCACCCAATAGCTGATAAAACTTTCATCACAGGTTCTGTGGGTTACAACAAATTTTTATCAAACGATGACGCTAAGTCTATCGGTTATAAACTTTATGCTATTCCTGTAAAAGTTGGCGTGAAATATTTCTTTGCCGAAAGTTTTTATGGTGAAGCACAAGTGGGTGCTGCATTTGTAAATGAAAGTATACTTGGCTCTAGTGGCAACACTACAACGTTTGCCTACTCTCCGGGTATCGGTTACGCATTCGGCGGCGGTGTTGATCTTGGCGTACGTTACGAAGGGTGGACAAAAAGTGGTACTACCATCAGCCAAGTATCTGCCCGTTTAGCGTATAGCTTCTAATATCTAAGGCTACATTAAAGGCCCTCTTAACTAGTTTGAGAGGGCCTATTTTGTTTAATGCCCATCAAAAAACCCCGTGGCCATTTGTTAAATTATACGACTATGCCTTAACATTCATTAACATCCCTTTAACGTTTTGTGATTTCTATAATCTTTACGTTTGTTCTTATTAAGCAATCTATTATAACTTAAAAGAATGAAAAAATTACTATTGCTATCAGCCATCTTATGTGGCTTGTCTATCACTTCGTTTGCGCAAATATCGCCAGTACCAAGGCCCGCTAAATGGAATTTTGGGTTTGAAGCCGGCCTCCCGCTTGGGCATCTGCATGAAGCCTATTCATCCGTATTCGGCGCTTATGCCAAATACGAGTATCCAGTTTTTAAATCTACCTTTATTACCGCATCCACGGGTTACAGGCGGTATTTTTTTACGGATGAGTTGAAGCAATACACCAAATCTGTTGTAGGCGAGGAAAGATCGGGTGTGGGCTCAATCCCTATTATGATCGGTGTAAAGCATTATTTTGGAGACGGTCTTTTTGCTGAAGGGCAAATTGGGAAGTCATTTTATACCCGTAAAGGCTCCGACTCTTCGTTTGATTATGATCTTGGCGTGGGTTATACCTTTAGAAACGGGATTGAAATTAGTGCCAGGTACCAGGGCTTTAATCAATCAAATGTAAATACGAATATTGCGGCTATCCGTTTGGGCTTCAGGTTTTAACATTTAGCCAGGTTGCAGCACGTTTAGCCTCCAGCTTCAAATTCAACCAAGCCTTATAGGAAAGCCCCCCGATACATCGTGGGGCTTTTTTGTTTTGCACATTTAAGTTTTGCTGCACAATAATCGTATTTTCGGGCGTTTACTCATAACAATCCCAATAAAGTGTTTAGCATTCTTAAAAAAGAAATAACAACCTATCTCAGCTCGTTGGTAGCGTATATCACCATTGGCGTTTTCCTGCTTGTTTTAGGGTTGTTTTTGTGGGTGTTTCCCGAAACCAGCATCCTGGCTTACGGCTACGCCGGGCTTGATAGCCTGTTTAGTACCGCTCCATACCTGTTTATGTTTTTAGTGCCGGCCATCACCATGCGCTCACTTGCTGAGGAGCGGAGGGAGGGCACATTTGAACTATTGCTCACCCGCCCATTAACCAATATACAGATAGTTTTAGGTAAATACTTTGCGGGCGTAGCCATTGTGCTGCTCGCATTGATACCTACGTTGGTTTATTACTTCAGCGTTTATACATTGGGTACACCACAGGGTAATATCGATACGGGTGCGGTTATCGGCTCTTATATCGGCCTGTTCCTGTTAGGTTCGTCGTTTGCCGCTATTGGTTTATTTGCTTCGTCGGTTAGTAAGAACCAGGTAATAGCTTTTACCATCGCGGTTTTCCTTTGTTTCTTTTTTTACAGCGGGTTCGATTCATTAAGTTCCATACTATCATTTCAAAACCTGGGCCTGCAAGGCTTGGGGATCAACGAACATTACCAATCTATCAGTCGTGGGGTATTAGATACCCGCGATCTGATGTACTTTGTTGTACTTGTGATATTTTTTTTGTGGCTTACCTTGTTTGTATTGCACAGGCAGGCAGGCAAAAAGTTTATAAATACTGTTTTTTTAAGTGTGTTAGGCGTCATGTTTTCCTTAACAGCTGTAACAATCGTTTCCGATAAATTATTCACCCGTTTCGATTTTACTAAGGAGAAACGCTTCACCATATCGCAGGTTAGCCGCAATGTAATGCATAGCCTTAAGCAGCCGGTAACTGTTACGGTTTACCTGGAGGGAAAAGATTTCCCCGGGGGGATGAAAAGGCTGCAAACATCCGTAAAGGATATGCTGGCCGACCTTCAAGCCTACAGCCGAGGTGAACTGAAATATGAATTTGTAGACCCTATAAAAGGCCTGTCTAACGAGCAGCAAAATCAAGCGTATGAAGATCTGGCAGCCAAAGGTATCGAGGCGCAAAACCTAAGTGTTAAAACCGATGACGGCGTATCACAGAAGGTAATATTCCCGTACGCGCTGGTTAATTATGGCGATAAAAGTATCCCTGTAAAATTGCTGCAATCGCAAAGCAACATGAACCTCTCGCCCGATGAGATCCTGAATAATTCTATTCAAAATTTGGAATACGCTTTTACATCATCTATAAAGAAAGTTGTGTATGGCGGCAAGCAGCGCATTGGGTTTACCGAAGGCCATGACGAACTTACAGATCTGCAACTGAACGATGCTATGCGTTCCATTGCCGATGGGTATTTGGTGGGCCGTATCAACCTTGCCAGCATCCCGTTGGATAGCCTTGCCAAAGTGAGTATGCTTGTAATTGCTAAACCCGATAAAGCCTTTACCGAGCTGGAGAAATTTAAGGTAGACCAATACATTATGCATGGCGGCCGTGTGCTTTGGGCAATTGACCAGGTAAGCGCCGAACTGGACAGTCTGCGCGGCCATGGTGGCGAGCAACTGGCCTTTAACAAAAATTTAAATTTAGACGACCAACTATTCCGCTACGGGGTAAGGATCAATTACGACCTGATCGCCGATATGAATTGCGCGCCTATCCCTGTTACTACGGGCAACGCAGGCGGGCAGGCGCAGATCCAGATGCTGCAATGGTTGTACTACCCGGTGTTTTTGCCGTTATCCAAGCACCCCATTGTAAAAAACCTGGACGGCATTACCAGCCAGTTTGCGAGTACTATCGATTTGTTGGATACCAAAAGTATCGAGAAAACCATCCTGCTTACATCATCGCCGTATAATAAAAAAATAAGCACACCTAAAGTGCTTTCGCTACAGGCCTTGCAGGACGAGCCAAAGCCTAAAGATTTTCAAAGCAACCCTAAAATTACAGGCGTTTTGCTTGAAGGTAGCTTTACTTCTGATTTTAAAAACCGGCCGTTACCAGAGGGCTTGACGGAAAAGGTGACTATACAACCGCAAGGTACTCCAACAAAAATGATCGTGCTAAGCGATGGCGATATCTTGCGTAACCAGGTTGGCAGCGATGGTTCACCACTCCCTTTGGGCTACGACCACTACAGCCGCCAAACCTATGGCAATAAAAACCTACTGCTAAACATAGCCGATTACATGACCGATGATTCGGGCCTTATTTCGCTGCGCAGCAAAGAGATTCAGATCCGCCTGCTTAACCGCGCCCGTATCCGCGAAGAGAAACTGTTTTGGCAGCTTGTAAATAATATTGTACCCATCGGTATAGTGTTTATATTCGCTATTTTTCAACATTATATCCGCAAGCGAAAGTATGCTCATTAAATTTTATACTTTTGGTAGATAAACATTAATTATATCATGAGATTTATTGTTTCCACATCAACACTACTTAAGCAATTACAGTCTGTAAGCGGTGCTTTAAGCAACAGCACCGTATTGCCAATACTGGAAAACTTTTTGTTCGAGATAAAAGAAGGGAACTTAACCATTTCTGCTACCGACCTGCAAACCAGCATGACCACTTCTTTGGCTGTAGAGGCAAAAGAGAATGGCCGTATAGCTATACCATCGCGCATATTACTGGATACCTTAAAATCGTTACCGGAGCAGCCTGTAGCCTTTTCGGTAGATGATACCACCTTTGCTATTGAGATAAGCGCCGGCGACGGTAAATACAAGCTTAGCGGCGAAAACGGCGAAGATTTCCCTAAGATCCCGGTTGTTGAAAATGCATCATCAGTAAACTTACCTGCGTCTGTACTGGGCGAGGCTATCAATAAAACCATATTCGCAGTTAGCAATGATGAGCTGCGCCCTGCTATGACGGGGGTATTTTGCCAGCTAAGCAGCCAGCACCTTACCTTTGTAGCTACCGATGCCCACAAGCTGGTGCGTTACCGTCGTAAAGATGCCAAAGCGGATAGTACCACATCATTTATACTGCCTAAAAAGGCGTTAACGTTATTAAAATCGGCACTGCCGGCAGATGATGTTAACGTATCAGTTGAATACAACAGCACAAGTGCTTTCTTTAAATTTGGCAACATCAATTTGGTTTGTCGTTTAATTGACGAGCGCTACCCGGATTACGAAGCGGTTATCCCGAAAGAAAACCCTAACAAACTGGCTATTGACCGTTTGGCGTTCTTAGGCTCGCTTAGCCGCGTTGCCATTTACGCCAATAAAACCACACACCAGGTTAGGTTAAAAATAAACGGAAGCGAATTGAATATATCATCAGAAGATATTGATTTTGCTAATGAAGCACACGAGCGTTTAAGCTGCCAGTACGAAGGCGACGATATGGAAATTGGTTTTAACGCCCGTTTCCTGATAGAAATGCTGAAGAATTTAAATTGTGAAGAAGTGTCGTTAGAGATGTCGACCCCTAATCGTGCCGGTATTTTATTACCACAAGGCGGCGACGAGAACGAAGACGTGCTGATGCTGGTTATGCCGGTGATGCTTAACAGTTATGCATAGTTAGAGAATTAGAGGTTCGTGATCAGAGATTAGGAGTTAAAGGAACTAATCACCAATCACAATAAAAAAGTCTGGCTTTAGCCGGACTTTTTTATTAGTCTTATAACAATACTTGTTATAATTGAGTTATATAGCAACTATTGATAAATGATGAGATTTAAAATACCGGTTTTTATTGCTTTGTTAAGTATGGTAGCTGTCGCAGCTTGTAATAAGTTTGATGAGGCGCCATCTAAAGTGCCTACCACTTACCTGAATTTTATAAATGCCTCTACCGATACGCTGAATGTTTATGTTAACGGCAGCAGGTTAAATAATTTGTCGTCAACGTATCCATTAGGTTCATCAGGATATATACAATCGCCTTTAGGTGAGCAAAACTACCAGGTAAAAAGATTGGGCCATGGTGAAGTGTTATTTAGTGTGCCTATTAAATTAGATTCGGCCGGTGTGTATTCATTTTATGTAACCGATGGCACCGTAGAAAACTCATTCACCACACAGGATACCTTATCCACTCTATCAAATAAAGTTTCGTCGATAAGGTTTGTACACACTTCACCCAATTTAGGGGCTGTAGATATCGTAATAACAGATGATGCAAAAAAAGTGGTTAAAATAAATAAAAGAAGCTTTAAAAGTTCGTCGGTATATGTAACCGTAAAAGAAGGTGTAGAAAAGATACAAGTTTATAAAGCAGGCACCCCAACTTTGTTAAGTCAGGAAGAACGCATTTTGCAAATTGGCCGTGCATATACATTATTTACCAAAGCGGGATTAACCGATCCGGGAAACACAACCCCTTCCACGGGTTTAATTATTAATCAATAACGATGATTAACAAAAATAAAAGCGGCGTACTATTGAGCCTTACCTTATTTGTAACGGTATTGATGATATTGCCGTTAATACAATCTTGCAGTAAAACAGGGGTAAATGCCAGCAGCGGTCAAAATGCCAGGTTGCAAATAGTTAATTTAAGCCCGGATATACAACCTTTCAACCTATATGCTTTCTTTATAAAGCAGGGTACAGGCGCATATTATTATCCTAACGCGTCGGGTTACTTTCTGGTTAATACTATCGATACGCCGTTACAGATCCGTACATCAATTACCACCAACGGGGTTAATCCAACTAACTTGCTAACGCTGCCCGGTTCGTTAAAGCCTGGTGTGCCCTATACCTGGTTTGTAACCGGTATTAGAAAAGATAGTTCGCTTACCTCAATATTAACGGTTGATACCGGTAGTACCCCACCTAACGGGCGCGGTAAAATAAGGTTTGTAAATGCATCGCCAACACCGGCTAACATGAATTTAACCCTTAACGATACTACCGCCTTTAAAAATATTCCTTACAAAACCGTAACCAACTATACTGAGGTAACAGCGGGGAGTTATAATATTAATGTTTCAGCAACTTCAACCCCTAAAATAGTGCTGGCGCCTATAAGTAAATACAATGTGTCTGATGGTAAATTGTACACCGTTTATTTTTACGGGCTAACCAGCAGTACCGATAGCGCTAAATACAATGCAAATGTTTTGTTAAACTCGTTACCGATAGGTACAAAATATTAAAGGTTGGCTATCCGTAATATCTTTCTATTTTTGCTAAAATTTTACAGCCTTGGAATTTATACACAGCATAATCGACTTTATATTACACATTGATAAGCATTTGGTGCAGATAACCAGCGAATACCAAAACTGGACCTACCTCATCCTTTTCATTATCATATTTGCCGAAACCGGTTTTGTTGTAACACCGTTCCTCCCAGGCGATTCGTTGCTGTTTGCTGCGGGTGCGCTGATAGCTGGCGGTAAATCGGGCCTTGATATATACCTGCTTACCGTTATCCTGATCATTGCTGCCGTGAGCGGAAATACCGTAAATTACCTTTTGGGTAAATTTTTAGGGCCAAAAGTTTTTAAAGAGAAAAATAAAATTTTAAAGCTTAGCTACTACCTGCAAACCAAAGCGTTTTTTGATAAACATGGCGGTAAGGCGGTTATTTTTAGTCGTTTTGTACCGATAATACGTACCGTTGCGCCGTTTGTAGCTGGGGTAGGGCACATGCCGTTTGGCCGTTACACATTGTATAATGTAATGGGTGGTGTATCCTGGATCCTAATCTTCCTTTTCTGCGGATTTTGGTTTGGTAAGGTGCCATTTATAGAAAAGAATTTCTCGCTGGTGGCTATCATTATCATCCTGGTATCGGTTATACCACCGATATATGCCATTATAAAAAGCAAAGTATCTAAAAAGCAAGCGGCTTAATTCCCGAATAATTTTCTTGACTGTTTGCCCCTGTAGCTGTACCACACAAAATAGCCTGCCGGTATCAAAAAGTAGATAAACCCGGTTTTGCCTGCCAGTTCCATTGGTGATAGGTAGGTTAGTACCATGGCGCATAAACAGATCAGAATACAGATGAGGTTGATGCCGCTTACGGTGTTGGTTTCATACAATTCCCTTGGGTTTAATTCTATTTCTGCCGCGTGTTTTGCCGCATTGCGATACATCAGGTAGAATAGCAGGTAAATAGCAACAAACCCCGCCCCATACACCAATAGCAAGGCCTTTACCTGATCGTCGCGGATCATATCTACCATGTGCCCGTTGTGTAAAATCTGTCCGTCCGAAAATAGGAGGACGGTTAGGAACTTTAGTGGATAGGCATATATCAGCACCACAAAAAGCAGTATTGCATTAAGTAAATTGGTAAGCGGGTCCTTTAAGCCATAACGTCTGAAAAAGACATTCTGATTGTTCCAGATCTGAAAAAGCAGCGCGAAGCAAGCGGCGAAACTAAGCGTGCCCTTCATTGTTTCTACCAGGTCATCAAAGGTTTTAGGCACTTCTATAGATACGATGATAAGCGTTAACGCGAAACCAAAAACCGCATCGCTAAAGGTCTCTAAACGCGATGGCTCGTTGCTGCGCCATTTGATCTGGTTAGATGATATAAGCCGTGCTGCTTTTTTTCTGATCATTGATTAATCATTTACGACCACTAATTTACCTTTTTTATAGGTGTGCATCTTATTATTAAACGCTTCGCTACGATAATACTCCCGCCATTGTTTTAAGGTAATGGCCGTTGGGCCTTCTTTTACCATCCTATCAAGGAAAAATATTTCAGAAGTTTTTGGGTCGACATGGAAATCGTACTGTGTACGGAACATATCTAAATTACTTAAACCCACCTTAACCCAATAGTGTTTTGAATCTCTACCCGGCGTGCCTTCCATCATTAATTGGGGCTTGGAAGCCCTTGCCGTTTTCATGAACGATCTTACCTCGGGCAATGCGGCTACCTTACTTAAAATTATGCGCTCGCTTTTGCTGTTTTGGCAATATGTTTTTATAGGAAATGTAAACAGTATCAAAAGGCAAACGGCGTATTTAATAAGATGTTAAGGTTTATCTAAAACTAACACTTTTCCCACTTTATACAAAGCCTCCTCTTTATCTATCTTTTGCCTCTCAGTTTTGGTTAAAGGCTTTAAAATGAGTTTATCGAGGTCCGGTTGCCCGGCATCCACCCATGCCGAAAACCAGTAGCTGCCCACACTGAGGATGCTTGCCCGCATTTGCCTTTGCACCATACCTCTTAACAGCCTGTGGTATGCCCTGCTGTAAGCTACCGAGTATGCTTTAACCTTGCGGGTGCCGCTTTGCTCCATAACGTATTTATGAGCGGCAGGGAAGGTTTTATTCATTGCCCGCTCTACCCGTATCACCGTATCTGCACTTTTGAAAGAAGCGCGGCAGATTTTAAAAGCCTCGGCAAGCGGGTTGTTGATGTATTTTGCCTTGCCCACGTTATAGTTGTATCCGTTACTAAAAAGCTCCGGCAGGCGGCTTTCCCAAAGAGAGTGGATACCTTGCTGGTTGGTTAGCTGTCCGTCGTAATTTTGGGTAAGGTGCAGCGGCGTATGCGCGTCAGAAATGTAATGCGCCAGGTTTGCCGACGAGATAAGGATTGCCAAAGTGTCTCTCGCCTTAAAGGCCTTTACCAACCAGTAATAATTGGATTGGATGGCCCAGGGAACGGTGCCGTATTTGTTGAGGGTATCGCTGGTGTACTTTGCGGCTGCATCTATCCAGCGTTGCGGCATATCCCGAAAAGGCTGCCTACCGTAATGGTCGGCGTCAAAAAAATGATGGGGTGCCTCGGTGCTGTCCACGTAACGCTTTTTATCGGCGCTTACGGCGTGTTCTGTAATGAAGCTGATATTTGCCCTGTAAAATCCCGCCATCCCCTTAGGGAGCGTAAAAACGGCAAGCCTGTTAACGCGGTAATGCGCAAAAAAGCCCCACGATGCGCAAGTGATGATTGTTATTACACCGATGATGCAGGTGAGGAAGATGCGCTTCATTTAGTTGAGCCTGAATTACCGGGTTTTAGAACTTACAGGATGTGCTAAAGTAGCTGAATTATTACAGTCATTAAAATTATTTCAACTGTAAATGTAATGCTAACATATGTCTGTCCGTCCGTTTCCCTACCCGGAATACCTGGACAGGGCGGACAGACCCAACCACATCAAACCCTCCGATAGCCGTCGAATGAAATAATGAACATTGCCTTATTTATCCACAATTGAAAAATAACTTAAATACGCTTGCATATTTAAAAATGTGTGCCTATATTTGCAACCTCAAAATAAAGAAAAGAATAACAAAGCTATACGATGGCAAATCATAAATCATCCATAAAAAGAATCAGGTCAAACGCTGCGAAGCGTCTGCGTAACAGGTATCAGGCAAAAACCACCAGAAACGCTATTAAAAAATTAAGAGGTACTACAACTAAGGTTGATGCTACTCCTTTATTGTCGAAAGTGATTTCAATGTTAGATCGTTTGGCTAAAAAGAATGTTATTCACAAAAACAAAGCTTCGAACAACAAATCAAAGCTTACGAAATTTGTAAACGCTTTAAGCTAATAGCTTAATTTAATAATATTTAAAAGGGATAGTGCTTGCGCATTATCCCTTTTTTTGTTGCCTAAAATTTTCTGCTGATGAGTTTACTCACCCCGGGTTCGCTGCGCTGCCCGACCCTCTCTGCTGCGCAAAGAGGGTGAGAAAAAAGAAAATCAAAAAGTTTCCCTCTTACCCAGTAAAAATGAATAGGATGAGTCTGCTTTAACCCTCTTTCCGCCGCAGGGGAAGAAAGAGGGTCGCGCACGTAGTGCCGCGGGGTGAGTAAAATTGGCGCTTGGTTGGTTAAATTATTCCTTTTTTATCGATCTATTTTTTCTATTTTGGTTGTTTACGAGTTTACCCATGCCGTCCCGATGCATATCGGGATGCGCGCCGCTATCTGCTGCGCACAGGAGGTAAGTAAAAGCGGAAAATAAAAAACTTCCCTCTTTGCGAAGCAGAGAGGGGCAGGGGTGAGTAAAATCTGCTTTAGCGTTTTACCCCTTATGTACGTAACTGCTGAAGCAATGCCTTTGCCTTCACCTTAAAAGGGGAACACTACCGCTTATGCCAATTACATTTCCGTTGATAAGGGGTAAAAGAATTGATAAAGGGTATTTACTGCTTGTGTACATTACCCTTTGATTAATAAGGGTAAAATAATCTTTTTGCTTTATGTTTATTTCCAACTATTTTAGACACTCAAACCTACCCTCTTGTGGAAGACTACCCCAATAAAATAAGTATTAAAAGCTGGGCCGAAGAAGACCGACCGCGCGAAAAGCTGAGTGGGCAAGGCCGCCGTGCCCTTACGGATGCTGAGTTGATCGCCATATTGATAGGCAGCGGCAGCCGCGACGAAAGCGCGGTTGAACTAAGCAAGCGCATCCTGCACCATTACGAGAACGACCTTAATAAGCTTGGCAAGGCAAGCATTGGCGAATTGTGCAAATTTAAAGGCATAGGCGAGGCTAAGGCAATATCTATTATAGCTGCGCTTGAAATAGGAAGGCGCAGAGGCGATACCGAAATTAAAGTATTGGATGAAGTAAAAAGCAGCCGCGATGGCTACAACATTATGCGCCGCCATTTGTTAGATTTAAACCACGAGGAGTTTTGGATCATGCTGATTGGGCGTTCAAGTAAAGTACTGGCTAAAGAACTGGTAAGTAAAGGTGGCTTAAGCGGTACCGTTGCCGACCCTAAGATCATCTTTCACATGGCGTTGCAGCACCAGGCAAGTGCCATTATCATGGTGCACAACCATCCCTCGGGTAATTTAAAACCAAGCCGTGAAGACCTGGTACTTACTAAAAAAATAGCCGAAGCAGGCCGTATGCTAGATATTAACGTGCTGGATCACCTTATTATAACCGATAGCGGGTACTTTAGCTTTGGGGATGAAGGGCTGCTATGATCTGATAAAAACCAATATCAATGAAAACCAAGATCTGTTTGTTATTTGTGATGATCCTTGTAGCTGTAAGCTGCGCAAAAAACGACGGTTTGGCAGATGGCAAAGCAATTGTTGCCTGGGGCGATAGCCTTACATTTGGTGTAAAAGGCGGGGAGAGCTACCCCAAAGAGTTGCAGCGCCTTACGGGTATACGCGTAATCAATAAAGGGGTTAGCGGCGCCAAGAGCAATACTATAGCTGCCGAAATGGTAAAAAGGAGCGACCTTTATCAGTATCCTATCATAATTTGGGTGGGTAGAAATAATTTCAGGGACCCCGAACAGGTTAAGGCAGATATTGCTTTAATGATAAGTAAGCTGAAGCATCAGCATTACCTGGTATTAAGTATTCTTAATAAAAACACCCCCGATGAGCTTAAAGGCGGTAAGTCTTACGCCATTCTCGCTGGTCTTAATAACTATTTGGAGGAAACATACGGTAATCATTTTATAGATGTGCGCTCATATCTGATAGGTAGTTACAACACCGGCAGCAGTAGCGACCTAATGAGTTACGATGCAGATGTTGCGCCAGCTTCGTTAAGGATAGATGACTTGCACCTTAATGCCAAAGGGTACGACCTGGTGGCCCAAAAAGTGTATGAAAAGTTTGATATCCTCACAAAATAATATCTTGTTTTTAAGCTAATTTAGTTTGATTGCCAAAACAAGTGTTAGCGTAGGGTGTTCTATCTAAACAAAACTTAAAAACTATAAACTATGATAAATTCACCAGAAGAACAAGACGACCAATTGCAACAAGACGACCAATTGAGCCAAATAGAAAACGAAGACCAGGTGAGCCAGCAGGATGTGCATGGCAATGGCTTTGATAACACCAACGAAGATATTGGCGAAACTGATGAAACCGATCAGGCTAACCAAGCTTACAGTGCCGCAGAGCCCTCATACACCCTTAACCTGGATGATGATGACAGCAGCACCAGCGATGATGAGTAAGTAACCAGTGTTTTGTCCGTCCGTTCGGTAACGATAGTATCCGAACGGTACGGACAAAATGTTTGTGGGTTTGTCCGCCATGTTCGGGATGTTCGCACAGGTAAACGGACGGACAGGATGTACCACATTGTTCTATCTGTACTCGGTATTGACATACCCTTCTACCAATACGGACTGCTTAGGCGTCAAACTTTTACCTCTTCGCTTTTTTATCCCATAGTCATTTACTGCCATTCTTTTTTTGCTGATAAAAGATATAAACCCGCGGTTTTATATAATACCCCTCCCTTACTATATTTATATATACATATAAAATTAGATGGCTGTGCAGTGTAGTCCTTAGATGATTGTGTTGGGAGATAAAAATGTACGCATAATTGTTTGATTATCAAAATCTTGTCCCAAAAAAGCATGGAGGAAATCTTGTCCGTCCGCTTAGGGGGGCGAACAAAGCGAACAAGAAGATGTGCAGGCTTAAAGTGTCCGTCCGTCTGGGGGAGCGACACTATGCGGCCATGTGCGGCCAATCAGATATAAAAGCTTAAGGTGTCCGCTTTATGTTCGGAACTTCCGGTACAGGAACGGACGGACAAAAAACTTAACCCAACTAAACCTGATAGGAGCAAATACCTGCCTTGTGGCTAAGGCCTGTGCAGTATTGGTTTACCAATTGTCCGGATGCTGTCGCCGATGTTGGTACAGGTAAACGGACGGACAGCGGATTGCCTAAAAAAGGTAGATCTAAAATCGTAAATCTGAAATCTCAAATCAAAACAAATCCTATCTTTGCCGATTATCATTCTGCTATAATGAAGATATCGTACAACTGGCTAAAAGAATTTATTGATACAGATAAAACCCCTGCGGAATTATCTACCATACTTACAGGTACCGGTTTAGAGGTAGAGGGCCTGGAGAAGGTGCAGGCCATCCCCGGCGGTTTAGAAGGCCTGGTGATAGGCTATGTTAAAGAATGCGCAGACCATGCTAACTCCGATCACCTGCATGTTACCAAGGTAGATGTAGGCACAGGCGAAGACCTGCAAATTGTTTGCGGCGCGCATAATGTTGCCGCAGGGCAAAAGGTAGTGGTGGCAACCGTGGGTACAACCATTTACCCAACCGTTGGCGAGCCGTTCAGCATCAAAAAATCGAAGATAAGGGGTGAAGTATCCGAAGGGATGATATGTGCCGAGGATGAAATAGGCTTAGGCCACGACCATGCCGGTATTATGGTGCTTGATGCCGGTGTTGCCGTAGGCACATTAGCTAAAGACTACTTTAAGCTGAACGACGACTATATGTACGAAATAGGCCTTACCCCAAACCGTGCCGACGCGGCATCGCACCTGGGTACGGCAAGGGATATTGCAGCCTTCCTGAAACTGGGCATCAAAAAGCCCGATGTAAGCGCCTTTAAGGTAGATAGCACCGATAGCCCTATACAGGTTGTTATAGAGAACGAAACAGCTGCACCAAGGTATTCGGGTTTAACTATATCGGGCATAAAGGTAGGCGAGTCGCCAGGTTGGTTAAAAGAGCGTTTAGCCGTAATAGGCGTGCGCAGCATTAACAACGTGGTAGACGTTACCAACTATGTACTGCACGAGCTTGGGCAGCCCCTGCACGCCTTTGATGCCGCTGCTATAACAGGCAACCAGGTTATTGTAAAGAATGTAGCCGAAGGCACCGTATTTAAAACTTTGGATGATGTTGACCGCAAGCTAAGTGCCGACGACCTGATGATATGCAATGCCGACGAGGCTATGTGTATTGCCGGTGTGTTTGGCGGTGCAAAAAGCGGCGTAAGCGAAAGTACTACAGAGATCTTTTTAGAAAGCGCATATTTCAACGCCGTAGCGGTGCGTAAAACATCAAAAAGGTTTGGGTTAAGGACAGATGCTTCGTTCCGTTTTGAACGCGGTACAGACCCGGATATGACCGTGTTTGCCCTTAAACGCGCGGCATTGCTGATACAGCACGTAGCGGGTGGTAAGGTAACGTCTGATATATTTGACCATTATCCGCAGCCCGTAGCGGCGTTTGCTGTCGAGGTCACTTATAACACCATAGACAGGCTGATAGGCAAAGCCATTGGCAACGATACCATCAAAAGCATTATTACCGCTTTAGATATCAAGATTGTTAACGAAACTGCCGAAGGTTTATCGCTCGAGGTGCCCCCTTACCGTGTGGATGTAACCCGGGATGTGGATGTGGTGGAAGAGATACTACGTATTTATGGGTACAACAATATCGAGATCCCTACACAAATCAGGGCATCGTTAAATAACTCCATCCGCCCCGAAAAAGATACAGTACAAAACGTAATTGCCGACTTGCTGAGCGCAAATGGCTTTAACGAGATGCTGGCAAACTCGCTCACCAAACTAAGCTACTCGGATAACCCGGATGCAGCCGTGAAGATAGTGAACCCGCTAAGCAGCGATCTGGATGCGATGCGCCAAACCCTGTTATACTCGGGGCTGGAGGCCATTGCCTACAACCAGAACCGCCGCAGCGCCGATCTTAAATTTTATGAGTTTGGCAAGGTGTACAGCACCAAAGAGGATAAGTATCTCGAAACCCAGCGTTTCAGCGTGTTCATCACCGGTGCCAACACCAACGAGCAATGGAACCTGAAACAAAAGCCGGTAACTTTTTATAATTTAAAGGCTGTTGTTGATGGCATCCTTAAGCGCCTAAAAATAACCGACGTGGTTGTAGAAGATAGCACTTGCAGCAAGCTTGCCTTTGGGTTACAGTACATGCTAAATGGTAAGCAGCTGGTTAAATTTGGGCAGGTAGGCGCTAACGCTTTAAAGAAAGTTGATTTAGATAAGGAAGTATTTTATGCCGACTTTAACTTCGACGTGGTGCTTAACGCGGTGCGTAAGAATGTGATCGTTTACCAGGAGGTATCTAAGTTCCCGGCGGTGCGCAGGGATCTGAGCATGCTGGTAGATACGGCCGTAACTTTCGGCCAGTTGAAGCAGGTAGCCGGACGGACGGACAGGAAGCTGCTGAAAGAAGTGAATGTATTTGATGTTTACCAGGGCGATAAACTGCCGGCGGGCAAAAAATCGTACGCGTTAAGCTTTGTGCTGCAGGATACCGAAAAAACCTTAACAGATAAAGCAGTTGATGCCGTGATGCAGAAATTAATTTATAATTTAGGCAAAGAAGCAGGAGCAGAGATAAGAAAGTAATTAGTGATTTAGCGATTGATTGAACTAGTGATTTAAAATAAAAGATCGGTAATTTAATACGTCGCAAATAAAAGAAATCACTAATTCGCTAATTCAATAAATCACTAATTAAACAATGGCCTCAGTAGCAGAACAATTAAGTAAGGTTGTAGAAAAAACAGAGCGGTTAATTGAGCTTTGTGCTGCGTTGCAGGAAGAAAATGACCTGCTTAAACTGGAAAGTGAAGCATTAAATGTGGCTTTAAAAGCCAGTACAAACAAGACCAAGGACCTCGAAGAAAAGCTTCGTGTGTTAAAGCTGGCAAAGTCGTTTTCAGAAACAAATGAGAAAAGTGTTGACATTAAGCAAAAAATTAACGACTTTGTGCAGGAAATAGATAAGTGTATTGTATTGCTGAAGAAGTAATACAGAAAGTGAAAAGCTCAAATGGGAGAAATCTCAATAAAAATAAATATTGCTGACCGCGTTTACCCTTTAAAGGTGAACATGGAGGAAGAGGAAATTATAAGACGAGCAGCTAAGCTGATCAACGACCGTATAAAAGAATACCAGGAAAATTACGCGGTTAGGGATAAACAGGATCTGTTATCGATGTGTGTGCTGCATTATGCAACATCGTCGTTAAAGGCAGATAAAAAAGTTACTACGGATGATACCGAGGTAGCAGAAAAGGTTTATCAACTGGATCACTTACTGAACGATTTTTTTTCGAAACAATAACGTTCTTACATATACAGAGCCATATTAAGATTTAACCGCAGTTAAATTTTAAGTTTTCACTATTAAAAACTTAACGCTTCAATATCTTCGGATTACAAAGAGGCATGCGTTGATCGTGTATTTAACGGTAACCCGTGATCCACTCCATCCGACAAGAAGTTTTAACAATACATGATCACTTAGAAGTTTAGTTGCGGTTTTTTTATTTTATAACCTAAATAACCAATGAACATCATATTATACATCATTATTGGGCTGCTCGCGGGCATCCCAACAGGAATTGTCATAGGGCGTTTCCTGCTACGTAAACTCTTTAAAGACCAGGAAGTAAACGCCCAGAACAAGGTTAAAAAGATCTTGAAAGATGCTGAGAACAACGCCGAGATACTGAAAAAGAACCGCCAGCTTGAAGCAAAAGAGAAGTTTTTGCAGATGAAAGCCGAGCACGAGCAGGAAGTAAATGCTAAAAACAACGTATTAAACCAACGCGAGAACGGCATCAAACAAAAAGAGCAGTCTTTTAACCAGAAGCTGGAGAACATGACCCGTAAAGAAACGGAAGTGGACAACGCGCGTAAAAAGCTGGAAACCCAAACCGATATCCTGGTGAAGAAACAGGAAGAAGTGGAGATCCTTAAGAACCAGCACGTACAGCAGCTGGAAACCATTGCCGGTTTATCAGCAGATGAAGCACGTGATCAATTAGTAGATAACCTGCGCGAGGAAGCACGCAGCAAGGCTATGGCACAGATCAAGGATATTGTTGACGAAGCCAAGCTAACCGCTAACAAAGAGGCTAAAAAGATAGTTATTCAAACCATCCAGCGTACCGCTACAGAGAGCGCTATCGAGAATACGGTATCTATCTTCAACATCGAGAACGACGAGATCAAAGGTCGTATAATCGGTCGTGAAGGTCGTAACATCCGTGCGCTGGAAGCAGCAACCGGTATCGAAATTATTGTGGATGATACCCCCGAGGCAATTATTCTGTCAGGTTTCGACCCAGTCCGCCGCGAGATAGCCCGTCTGGCAATGCACCGCCTGGTAACGGACGGACGCATCCACCCGGCACGTATAGAAGAGGTTGTTGCCAAAACTAAAAAGCAAATAGAGGAAGAGATTGTTGAGATAGGCGAGCGTACCGTTATCGATCTGGGTATAACCGGGCTTCACCCCGAGCTGATCAGGATGGTAGGGCGGATGCGTTACCGCTCGTCATACGGGCAAAACCTGTTACAGCACTCGCGCGAGGTAGCCAACTTCTGTGCTACAATGGCAGCAGAGTTAGGCTTAAACGTAAAACTCGCTAAACGCGCGGGCTTATTGCACGATATTGGTAAAGTACCTGATGACAACCCCGAATTGCCACACGCTATTTTGGGTATGCAGCTTGCCGAAAAATATAAGGAACATCCTGAAGTGTGTAACGCCATTGGCGCCCACCACGATGAGGTGGAAATGACATCCATGCTATCGCCAATAATACAGGTTTGTGACGCTATATCAGGCGCAAGGCCGGGCGCAAGGCGCGAAGTGGTAGAAGGTTATATCAAGCGCTTAAAAGAGCTTGAGGAACTTGCATTATCATACCCCGGTGTAGAAAAAACATTTGCTATACAGGCAGGCCGTGAGTTACGTGTTGTGGTAGAAAGCGAAAAGATCAGTGATGCACAATCAGAGATCCTGGCAGCAGATATATCAAACCGCATCCAAACAGAAATGACCTACCCTGGTCAAATAAAGGTGACCGTTATAAGGGAAACCCGTTCGGTAGCGTTTGCCAAGTAATTAATAATAAGCTTATATAAGCCCTCTCTCACATAGGAGAGGGCTTTTTTGTTTTATGGGAAAGCAACATCCAAACACTAAAACCCCGCTTGTTAAACAGGCAGACCAACGCAAGATAGACGTTTATTTTAAGCGTTTAGATGCCAGCCATCAAAACCCAACAAACCAGCTGATGCATTATTTTTTTGTACCACTGATGGTGCTGGGCATATTGGGCATGGCATGGGCTATCCCTTTCCCGCATATTAGTTTTATAGGCAAATACAACGGTTATTTCAACTGGGCGTCGTTCATCATCGCGTTCGGTATTTATTACTATTTAAAATTATCGCCGTTGTTGTCGTACTTCGCGCTGTTCTTATTCTTTGGTTTAAGCTACGGCATTATGCAGCTGGAAGTTTATGAAAAAACAGGCGGTGCAGAACTAAGTGTACTAAGCGTAGCTATCCTGATGATCTCCCTTGCGGGCCAGTATATCGGTGGCAAAATAGAAGGTAACGAGCAATCTTTTAATGACGACACCAAGCTGGCGCACATAACCCCGCTATGGGTGTTTTACAAGCTTACCCAAAGGTTTGGATTGAGGTATTAAGATGTAAATATGAAACGTTCGATATTCTATTTTGAAAAATTTAGGCCTTGGGATATTTGGACGATAGTAATTTACGCTACTATTAGTTTTTATGTTTTTTTCAACCTCGATAAAAACATATTATCATTTTATGCCAATGTAACATGCCTTTTTATATATCTCTTTAATTATAAGTCGTTAAGAAACTTATCAGTTTACCTGGTTTGGTTAATTTTTGGGATCTATCAATTTTGCGCTTATCTCTATTTAAGAAATGATGATTCATTAATAATGAAACAAGGCGGTAACGCTGCATCAGGTTTGCGAAATGTAATTATATCGATTGTGTTATTTCAAGTGCTAAGAATTTTAAGTCTTAACATTCAAAATCAGGAACTCGTCGCTCCGACTCGTGGAGGTGTAACTGATGTTTTTGGAGAAAGGCCTCTTACTTCGGTAGATTATGTATTCTTTTTGATTTATATGGGATGTTTTTTGGGCTTGATTTTTTTGAGAGGGTAATAATCATACCGTTCATTGCGCTCTGCTTTAGCTGACGGAATGTGAGATTGATGGGCATGGCTTCAGCCAACGGCAATGATTGATTGTCCGCTTTTTGTCCCCATGGAAACAGTACTAAGAAACGGACGGACGGCCAAAATTAAATGGACAAATCAAAATCCAATAATCGCTAAAGTTGTTCAATCCCGGTTACAGGTTCTTCCCTAATTTCTCCAGAATATCCTGCGGTACTTTCTCAAGGTCTAATACCAGAAAACCATCCAGGCAATCGGCAAACTTAGGGTCGATGTTAAAGCTGATGATATTGGCGTTTAGCATCAGGTACTGGCGAAGCAGCACAGGAACTTTCATGTTATGCGTTTCCACTTCCGATATCAGGTTATCCAGGCCCTTAAAACTATCACCTGCCGACATCAACAGGTCGGTATCGATATTCTCAAAATTCACCTTAAACTTTTTGCGCGGTTTAACATACTGCGCCATCTCGTGATCGAAATGGTTGCGGTTAATGTAATCCACAATAAGCGATTTGCTGAACTGCGAGAACGAATTGCTGATGCTCACCGGGCCAATAAGGTACCGGTAGCGAGGATTATCTATCACAAACTTCAGGATGCCTTTCCAAAGGAGGAACAGGGGTAAGGGTTTCAATTGGTATTCCTTACGGATCCACGAGCGGCCAAGCTCAAGGCTTTTCTTAAGCACGGGCGTAAATTGTTCTTTTATCTTAAATAGCTCGTTTATGTAAAAGCCTTTTTTACCAACGCCATAAAATATCTCGTCGCCAAGGCCTATGCGGTAGGCGCCTACAATGCGTTTAGCCTCAGTATCCCATATGAAGAGGTGATGGTAATAAATGTCGTATTCGTCAAGGTCGGTAGCTTTGTTGGTACCCTCACCAACCTCGCGGAAGGTTATTTCGCGCAGGCGGCCTATCTCGCGTATCACCGTCGGGATCTGCGATGTAGGGGTGATGTAAACTTCGTAGTACTTCTCCGTCCAAACTTTGTAATCTTCGCGCAGCCCATCAATTTCTTTCTCCAGCTTAACCGACGATGTTTCGGGTACTATAGCCTCGGGCAGTTTCTTTATTTTGAACAGGTTGCGCGGGCTAAATAGTTTTTTTTCTTCATCCAACCCTGCACCAAGGGCATAGGTTTTGGCACGAAGAAAGTTGAGGATCTTTGCGCTGTTGGTATTATCGGGGATATCCTCGATTTTAATAGGTTTGCCAATGCGAAGTTTAATGGTTTGCCCTTGTTTGTTAAATAGCTCTGATGGTAGCTTAGCCGTGCGCAGGGCGGGGTGTATCATGCTCAGCAGGTTGAATAACAATCCATTGTTGCCATGGAAATAAATTGGCACTACAGGCACTTTGGCTTTGGCTATGATCTTACCCACAACAGGGTGCCAAAGGCGGTCAGTTATCTCCCGTTTTTCCAGCTTAAAAGTAGATACCTCCCCGGCAGGGAAAATACCGATAGGCGTGCCGTTATTGAGCAGTGCGAGTGTATTCTTTAATCCGCTGATACTGGATGAATGCTCCACATTCTCGAACGGGTTTACAGCAATAAAGTAATCGCTTAGGTTAGGGATCTTCTTCAACAAGAAGTTCGCCATTAACTTGGCATCAGGCCTTGCCATGGTCAGGATCTTCAATAATATCAAACCTTCTATTCCACCGTAGGGGTGGTTTGCTATCGCGATGAAAGCGCCATCTTTTGGGATATGCCTCAGTTCACGCTCATTAAATTCTATTTCTATACCACAGCCTTTTAAAATGGCATCCACAAACTCGGGGCCTTGTTTAGGCTGGGCTTGCGCGAAAAGGTCGTTCACCTGGTTAATTTTCATCAGCTCCATTAACATAGATGCTAACCCGGGCATTTTTAAGGTGTCCAGTTTGGTGGCTTTGGCAAACTCTTCGGTGGTTATAATTTTCATGCTGTAATTAACACAATAAAAGTCTCAGAAATTATTAATTTAACGGCTTTGTAACCATCATAATGAAAACGCAGTTCAAAAATTACATATCCTTTACCAAAAAAGAATGGAACGGTATGGTTGTGCTGCTGTTATTGATCGCCGTTGTGCTGGCTGCGCCATACGTTTATCAATGGTATCACAAAGATAGTACAATAAATGTTACTGAGTTTAATGCCGATCTTGCAGCGTTAAATCACGCCAATCCGCGACATTTAAACGACTCTAAATCACCAGAAAACGACCTGTTTAAGTTCGATCCTAACACAATTTCAGCAGGTGACTGGCAACGGCTGGGCATCACCGCGAAACAGGCCGCTATCATCAAAAATTACACAACAAAAGGCGGCAGGTTCCGCAAGGCCGAGGATTTACAAAAGATCTATGGCTTAACTAAGGTAGACTACGCTCGCCTCGCACCATTCATTGTCATCCCGAATGAAAAAGCACAGCCCAATGTTGTATTGGAACTGAATTCGGCAGATTCTGCAAAGTTAACCACCATTAATGGGATAGGAGGGGCGTATGCTAAACGAATCATTTACTATCGCGAGCGGCTTGGCGGTTTCATCACCAAAGAACAACTAAAAGAAGTATTTGGGATGGATAACCTGAAATACGACGAGATAAAAGGGCAGGTAAGGGTTGATGCCGCCCGCATCCGTAAGATAAATATCAACACCATTTCTTTTGACAAGCTAAGGCTTATGCCATACTTAAGCTACAAGCAAGTGAATGCCATAATTGAATACCGAAACCAGCACGGCAATTACACCTCTATCAACGATTTGGCGAACATTGCCATTATAGATGCCAATATTTTGCGTAAAATTGAACCTTATATAATTTATAAATGATAGAGCAGCAGATCAAGACGGCTATCCGCGATATTCATAATTTCCCAAAACCGGGTATCATCTTTAAAGACATCACCCCGATACTGAAAGACCCGGAGCTTTGTACTAAAATAAACGATGCCTTTTTAGAGCAGATAAAAGATACGCAGATAGATGCCATTGCAGGGGTAGAAAGCCGCGGGTTTTTGTTCGGCCTGTCACTGGCCACTAAACTGGGTGTGCCTTTTATACCCGTTCGTAAAGCGGGCAAACTGCCGCATACGGTTAACCAAAAGGTTTACGAATTGGAGTACGGCACAGCCACTATAGAAATCCACACCGACGCCTTTAGCCCGGGAGATCGCATCCTTATCCACGACGACCTGCTGGCAACCGGCGGCACCGTAACCGCCACCAGTGAATTGATCCAGGACATGGGCGGCATAGTTGCAGGCTTTAGTTTTGTTGTAGGTTTAAGCTTTTTAAAAGGCGTGGAAAAAATACGCCCTATTAGCGATAACATCATCATATTGGCAGATTATTGATCTCCTGGCTTATGCAGGCGTTAATATTTAGCCTTATATTTTTAGCCATTCAAACCTTCCAAAACCCTCTAATTTTAATAGTTAGGGGGTTTTTAGTTTATAAAATATTTACGCCGATCTATATTAAGATGCAGCGTGGTAAATCTGTTTTAATTTCAGCAAATAATCCGGTGTAGGTACCAATACTTCACCGGTATTAAACAAGCCTAAGCTGTTTAATAAACCTTTGCTAAACCGTTCGATAAAACATGAAATTAAATCGTTGCATTGCCCTTGCCATAATTTTTACGGCTTGTGCCCAATTCTTATTTGCCCAAAGCCCTATAAAGCAGGTTGGCAACGTAACCGCCGTGACCGTAAACAACCAGGATGTGGACATCGCTACCGAAAATGCTTTTGTAAAGCTTACCGTGTACAGCCCTAATATTATAAGGGTGCGTATGGATAAGCAAAAACTGTCGGCAGATTTTTCTTACGCGGTAATTAGCGAACCCACAAAAACCAAGGTAAACATTACCCAGAATAACGACGAGATAAACCTTACCACCGACTCGTTAAAGGTTAACATCCGCAAAAATCCTTATCAGGTAACCTTCACCACACTTGCGGGCGAGGTAATTAACCAGGATGAAGCAGGTTTAACCACCTCATGGGTAAACGAATCCGTTACAACCTACAAGCACATGCAGGATAACGAGCACTTTATAGGCCTTGGTGAAAAAACCGGTCCGCTGGATAGGAAAGGAAATGCTTACACGCACTGGAATAGCGATACTTACGCTTACACAACGGGGCAGGATCCTATTTACTCCACTATTCCATTTTATATAGGGGTGCACCATAATGTGCAGTACGGGATCTTTTTTGATAACACCTGGCAATCTGATTTTAACTTCGGCGCCAGCAATAACAGGTTCTCATCATTTGGTGCCAAAGGTGGGGAGATGAACTACTACTTTGTTTACAACAGCCACATTGCGGATATAATCAAATCGTACACATCGCTTACAGGTTTAATGAAGATGCCACCGCTTTGGAGCCTTGGCTACCAGCAAAACCGTTACAGCTATTACCCCGAGGCCGAAGTAATGCGCATTGCCGAAACCCTGCGCGAGAAAAAGATCCCGGCAGATGGTATTACATTGGACATCCATTACATGGATAAATACAAGGTGTTTACCTGGGATGCCAACCGTTTCCCCAATCCGGCTGCCATGATCAAAAAGCTAAACAATACCGGCTTTAAGGTTACTTTAATTGTTGACCCTGGAATTAAAGAGGAAAAGGGCTACGGCGTTTATGAGCGTGGACTTAAAGAAGATATTTTTGCCAAGTACCCCGATGGTAGCAACTACACAGGCCAGGTTTGGCCCGGCTGGTGTAACTTCCCCGATTTTACAAACCCTAAAGGCCGCGCATGGTGGGGCAGCGAACTGAAGAAATATGCTGCCGAAGGCGTAAGCGGAATTTGGAACGACATGAACGAGTTTAGCACCTGGGGCCAAAAAGCGCCGGATAACATAATGTTCAATTACGAAGGTAAAATGGCGTCGCACCCACAAATCCATAACGTGTATGGTTTGGAAATGATCCGTGCGAGTTATGAGGGTTTTAAGGCGGCGCGTGATAACAAGCGCCCGTTCATATTAACCCGTTCCGGCTATGCAGGTTTGCAACGGTACGCCGCCATTTGGACCGGTGACAACCGCGCCGAGAACGACCATATGCTGTTAGGCGTAAGATTAATGAACAGCCTTGGTTTAAGCGGCGTTCCATTTGCCGGTATGGATATCGGCGGTTTTACAGGCGGTGCATCACCATCATTATACGCCCGCTGGATGCAGATCGGCGCATTTAACCCGTACATGCGTAACCACTCGGGTATCAACTCAAAAGCATCAGAGCCCTGGGCCTACGGCGAGGAGGTGTTAGAGATAACCCGTAACTATATTAACCTGCGTTACCGTTTACTGCCATACCTGTATTCGAGCTTTTACGATGCTACCCAAAGCGGCAGCCCAATTATGCGCTCGCTTACAATAGATTATACGCATGATGAGAACGTGTACAACGGCCAGTACGAAAACCAATACATGTTTGGTAAATCGTTTCTGGTGTTTCCGTTTGATGGGGTAACCAACTATGGTAAACTTTACTTCCCGGCAGGTAAATGGTACAATCTTTACAACGGCCAGGTGCAGCAGGGGAACCAAAAAGTGGCGATGGACCTGGGCATTTCTCAATTACCTGTTTATGTAAAAGAGAGTAGCATTATTCCAATGCAATCGCAGATCCAAACCACGGTTGAAAAACCTACAGACACCCTTTATGTACACGTTTACAAAGGCGATGTAAATAACGGGTTTGTTTATTACGAAGACGACGGCGAAACCTTTAACTATGAAAAAGGCGAATTTTACAAACGCACCATCACTTATGATGCAGGTAAGAAAACCATCTCGTTTGCCAAAGTGGAAGGCTCCGGTAAATCTAAATTCAATAACATCAAATTGGTAATGCATGGTTTTGGCGATGGCGCTGCCATAAAACTAAACGGTAAGCAAAACAAGGCCGAAACCAGCTTTGAAGCGCTGATGGTTCCCATATCAAGATTTGACCCGACAGGTTTATCAAACCCTGTTGAAGGAGAAAAGGTAAAAACTTTACTGGTTAAAAACATAAGCGACCAGTTTAGCGTAAGCTATTAATTCTTAAAAGTTAATATTCAAGAGCATTTGACAATTGTTAAGAAATACTATTGTTTATAATGCAATATTTAATAATTAGTTTAATTATATTTACATATACATTAACCAATTAAATCTAATTATTATGAAAAAGAATTTTTTAGCTCTTGTTGTAATGTTATGCGGTTTAATGAGCATGGCAAATGCTCAAAGTTTAGCAGTTAATGCTAAAGCAAACCCGGGTTTAAATGTTTCTAAAGTTGTAAAAACCGAGGTTGCCCAACAAACGGATGTAACCACGGCTGCAAACACCGAGGCTAGAGCCGCTGTGAAAACAGGTACAGCAGCCCCAACGGCGTGTTATAACCACACGTTATCGGCAAACCAGGGTTTTAGTACAACCTACCAATGGACAGATTGCAGCGGCGTAGTACGCCAGCAGCATATTGAAAAGGGAGGGTCAACAACCGTTTGCGCCCAGGAAGGTACCGTTAGCGGTGGCCCGTGGACCAAAAATGGCCCTTGTCAGTAACCATTGTTAATAGTTTAAAGTCGCCGTATTAATAATGGGTTTTACGGAGTGCCATTTAAATAATTATCACTTAAGTAGCCAGCCTGTAGTTTATTAATAAACTACAGGCTTTTTTGTTATCGTTTTAACAAAAATGGATGATATGTCAAAAAAATGGCTGATTATTACTAATATTACGTTTAAGGAGAATTACCAGTTAGCTTCTTAAAACTGATCTTATCAGGAACGAATTAAAGATTAAATCATAGCAGATTAAATCCTTTTGCCGGCGATGGAATTTTAAGATTTAGTTTATAGTGTTAACTTTAATTCCCGTTAAGACCCTATTATGAAGTTTTTCCTGAGGTTTTTATTTGCTGTGCTGCTTGCGTATCCGGCCTTGTTGTTTGGCCAGGGTACAGATAGCCTGATAAACGAATTAAAAACAGAGATAGGCAGAAAGAATAGTTACGACGGTAAAAAACAACAGCGTATAGCCCTTCTAAAAAAACAGCAGCAAAACACTTCAAAGCTGAATTATAGCCAGCAATACGACCTCTGTGTAAAACTATATGACGAGTATAAATCGTACCAGTACGATTCTGCTTATGTGTACGTAAATAAGATGAAAGACCTTAGCGTATCTATGAACGATATGTCGAGGGCCTACTATAGCCAAATTAAACTTGGCTTTATCCTGCTATCATCCGGCATGTTTAAAGAAACCTTCGATAGTATGCGCAAGGTGGACCCAAAAGTGCTTACCGATTCTATGAAGGTAGAATACTATTTTATTATGTACCGCTGTAACAGCGACCTGGCCAAATATAATAGCGATAGATACTTTACCCCAGACTATATTAAAGCCGGTTACGCTTACATTGATTCGGCCGTAAATCTGAGTAAACCGGGATCGGTGGACCGTATTTATTATACCGGCTTAAAACATGTTGCCGAAAATGATTTTGCCAGTGGCTCTAATGAGCTTAATAAGCTGATTGCACCAAATGCACCAATATCTATGCATTTACGTGCCATGATCACCTGTTCGTTAGGCATTATTTACCTTAATAGCGATAAACATAGCGAGGGGATAAACTTGCTGATACGATCGGCCATTGCAGATATTAAATCATCTACCAAAGAAACTGTGGCGCTGTTTACCCTTGCCGAGCAACTTTACAAAGCCGGCAATATTAAAGATGCTTACGCTTTTGTACAATTAGCTAAAGAAGACGCCGACTTTTATGGCGCAAGGCAACGCAAGATCCAGATAGGGGCTATTTTACCGTTAGTAGCTGCCGAGGAGTTAAACCACTCCGAAAAAGAAAAGCGTACGATATTGATGTATTTGCTGGCAATAACCGCCCTGGCATCGTTGGTTATCCTGTTTTTGGTTATGATCTACAAGCAATTGGGTAAACTGAAGCACAAGGAGCGCATTATCGAAGATCAAAACCTGCAGTTAAAGGATATTAATCATAAGCTGGGTGAGGATGCGCACATCAAAGAAGAATACATCGGCCAGTTCTTTAAGATCATATCCGGCTACATTTTAAAATTGGAGAAACTTAAGATGTCGGTAGATACAAAACTATCTATTAAAAAGTACGATGATATACGGGTGATCGTGAATGGCATCAATATAAAAAAAGAGCGGGAGGCGCTGTATTACAGCTTCGATCATATTTTCCTGAAGATCTTCCCTAATTTCATATCCGTATTTAATTCGCAGTTTGAAGAGAAAGACCAGATATGGCCGCACGAGCACGAAGTGTTAAATACCGACCTGCGTATATTCGCCCTTATTCGTATGGGTATAAACGATAACGAAACCATAGCCAAGATCTTGGAATATTCGGTAAATACCATATATGTGTACAAAATGCGCATCAAGGCGAAAGCCAAAAACCCCGATCAATTTGAACAGTGTATAATGGACATTAAGGCTGTTGCAATCATAGAATAGTTGGGGTGCTCGATTGTATCATTCATGCTACTTTAAAAACTATATAAGTAACGTTTTGGCTATATATTATAAGAAAAAGGCTTAAAATGGGTTATATTTTCAGGTTAGTTATTGTATTTAACTTGCTGAAAATTAAATAGTTACCTTTTATAAAGTCTATATTTTTTTTCAAATCAATTAAAGTAGTAGGGAATGATGCGGCATACATACATCTTTGTATGGAGGTAAAAAGTTTTAAAGGCCGACCAATCCTTTAATACTACTCCAATAGCTTTAAAAGGCATATTTATAAACCAATATATACTGTACTATTTTATTAGCGTTTTACCGGGCATTAACGTTGCACGGTACCATCAATACCAAATTGTCGCATTTGCGGGCTTGTGTTTTTGATGTAAGAATGAACCATGTACTAAACTTTTATATAACCAATTATCAATTAAACCACAAACTATGCAATTTAAACACTTACTCACATTATGTTTTTTTGCTTTAACCTGTTTCTTTGTTCAGCCGGCCCTGGCTCAAAACAAAGTTATAACCGGTAAGGTAACAGACAAAAAAGACGGCTCAACGCTTATTGGCGTATCGGTAGGCGCTACCGGCGGTGTTGGTACACTAACCAATGTAGATGGTACTTTCAGGCTTTCGGTACCGGCGAGCACAACGTCTTTAAACTTCACCTATATTGGCTACAAAAGCCAAACCGTTCAGCTTAGCGGCCAAACATCTTATAGTGTAACACTTGAATCATCAAGTACAGCTTTAAATGAAGTGGTGGTTTTAGGTTACGGTACCCAAAGGGTAAAAGATGCAACAGGTTCTGTAGCATCTTTAAGTACCAAAGATTTTAATAAAGGAGTTATCTCAACTCCGGAGCAATTGTTACAGGGCCGCATAGCGGGTGTACAGGTTACCCCTGCAAGTGGCGAACCCGGCGCAGGTGCCTCTATCAATATTCGCGGTACAAGCTCTATCCGTGCGGGCAACAACCCTTTATATGTAATTGACGGTGTGCCTTTGGATGCCGGTGGTACATCTGGTGGTTTCGATTCAAACGCAGGTTCATCATCAGCACGTAACCCGTTAGCATTCCTTAACCCTGCCGATATCGAAAACATCTCGGTATTAAAGGATGCGTCATCTGCAGCTATCTACGGTTCGCGTGGTGCTAATGGTGTTATTTTAATTACAACCCGTAAAGGCCGCAAAGGCCAGGGCATCCAATTTGGTGCAAGCACAAGTATTGCAAACGTCGCTAAACGTTACGATCTGTTAAACCGCCAGCAATTCCTTGATGGTGTTGATGCGGTTGGTGCAGTTTCAAGCGCGGTTGATTTTGGAGGTAATACCGATTGGCAAAAAGAGATCTTTCGCCAGGCTGTATCTCAAAACTACAACCTTGCTTTTGGTGGTGGTAACGACAATGGTAACTACCGTGCGTCATTTAGTTATGATGACCAAAATGGTACAGTTAAAACATCAAACTTAAAACGTTTAACAGGGCGCTTAAACGCCTCACAATCGTTTTTTAACAACTTCCTTAAATTAGACCTTAACTTTTTGGCATCAAACGTAAAAAACAGGTATGCGCTTATTACAAATAACGCCGGTTTCCAGGGTAGTTTAATTGGTGCTGCTTTACAGGCTAACCCAACATATCCGGTTTATAACCCGGATGGTTCGTTTTATTCTGTAAATGGTTTTCGTAACCCGGTTGCTTTGTTAAATGGTGTTGATGATAGCGATAATATCAATCGTTACTTAACCAACCTTGCTGCTACATTTAATATTACCAAAAATTTATCATACAAGGCATCGGCTGGTTATGACTATTCGAAAGGTTTAAGAAAAACCTTTTTTGATCCAAAGATACCGGCTTTTACAGATGGATCAAACTACCGGAATTTTAATATTGACCCGGCAACAGGTAATGGCAGGGCTGTTTACCAAGACCAAAAGTTAATGAACTTTACCATTGAACATACCTTAACTTACGATAAGAAATGGGCGGATAACAGTCAATTAACCGTTTTAGGTGGTTATTCATACTATAACTACAAAAACTATGGTGTAAATGAAATAGGTTTTGGTATCCCATCTTCGGGTTATAGTAAAGATATTAACAGTTTTACTAAACATTTGCCTTATCCGACAGGTGATAGTTCTAAAACAGAACTACAATCATTTTTTGGCCGTGCGTTCTATTCTTATAAAGACCGGTTCTTGTTCACAGCAACAGTTCGTACTGATGGATCATCAAGATTTGGTAAAAATAACAAGTACGCTACATTCCCTGCATTATCTGCAAAGTGGAAATTGATGAGCGAAAGCTTTATGCCTAAAAATGGTATATTTAATGACCTTAGCATTCGCCTTAATTACGGTAAAACAGGTAACCAGGAGTTCCCTCCGTATGCGTCGCTTGCAGTTAATCAATTACAATACAACAACTCGCTTGTTACACTTAACCCTGCAAGCCCTAACTTAAAGTGGGAAACTACCGAAGCTTATGGTATAGGTGTTGATTTTGCCATGTTCAACAACAGGTTAACGGGTTCGGTTGATTACTTTAACAAAGGCACAAAAGACCTTTTATTCTTCCAGGATTACGCGCAACCTTCAGCTTTTGCACGCAGGTGGGTTAATTTAGCAGGAACGGTAAAAAACACAGGTGTTGATATGCTCTTAAACTATGCTGCTGTGCAAGGGGGTAAATTTACCTGGGACGTATCTTATAACATGACACTATTAAAAAACAGGATGACTGACTTTGGTAACGCCAACGTAATTACCGGTAACATCGACGGACAAGGCTTATCCGGTGCTTATTCACAGGTAATTACTAATAACGAACCATTGTTCTCTTTCAAAGTGGGTAAATTTACAGGTTTCGACGACCAGGGCTTCAATAAAGACCCTGCTCAAATTGACCAACCAAAAATTGTTGGTAGCGCTATACCTACATTTACTGCAGGTTTAACAAACAACTTTACTTACGGCCAGTTCAACCTTAATATCTTTATTAACGGTTCTACAGGTTTCTATATTTACAACAACACCGCAAACGCTTACTTCTTAAAAGGCAACCTGGTAAGCGGTCGTAATGTAACCAAGGAAGTAGCTGCCAGCCCTGAGAATCCATTAAACTCTGGTGAGGTATCTACCCGTTTTCTTGAAAAGGGCGATTTTGTTCGTTTGTCAAACGTAAGCTTAGGTTATACATTTAAAATGGCTGCAGCCAGCAAGATCAGAACTTTACGATTATCAGTAACAGGCCAAAATTTAGCGCTAATAACCAGCTACAGCGGTCTTGACCCTGAGATCAATACAAACAAAGCAAGAAACGAAGTTCCGTCAAGAGGTATCGATTATACCGCATACCCAAGTTCAAGGATATTTACATTAGGTTTAAACGCAGGTTTCTAAAATCAAAAGATATATGAAAAGATTAAATTATAAAATTGCAGTAGCGGCGTTCGTTCTCGTGGCGGTGTCTGCAAGCTGTACTAAATTAAACGAACAATTATACGGGTCAAAATCAGCGGTAGATCCAAACGCATCGGCTTCTACCTCAGATTTAAATGGCGTTTATGCACAGTTAAACGGCCAAACAAGCCAGGAAAATACTTACGCGCTACAAGAGCACTCAACAGATGAGATGATGGGCCCAACGCGTGGTACGGATTGGGGCGATTTTGGTACGTGGCGTAAACTTCACCAGCATACCTGGGAGCCATCTCACAACCAGGTAAACAATACCTGGGATGAGTTAAACACTGGCGTTTTCAGGGCTACACAGGTTAATGCAAGTGCTACTGATAATTCCATCAAAGCACAGGCGGCTTTTTTAAGGGCATACTTTATGTTTCAGATCATTGATCTTTACGGCCAGGCACCGTTCCGTGATCCGGGTTCATCACCAGATGCTATCCCAAAAGTATTTAGCCGTGCAGAAGGTACCGATTTTATTATCAAAGACCTTGAATTTGCTGAAGCCAACTTAGGTGCATCTGCCGATATTGGTGTTGCCAGCAAAGCAGCAGCGCAAGCGCTATTAGCTAAAGTTTATTTGAACAGGGCCGTTTACACATCAACAGTTGTTGGTGGCCCGTTCACTTTCCCTAAAGCCGATATGGATAAAGTTATTGAGTACGCCAACAAAGTAACAGCGGCAGGTTACACATTAGAGCCGGCCGGTAAATACTTTGACGATTTCGCATGGGATAATACCGAAAAATCTCATGGCAACATCTTTGGTATCTCCAATTCTACAGCGCGTACTGTAGCAAATCCTAACAGCCGTTGGAGGATGCAATCGCACTACAACCAAACAGCTGATGGCTGGAATGGCTTTACCACACTGGCAGATTTCTACAACTCGTTTGATGCAAGTGATGAGCGCAGAGGTGTAGATTACCCCGTTTTAACGCCTTCATTTGGTTTAAGGGCAGGTTTTGCTGTAGGCCAGCAATTCGGTCGCGACCCCAATCATAAAGAAAACCCGGCTATCGTGCCTTTGAAACAGCGCGGTCAGCAGCCATTAATTTTTACACCGCAGGTTAATTTAAACTTCTCTACAGAAGCACAGGGTATTAGGGTATATAAGTACTTGCCACAGCCAATTATTACAGTTGGAAGTGATGGCAGAGCTTTCTTTGACGATTCGCATGCAACTAATGATTACGTAATACTACGTTATGCCGATGTAGTGTTAGAAAAAGCAGAGGCTATTATGCGTGGCGGTACTGATCCAAACGGCCAGGCAGCTGTAACATTGGTAAACGCTATCCGTACGCCACGTGGTGCAGTAGCACTGGGTGCTGTAACAGAAGCAGACATGCTTAAAGAACGCGGCCATGAGCTTTACTGGGAAGGTTGGAGACGTAATGATCTGATCCGTTTTGGTAAGTTTAATGACCCGG
Organism: Mucilaginibacter sp. UYP27; assembly: GCF_040547175.1. Lineage (NCBI taxonomy): Bacteria > Pseudomonadati > Bacteroidota > Sphingobacteriia > Sphingobacteriales > Sphingobacteriaceae > Mucilaginibacter > Mucilaginibacter sp. UYP27. The sequence goes on from NZ_JBEPPE010000002.1 coordinate 397,089, forward strand.
TTGATCAGCGTGCAACAGCATCAGATAAAACCCGTACGTTGTTCCCAATTCCACAACGAGCAGTTGATACCAACCCTAACTTAAAACAAAACGCGGGTTATTAATTGTAACGAGTTTCCAATTAGTTATATTTGATTTGATTTTTAAACGTAGCGAAGTAATTCGCTACGTTTGTTTTTTGTGCCTAATACAAATGATCAATAAGAGCTATTATTTAACCATCATTGTTATTTTACTTGGCTTTACAGCGTGCCGTAAAAAGGGCGTTGATAACCCTTTGTTCTCTATACAGGATAACAATAAACTGGGCATCACCTTTATTAATAAGTTAGATGAACAAGACAAAACCAACGTTTTTACATTTCGTAACTATTACAACGGCGGCGGCGTTGCCATTGGCGATATTAATAACGATGGGTTGAATGATATTTATTTAACCTCTAACCAGGGCGGCAACAAATTATACCTTAACAAAGGCAGCTGGAAGTTTGAAGATATAACCGATAAGGCGGGCGTTAAAGGCACTAAATACTGGAGCACCGGTGTTACAATGGTTGATATAAACGGCGATGGCTGGTTGGATATTTACGTATGCCACAGCGGCAATATTATCGACAGGAAGGGCAACGAACTTTTCATCAACCAAAAAAATGGCACTTTTAAAGAGGAGGCCGCAAAATATGGATTAGTTGATAATGGATTATCTACCCAGGCTATTTTTCTGGATATGGATAACGATGGCGATCTGGATTGTTTTATCCTTAACAACTCATTCAGGCCTATTGGCTCGTTCGATTTTAGCCAAAATTTGCGCGCTGTTGTTGATGAGTTGGGTGGCGCACGCCTTTATCGTAACGATGGCGGTCACTTTACCAATATTACCAAGCAAGCGGGCATCTTCTCAAGCGATATTGGTTTTGGTTTAGGTGTTTCGGTTGCCGATATCAACAACGACGGCTACCCGGACATTTATGTATCTAACGATTTTTTTGAACGCGATTACCTGTATATCAATCAAAAGAACGGAACTTTTAAAGAGGACATTCAAAACGAAACAGGCCACTTGAGCCTGGCCTCGATGGGGTCGGACATTGCCGATATAAACAATGATGGCAACCTTGATATTTTTACTACCGAAATGTTGCCCGAGGGCGATAAAAGACTGAAGAAGATGACATCATTTGAATCGTTTGATGTGATCAAACTAAAACAGCACGATGGCTACTTTAACCAGTTTATGCAAAATTGCCTGCAGCTTAATAACGGCGATGGTACTTTTTCTGAAGTGGCATTTAAAGCTGGCGTAAGCGCCACCGACTGGAGTTGGGGAGCACTTTTCTTTGATATGGATAATGATGGCTGGAAGGATATTTTTGTATCAAACGGTATCTACAAAGACCTTACCGACCAGGATTACGTAGAGTTTTTAGGCAACCGCGAGAATATGGATAAGATAGCCGAGAAAAAGAAATTCGACTATAAAGAGTTTTCGAACAACATGAAATCTACTCCGCTAAGCAACTATGCTTATCACAACAATGGCAATCTGACTTTCACTAATCAATCAACCAGTTTTGGCCTTGATGAACCAGGATTTAGCAACGGGGCCGCCTACGGCGATCTTGATGGTGACGGCGACAACGACTTGGTGGTGAATAACGTAAATATGCATTTGTTTATTTACAAAAGCAACGCGGAAAGGCTTCATAATAACTTTATTCAAATTAAGTTACAGGGCGAGGGGCTCAACCGTTTTGGCGTTGGGGCAACTATAAAAGTTTTCTCAAAAAACGCTTCGATGGTTTATTACCAACAGCCAACCCGTGGCTTCGAAAGCAGCACTTCACCAAACCTGCTTACCATAGGCATGGGCAAAATAAAACAGGCCGATTCTATCCAGGTTATTTGGCCGGGCGGTAGGTACCAGGTAGCTAAAAACGTAAAAACCAATAAAGTTTACACTTATAAAATTGCAGATGCTACAGCACAATACAACTTTGCCAAACCCCTAATAAAAACTTTGTTTGTTGATGCGGAAAAAACGCTATTTGATTCGGTACCCACACACAAAGAGGATGGGTTTATCGATTTTGATAACGAGCGATTGATGCTGCAAATGTTATCGACAGAAAACCCGTATATGGCTAAGGGCGATGTTAATAAAGACGGCCTTACCGATTTTTATTTCGGTAGTTCAAAAGATAGCCCGGCAGCAATATACATCCAGCAAAAGAATGGCAGGTTTAAACAAACCATTCCGCCCGATCTGGAAAAACAAAGTTACCTTGAAAACGCCGGTGCTGTATTTGGTGATTTTGACGGCGATGGCGACGAAGACCTTATTATTGGTGTAGGTGGCAACGCAGATGAGGCCGGTACAAATATTTATTACCCGCGCTTTTACGAGAACGACGGGCAAGGCAACTTTCATCGCAACGCGCAAAAGGCTATCCGCGTGCCGGTAAATTCATCGGTAATTACCGCTTGTGACTATGATAAGGACGGCCACCTGGACCTGTTCATTGGTGGGCGCAGTATTCCCGGTACTTATGCGGTATCGCCCAACTCATATGTAATGCATAATGATGGCAAAGGCAACTTTACCAATGTAACCAACGATGTATTAGGCACTGATGTTAAACCCGGTATGGTAACCGCGGCAGAGTGGGCAGATATCGATAATAATGGCTATCCCGATCTTGTGATTGCCGGTAACTGGATGGGCATTAAGATCTTTAAAAACAACAAAGGAAAATTTACACCCGACAGGCAGCTGGATAATTATAAAGGCTGGTGGGGCAGCCTTGCAATTGCCGATATAAATGGTGACGGCAAACCGGATATCATTGCAGGTAACATTGGCTTAAATTCTAAATTTAGCGCAACCAAAGCCCAACCGATGAAGATCTATGTAAAAGATTTTGATGGTAATGGTACTAAGGAATGTGTTACAACAATTTACCGCGAAGGTACCGCTTACGTGTTCCACATGAAGCCGGACCTGGTGGGGCAGATGCCTATCCTAAAAAAACAATATCTAAAATATGCCGACTATGCAGGCAAGCCCTTTACCGAGGTTTTTACACCAGAGATGTTGCAGGGTGCAGAAGAACATGAAATGAATTATCTGTCGTCTGCAGTGTTTATAAACGGAGCGGATAATAAGTTTACCGTAATGGCCTTGCCTTACAACGCCCAGCTATCAAACGTGAGCACCATTTTGTGTGATGATGTTGATAACAGCGGCACTCCATCAATAATACTTGGGGGTAACTTTTATGGCTTTAAACCCGAGGTTGGCCGTTTAGATGCAAGTTATGGCTCAATTTATAAGTACACTAAAAACGGATTTGTTTATGTTTCACCAGCAAAAAGCGGCATGAAATTAAACGGACAAATACGGTCATCATTAATAATAAAGAATATCGCGGGAGAGAAATACTACCTGTTTGGGGTAAATGATGATAAGCTTAAGGCTTACAAACTCCGCTAAGTAATATGCCTAAAGCTAAAACGAACAAACCGGCGGCTAAGCCTTACAAGCAAATTGCATTTTTTTGCAGTATTGTAATTGCGGGCATCGTTATTTATGCATCGTGCAAAAGCAAAAAAAGCGGCGATGGTATTTTTAAGTTGCTGCCTGCAAGCCAAACCAACATTAGTTTTGTAAACAAAAACATCGATACAGATTCTGTTAACATACTGGATTACTTGTATTTTTATAATGGTGCCGGCGTAGCATCTGCCGATTTTAATAACGATGGGCTACAAGATATATACTTTGTATCTAATCAAGGCCCGAATAAACTCTATCTAAACAAAGGCGATTTAAAGTTTGAGGATATTACTGCCCAGGCGGGTGTTGCAGGCACCGGTAACTGGAAAACCGGGGTAACCGTGGTAGATATTAATGGCGACGGGTTTAAAGATATTTACGTATGTGTGGTGTCAAACTTTAAAGGGTTTAAAGGCAAAAACCAGCTTTATATCAACAATGGCAACCTTACCTTTACCGAATCGGCCGCTAAATACGGTTTAGATTTTTCGGGCTTTTCCACACAGGCTGCCTTTACCGATTATGATAAAGATGGTGACCTGGATATGTTCCTGCTAACCTCATCGGTACATAGCAATGAAAACTACGGCGATTCTATCCTTCGGTTTAAAACCAACCATGATGCCGGCGACCACCTTTTCAGAAACGATAATAATAGCTTTACGGATGTAACGCCGGGTTCGGGTATTTATTCGGCGCCAATTGGCTATGGTTTGGGCATTAGCGTGGGCGATTTGAATAACGATGGCTGGGATGATATTTACGTTAGTAATGATTTTTTTGAGCAAGATTATTACTACATCAACCAAAAGAACGGAACTTTTAAAGAGCAGCTGAAAAATGCGTTTGGGCATACCAGCATGTTCTCGATGGGTAATACTATAAACGACGTTAACAAGGACGGTTACCTGGATGTAATAACTACAGATATGTTGCCCGAGGATATACTGGCGCTTAAATCTACCATTACCGATGAGCCGCTTGATATATACAACCAAAAGGTAAACGAGGGCTTCCATTACCAGTATTCGAAAAATTGCCTGCAGTTAAATGTGGGTAATGGCAGCAAATTCATTGATATAAGCCTGTATTCAGGCGTATCGGCTACAGACTGGACATGGTCGCCCCTGGTGCAGGATTTTGATATGGATGGCCACAAGGATATGTTTTTTTCTAACGGCATAAAAAAGCGTCTTAACGATATGGATTACCTGAAATATCTTGGCGACCCTAACGTAATCAAAGATTTTAAAACCAGCCGTTTTTTCGACCACGAAAAAATAAACCTAATGCCCGATGCCAAGGTGCATAATTACCTTTACCAAGGAAGCGAAGAGCTTAAATTTAATGATATATCTGAAGGGAACGATATGCAGAATGGTTCGATATCAGCAGGTTCGGTAGCGGTAGATCTGGATAACGATGGCGATTTGGAACTTGTTACCAATAATATGGATGAGCCCGCTTTTATCTATCAGAACATGACGATGGAGAACAGCAAACGCAAAAAGCCCGGTTATTTGAATGTCTCGGTAAAGTTTAGCCTTGCAAACCCGGATGGTATTGGTACTAAATTGTTTTTACGTACAACCAAAGGGATAGATCATGAAGAGATTCAGACGAGCACCGCTTACGAAAGTACACAAGGTAATAATGTAACGTTTACCTACTCGCCGGATGATAAACCGGTAGAGTTAATGGTGCTTTGGCCCGATAATTCTTACCAGTTTATAAAAGATTTTAGCCCTGATAAAAAAACTGTAATTACCTACGCCGAAAATAAAACGCAAAAGGCCATAGATGTATCAAGTTTGATAAGCAGTTATCTTAATAATGATAAGCAATTTGCTTACGCGGATGTTAGGGCTGACGTGTTAGCAACCATACAACCCTACGAAACACCCGACTTTAACTATTACGGCTTATTGCCCCATGCTTACTTGCGCCACACGCCCGGCATTGCTGTTGCAGACGTTAATAAAGATGGTTTTGATGATGTTTACGTTGGCGGCGTAGCAGGGGAAGAGAAATACATTTTAGCGGGAAGCCAAAACGGCTCATTTAGAAAAGTAGCCGTCGATGCATTTTCCCCCTTCAAAACCCAGGGCGATACAGAGACGCAATGGGCCGATGTAAATAATGACGGCCTGCCCGATCTTATTGTACTTAGCGCCAACAATCCATTTATCGAAATGGAAAAAAGCACCCCGCCGCGCCTTTACATAAACAAAGGTAACTTTAAATTCGAGTATAAAGCTTTGCCTAAAATAAACACGCTTGTATCAAAAATTTTAGTTTATGATTTTAACAGCGATGGTTTAAAAGACCTGTTTTTGGGCAGCGGCATGCAATTTGGAAATTATACGGCCCCGGCAAAATCACAGGTTATGCTGAACGCCGGCAACGGTAAATTTACAGTAGCCGCAAATAGCCGCTACGCCGATCTTACGGCGATAAAATACATCAGTAGTATCTCCACTGCGGATATCGACCATAACGGCACCGATGATATTATCATCAGCGCCGAATGGCAGCCTCTTCAAATATTGCTGAACAAGAATAAAAAGCTGGTTAAGTTGTCGTCGCCGGTGATTGATAACGACAAAGGCTGGTGGCAATCGGCATTGGTAACCGATTTGGATGGCGATGGTAAAGCTGACCTTGTTGCCGGTAATTGGGGCCTAAACAATAAGCTTAACGTAAATGCCAAACAGCCACTTTATGCCTATAATAACGATGTAGATAAGGATGGAAAAAAAGACTTCATTTTGTCTTACTTCTATAAAAACAACTACTACCCGTTTTTACCGAAAAACGACCTCGAACAGGAACTTCCTTACCTAAAAAAGGAGTGGCTCAGCTACAAAAAAATGGCCGATAAAACCACCGGCGAAATCTTTAAAGATAAGCTTACGGAAGACGATCGCTTAGAAGCCAACCGTTTTGAGAGCGTGTTTATAAGCGATATTTTGAATGCAAAAGCGGTTACACCACTACCTTATCTGTATCAGCAAGCACCCATCAGATTTGTTAGTGCATTAAATAAACAAGGGGATTTACTAATTAACGGTAACTTTTGGGGTGTTGTACCTTACGAGGGTAAATATGACGCTTTGGGTTTGGTTACCGCACATTATGATAAAAGCACTAAACAGTTTTCGCCGCCGCAATATTGGCTAAACCCCTTGCTTAACTCTCAGGAAATAACTGCCTTACAATCTATAAAGGTTTCAGGGGCTGATGCCTTTATTGTTACCACTTATAATGGTAAGCTAATATTGGTTACGAAATAGCCGTATTTAATAACTTGGATAATAGATCTTAGTTACCCACTTTGCGGAGTCTGGTTCTCTAAGCCTGTTGGTAAGTAGCGAGCCATAAGGCATAGCAGGTGATTTTAGGCCCTTGTTTTCCTGGAATTTTTTAAGCTGGTTAAAGGCTATTTCAACGGTATGAAAACCGCCCTTAACTTGTGTAGTGAGCAAGTTGCCTCCTTTAGGTAGTTTGTTAATTACGGAACCTTTTGAAGGCGTTATCAATTTATTAATAGGTATGGCAACCATAACCTGGTACCCATTATCCACCTGGTGAATATTTACCATAGGTGAATCTAACTCCATGGCGTTTTGACCGCTTACCTGCGTTTTTAAATCGGCAATAGCGGCGTAAATTATTTTTACTGATGGGTAAGACGTTGTATTGGTAGTGGTAGCTATCACTATCGGAAATTTTATCTTTTCGGCAGCAACCGTAATGCCATATATATTGCTGTCCTGTTGCATGAATTGTTTAAAGCGGCTAAGGATGCTGTCGATATTTTTGGTTTCCTGTTTGATCTTCAAATATCCGGTTACCCTGCTGATGGGGTTAAGCTCGCTCATTGTTTGGGTAACCCAGGTAACTTTACAAACCTCATCGCTGCTTGCCAGGTAGGAGATATTGCCGGTCAGGTTAATGCCTTTGGGGTCTATTATTACATCAATGCCGGAGTTAGTGTTTTTTTGCAGCAGAAATTCAATACCATTATAAGTAAACAGATCTGGGTTTGAAGCGCTGTGTTTTCCCGGCCACCATTTATCCCATGGCTTTTTATTTACCAGGAATTTAGCCACGTTAACATCTGTCGCATCAATCTGAACAATGTGGGTAGTTTTTATTTTTTGTGGGATAATAAAGTAAATGCTGATGAAGGCCAGGAGAAGGATGCAAAAGGATATCAGGAACGGTTTTTTCATAAGAAGTAACGAAATATTTTGTCGTGGAGCAAAACTAATTTGACCCTTTTATTGGTGTAAAAGTAATTATTTAGATGGGTTAAAATCAAACAATTTATGTAATGGGCTATTAGCTAAAAAACCTTATATTAGCCTGTTATCCAACAAAAGCCAATAGATATTTGATGCTTATAGAGCATCGTTTTTCTTAAACCAAATTATAATATGAACCGTTTCCTGTTTTTGATTGCAGGTGTAATTTTAATGTTTACATCCTGCAAGAAAGCCGACTACCAAAAGGTTACCCACGACCCCGAACTTTACCGGTCCACCGTAAAAAGACTGAACGATATAGTATTGGAAAATAACTTTCCGCCGGTGATAGCATCCCGGAATTATGTTTACGCAAACATAGCCGCTTACGAAGTTATCGCCGCCGGCGATCCAACGCATTACCGCTCATTAGCCGGGCAAATAAAGCACCTGCCAAAGGCGCCGCAGCCCGAAAGAGGTAGGGAGATTGATTTTCAGTTCGCATCATTGTTGTCTTTTTGTTTTGTAGGTAACGCGGTTACCTTTCCCGAAGGGAGCATGTCTGTTTATGTTGATGAACTGAAACAGAAAGCCAAAGACGCCGGTATGCCGTCGGATGTATTTGAAAACTCTGTTGCTTACTCAGATAGTGTTGCTAAACATATCATGAAATGGAGCAAAAAAGACCATTACGCCCAAACCCGCTCGGCAAGTAAATATACTGTTACCCGCAAGGATGGCCGCTGGATCCCTACGCCGCCAATGTATGCCCAGGCGCTTGAGCCGCACTGGGGTGAGATCCGCACCTTGGTGTTAGATTCAGCTTCGCAGATCCCTGCACCTGAGGCACCTGCTTATAATATGACGGATAAAACCGGTGTGTTTTACAAAGCCGTTATGGAAGTTAAAACCCTTGGCGACAGCCTAACTACCGACCAAAAACACATGGCCGATTTTTGGGATGATAATGCTTTTAAAATGAATGTTATCGGCCATGCGTCATTTGCTACCAAAAAATTTGGCCCCGCAGGCCATTGGATGAACATTGCCGGTATTGGCTCAAAAATGACGAAAGCCGACTTTGGCACAACGGTAGCAGCTTATACGCAATCTTCGATAGCCTTATTTGATGCCTTTATAAACTGCTGGTATGTAAAATATAAATCAAATAGCGTGCGCCCCGAAACGGTAATAACAAAACTGATTGACCCCGATTGGAGGCCACGCATCCAAACGCCGCCATTCCCGGAATATATAAGCGGGCATGCCGTAATATCTGCCGCCGCTGCCGAAGTACTTACCCATGCCTTTGGCGATAATTTGCCATATACCGATGCATCAGAATCTGAATTTGACATACCCGAGCGCAAGTTCCCGTCTTTTAGGGGCGCTGCGCAAGAGGCTGGTTTGTCGCGAGTTTATGGTGGCATCCATTACAAAAATGCCTGTGTTATCGGTAATATGTCGGGCCGTAAAATTGGCGCTCTGGTGGTCGAAAAATTAAAATTAAAGATCAAGTAAATTGCTTTTATGAGAAAATTAGCTTTCCTCGTTATAGTATTTAGCACTATTGCTGTTGGCGTGCAGGCACAAAGCCCATGGGTAATTAAAGCCGATAAAATAGACCCCAACAACTATTACGGCATAACCGTAGCTAATGGGATGATCGGTATCGTATCATCGCCCGAGCCTTTTAAAGTGAAGAATGTGGTGCTTGCAGGAGCGTATGACTTATATGGACGTGGCCGGGTAAGCAACTTTTTGAACAGTTTTAACCTCCTTAATATGTACCTGGAAGTTGACGGTAAACGCCTTGATGCCAAAATGGTAAGTAATATGAAACAGGAATTGGATATGCAGCATGCCGCCATGACAACCACGTTTGATTATGGCGACAAGGCGAGTATCAAATACACCTATTATTCATTGCGGCAATTGCCATTTACCGTTTTGATGGATGTTGCCATCACCGCTAAAAAGAACATCAACATCACAGCCGCCAGCGTTATGGAGGCGCCCGATGCCTTGAAGGAAGTACAGAATTATTACAACGAGATTGACAGGCCGCATGTAACCATTAGCCTGCTTACATCAACCGCAAAATCGCCTACGGGCAAGTTACAGTTGTGTGCATCAACTTCGTTTTTGTTTAACGAAGAGCATGGCAAGGAGCCGCGCGTTATCCACGAAATGTGGGACAATAACATGCACCTGATGAAGTTTAGCCGCGCTATCGGTGCAGGCCAAACGTACAAATATGGGGTAACAGGGTCGTCCATAACATCAGCACACCACGCCGACCCGTTGAACGAGGCGGAACGTTTAACCATTTTTGCCAAATTGGAGGGCCACGATAGGCTGATCCAGTTCCATAACAAGGCTTGGGACGAACTTTGGAAAAGCGACATCCAGATAGAAGGCGATGCACAGGCGCAGCAGGATGTTCACAGCATGTTATATCACCTGTATTCGTTCTCGCGTGCAGGCACGGCATTATCTCCATCGCCAATGGGCTTATCCGGTTTGGGTTACAACGGCCATGTGTTTTGGGATACCGATCTATGGATGTTCCCGGCGATGCTGATGATGCACCCGGAGATAGCAAGATCCATGGTGGAGTACCGTTTTGAAAGATTAGAGAACGCCCGGAAAAACGCTTTCTCGCATGGTTATAAAGGGGCGATGTTCCCTTGGGAGAGTGCCGATAGCGGCGTGGAAGAAACACCGGTTTGGGCATTAAGCGGCCCGTTTGAACACCACATAAGTGCCGATGTTGCCAACGCTGCCTGGGCTTATTACTGCGTAACGCAGGATAAGCAATGGCTGCGCGAAAGGGGCTGGCCGATCTTATCGGCAACTGCCGATTTTTGGGCGAGCAGGGTGGAGCGCAACGGCGCCGGCCATTATGACATTAAGAATGTAGTTGCTGCCGATGAGTGGGCAGAAAATATTGATAACAACGCATTCACCAATGCCGCCGCGAAGTCTAATTTGATGAATGCTACCGCCGCCGCGCAGATCTTGGGCATACAAGCCGATAGCGATTGGGTGAATGTTGCCAACAATATCCCAATCTTAAAAATGGCAAACGGCGTAACGCAGGAGCATGCGCAGTACAAAGGCGAAGGTATCAAGCAAGCTGATGTGAACCTGTTAGCTTATCCGCTTAAAACTATTACCGACCCGGTACAGATAAGAAAAGACCTGGAGTACTATGAAACCCGCGTACCAAACGAAGGTACCCCGGCCATGACGCAGGGCGTATTTGCCCTTCTTTACGCCCGCCTTGGCGATGGACAAAAAGCGTACAAATGGTTTAAGGAAGCGTACGAGCCAAACCTAAACCCGCCGTTTCGTGTGATAGCGGAAACCAAAGGCGGTACCAACCCTTACTTTGCAACGGGCGCGGGCGGTATTATCCAGGCCATGCTCATGGGTTTTGGAGGATTGGATATTACACCAACCGGCATCGTGCAAATAAAAAGCAAGCTGCCTGCCAATTGGAAATCAATAAAAATAACCGGGGTAGGAACGAATAAGGCGACCTACACGGTGAAATAACATCACCCCCGAATACACTGTGGAGACGCGATACCTCGCGTCTCTTTTTGTTTAAACGGACTAACAAATTTTGATTTTAAGGGTTAAACAAGCATGAGCAAAGCCGCAAACATTACTAACCTTTCCATAATTGACACAGATCGCGTGATGGAAATGGCATGGGAAGACCGTACGCCATTTGATGCTATAAAAGCGCAATTTGGCTTGAGCGAACAAAATGTAATAGACGTGATGCGCAGGCAAATGAAATTATCCAGTTTTAAAATGTGGCGGGCAAGGGTGCAGGGCAGGCAAACTAAACATGCAAAATTACAGGTTGACGGTACTGATAGGTTTAAATGTAATTTACAACGGCAGATAACGCTGAATAAGATAAGCAAGCGGTAAATTATGAGATAATAATTTTACAACAACTCGTTTTATTCTTTCTCTTTCTTCTCTTGAGCTTCTTCTATATCGTCTTCATCGGCCGTTAACGGTTGCTGATGGTTATAGGCATCAGCATCCAGTTGGATGTCCAAAAAAAATCGGAAAGTGGTCTGACCCGTAATTAGATAAGCGTTTTATTTTGTTTAGTTTAAAATGCCTTGAAATAAAAGCATGATCTAATGGAAAGCGCACAAAAAAATAATGCGCATGAAACGAATTGAAAAAGCCACGGCCACGCCTCCGATCAAGCAATCCGCTCAAAAAACCGGAATTTTTAATTTGATTGCTATGTTTAAGGCACAATGTTAAATTATTTGGTGCACCAATTTATATAGCATTGGTAACGCATATAATACAGGTTTAAATTACCCGCACCGATTGTTATTTTATAAATTGCCTTATGAAATGTTTTAGTCTGCTTAGCATCTTTTTTATCGCCTTTTCGGCATCTGCACAAACTACCGTAAAGCAGGATGCGGGCATCAAACAAATGGTAGAAGAGGTGTCTTCTAAAAAAATCGAAGCTATTGTACATAAACTGGTGAGCTTTAAAACCCGCCATACACTAAGCGATACGGTTAGTAAAACCGAGGGCGTTGGCGCTGCCCGTAACTGGATCAAAGCCGAATATGAAAAATATGCTGCCCCCTCAAACGGGCGCATGAAGGTACAGTTTGATGAGTTTATCCAGCCACAGGGTAATCGGATTGACAGGCCCACGCCCATGAAGAACATTTTGGCGATCTTAAAAGGGACTGATACTGCTAATAAACGTATTTACATCGTATCCGGCCATTACGATTCAAGGGTGACAAATGTGATGAATGTAAAATCATTTGCTCCCGGCGCGGTCGACGATGCATCTGGCACGGCGGTTTCTATGGAACTTGCACGGGTGATGGCTAAACGGTCGTTCCCGGCAACCATCATATTTATGGCCGTGGTGGGCGAGGAGCAGGGGCTGTATGGCTCTACCAATGTTGCTAAACGCGCTAAGGCCGGGGGCTGGCAGATTGATGCCATGTTGAATAATGATATAGTAGGTAATACCTATGGCATGGAAACCGGCCTGAAAGATAACCGCAGCGTACGCGTATTTAGCGAAGGGGTACCTGCCGCCGAGACTGATAAGCAGGCCGCAATTCGGAATTCAGTAGGGGGAGAAAATGATAGCCCTGCGAGAGAACTGGCCCGTTACACCAAGGAAGTAGCCGAGCGTTATGTAGAACAACTGGATGTAAAACTCATTTACCGCCGCGACCGTTACCTGCGTGGCGGCGACCATACACCATTCTCGCAACAAGGTTATACCGCCATCCGGATCACCGAAATGAACGAGGATTTTAACCGCCAGCACCAGGATATCCGAAAAGAAAACGGTGTAGACTACGGCGACCTGCCAGATTTTGCCGATTACGATTACACCCAAAAAGTTGCCCGCATGAACCTATCCGTACTGGCAAACCTTGCCCTCGCGCCGGCATCGCCACAAAATGTAGGGATTATCACCAGTGGTCTTACCAATAAAACGCAATTGAAATGGGATGCCCCAAAAGGCAAATCCCCGGCGGGTTATTACGTGCTGATGCGCGAAACCATCAGCCCGTATTGGGAAAAGAAATTTTGGTTTACAGGCACAACTGCCAACATCGGCTACTCAAAAGATAACTATTTATTTGCTGTGCAAGCCGTGGATGCAGATGGGCACGAAAGTTTGCCGGTGTTTCCTAAGCCGGTGAGATAGAAAACAGATAGTGGTCAGTTATTCTCCCTGCTGCTCCTCATAATGATACCTGTTCATCAACTTTAATAATACCCCGTTCGTCCACCCGAAACCATCCTGGAGTGGATATTCGCCGCCGCCTGCTGTTAGACTGGTATCAACTACGTTGTACTTTTCTAACAGCTTGCCGGTCTTCTTAAATACGCGGATGTTTAGCTGCAGCCAGCGGGTGGCAATATCTTTAGCCAGTTCGCTGTGCCCATAGTTCTCCAACCCGTCAATAGCCATGTATTGCAGAGGAGCCCAACCGTTTGGCGCGTCCCATTGCTGGCCGCTAAAGTTTAGCGTAGTAACCAGTCCGCCCGGTTTCAGAAAATTGGCCTTTAAGCCTTCGGCTATCTTGTTTGCCTGCATAGGCGTTGCCAGCTTAAACTCCAGCGGGAAAACAGCCGCCAAAGTTTGGATTGGCGAAAATCGCTTCGCAACGAAGTTATAGTCGCCAAACCAGCCTGTTTTTTCATCCCAAAAGTATTTCAGGATGGCTTTTTTGCGGGTAGTTGCTTTGGCAGTATATGCGGTGTAAAGTTTCGTGTTGCCTTTAATTTGATAGCTGTGGGCAATAGTTAATTCAAGATTGTACAACAGGCAGTTTAGGTCTACAGGTACAAGGTTGGTAGTCTCGATAGTACCCAAGGTAGCCGCATCGCTAAACCAGCGGCTGCTAAAATCCCAGCCGCTTGCTGCTGCCGCACGCACGTTGTGGTAAAATACGGGTAAGGGTTGTTTGGTGGTTTTAGCGGCATCCACATCTTTAATATAGCTTTCCTCGCGTGGCTCGTCGCTTTCGTCCCAGTACCGGTTAAGCAGTGTGCCGTCGGCCATGCGTACGGCGCGATGAGTTGCTTTGTTATTAGCCAATGTTGCGCCGCCAAGCATCCAGTAGTTATATTCCTTTATTAATTGCGGTTGATACTTGCTGAGGATGGCCTTGCCCTCGCTTTTTGCCAGCAAATTTACCATCAATGAGAAAAATGGCGGCTGCGAACGGGTTGAGTAATAGGCACGGTTCCCGTTGGGGATAAAACCGTAAGTATCTATCAGGTAAGCAAAGTTATCTATCATGTTGCTGATCACTTTTGTTTGCTTACTTTCTTGAAGACCAAGCATCGTAAAGTAACTATCCCAGTAATAGATCTCGCGGAAACGGCCGCCCGGTACAATATAGGGGTTAGGCAAAGCCGCTAATGATGATAGCTTTGAAGTGGCATCCGGCTTGCGTTGCAGCACCTGCCAAAGGGTATCAATATGTTTACGGATGCCGTCCTCAATATTAGTTTGAAAGGCATGGGTAACGCCTGATGGTACGGTAAAATTAGCCATCACAAACGCCTTAAGGTCGAAACCTGCTTTGCCTAATTGCTCGTTATAGGCTTTCATGATCTGCGACGGCGCGTATTTCGGCGTACAGTCCACAAAGGTTTTATTATCCGGAAATATAGTAGATGATTGTACCGACTCGAACAAGCCGGGAAACAACTGGCGCGGTGTTCTTTGCTGTGCTTTCACTACAAAAGTGCAAAGCAATAAGGCTGCCACAATAAAGGTTTTTTTCATTTATAAGGGGTATTATAGGTTATAACCAGAGCCCTTAAATTTAAACTTTTAATGCAGTAAATACAAGCGGGTTATAGCGGCGGCGATACTTAGTTTTCGCTGTTTTTAAGCTGATCGAGCTTTAGGATTTTGCGCACCGCCAAAAATATGAGGTAAACCAAAAATGGTGCGGCAACAACGTCAATAGTGTAGTGGATGTGTTGAACAAGCAACAACACCATCACTGCTATGATGGCTATAAAGCCCATTACCTTGTCGCTACGTTTTTCCAAACATAAAAATATCAGCACCATAGTTGAGGTATGCCCCGAGAAGAACAAATCGCGTGTAATAACTGTGTTTCCGTAAAAAACGTTGGTAAGTGGGTCTAACAGGTGAATAAGGCCAACGGGAGGGTCAAGCGGTATGAGATATATGGTTAGCATGCGGGCAAGGTTGATGAATATCAGCGTCCACACGTAGTTGATGTATATAACCGGGTTGTAGAGTGCACGCGCGAATGTCAGCGCAGCCATGCCCCAAATAATAGTAAATATGATTATGGATACATCATGGGCGGGTATATTAGCCAAAACCCAATCGCTAAGTAAAACACCTTGTCGTTTTTGTATATAGTTAAAAAATATGGGCATGCCCGATAGCATGATAGCCACAATGAATGAGCCTATTAATAATTTATCACGTTTTTTAGGTGATTGCAGGGCAGTAGTCCAGGCTTGTTTTACAGAAGGTTTACCTAATTCCGTCACTATACACATTAATTAAAGGAGCGCAAATTTACGAAAACCCCCTATATTAAATAAGGGTTAGTTGAATATTACATTTTCGTTAGAATAGACGGAGTTGATAAACAATTGTTACTAAAGTTATTACTAATTGTTGTTTTTATTTGAATAATTTTAATGAGTATATTAAGGCGTTGTAAAACTCATAAAACTAAAGCCTTTGGAAAACATCAACGCCAAACAACTGAAACGGGTATTAAAGCCCATCCATCTTTGGGCAATTGCGGTAGGGCTGGTTATATCCGGCGAGTATTTTGGCTGGAACCTTGGCTGGGCGGTATCCGGTACCATCGGTTTCCTGATCGCCACATTGGTGGTTACGCTGATGTACATCACCTTTATTTTTAGTTATACCGAATTAACCAGCGCCATACCACATGCCGGCGGTGCTTTCGCCTATGCCTACAGGGCTATGGGGCCTTTTGGCGGGTTAATAGCCGGCTATGCTACACTTATAGATTTTTTGCTTGCTACACCTGCTATCGCGTTTTCATTAGGGGCATACCTGCATTTTTTGCATCCGCAGATAGGGGTTTTGCCATCGGCGCTGGTATTCAACGTGGTGTTTATTCTGCTCAATATTTCGGGGGTGAAGGAATCGGCAACCTTCTCGGTTTTCATAACCATTTTGGCCGTGGGCGAGCTTTTGCTTTTTATGGGTGTGGTTGCACCATCCTTTAAAATGGATAATTATTTAGCCAACCCAATGCCTTTTGGCTGGAGCGGTGTGTTTGCTGCCCTGCCCTTTGCAGTATGGTTTTACCTGGCGATAGAGGGCGTTGCTATGGTTGCCGAAGAAGTAAGAGACCCCAAACGCAACATCCCGAGGGGGTATATTTCGGCATTAATAACCCTTGTGTTTTTAGCATTGGGGGTAATGATATTAACCGGCGGCGTTACCGACTGGCGCAAACTTAGCAACCTTGATTACCCGCTGCCCGAAGCCATTGGTATCGTATTAGGTAAGGCAAACGGACTCACAAAAGTGTTTGCCAGTATAGGCTTATTCGGGCTTATCGCATCTATCCATGGTACCATACTGGCATCATCAAGGCAGGTATTCGCGATGGCCCGGAGCGGTTATTTGCCGCGTGGCCTGGCATCCGTTAATAAAAAATTTAAAACACCGCACTGGGCTATTGTGTCCGGAGGGGCTATCAGCTTTATTGCATTGTTTACCGGCACAACCGGGCAAATTATCATTTTATCGGTTATGGGGGCAGTAGTGATGTATATGATGAGCATGATAAGCCTGTTCATTCTTCGTAAAAAAGAGCCCCGTATGGAGCGGCCTTTCGCTGCCATATTTTACCCCGTGTTCCCGGCTATTGCATTGGTTATCTCTACCATTTGTATGTTTGCCATAATGTATTACAACTTTATGTTGAGTATGATCTTCTTCGCCGGGCTTGCTATTGCAATTGCTATTTTTATGCTAATGGGGAAACATAAAGTGCGGATAATGGACGATGAGCTGATGGAAAAAGCGTTGGAGCAGCCGGTTATTCCAACCTCAAAATAAATCTTTAAAAAACATTCTTGGGGCAAAGCAACCATCCTGTAAATGTGGGCGTAATCATATTAAACACTAAAACCATTTAATATGAAAAAGTACATCTTAGGGATCTCGTTGATGATAGCGGTTGTGATTATGGGTATTGCGGCTTGTTCAAAATCAAGCAGCAGCAACCCAACCCCCGAAACACCAACCAACCCATCAAAACCGGCTACAGGCGCTACAGTAAGCATTTCGGGTTTCGCCTTTTCCCCTGCAAGTGTAACTATTAAGGCCGGCGAGGCAGTAAAATGGACAAATTCTGATACTGCACCACACACAGCGACAGATGTTGCCGGTTCATTTGACAGCGGAACACTAAATCAGGCAGGTTCGTTTACACACACATTTGCAACGGCAGGTACTTACACCTACAAATGCGTTATCCATTCTACAATGGCTACGGCAACCGTTGTGGTACAATAATTAATTGTTGTGAGTAATTGATAGGTGAGCATTTGCTGTGGATAGGGTTGGTGAGGATTTTTATTCATCACGGCGGTGCTCACTCTTTTTTCTCTGTGTTGCAGCACTGCATTACCCTTGCCAATGTTAAGCTTTTATTAAAACAGGCTATTATTGCCGGTTTTTACGTCGAAGAATTTATCTTAGTAAAAACTAAAGCAATATGCCATATCAGCATACCGTACAAGGGAAGGTTTACGGGTTTGATAACCTGCGGGTATTGCTGGCAAAAGCCTCGCCGTTCCGTACAGGGGATGCGCTGGCGAAATTAAGTGCGGAAACCTACGAAGAACGCGTTGCCGCCCAGATAGCACTTGCGGATGTCCCCCTCAAGGCTTTCCTGACCGAGGCCGTTATCCCTTATGAAGACGATGACGTTACCCGCCTTATTATAGATACTCATGATTCCTTAGCTTTCCAATCCATAAGCCATTTAACCGTTGGCGAACTTCGCGACTGGCTCCTGAAAGACAAAACAGACACCCCTGTGCTAAAAAGCATCGAAGATGCCATAACGCCCGAAATGGCTGCCGCGGTATCTAAAATAATGCGCAACCAGGATCTGATAGCGGTAGCAAAAAAATGCGAAGTGGTTACCCGGTTCCGCAATACCATAGGCTTAAAGGGGCATTTTGCTACCCGCTTACAACCTAACCATCCAACAGATGATCCGCGAGGTATTGCCGCCAGTTTGATAGAAGGGCTGTTGTATGGCAGCGGCGATGCGGTAATTGGAATTAACCCCGCTACAGATAGTCCCCAGGCGGTAATGCAGATCTTAACCTTGGTTGATAACCTGCGGCAGCAGTTTGAGATCCCTACTCAAAGCTGTGTGCTAAGCCATATCACCACCACAATAGAGCTTATCAATAAAAATGCGCCCGTCGATCTTTGTTTTCAATCTATCGCGGGTACGCAAAAGGCTAATACAAGTTTCGGCGTAAGTTTGTCTTTATTAGAGGAGGCTTACCTAGCAACGCTATCCTTAAACCGCGGCACGGTTGGCAATAACGTAATGTACTTTGAAACAGGTCAGGGTAGCGCGCTGTCTGCTAATGCGCATCACGGGGTAGATCAGCAAACCTGCGAGGCGAGGGCTTACGCGGTGGCAAAAAAGTTCAATCCTTTTTTGGTGAACTCGGTAGTGGGATTTATTGGGCCAGAGTATTTATACGATGGTAAACAGATCATCCGCGCAGCACTGGAGGATCACTTTTGCGCAAAACTGCTTGGCTTGCCCATGGGAATGGATATTTGCTACACCAACCACGCCGAGGCTGACCAGGACGATATGGACAACCTGCTTACCCTGCTTGGGGTTGCCGGCTGTAATTTTATTATGGGCATCCCCGGCAGCGATGATATTATGCTAAATTACCAGAGTACATCCTTCCATGATGCTTTATATCTGCGTAAAGTGCTTGGCCTTAAACCCGCGCCCGAGTTTGAACAATGGCTGATAAAACAAGGTATATTTGATGAACAAGGTAACCGATCTGCCACTGCTGCCGCAGGTTTGTTAAAAGATATGGGGAGTTTATGGATAAAATAACCAAGCCGGAACAACCCGACCCGTTAAGTTTTTTAAAGGAGTTTACCGCTGCCCGGATCGCGATTGGCGCAACGGGTAGCAGCATCCCAACCAAGCAATCGTTACAATTTAAACTGGCGCACGCCCATGCCCGCGATGCGGTTTATTCTGCTATGGATACAGAAAGTTTGGAAGATGCGCTGGCGCAATTCCATCGGCCGGTTTTGCAGTTGCATAGTATGGCTGATAGCCGTGCACATTATCTGCAGCGCCCCGATCTTGGCCGTAAACCCAGCGAAGAATCCCTTAACCGCCTTGCCGACCAAATAACCGGCGACGATATTGTAATTATTATTGCCGATGGGTTATCCGCGATTGCTATAAATAAAAACGTGCTGCCGCTTTTGCAATTGCTTATTCCGAAACTATCAGCCGCTAATTTGAAAATCGCGCCCTTGTGCCTTGTGCAGCAGGGCCGGGTAGCCATAGGCGATGATATAGCCCACGAATTACAAGCGAAGTTTTCCATTATGCTTATTGGCGAAAGGCCGGGGCTTAGCTCCTCAGATAGTATTGGCGCTTACTTAACCTATCAGCCCAAACCCGGTTTAAAGGATAACTCGCGCAATTGCATTTCAAACATCCGCCCCGGTGGGTTGGATTTTAACTCGGCTGCCAATAAGATCTTTTACCTGGTGCAGGAGAGTTTTAAGCGTAAGTTATCAGGTGTGGAATTGAAAGATAATGAGGGCTTGATAGGATTATAAATAAAATTATTGTTTCTTCATTTCCTTTTTACGCATGGGCATCGCGTCAATAATCCCGTAAAGGTTTTGAAGGGCTATAGGTTGCGAATTACGGTATTTCTCACCGCCGTCTTTGCCGGTTAATGTAACAGTAAAAAATCCTCTTATCTTATTTTTTTCGAATACAGCTGCAGTTTCGTTACTGTAGATATAGGTTTGGATAACGATATTCCTGCTGGCAAGCCCGGGCTTATCACTGTTTAATATTTTTAATTGCTGCGTGTAGGCAGCATTATCAGCACTGGTTGTATATAAAGTTAAAACACGTTTTTCATTGGTTTGAAAAAATAATACTATCGATAAGATAATTAAGCGTGTCATAAATATTGTTTATAATGTATAGAATTTAACTGAAATTGATTGTTGTATAAAACCCCAAAGTGGTACAAACTTAAAACTAAAAGGAATAATTGGCCTTTTCGGATATTTTTTTGACAACCTTTATAATAAATATACGTAATTAATTTCGAACCAATTCTTATATATGCAGAACCAGCCGATACCCGGGAATGAAATGGAACGGATCATCAGTCTGTCCGACTTCGACCTTGATTACACCAGTTTCCAGGACAATTTTAAAGACCTTGCCAAGTTAGCAGCAAAAGTTGCCGGTACCGAGATCTCGCTTATTAACCTCATAGATTCGTTTACGCAATGGACGATCACTAACCATGGGTTAGATATTGAACAGATGCCGCGCGAGGAATCTGTTTGCCAGTACACCATCGCCAGTCCCGAAGATCATTTTGAAGTGAAAGACCTAAAGGCTGACGAGCGTTTTAAAGACAGGTTTTATGTGGCAGACGACCCAAACCTGCGTTATTATTACGGCATCCCGCTAAAAACTGCTGAAGGGCATAACCTTGGCGCGCTTTGTATGCTCGATAAGGACCTCAAAACACTGTCTCCCGAAAAGGTAGAACTCTTAACGATCATCGCCGACGAAATTGTAAACCGACTGAACGCGCACCGCGTAATTACCGGCCTTAAAACCAAACTGCACGAGGCGAATGAAACTAAAAAGAAAGTGGCCCATGACATTCGCGGGCCGTTGGGCGGCATTATAGGCCTGGCGCAGGTAATAAGCGAACAGGGGCAGGAGAACGAGATTGACGAAGTGTTGGAGTTTATAAACCTGATACAGCGCAGCGGCCGCTCGTTACTGGAACTTGCCGATGAGATCCTTACCGCTGATAAACCTCAGCGCGACCTAAAAGCTGATGAGTTTAACCTCATTGTTTTTAAGGATAAACTGGAAAAGCTATACACGCCGCAAGCGGTATATAAAAAAATTAAGTTCACGGTAAACACATCCGTAAATTCATCAACCATACCATTTTCAAAAAATAAGTTGCTGCAAATAACGGGTAACCTCATCTCAAACGCTATGAAGTTTACCCCCGTTAACGGCAGTGTATCAGTAGATTTGAGCCTGAAGATAGAAGAAACCCAAAATTTGTTGCAAATAAATGTAACCGATACGGGCGTAGGCTTAAGCCAGCAAGCTATTGATACTATACTAAGCGGCAAGGCCGAATCTACAAATGGTACAGGAGGCGAGCAGGGCTACGGCTTTGGGCTGGCACTGGTAAAACACCTGGTAGATACCCTGAAAGGCAATATGCACATTTATTCGCACCCGGGTAAGGGCGCTAATTTTGAGATAGCATTGCCGCAGGTACAGTAGGCAGATTGTAGTAGGCAGTTAGCAAACTTAATTACCATGCAAACCGCACCAAGTAAAACTTTTAATACATAATTTGATGGGTGTTATAATTTGATAACTTTATATCAACCAACACACATCAAACCGTATCGAATCATGAAAAAGCAAACCTTAAGCAGGCGCCAGTTTATTGGCACCGGAGCCATCGCGGCAACCGGGGTGCTGTTCCTTTCAAAAATATCTTTTGCCAACTCGTTGCTTAACGGGTTTGCTAAGCCAAGCATGATAAACGGCGTGCAGATAGGGGTGATCACCTATTCGTTCCGCAGTATGCCGGGCACTGCCGAAGACCTGCTAAAATACTGTATAAACTGTAACATAAACGCCATTGAGTTAATGGGAGATGCCGCAGAATCCTATGCCGGCGCACCTAAGCGCGAGCAAGGCCAGAACTGGACAGCCTTTGCTCCCAAAATGGCCGAATGGCGCACAAATGCACCTATGGATAAGTTTAAGGAACTGCGCAAAATGTATAATGATGCCGGTGTAAGCATCTACGCCTGGAAACCCAATGCGCTGGGCACAAAAAATACCGACGCCGAGATTGAATACGCTTTTAATGCCGGTAAAGCGTTGGGATGCAACCATGTTACTGTCGAGCTGCCTGATAACGCCCAAACCAAACGCCTCGGCGACCTGGCTACCAAACATAAAATGATGGTAGGCTACCATGCCCACACGCAGGCCACCCCAACCCTTTGGGATGCCGCTTTGGGGCAATCGAAATATAACGGCATCAACCTGGATATTGGGCACTATGCATCGGGTACCAGCAGTAGCCCCGTTCCTTTCATTGAGAAATACCACGACCGTATTACCAGCATGCACATTAAAGATCGTAAGTTTAATAACGGGCCTAACGCGGTTTGGGGACAAGGCGATACCCCGATAAAAGAGGTTTTAGCCCTGATGAAGAAAAATAAATACAAGTTCCCGGCTACAATTGAGCTGGAATACAATATTCCCGAAGGCTCTGACGCGGTTAAAGAGGTGAAAGTGTGCCGCGCCTATGCCGCGGATGCATTAAAATAGCAAGCGTGTGCAACCTATTGATAAATATGGCGTCTATTGTATAGTCACCTTATTTAATTTATCCCAATTTCTACATTCGCTCCATGAAAAAATACATCTACCTTTTCGTTATTGCACTTATTGCCAGCAGCTGCAGTTACACCGTTTATGATATGGCTAAAGGCAGGTTAGATATAGCCCCAAAAGCAACATATAACGTTAATTACACAACAGAAATACCTGCCGGTACAACTGCTACCATCAGCTATATTGATAAGGATAATACCAGGCATGTAGAGAAAGAATACACAGGCAAATTAGATAAATCGGTAGTGTTACCCTCAGGCCAGGATGTTAAGTTAACCGTTGATGTTAATCTGCCAAAAACCACTCCGGCAAGCCAGCTGGTAACCACTATTAAAGTAGATGGCGAAGTTGTTGACACCAAAACTCAAACGGGCAAAAAAGTTTTATACAGGTTTGAGTTTAAGCTGCCATAAGTTTTTCAAATGGCAGATCTTAAAATTACAGGCGGGGCGTACATTGGCAGAAGCAGGGCCACGTGGCCGTTTGCCAAATTAACGGTAAACGACCGTTTGTTAGAACTTAATGCAGGTATTATTGGCAAATTTGTGTTTAAGCCATCGGATATCGTTACTATAAGGCCTTATGATGGATTTGCAGGATTTGTTAACGGTGTTGAGATAGTGCACACCGTACAAAGCTATAAGGAGCGCATTGTGTTCACTTCGTCAAAAGGTGTTAACGAGGTGATCAGGCTTATAAAACAAACCGGGTTTTTAGATAATAAAGATAAGCAGGGTTTAATATACGATTATGATATAGATGCTTTAAGGGCAAGCGGCACCTTCCCTCTAAAAACCCTCCCAACAGTTGTAATTGTTGTGATTTGGAACCTTTTGTTTTTTATCGATTTCACCGGGATAATGAAGGGAGAAATGCCAGCTAATTCTTTTTACTCGGGCCGTAATCTTGCAATAACGTATATGCTTGTATTGGCTTTACTGATACTTGTATTTAAGCCTCTAAGCAGTTTGATCTTAAAAGAAGGCCGTAGTGTTGGTGATATTATGCCATTTCTACTGTTCCTGATGTTTATACTTTCTATTTTGCTTGCAGGTTCATTACTGGCGCCGGTTAGTTAACTTTACCCGCACAGTGATTGATTATCATATAGAATAATTGCTAAATAGTAGAAATATGTATCCACAACTACTGGCCCACATTAAACGCCAGGTGCAGCTTAACCCGCAGGAAGAGCAGATGCTTTGCGATAGCATGGAGTTGAAAAAATACAAGAAGAAGGAAATCATCCTGGAGCCGGGCCAGCATTGCAAGGGTGAGTATTTTGTACTGAGCGGGTTGCTGCGCCAGTATTACGTTAACGCCAAGCTTAACGAACAGATTGTACAATTTGCCTTAGAGAACTGGTGGATAGCCGACCATGACAGTATTGTAAACGAATTGCCCGCAGGTACTTACATCCAAACTATCGAAGCATCAGAAATATTATTGCTGCATAACCGCGATAAAGGCCCGCTACTAGAGCAGATCCCCAAGTTGGATACCTACTTTAGGCTAACTATGCAACGGGCTTTTATAGCCTCGCAACGCCGCATAGGCTTTCTGTTCAACCAAACCGATGAGGAACGCTACAGATACTTCACCGCCATGTTCCCCGGCTTTGTACAGCGAGTGCCGCAATATATGCTGGCATCATACCTCGGTTTTACCCCACAATTTTTAAGCAGGATAAGAGCGAAGGGGTAGAGAATAGAGCCAAGAGAAAAGAATCCAGACGTAAGATTTTTATTCTAGGCTCTGGATTCTAATTTTTCTTAACCTCAGTTCATTTTTCTGAAGGGTGCTTATACGCAACTTTGTCTTAACAAAAACAAGAAGACAATGACAAGAGCAAACATTTTAACTACCCAGCCCGATGCTTACAAAGCAATAATGGCTTTAGAAAATTTCGTTATCAGCAGCGAAATAGAACCACTGCATAAAGAATTGATCAAACTTCGTTCATCACAAATTAATGGTTGTGCCTACTGTTTAGATATGCATAGCAGGGATGCCCGCAAACTTGGCGAAACCGAGCAGCGCATTTACACATTAAGCGCCTGGAGAGATACCCCGTTCTTTGACCAAAAGGAGCAGGCGATATTGGCGTTAACCGAAGAAGTTACATTGATTAATAAAAAAGGAGCGTCTGATGATACCTACAATAAGGCTACCGAACTATTGGGCGCTAAATACGTAGGCCAGGTTATTATAGCCATCATCACTATAAACGCCTGGAACAGGATAGCCATCAGCTCTCACTTCCAGCCCGCGTTGCAAAAGTAATTTCAGCCGTATTTTATGCATTGTGCTCACGATTTTACACCACGTTAAATTATTAAAAAACTGTTTATCAGCTTATTGAGTATATTTTTTCGAGCGTTCACGCGTGAACGTGAACACCAATTGCCAATAAAAAAGCCATCTGCAATTGCGGATGGCTGTTCTTAATTTATATCGGGTTTGCTTATTTAAAAGCAGATATGTGTGTTGTTTTGATGCTGAGGATAAAAGATTTACCTACGCTTATTTTGATGTTTTTGTCCTGAAGCATCTCTTTGATGGCCTCGTCCGTTTTAAGGGCCTCATACAGATCGCGGGCTACAGCCGAACCGCTGATGTTGTTGGTTACCTTGCCGTTTTCCATAGCGATGTTAAACGTATAGCCAGATTTTCCCCTGTCGCCTGCCGACTCGAAATCGGTGATGTTCAGTTTAAAACTTTGGTCTTCGTTTAAGCTCCTTTTTAAATGCAGGCGTATAACTGGGATATATTTTCTCCAGGTTGTTAAATATTTTCTTTCTTCCATGTGTGTGTGTAAAGGTAAAATAATTAATTGGTTACACTAACTATTCTACCGTTTATCTGTTACAGACAACTGCATTATGCGTAAGCTATTATATGCATAACGGATAAATGCTGATCTTATTTGAAATTAATTAAGACAAAAAACCGCCTTAAAATTAATTAAGACGGTTGCTATAAGTGTCCACGATGAGATTCGAACTCATATCGACGGCTTCGGAGGCCATAATTCTATCCATTGAACTACGCGGACAATATTTGCGCAAATATAGAATTTTTGCTGCTACTATGTGTCACAATATAAAAAGCCCGGGTGGCATGTTGCAGCAACCCGGGCTTTTTATAATATTGGGAACGTTACGGCATACCCGCACCGCCGGATGATCCATAGATCTGTCCGGTTGCGTAGCTTGCATCCGCAGCGGCTAACTGTACATAAATGGAAGCCAGTTCTGCAGGTTGGCCGGGGCGGCCCATTGGGGTTTGCCCACCAAACTGTTTTAATTTTTCTTGTGTTGCGCCACCGCTAACCTGTAATGGTGTCCAAATTGGGCCGGGGGCGACGCCGTTTACGCGGATACCTTTTGGTGCCAATTGCTTAGCCAGCGAGCGCACATAGTTAGTGGTTGCCGCTTTAGTCTGGGCGTAATCATACAGATCGCCCGATGGATCTGTAGCTTGTTCTGATGTTGTGCCGATGATAGCCGAGCCAGGTTTTAAATAGGGCAACGCTGCTTTAATGGTCCAGAAGGGGGCATAGATATTAGTCTTCATGGTCCAGTCGAATTGCTCGGTACTAATATCCAATATCGACGGGTGCGTTTGCTGGCGGCCGGCGTTGTTCACCAATATATCCAGTCCGCCTAATTGTTTAGCCGCATCGTCCACCATTCTTTTACAAAAGGCTTCGTCGCGAAGGTCACCGGGAATGGCTACCGCTTTGCGTCCTGCTGCTTTTATCAGGGCGATGACTTCACGTGCATCCGGTTCCTCTGCAGGCAGGTAATTGATGGCAACATCGGCACCTTCACGGGCATAAGCTATTGCCGCAGCACGCCCCATGCCCGAGTCGCCACCAGTTATAAGTGCTTTTCTGCCCGCCAACCTGCCTGATCCTTTGTAGCTTTTTTCGCCATGATCGGGCACAGGGTCCATTTTACCGGCCAAGCCAGGCCATGGTTGCAATTGGCCGTTAAATGGTGGCTTCGGATACTTGGTTTGTGGGTCTTCCAGCGATTGCGCTGTTTGATTAGATGAGCTAAACGCCTCTGTAGCGCCTAAAACCGGGGATACCGCAACTGCGGCAAGCCCTGCACCAAGACCGCCAATTACGGTCCTCCGGCTAATTTTTTTATCGTTATTCATAGGGTAGTTTTCGTTATAGTATAATATAATAACCCATGGTTTGTAATTTAGTTTGAGGGATTTAGGAAATTGTTAAATAAAAAACCCCGCTTAAGCGGGGTTTACATTATCTTACTCCCCCTACGGGGCTGGGGTTACACGTTAAACCTAAAGTGCATAATGTCGCCATCCTGCACAATGTAGGTTTTACCTTCAACGCTCATTTTTCCGTTCTCTTTTATAACCGCTTCAGATCCGTTGAACTTTACAAAGTCTTCATACTTGATAACCTCGGCACGGATGAAGCCTTTCTCAAAATCTGTGTGGATAACACCTGCTGCTTGTGGAGCTGTAAAACCTTTTGTGATGGTCCAGGCGCGTACTTCCTGTACACCCGCGGTAAAATAGGTAGCAAGGTTAAGTAAGCTATAGGCAGTTTTAATCAGTTTGTTCACACCTGATTCTGTCAAGCCCAGATCACCTAAAAATTCCTGGCGTTCTTCAAAGGATTCCAATTCAGCGATTTCGGCTTCTATTTGTGCAGATATGACCAAAACCTGCGCCCCTTCTTCTTTCGCAATAGCTTTTACCAACTCTACATAAGCATTGCCCGTAGTAACAGAACCTTCGTCCACGTTACAAACGTACAATACCGGTTTAGCAGTCAGCAACCAAATATCTTCGATGTATTCTTTATCCTCTTCAGCAACGGGGGCAGTGCGTGCGCTTTTACCTTCAAGCAAATGGTTTTTGTACACGTTAAGTACGTCGTAGGTTTTTTTAGCTTCTTTGTCGCCGCCTGTTTTGGCCATTTTCTCAACCTTCTGGATCTTCTTTTCTATCGAATCCAGGTCTTTCAACTGTAATTCGGTGTCGATGATCTCCTTATCGCGGATAGGGTTAACAGAACCATCAACGTGAATTACGTTATCGTTATCAAAGCAACGCAATACGTGCAGTATAGCGTTCGTAGCGCGAATATTTGCCAGGAACTGGTTACCCAAACCCTCGCCTTTACTGGCACCTTTAACAAGGCCTGCAATGTCAACTATCTCAATAACATTCGGTACGATGCTTTTGGGGTTAACAATCTCGGTTAGTTTTGTAAGGCGCTCATCAGGTACGGTAATTACCCCCACATTTGGCTCGATTGTACAGAACGGAAAGTTTGCCGCCTGTGCCTTGGCATTTGATAAACAGTTAAAAAGTGTTGACTTACCCACATTTGGTAAGCCTACTATACCACATTGTAAACCCATTTGTTTGTTTTTTGAATCAAGATTTCAAGAAGTAGGAACAAGAAAAGAATCTTGTCTCTTGATTCTTGTTCTCCTGCCTCTTTTAAAGGCGCAAAGATAACAGAAAAAAAGCCTTGTAATTTGAAAAAATAAACGACTTTTGCCAGCGTCGCAAAAGGCAGAAAAATAGGTTAATAAGATGTAAACACGGGCTTATGGAAGAGATGGTTGAGCAAATAGAATTACTACTGCAGCAGGAGGATACCACGCAGCTACAGGAATATTTGAACAACATGAATATCTCTGACGTTGAGGAACTTATAGATGAACTGCCTGAGCACGGCCCTAAATTTATCGAGATACTATCTATTAACCGCGCGGTTAATGTATTCCGCATCCTTGATTTCCCTACTCAGGAAAGGATCATCAAAAAACTTTCGGGCAAAAAGGTAAGCGAGATTGTAAATGAACTGCCACCCGATGACCGTACCGCATTTTTTAGCGAATTACATGGCGATGCGGTTGCCAAATTGATCCTGCACCTTTCGCCCGCCGACCGTAAAGAGGCGCTTTCTCTTTTGGGTTATAAAGAAGACAGCGTTGGCCGTTTGATGACACCCGATTATATAGCCGTCAAAAAAAGCTGGGATGTAACGCGAGTGCTATCGCACATACGCCGGTACGGTAAAAACTCCGAAACTATCGATGTTATATATGTAATAGGAGAGAATGGTATTCTGCTGGATGATATCCGGATCCGCGAGATACTACTCGTTGCACCCGAAACTAAAATAAGCGACCTGATGGATGGCCGCCTCATCGCCCTGAGTGCAAACGACCCGCAGGAAGATGCGATAAACGTGTTCAGGATGAACAACAGGACGGCCTTGCCGGTTACCGACAAAGAGAACATACTACTTGGTATTGTTACGGTAGATGATATTCTGTGGATTGCAAATGAAGAATACACAGAGGATATCCAAAAAATTGGAGGTACCGAGGCTTTGGACGAGCCATATTTAGATATAAACCTTTTTCGCCTGGTAAAAAAGCGGATAAGTTGGCTCATTGTACTTTTCCTGGGCGAAATGCTTACGGCAACTGCTATGGGGCACTTTGAACACGCTATCGCCAACACTGTAGTATTGGCCCTGTTTGTACCGCTTATTATATCAAGCGGGGGTAACAGTGGGTCGCAGGCATCAACGCTAATTATACAGGCTATGGCATTAGGGGAGGTAACCATAAGTGATTGGTGGCGGGTTATGCGCCGCGAAATAATATCCGGCCTGTTACTGGGTACAACCCTTGGTGTAATAGGTTTTATGCGAATTTACATATGGACACTTTTTAGCAATATATATGGCCCCGAATGGATGACAGTTGGGTTTATAGTAGGTATCGCTCTTGTCGGCGTAGTGTTATGGGGATCATTAGCAGGCTCTATGCTGCCATTACTGTTAAAAAAGTTAGGGGCCGACCCTGCGACATCATCCGCACCATTCGTGGCAACGCTGGTAGATGTTACCGGCCTCATTATTTACTTTACTATTGCAGTCTTATTTATGCCGGGTATTAACCATTAAGAATTTTTATTCTATAATGTTGGTTTATTGCTTGTTTCAGTTCAGATAATTTATATCTTTAAAAGAAATTCAAACACCCTAAACTAACACAATGGAAATTGACGAAATGCCGGTACAACCGGTAACACCCGAGCCACAGATCATTTTAAACGAACAAGCGCAGTATTACTTACAAAAAGCCGGACAATGGGCCTACTTTTTAGGTATAATGGGCTTTGTTGGTACAGCCTTTATTGCTATAATGGCATTATTTGTGGGTACTATTTTTACCACAATGGCTACCATTAACCCAATGATGGCTGCAGCCGCTGGTATGGGCGGTTTATTTACAGTGATATACTTGCTTATAGCTTTAATAAGCTTTTTCTTTGCTTTGTATCTTTACCAATTTGGTGATCGTATTAAAAAAGGAATCACCTACAAAAGTGCAGAAGATGTAACTATAGCGCTTAGTAAGCTCAAATCATTTTTTAAACTTTGGGGTGTATTTACGGTAGTATATCTTTCGTTTGTTGCACTGATGATTATCATAAGCATCTTAGGTGGCGCAGCCGGAATGATGAACAGGTAACGAACTTAAACGTTTATAAACAAGAAGCCCCGCTTAATTAAGCGGGGCTTTCTTTTATAATTTAGGTTTATTTATTTTTTATTAGAAAGAGAAATCTTCGTCGGCTTTGGCGGTTTCAACGTTTTCACCAAATTCATAGCGTTTCTCAACCACTTCCTGATGCTCTTTAATGTAATCTACAGTGTCTTTAAGGCCTTCGGCAAATTTTTCAAAGTCTTCTTTATAAAGGAAAATTTTATGTTTTACAAAAACACCGTCCTCTAAACGTTTTTTACTTTCAGTGATAGTCACGTAGTAATCGTTAGACCTGGTTGCTTTTACATCAAAAAAATAAGTTCGTTTACCGGCCCTTATCTTTTTGGAGTACACTTCTTCACGCTCTCTATTGTCAAAATCTCCCATAAATTTTTTATTGTAATAGTTTTGGTGGCATAAATATATATAAAAAACTAATTGCAAGTATTTAATTAAATCACAATTAGATCTTTATTTCAATCTTTTACGCCAATTAAGAGTAAAGGGTTGCGTTTTAAGCTTGTTCCTCTTCTTCCAGCAGTTGTTTTTCGTATAACTCAAAGTATGGGCCTTTAAGTTCCATTAACTGGTTGTGGGTGCCTTGCTCTACAATTTCACCATTATCAAGCACTAAAATGTTGTCGGCGTTTTTGATGGTGGAGATACGGTGCGATATAATTACGCTGGTTTTGCCTTGCATAATTCGGCCAAGGTTGCTCAATATTTCTTCTTCGGTGCGGGTATCAACGGCAGACAAACAATCATCAAATATCAATACCTGCGGATGCTTTACTATAGCCCTGGCAATGCTTACCCGCTGCTTTTGTCCGCCAGAAAGGGTTACGCCACGCTCGCCTATCAGGGTTTCGAAGCCCTTCTCCAGCTCCATAATATTATTGTAAACGGCAGCATCCTTTGCGGCTTTCTCTACACGTGGCATATCCAGCAGATCGGCGCTGAAGGCTATGTTGTGAGATATGATATCCGAGAACAGGAAAACCTCCTGCGGTACAAAGCCAATTTGCGACCGGTAGTTATCCAGGTTAAGCTGGAGTAATGATTTATCGTCCACCAGGATCTCGCCGCCGGTTGTGTCGTACATGCGCATCACCAGGTTGGCAATGGTAGATTTTCCAGACCCGGTACGACCAATAATCGCCACCATTTCGCCCGGATTAGCAGTAAAAGAAACATTTTTTAGTGCCGTAATACCAGTATCAGGGTATTTGAACGATACGTTCCTAAATTCGATCTTACCGGCTAATGTATGCGGCAGTGCTTTGGGAGATTGGATCTCGGGCTGCTCGTGCAAAAACTCGTTGATACGCTTTTGAGAGGCGGCCGCGCGTTGGACAAGCGAAGTAACCCAGCCTAACGAAATCACCGGGAAGGCCAGCATGTTCAGGTACACAATAAACTCGGCGATATTACCGGGCGTGATGTTACCCTTCATTACCTCTACACCGCCAATGTACATGGTGATCACGTTACTTAACCCTATCAGCAACAGCATCGACGGGAAAAACATAGCCTGAACTTTGGCCATGGCCATACTTTGGGTTTTATAATCTTCGCTTTCGGCGGCAAATTTCTCCCTCACAAAGCTCTCGCGAACGTAAGATTTAATGACCCTGATGCCCGAAAAATTCTCCTGTACAAAGCTGGATAGGGCCGACAGCCGCTGCTGGATCTTCTCGCTGCGGTATTCAATAACGGTGTTCACATAAAATATAATAACCGCCAAAATAGGCAGCGGCAATACCGAAAACACCGCCAGCCTTACACTTACCGTAAGCATGGCGTATATCACCAGTATAAATAACACAATGGTATTAATGGTGTACATAATGCCCGGCCCAAGGTACATGCGCACACGGCTAACGTCTTCGGTAACGCGGTTCATGAGGTCGCCGGTGTTGTGGCGGCGGTAAAAGGCAAGCGATAAAACCTGGTAGTGCGAATAGATCTCGTTCTTAAGATCATACTCGATATGCCTCGACATGAGGATAATGGTTTGTCGCATAAAGAACAGGAACAATCCGCGAAGCAATGCCAGTACCAAAACCAATATGCCGAATAGTAGCAAGCTGGAGCCAAAAATATCGTAAATAACCTCCTGCCTGTTAAAACCATCAAATAGCTGGTAAACACCAATGTTCTCCGTAACCAGATCGAACGCTACGCGGATAACCTGCGCCGGCAACACGCCAAATATATTTGATATGATAACAAACAGCACACCCGGAACCAGGCGCCAGCGGTATTTATAAAAGAATTTATTGAGGTATGCGAGGTCTTTCATGTGTGTTTAGTCCGGAAAGTCAGCAAGACCGGATGATTCTGCCTATATCCAAAAGTACATGTTTAATAGTAACTCCAAAGTAAAAAGTAACCATAATCTAAGTCTTTCGGACTTTCCGCCTATCGACTTTCCGACTTTAACTTTGCCACGCAAAAAAAAACCTCTACTTTTGCCGAACCATAACTAATATTTTACTTGCCGCGTCCCTAAATGTCTGTTCAACAACCTACCGATAGTATATTTAACCAGCTCGATGCCTTCGGACATAAGAAAGTTGTGTACTGCAGCGACCCGGATACCGGTTTAAGGGCTATTATAGCTATACATAATACCACGCTTGGCCCGGCCTTTGGCAGTACCCGCATGTGGGCCTACAAAACCGAGGCGGATGCTTTAAACGATGTGTTGCGCCTGTCAAAAAGCATGACCTATAAGTGTGCTATTGCGGGTTTAAACATGGGTGGTGGCTATTCGGTTATCATCGGCGACTCTCACAAGGACAAGAACGAGGCCATGATGCGCAAGTTTGGCCGCTTTATTAAAAATCTTAACGGCGAATTTATTACCTCTGAGGATGTAGGCACAACCCCACGTGATATGGAATATATCCGTATGGAAACGCAGCATGTTACCGGCATCCCCGAAAGTTTGGGCGGTAGCGGCGACCCGGCACCGGTTGCGGCTAAAGGCGTTTATATGGGCATTAAAGCTTGTGTAAAAGAGCAGTTTGGCACCGACAGCCTTACCGGTAAAGCAGTAATTGTACAGGGAATTGGCCACGTAGGCGAAAACCTGGTAAAGTTGCTTCGCGACGAAAATGCGAAGGTTTATATCAGCGATATTAACGATGAGCGTACCCGCCAGGTATCAAAAAAATACGGTGCCGAAGCGGTATCTAATAACTCGATATTTGATATCGACGCGGATATTTATTCGCCATGTGCTTTAGGTGCTACCATCAATACTGAAACCATCGCAAAAATAAAGTGCGGAATTATAGCGGGATCGGCCAATAATCAGTTGCAGGATGAGCGTATACACGGCAAAATGTTGCTGGAGAAAGGCATACTTTTTGCCCCGGATTACGTTATTAACGCGGGTGGTATTATTAACTGTTACTCGGAGTTGATGGGTTTTAGTAAAAAGCGCACCCTGCAGCTTACCGAAAATATTTGTGAGGCAACCCGTAATGTTTTAAAACTTTCTAAGTTGGAAAATATTTCTACTACAGATGCGGCAAACAAAATTGCCGAAAAACGTATTGCTGATATTAAAAAAGTAAAATCAACCTATTAAAATTTATCATAGCCCAATTGCGGGCATAATCGTTCTTACAACATGTTAAACAGAAGGCACCTTAGGGTAAAAGTGTTACAGTCGCTGTACGCGTTCCACCAATCGGATACAAGAGACATTAAAGCGCATGAAAAAAACCTGCTAAGTAGTATCGATCAGGTTTTTGAAATGTACATCTGGATGCTATCATTAATAAGCGAAGTGATAGACTACAGCGAAACCGATGCGGTAGAAAGGGCCGCGAAACATTTACCAACGGCCGATGACCTTAACGCGAGTGTTAAGATCATGAGCAACCGTTTCCTTGTATCGTTAAAAGACAACCGCGATTACCTTATCGCCCTTAAAAAGTATAAAGTAGAGTGGTCGTTTGATCCTGAATTGGCAAAATCACTTTTCACTACGCTTAAAAATTCGACGGAATACACCGAGTACATCGCAAAAACCGACGATACCTTACAAACCGATAAAGACATCATCAAGTTCATTTTCAAAAAGGTGATCCTTAAATCATCATTAGCCGAACAGGTTTTTGAGGATAAATTTATCTACTGGCCGGTTGACCGCGAGGTGCTGCAGGCGCTGATCGCTAAAACATTTAAAAACTTTTCATCAGATAACTATGCCGAAAACAAGCTTGCCGATATTAGCGGTAACTGGGTTGAGGATAGGGAATTTGTAGTGAATTTGTTTGAGCAAACCATCCGGCACGATGTAGCTTACCAGGCGTTGATAGCCGAAAAGACCCAAAACTGGGAGCCTGACCGTATAGCGATGATGGATACCTTATTAATGAAGATGGCTATCGCAGAGTTTATTAACTTTACATCTATCCCGGTTAAGGTTACCATTAACGAGTACCTGGAGATCTCGAAGGAGTTTAGTACGCCTAAAAGTAATTCGTTTATAAACGGTATATTAGACAAGATTTTGTTTGAATTAAAAGAGCAAAACAAGATCAAGAAAATAGGCAGGGGATTAATAGAATAATCAAAAAATGAAAAAGCTGTTTTTATGTGCAATTATTGCAGGCGCGTTGTTTACATCGGCCTGTAACCAAACCGGCCAAAACGCAAGCGCGGCCGTAGCTGATAACGGTAACACCAGCGCAACCAATGCGCCTGTTATGAAGTTTGAAAAAGAAACCCATGACTTTGGCAAGATCAAGGATGGTGACAAGGTTACTTACGAGTTTAAGTTTACCAATACAGGTAAATCGCCGTTGATTATTAAAGATGCGGTTGCAACATGTGGCTGTACCAAGCCAGAGTGGCCTGCCACCCCGATACAACCGGGTGCCGATGGTGCCATAAAAGTTACGTTTAACAGCGCCCATAAACAAGGTTTACAGGATAAACAAATTACCATTACAGCTAATACCAACCCTGCGCAAAGCATGGTACATTTAATTGGCGAGGTAACCACAACTACTACTAAATAAGTATAATTATTTGTGAAGCGCGGTTAAACAGCTAATTCACAAAATCACTAATTCAATAATTAATAAATGATAGCTACAGTTTTATTACAAGCCGGCGGCGGCTTAGGTTACCCTCAATTGATCATGTTTGGCGCAATTGCCGTTGTGTTTTACTTTTTCATGATCCGCCCGCAAATGAAGAAACAAAAAGACCAGAAAAAATACGTTGATGAGCTTAAAAAAGGCGACAAAATTGTAACTACTGCTGGTATACACGGTAAAATTTACGAAGTTGCCGAAACAACTTTTCTTGTTGAAACAGAAGGCGGTGGCCGCATCCGTTTTGATAAATCTGCCGTATCGTTAGATGCCTCAAAAGCATTGAATACACCGGTAGTTACCAAATAGGTTTAAAGGATAAAGGTAAAAAGCGAAAGGAAAACCTTTCGCTTTTTTTGTTTCAAGCGTTTTACCTTTTACCTTTACCCTTTCACCTCAAAAAGAATGGCAATAATAAAATTATCTGCAATTGAGCGCCGGCGGTTATCGGCCTTTGTGACCTGCCTGGTGATTGCCATAGTTGCGTGGATGTTTACTACGTTGTCCAACCCATACAAATTCAGCATAAAACAAGTAATAGTTTTTAAAAACGCCCCACAGAAACGTGCGTTTCACCCGCTGCAGCCAGATACTGTTAATGCCATGGTGCAGGGCACGGGCTGGCAAATGCTGATGTTTAGGATGAACGATGAGAAAAAGGCCATCACCGTTGATCTCCATACGATCGATCCCAAAAACTACGTAGTACTTAGCTCGCAGTTAAAACAGATTAATACTAATAAGGAGTTAGAGCATGAGATAATCGCTATAACTCCCGATACCTTGTTTTTTGATTTTAGCAGCCGCACAGTTAAGCGTGTGCCGGTAGAACTGGTACAAGCAATAACCTACCAAAAGCAGTTTGCCCAGTCGGACAATGTGAATATTAAGCCCCGTTATGTAACCATTAGCGGCCCTGCCGAGGTTTTAAAGAAAATAAGTACCTGGAAAACTGATACTGTTAAAATTAATGATGCTAACGAAGATTTTTACGGCCGTATAAAA
This sequence comes from Mucilaginibacter sp. UYP27, assembly GCF_040547175.1. NCBI lineage: Bacteria > Pseudomonadati > Bacteroidota > Sphingobacteriia > Sphingobacteriales > Sphingobacteriaceae > Mucilaginibacter > Mucilaginibacter sp. UYP27. The sequence continues at coordinate 433,863 of NZ_JBEPPE010000002.1, forward strand.
GTGCAGGGTGTTAAAGAAGGCAACCTGAGCGTGTTGCCCAAAACTGTTACGGTGAACATCCCCATTGATGAGTTTACCGAAAAAACGATTGACGTACCCGTAAAACTCATCAATAATAATAAGTATTATGATGTAAAGATCTTCCCGCAAAAGGTTAGGGTAACGTTCACTACATCGCTAACCAATTACCCTGACTTGAACGAGGACGATTTTGAAGCAGTTGCCGATCTGGAGCTATGGCGCCACAACGGATACACTGTGCTGCCCGTAAAGGTAACACGGTCGCCATCGTACAGCAGGGTGGTAAAGATAGTACCGCAGAATATTGATTTTATTATCAAAAAATAATGTTTAAAGTAGGCATCACCGGCAATATAGGCAGTGGCAAAACCACCGTTTGCAAAATATTTGAAGTATTGGGCATCCCGGTTTTTTATGCTGATGATGCAGCCAAACAAGTTATGGTAAAGGATGAAGAACTTATTAAAGGCATAAAAAAAGCCTTTGGTAACGATGCCTACTTTGCCGACGGCAGCCTTAACCGCAAGTATATAGCGGGCATCGTGTTCAACAGTGAACAAGAACTTGAAAAGCTGAACGCGCTGGTACACCCCGCCGTTTTTCGTGCTTTTGATAAATGGGTGCTCAATCAAAAAGATGCGCCTTACGTGTTAAAGGAGGCCGCCATATTATTTGAAAGCGGCTCTTACAAAAAGTGCGACAGGGCTATAATGGTTACGGCACCTTTAGAGGTCCGTATAAAACGTGTTACCCAACGTGATGGCATTACCGCCGACGAAGTTAAAGCCCGTAACGCCCGCCAATTTACTGAAGAAAAAAAGCTGGCCCTGGCCAACGATGTTATTATAAATGATGGCAAGCAACTCGTTATTCCGCAGGTGTTAAAACTGCACGAATTGTACTTATTCATCGCCCAACAAAATTCATGATATTAGACGATTTTATTGCCTTCAATGCCAATGGCCTATACTGCCGTTATGCCGATTTTTACCTGGATCCGCAACTCCCGGTTACCAATGCCGTAATAAGCCACGCCCACGCCGATCATGCCAAGAGCGGCAATACCAATGTTTATACCACCGCTGCTACTTATGCCTTTATGCAATTGCGATACGGCAAGGGCGCGGCTAAAACAACCCATATAGCGGATTATAAAGCACTGTTTAGCATTGGCGATGTGCAGATAGCTTTTATCCCCGCAGGCCACATGCCCGGCTCTGCACAAGTGTTAATGGAGTATCAGGGAACACGCTACCTTTACACCGGCGATTATAAGCTACAGCCCGACACCACATGCGAGCCTTTTGAATTTGTAAAGGCCAATGTGATGATAACTGAAAGCACCTTCGCCGACCCGAATACCGCACACCCGGACCCGGTAGAGGAGATTAAAAAACTAAATGATATTAAAATAAACATTCTGTTAGGCGCTTACAGCCTGGGTAAAAGCCAGCGTTTGATTAGGATGATAAACGATTATGCCCCGCAGAAAAAGGTATTGGTACATCACCGTATTATGCCTGTCAACGCTATTTATCAAAAGCTTGGGTTCGAACTGGGCGATCACCGGATGTACGGACGTAAACTTATGAAAACGCAAGAGGAGTGGGTGTACATTGTGCCGCCCTTTACGTTTGAGAGTTATATCAGAGCAACAGGGGTGAAGCGCCTGTTTGCATCCGGCTGGAAAAATCTGCAGGTTAACAATCAGGACACACTGTATATATCAGACCATGCCGACTGGGACGACATCATCAAAACCATTGAACAAACAGAGCCTCAACAGATCTGGACGCTGCACGGTGACGGCACACATTTAAAAAAATACTTTAATAACAATATTTTTGTGAAATTGCTGAGCTAATGCTACAGGAAAACGTTGATTATTACATAAACCAGGACGGTAACTTTGTTTTTACAAAAGAATACCATTTAAAGCGCGGTTATTGCTGTAAAAACCAATGCCTGCACTGCCCTTGGAATTACCGCGGCGAGAACAAAACTGAGCAGGAAACAAAAAAATAATAGATTATATTTGCCGAATAGTTAAATCATGGGAATAGAGGAAGATATAAAAAGCACGAATTTTGAAGACAATTACCACAAAGCGGTAATTAATCTTAACTATACTTACGGTTGGATCAACAACTATATGCGCCCGGAATTTGAGCGTTATAAGCTTACCCAACAACAATTTAATATCCTGCGCATATTACGCGGCCAGTACCCAAAACCTGCCACCGTAAATTTGTTAAAGGATAGGATGATAGATAAGATGTCGGATGCATCGCGTATAGTTGACCGCCTGGTGCAAAAAGGCCTTGTATCGCGCTGTACCAACTCCCGCGACCGCCGTGCCGTGGATATCCGCATAAGCGACGAAGGTTTAGAGATACTTAAAAAAATGGATGCCTGCTTCAAAACTAAGGACCTGTTCAAACAAAACCTTACCGAAGAGGAAGCCGGCCAGCTAAGCAACCTGCTCGATAAGATGAGAGGATAGGTTTAAGAGAGTCAGGGTTTTTAGAATCAGGAGCTAAGACAAATTATAGTGGGCGTTTACGAAAATAAGCGCCTTTTGTGTTAATTACTAATAGGTTTGTCAGTCTGAGCTTGTCGAAGACCTCTACGCGCGACAAATGGTTCGACAGGCTCACCATGACATTGTGAGACTTCTATGCCTTAAACCCAGGCACTACCTTCTTATACCCAAACGCAAACAACATGCCTACTAAACTACCATAAATAGCCCCGCCGGTAACATCAAGCGGGTAGTGTACGCCTACATAAACCTGTGCAAAACAGATAATGGCGGCCCATAGTATCGTTGCAGGCAGTACCCATTTCCACCGTTTAAAAAATATAAAACTTAAAAATGCGGCTATGGCAAAATGGTCGGTGGCGTGGGTGGATGGGAAGCTGTAGCCAGGGCCACACGTAACACGGTTTATATCGGTAGGGCCGGTCACCGGGTCGCGGCAGGGCCGCAGGCGGTTTACGTTTGGCTTGATGATGCTGGCACTTGTAAAGTCGGCAAAACCAACGGCCATTGCCAAAAACACAACCAGTATCATGCCCTGCTTTTTGTATCGCCAAATGCTGAAAATAATGATGAACAGGTATAGCGGGATCCAAAATTTGGGGTTGCGCATCAGCGGCATCAAAACGTCAAAAAACGAGTTTGATAGGTCGTGATTGATGCAGTAGAATAAATGCCGGTCAAAGTTTAGCAGGAAGTCGGGCATCGGGTTATTGTGGTGATATACCTAGTGTTGTCAACAGTGGTAAATATAGGCAATAAATTGACGTGCAAACTATTGCTTTTTTTACAATGCTATAGCTTAAATATTCTTATTTTTGCGGCTAATCATCTATATATTTTGACACTCATAAAATCTATTTCGGGCATCAGGGGTACCATAGGTGGTGCAGCCGGCGACGGCTTAACCCCCTTGGATATTGTAAAATTTGTATCTGCTTACGGTAGCTGGGCTGTAAAACGAACTGGTATTAAAAAGATAGTTTTGGGCCGCGATGCCCGCCTATCGGGCAGTATGGTAAACAACCTGGTGATAGGTACGCTGCAAGGCTTGGGGATAGATGTGATAGACTTAGGCCTCTCAACCACCCCGACTGTTGAGGTTGCCGTGCCTGATGAAAATGCTGCAGGTGGTATAATCCTTACTGCGAGCCATAACCCAAAACAATGGAACGCCCTTAAATTATTGAACGAAAAAGGCGAGTTTATTAGCGATGTAGATGGTAAAGAAGTTTTAGAAATTGCCGAGAACAGCGATTTTGTTTACGCCGATGTAAATGACTTGGGTACTGTTACCAATGATGATAGTTACCTGCAAAAACATATTGATAAAGTACTGGCGCTGCCTTTGGTGGATGTTGCCGCTATCAAAAAAGCCAACTTTAAAGTAGCTATTGATTGTGTAAACTCTACAGGTGGTATTTTTGTCCCGGCTTTATTAAAGGCGCTTGGTGTAGAAGTTACCCACGAGCTTTATTGCGAACCTGACGGCCACTTTCCGCACAACCCGGAGCCATTGCCGGAGAACTTGGTAGCCCTGGCGAAAGAGGTTTTAAAAACCAAATCTGACCTCGGTATAGCTGTTGACCCTGATGTTGACCGCCTTTGCTTTGTTTGCGAAGATGGCAGCATGTTTGGCGAAGAGTACACATTGGTTGCCGTTGCAGATTATGTGTTAAAGAACAACAAAGGCAACACGGTATCAAACCTGTCATCAACCCGCGCCCTGCGCGATGTTACCGAAGATGCTGGCGGAGAATACCATGCTGCCGCGGTAGGTGAGGTAAATGTGGTTAATAAAATGAAGGAAGTGAACGCCGTAATTGGCGGCGAAGGCAATGGCGGGGTTATTTACCCCGAGTTGCACTACGGCCGTGATGCTTTGGTGGGTATAGCTTTATTCCTGACCCATTTGGCTAACTATGGCAAACCGGTATCGGTTTTAAGGGCATCATACCCAAGCTACTTTATCTCAAAAAACAAGATCACGTTAACGCCCGAGATGGATATTGACGCGTTGTTGTTGAAGGTGGAAGAGAAATACCAGAACCAGCCGCACTCTACTATCGATGGTTTGAAAATAGAGTTTGATAAGCAGTGGGTACACCTGCGCAGGTCAAATACCGAGCCTATTATCCGCATCTATTCTGAAGGAGGTTCAGAAACCGTTGCAGAGAGCCTGGCTAACAAGATTATTGCCGATATAAAAGAAATACTGAATTTAAACGAGTAGCAGACAAACCGCCGGGGTTGGGGAATCCCACGGTATTGCCTGTTATTTTTACTGACCATAATTATTTAAGAAACGATGCGAGTTTATTTAGACAACGCTGCTACTACCGCCTTTGATCCTGAAGTTTTAAAGGAAATGTATAAAGTGATGGAAGGCCATTTTGGCAATCCATCGTCAATACACTCCCACGGGCGCGAAGTGCGTACTTTGATAGAGCGTTCGCGCAAAACCATTGCCGGCTTGCTTCATACGTCGCCTGCCGAGATCTTTTTTACGAGCGGCGGTACCGAGGCTGATAACACCGCTATCCGTTGCGGTATTGTAGATCATAAACTTACACATGCCATCACTACTAAGTTAGAGCATCATGCAGTTGTGCATACGCTGCAGGCAATGGAAAAAGCAGGCGTTATCAAACTAAGCTACGCCGATGTTGACTGTAATGGCAACGTTGATTATGATCATCTGGAAACGTTATTAAAGACAAACGACCGCAGCTTTGTATCGCTGATGCACGCCAATAATGAATTAGGTACACTTACAGATATTGAGCGCGTAGGCCAGCTTGCCGAGGCCTACAACGCCCTCTACCATAGCGATACGGTACAGACAGTCGGCCACTATAAACACGATCTTAGTAAGCTTAAATTGCATTTTATGGTTTGTGGCGCGCATAAGCTGCACGGGCCAAAAGGCGTGGGCTTTTTACACATCAACCATAAGGTTAAAATTAATCCTATGATCTACGGTGGTTCGCAAGAGCGCAACATGCGTGGCGGTACCGAGAATGTTTACGGTATTGTAGGCATGGCCAAAGCGCTTGAACTTGCTTATGCCGATATGGATAGCCACCAGGCGTACATACAGGGCTTAAAAAGCTATATGAAAGCCCAGTTGGAGCAAAATATTCCCGGCGTTGCATTTAACGGTGAAACAGAACCTTCAAAAAGTTTATATACAGTGCTAAATGTGTCATTCCCCGAAATGGAAATGGCCGATATGCTTTTGTTTAATCTTGATATTGCAGGTATTTCGGCTTCGGGCGGCAGTGCATGCAGTTCGGGTACGGATATTGGCTCGCACGTGTTAACTGCTATTGGCGCTAACCCAAACAGGCCAGCGGTTAGGTTCTCATTCTCTAAATACAACACAAAAGAAGAAATCGATTACACCGTAGCCAAACTGCGCGAAATGTGCATGATTGCTATTTAAGGTTAAAATATTTTCTTATTTGTAAATTTCTGCAAACATTTAGTTTATTTCATAGGTTGTAATCATAACAATTAAAACAAAACTTATGATAACTAACAACGAAAATTCCTGGACAGAAGATTTGAATGATCAAAACCAGGGCGGAGGCTCAAATTCTTTCGGTACGCCCGAGAGCGGCGATACTACAAACAACAATTACAGTGATGATGCTGATGACGAATCAACCATTGACGAGAGCAGTCTGGATGATACAGAAGGCGGCGGTGGCAACATTGCGGGCAGCTATTCATCAAATGAAAGTATGAGCGGCGAAAACAGCACTGATACAGATGATCTTAATCCGGCAACCGGTGATGACCTTTCTGATGACGAATCAGAAGATGACGAGTTGGGATTGGACGATGAGGAAGGTATAGAGGATACTGACCTGGACGAAGATGATTCGGATTCTGACAGCTCTGCAAGGCCGGGTACTTTATAGGTATGAGCAGGTATATTTCTATTTTGTTAAAACATGGCCTCGTTTTTGATTGTTTATTACTTAACAATTAAAAACTAATAATATGGAAATCAACGAAACAAACCCGGAATATAACCCGGAGCACAACCCGAACGAAACTCCTGAAGAGCAACAGTCTAACAACGAAGGCACAGGATATCGCCAGCAAAATGAGCAGGAGCAGCAGCAGGAAGGTGCTGATACATCATTTAGCGAACAAAATGATGTAACACCGCCTGATCGGCACGAATTCCCATCAACGGGCACCGCAACAAAAACTGACTTTACCAGTCGTGACCAGGGCCGCACAACAGGCCGTATGGTAGGCCACGAACCGGGTACTGAAGGTATATAGGTTACCTCCCTGCCCTTTAACGGGGAATAGAACTCAATAAAAAAGGCCATTCGTAAAACTAACGAATGGCCTTTTTTCATAGATATATTTCTTAAGCCTCAGCCTCAGACTCGGTTTTTTCTTCTTTTGAAGGTGAAGGCGCCAGCATTTTTAAGAATGAAGCCAGTTTCTCTTTCATTTCCCTGCGATCAACAATAAAATCAAGGAAACCGTGCTCCTGTACAAACTCTGCCGTTTGAAAACCTTTCGGAAGGTCTTTTTTAATAGTTTCTTTAATAACTCTTGGGCCGGCAAAGCCAATCAATGAACCCGGCTCGGCAATATTAATGTCGCCCAACATAGCATATGATGCGGTAACACCACCTGTGGTAGGGTCGGTTAATAACGATATGTAAGGTATTTTAGCCTGGCTCAATAATGCAAGCTTCGCCGATGTTTTAGCCATTTGCATTAACGAGAATGCAGCTTCCATCATACGTGCACCGCCCGATTTTGAGATCATCAGGAAAGGAACTTTGTTGGCGATGCTATAATCTATAGAACGTGCAATCTTTTCGCCCACTACAGATCCCATTGAACCACCTATGAAATTAAAATCCATACAGGCAATCATTAACTCCTGCCCGTTCATTTTGCCATGCGCAGCACGAATAGCATCTGTTAACCCGGTTTTGTTTTTGGTCTCCTTTAACCTGTCGGTATATTGTTTGGTATCTGTAAAGTTTAGGGGGTCGCCCGAGTGTAGGTTGGTAAACAGCTCAGTAAACTGGTTATCATCAAACAAAACAGAAAAATATTCTTTTGAACCAATGCGTAAATGGAAACCACAGTAGTGGCAAACGTATTGGTTTTCAACCTGTTCAGAGTAGTGTAAAGGTTTTTTACAGTTGGGACATTTATTCCAGATGCCATCAGGGGCTTCCTTCTTTTCCTCAGTAGTCGTAATTATCCCTTTAATTTCTCGCTTAAACCACGCCATGTCTATTTCTAAGTCTTTCAAGTACTGCAAAGAAACAAAAAATATCACAACAAGTTTGTAAATGTTAACAGAAGTTAAAGTTGTTGTAGGTGTATTTGTAGGGTAGCTAAGTGTAAAAATAACACCCTATATATTGCAGCAGGCAGGTTTTATGCACATTTATTGGCATTTAGCTAAGCGTAATTGGCTAAAACTTTAATAATGATATAGGTAAAACCCATAATTTTTATAACTTCGAACCCCAAACATACGCTCATGGATTTAAAAAATATTAAAGGTGTTCTGCATGGTGACCAAGTGCAGGAACTATTTGAAGCAGCTAAAAAACATAAGTTTGCTTTACCTGCCGTTAACGTTATCGGCACAAACACTATTAACGCGGTAATGGAAACAGCTGCGGCTGTTAACTCACCTGTTATTATCCAGCTATCAAATGGTGGTGCCCAGTTTTACGCTGGTAAATCATTAGATAACTCAAAATTACAGGCCTGCATTTTAGGCGGTGTATCTGCTGCCAAGCACGTGCATTTATTAGCCGAGCACTACGGTGTCGCGGTGATTTTGCATACCGACCACGCTGCCAAAAAATTATTGCCGTGGATAGATGGTTTGTTAGAGCATGGCGAGAAGTTTTTTGCTGAAACAGGCCAACCGTTGTTCTCATCGCATATGCTTGATCTTTCTGAAGAGCCTATTGAAGAAAATATCGAAATATCTGCTAAATACTTAGAGCGCATGGCCAAAATGGGCATGACCGTTGAGATCGAACTGGGGGTAACCGGCGGAGAAGAAGATGGCGTTGACAACTCTGATGTTGATAGCTCACGTTTATATACCCAACCAGAAGAGGTTGCTTATGCTTACGAAGAACTATCTAAAGTTAGCCACCGCTTTACCATTGCTGCTGCATTCGGTAACGTGCATGGTGTTTACAAGCCGGGTAACGTTAAATTACAACCGGTTATCTTACACAACTCGCAAGAGTTTTTGAAAGAGAAACATAACCTTACTGCCGAGAAACCTATCAACTTTGTATTCCACGGTGGTTCGGGCTCAAGCCAGGAAGAAATTCGCGAAGCGATATCTTATGGCGCTATTAAAATGAACATCGATACCGATATGCAGTTTGCATTTTGGGAAGGTATAAGGGATTACTACCAGGCCAAAGAAGGTTATTTGCAAACACAAATCGGCAGTCCTGACGGCGATGATTCTCCAAACAAAAAATATTACGACCCTCGTGTTTGGTTACGCAAAGCAGAAGAAACTTTTGTAAAAAGGTTAACCGAAGCTTTCGGCGATCTTAACTGTATCGACGTTAACAGCAAACTATAGTAGTTTAAAACTACCTGAATAAAAAACCGCCCATGTTATAAACATTGGCGGTTTTTTTAGGTTGTAATGTAAATTAAATGCAATGGCTAAAGGAAAAAAAAATTTATTTGAAAGTTTCTCTAACTGGGCAACAGCTGCAACGGGCAGTTCGGCCGCGTTTTTAATTGCCATTAGTACTATTATTGTTTGGCTTATCACCGGTCCGGTATTTAAATATTCTGATACCTGGCAGCTTATCATTAATACCGGCACAACTATTATTACCTTTTTAATGGTGTTTCTGATCCAAAAATCGCAAAATAAAGACTCCAAAGCGGTACACCTTAAGTTGAACGAACTGCTTGCATCGCATCAAGGTGCCAGTAACCGCATGGTGGATATTGAAGACCTTACCGAAAAAGAGCTTGACCAGTTACATAAATTTTACGTGCAGTTATCAGACCTTGCCGAGAAAGAGGATGATCTTACCTGCACGCACTCTATAGATGCTGCCGAAGAGAACCACGAATCTAAATTATCCGGCTACCGTACAAAACCACATTACCAACATGCCGTCAAAAATAGAAGTAAGGCAAATAACTAACCCTACCGACCTTGAAAAGGCATTCGCCATAAGGCACGAAGTATTTGTTTTGGGGCAGAACTGTCCTGCCAATCTGGAACGCGCTAACGAAGAAGAATCGCACCATTTTTTAGTTACGGTTGATGACATACCTGCCGGTGCATCGCGGTGGCGCAAAACCGCCGATGGTTATAAACTTGAACGTTTTGCAGTCTTGTCAAAGTTTCGCGGCTTTGGCGTTGGGCAAGCCCTTGTGAAAGCCGTACTGGCTCATCTGCCTGCCGATGCAGCCTATGTTTACCTTAATTCGCAAACACCCGCCATAAGCTTATATGAGCGCTTTGGCTTCAAGAAAACAGGCCCTGAGTTTGAAGAAGCGGGGATGATGCATTATAAGATGGTTTTAACCCGATAAAATCAGGAAGCAAGAAAACATTGCTCATGCGTCATTACCACGTCGCTATTGCGCCTCGCAATGCACGCGCGTAGAAAAGTGAATTAAGCTCACCCGAAAACCTTTCCAGAATAATCCATCGCTTCGCTTAATTTGTCAAGATCAAGCCCTAAGTCGAGGTTTTGATGCAAGAGGTATGCTATTAGGTTTTCGGTGGCGATGTTGCCTGTAAGGTCATCCGTGGCCATCGGGCAGCCACCATATCCTTTTAGCGCTACATCAAACTTTTTACAGCCCACTTCATAGGCCGCCGCTACTTTTTCCTGCCAGGTATTGGGTGTGGAATGCAGGTGTACGCCAAACTCTGTAATTTCAGACATTTGGGTTAGGGCAGGGTATAACGTGGTTATCTGTTCGGGTGTGGATGCGCCGATGGTGTCCGATAGCGCGATGTAGCCAATGCCTTCATCGATCATTTTTTGCGCCCAATGTTGCACAATTTCGGTGTTCCATTCATCCCCGTAAGGATTACCAAACCCCATAGACAGGTAAATCAACAAACTTTTATTGTTGGCACCACATAGTTCGTTAATGCGCTTCACAGTATCAAACGCTTGCTCGATGGTAGTATTGGTGTTACGTAACTGAAACGTTTCTGAGATGGAGAACGGGTACCCGAGGTAATGGATCTCCGGGTAAATCACCGCATCTTCCGCGCCACGGTAATTAGCTATAATGGCTAATAGTTTTGATGTAGTATTATCTAAATTGAGCTTGCTCAAAACTTCGGCGGTATCACGCAGTTGGGGGATAGCCTTTGGCGATACGAAACTGCCAAAATCAATGGTATCAAAGCCCACTTGTAATAGCAGGTTTATATAGGTGGCTTTTACATCTGTCGGTACAAAATCATGCAGGCCCTGCATGGCATCGCGCGGGCATTCGGTAATTTTTATGTGCTCGGCCATCGGGTTAGTCGGGTTTAGAAACCTGCTCTTGTTTGTCTACAAGTTCTTCGCGTTTAAAGTTACGGATAATTAGCCTGCTGCCACCGTTATAGGTAACGTAGCTGGCTATCCAGTTTATGAATACAATAACGCGGTTACGGCCACCCATAAGCGATATCAAGTGTATAAACATCCAAATCAGCCACGCAAAAAATCCCTGGAATTTTATCTTACCAAGATCAGCAATAGCCTTATTACGGCCAATGGTTGCTAACGATCCTTTATCGTTATACTTAAATGGTACAGTTTGTTCGCCCTTTATCAAACGGTATATGTTTTTACCTGTAGCTTCGCCCATTTGTATAGCAACCTGTGCTACGCCCGGGTGCCCCTTTGGGGTTTCGTCGGTAATCATGGCGGCCACATCGCCTATGGCAAAAATATTGTTGCTGCCTGCAACGCGGCAAATGGTATCGGTTTTAATGCGGTTGCCTTTCTCGATAGCGTCTTTAGAAACGCCCTCGGGCACAACGCCCATTACCCCGGCAGACCAGATCACGTTTTTTGTAGGAATGCTTTTGCCGCCTTCAAATTTTATTTCGTTACCGTCAAAACTTTCTACTTTTACATTTAATAAAAGTTCTACACCCATTTTATGCAAGAAATCTTCCGCAGCTTTTGAACCTTCATCACTGAACGGACCTAATACCTTCGGAAGGAAATCTACAAGATAAACCTTCATTTCCTCTTTGGCAAGTTCGGGGTAGTCTTTGTTAAGCACATGATTGCGCAACTCGGCTAACGCGCCTGCAAGCTCTACACCGGTAGGGCCTGCACCAACCAGCACGAAGGACAGGAATGGCGCGCGTTCTTCTTTAGACGGCTTTAAAATGGCCTCCTCCAGGTTTTGCAGCACCATATAGCGCAGGTTTAATGCCTCGGGTATAGATTTCATTGGCATGGCAAAATGCTCGATCTCTTTATTGCCAAAAAAGTTGGTTGTTGAACCTGTGGCTACAACTAAATAATCATATGCTATATCGCCTATGGATGTTGCTACGATATTACGTTCCGTATGGATCTTATTGACTTCGGCATGGCGAAAACGCAAGTTTTTTTGACCCTCAAAATTTTTACGTAATGAGAACGCAATGGACTCCGCCTCCAGGCTCCCTGTCGCTACCTGATATAACAGCGGCTGAAATGTATGGTAATTGTGTTTATCTATCAGGACAATTTCTACAGGCTTATCTGCAAGTTGCTTAGCTACCTGTATGCCGCCAAAGCCGCCGCCTATAATGACTACCGTTGGGAATTTTGATTGACCAGTAGGGTTCATGAGAATATGTTTTTTGTTTACGCCAAATGTCTTTAGTTGTAAACAAAAAAGGCTCCAAATGTTCTTTGGAGCCTTTAATTTTTATGTTGAAATGACTATTTCAGGTCTTTCTTTCCAAAGTCGATGATAACCGGTGAGGCTACACATATCGAAGAATAAGTACCAAAAACAACACCAATTAGCAACGCGAACGAGAAGCCTTTAATAACATCGCCACCGAATATGAACAATATCACCAATATCAATATCACGGTAAATGCAGTAATAATGGTACGGCTTAAGGTATTGTTAATAGCGTGATTGATTACTTCTTTCGGATCGGTATTTTTCTCGTTCAATAAGAACTCGCGGATACGGTCAAATACTACCACGGTATCGTTAATAGAGTAACCGATAACGGTAAGCAATGCAGCTATAAACGCCTGGTCGATATCTAAAGAGAACGGAAGTACATCTTTAAATAAGGAGAAGAACGAAAGTACCAGCAAGGAATCGTGCGCGGTAGCGATCATCGCACCAAGGCTAAACTGCCACTTACGGAACCTGATCAATATATAAGCAGAGATTACGATGATAGCCAAAATAATGGTCCACTTAGCAGAAGCTTTAACTTCGTTTGCTATAGTAGGTTCTACTTTTTGATATTTTAGATCCCGGCTGGCATCTATTTTAGTAGCAGGATTAACAGCTAGCGCTTGCAATAAAGCGGTCTTCACTTTATCATCTGCATTTCGCGAGGTATCATTTATTAGATAATTAGTATTGATACTCATTTTATTACCCGAACCAAAAGTTTTAATCTCGGTACCGCGGCCAATCTTTGCATCTACAGCGTCGTGCAGTTGCTCGGTAGTAACGTGTTGGGCAAAGGGGATAATATATGTACGGCCACCACCAAAATCTACACCATAGTTAAAACCACGAGTTGCCATCGATATTAAACCTGCCACGATGAATATACCAGAGAAGATATAGAATTTGTAACGGTTTTTAACAAACGCATAGTTGGCGTTTTTGAAAGTATGTGAGCTCCATGGGCGTGAGAAGGTGATATCCCAGCCTTTTTCGAGCATAAATTCAAATATCAACCTCGAGATCAATAAAGAACAGAACAAGGTGGTTATGATACCGATCATCAATGTAGTTGCAAAACCCTGTATAGGGCCGCTGCCAAATAAGAACAAGATAACACCTGTTAAGAATGTACTGATGTTGGCATCCAAAATAGAAGGTAAAGCATGCTTAAAACCATCTGCAACCGCTATACGAATAGATTTGCCTAAACCAAGTTCTTCGCGCACACGCTCGTAAACCAATACGTTAGCATCAACCGCCACACCTAATATGAGTATGATACCGGCTATACCAGGGAGTGTTAACACCGCGCGGATACTTACCAGTACACCAATCAGGAAAAATACGTTTATCAATACCGCTATTACAGCTACCGTACCTGCACGTTTGTAGTAAGCTATCATAAAGATAAGGATAACCACTAAACCAAGTACACATGATAGTAAACCTGCGTTGATCGCTTCCTGCCCTAATGACGGGCCTACAACTTCTTCGCCAATGATACGGGCAGGTGCCGGTAAGCGGCCTGCTTTAAGTATGTTGGCTAAATCTTGAGTATCTCCTTGTGTAAAGTTACCACCGGATATTGATGACACACCACCGGAGATTTCATTTTGAACGTTAGGGGCAGAGTACACATTATCATCTAACACGATAGCGATAGCCCTTTTTTGTGCCGACGCTGCAGCTTCCGCAGTAACGGTTTTCCATTTCTGGGCACCCTGGGCGTTCATATACATGGTAACCTCAAAACCACCCTTTTGCTGATCTACATCGGCACGTGCATCGTTTATTACATCACCTGATAATACCGGGCCGTTTTCGGCACCCGCCAGTTTAATAGCATATAGTTCAAATACCTTTGTGTTTTTGATAGGTTTTACACCCCAAAGGAATTTCATGTTTTGCGGAATAACAGATTTCATATCTGCACTGTGCAGGTATGTGTTAACCTTAGCGGTGTCTTTAACTGCAGAGTAACCTACTACAGGGCCTTGGCTTAATTGCTGCTGGCCATCCTGGCCCTGAACAGTAACCGGCGACATTACCGCGAACAGCGGGTTTTGCGCGGCAATTTGTGTTTTATTTAAGCCTGCAGAATCTTTACCGGTAGCAGCATTTTTTAATTTGCTTAGTAACGAAGCGGCAGAATCTTTTGCAGTTGTTGGTTTGGCAGTACCTGCAAGTTTTGCTTTAGTAGTGTCTGCTTTTACAGTGTCTTTTTTAGGGGCTGCAGTTTTTGCTTTAGCAGCTAATAAGCCATTAATGTTGTTTAACAGGCCGTAAACCTCGGTGTTATCATAAGTTTGATAAAACTCCAGTTTAGCAGTTCCTGACAAAAGCTTTCGCACACGCTCAGGCTCCTTAACACCCGGTAACTCAATTAAGATCCGGTTGGTGCTTTTTTGCAGTTGGATGTTCGGTTGGGTAACACCAAACTGATCTATACGGGTATGTAATACCGTGTAAGATTGTTGTACCGCTGTAGAAGCCTGGTCTTTCAGGTAAGTCTCAACTTCGCTGTTGGATGAATTGAATTTTAATTTATCCTGGTTGTTGCTGTTTGCAAATATGGCGGCAAGTTTGCTGTTTGGCGCCAATTTCTCATACTCGTCAACAAAAAGGGTAATATAATCCTTTTGCTCGGTTACGCTGCGGGTTTGCGCGTTTGTTAAAGCCTGGTTAAAGGCAACATCGGCATTATTGTTTGATAACGAAGTTACCAGCTCGCGTAAAGAAATTTGCATCGTAACGTTCATACCGCCTTTTAAGTCGAGGCCCAGGGCAAGTTCCCTGTCTACACAATACTGGTAAGTATGGCCAAACACCGGATAAACCGGTAGTGTTGAAACAGAATCGAGATAGGCCTTTTCCTTATCAGGATTGCCTTTAGAATACGCTTTGGCATCATTCTCAACTTTGTGGGCCACCCATGTAAATGAAAGCTGGTATAAACATACCACAGCCAGCAGAATGGCGAAAAATTTAATAACCCCTTTACCTTGCATCGCGAATTAAATATGTAATTAATTAGTTTATAAGCTTTTTAAATAAGACGGCAAATCTAATAAAATTTCACAAGCCTGAAATTTTTAATTGAAACAAAATAATCTGAGTTTTTGTTACCGCCGGTTTAGTGTAATAAATGAATAGGGAAGCGGGTTTTTCTCGTCCGGCTCATTATACTCCAGGCTTGCTTCGTCCCATTTTAGGTAGTCAATTTCAGGAAAAAATGTATCAGCCTCAAAATCTTTATGGATTATGGTGAGATAGATGCGATCGGTTTTATCCATCGCCTGTCGGTAGATCTCGGCACCTCCACCAATAAATACCTCGTCCTCTTGCGCGCAAAGGCTCAGGCCCTCTTCAATGGATTTTACAACCTCGCAGCCGGGGATCTCCATGTCTTGTCTGGTCACCACGATATTGCGGCGGTTTGGCAACGGTTTACCAACCGACTCGTAAGTTTTGCGCCCCATAATAATGGTGCGCCCTGATGTAATCTCTTTAAAATGTTTCAGGTCCTTCGGCATATGCCAAAGTAACTGGTTGTTTTTACCAATGGCGTAATTTTGGGCTATGGCTACTATGATTGATATGGTCATTGGATTTTAATTGAATGCCGAGTGATCCAATCTTTAATTTGATCGAAGTTTATTTGGCCCATACTCGCGGCTATGGCCATGTTATATTTTTCTTTTTGCGATGCCACCATGGATATGTTTTCTTCCCGCAGAGTAACGCGAAGCAATAGGTAAGCTATACGCTTATCGCCATCCATAAAAGGGTGATTGATAATAAGACTTTCAAATATTGCAGCAGCCTTTTCAATGGCTGTTGGATAAAGTTCTTGCTGGTCAAACGTCATGTAGGGCCTGGCTATTGCAGCCTCTAAACCAGCAATGTCCCTAAGTCCCTTACTTCCGCCAAATTGATCAATTAAACCGTTATGATATTTTTCGACTTCCTGTAAATCAATCATTGTGCAAGCTTCCTGAATACTTCTTCGTCCTCAGCAATTATTTCTTTAACATATTCGGCGCGCTTTGCTTTCTCTGCAATTTTAGTGTTCACGTCTTGTATATAACCTAAAACTTCTTGCAGCAAATTTTCAGGGGCACTCTCTGGGATTTGCCCAATAGCTTTCTGGATCTCTTCTTTTAATTCTGCAGTACTCATAATATCAAATTTACAAATTACCATCCTAAACCGCAACAACCCCTTTAATGTGCGGGTGCGGGTCGTAGTTTTCCAGCGTAAAATCTTCAAACTTAAAATCGAAGATGCTTTTTACATCGGGGTTTATTTTCATGGTTGGTAGTGGCCTTGGGTCGCGGCTTAGTTGCAGCGCGGCTTGCTCCAGGTGGTTATTGTAAATGTGCGCGTCGCCAAAGGTGTGGATAAAGTCGCCGTAGTCAAGGTCGCATACCTGTGCCATCATCATCGTAAGCAACGCGTATGATGCGATGTTAAAAGGCACCCCTAAAAATATATCGGCACTGCGCTGGTAAAGCTGGCAGGATAGTTTGCCCCTTGTTTCGCCTTTTGAGGCATCTGCAGGCTGCACGTAAAACTGGAAAAGGCTATGGCAGGGTGGTAGAGCCATTTGGTTAACGTCGGCCACGTTCCATGCCGATACCATTATGCGGCGAGAATCCGGGTTGTTTTTGATCTGGTTGACCACCTGGGTTATCTGATCGATATGGCCGCCATCCGGGGTAGGCCAGCTGCGCCATTGGTAACCGTACACCGGGCCAAGGTTACCGCTCTCATCAGCCCACTCATCCCAAATGCGAACGCCGTTATCTTTCAGGTATTGGATATTGGTATCACCGGTTAAAAACCAGATAAGTTCGTGAATGATGGATTTGAGGTGCAGCTTCTTTGTCGTTACCATCGGGAAACCATCTTTTAGGTTAAATCGCATTTGGTAACCAAAAACGCTAAGGGTGCCTGTACCTGTGCGGTCATGCTTTTGCGCTCCGTTCTCCATCACATGCTGCATCAGGTCGAGGTACTGTTTCATTTTAGGATAATTATTGATTTCGTGAATTGTTGAATTAGTGATTTCCGATCTTTTGGACGAAACCAACAATCCATAACTATTATTTAGTTGGCATTAAGAAACCATTCTCCCAATCTCCCATTCACTTTATAAAACACTACAAATAAAAATAATCTATTTTTGGTATCCTACTGATGTGTATAAATACATGCGGTGTTAATTGAATTTTTGATGATAACATTTCCCAACGCCAAAATAAATATAGGCCTTAATATTATTGCCCGCCGCCCCGATGGTTACCACGACCTGGAAACCGTTTTTTACCCCATCAAAATTAATGATGTGCTGGAAGTGGTAGAGGCTGATAAACTGAGTTTCGAATCATCTGGTTTAGCCATTCCCGGGACGATGGAAGACAACCTTTGTATCAAAGGTTACCATTTGTTAAAAAAAGACCACGACCTGCCGCCGGTAAAAATTTTTCTGGAGAAGAATATCCCGATAGGTGCGGGACTTGGAGGAGGATCTGCCGATGCGGGGTTTTTCATTAAATTGATGAGCGATAAATTTGGCCTTGAACTAAGCGATGACCGCATGGAAGAATACGCACGGATGCTTGGTGCCGACTGCGCTTCCTTCATCCGCAACAAACCTGTGTTCGCATTTGAGAAGGGAGACGAGTTTGAACCTATCAATCTCGACCTGTCTGCT
This sequence comes from Mucilaginibacter sp. UYP27, assembly GCF_040547175.1. NCBI lineage: Bacteria > Pseudomonadati > Bacteroidota > Sphingobacteriia > Sphingobacteriales > Sphingobacteriaceae > Mucilaginibacter > Mucilaginibacter sp. UYP27. Next base: position 452,069 of record NZ_JBEPPE010000002.1, read on the forward strand.
TACAAAATTGTATTGGTGATGCCCGATGAGCACGTATCAACCGCAGAAGCCTACAGAGGCGTAAAACCTGCCGCGGTTCGCGATTCGTTATACGATCTGGTAAAAACGCCCCTTACGGCATGGAGAGGGCAGATTAAGAATGACTTTGAGGCCCATATCTTCCACGATCATCCCGTTATACGTGGCGTAAAAGCAGAACTGTATGAGCATGGCGCCATATACGCCAGTATGAGCGGGAGCGGGGCGTCAGTTTTTGGTATTTTTGAGACATTGCCAGACCTTGGGAATATGAAAGAAAACTACCAGGTTTTTGAAAATGTGTAACAAGGCATGGGTGTACAGCTATCTCAAATCTTAGGTCTTAAAACTCCTATCTAATCTTTGCTGATATATTCCCGGTCTTCGTCACTTAGTGTAGTTTTATCTTCATCGGCGTGTAGCTCATCGTAGTGCTCGCTGATGTTGTATTTCTTGTTTTTTGGGCGGCCCACCAATACGCCTAAAATAAACGCTGCAACCGCGATGGCCGTCATTACCGGCACCTTAGACATATAGGTAGTAGAGAATAGAATTGTGAATTTTACCTCATCAGTGTTTTGCATAATGATGATGGTTAGCAACACCACAATTACAAGCGCGATAATATTTTTAATGCTCATTGATTCTCCCCCTGTTTTTAGTTTCCACAAGATGCGATTTTAAAACGTGTTTTTAAAATATTGGATCTCGAGCCACATTAAACACCGGATAAATATTTGAACCGGAGGAGGTGGCAGGGCTCGCGAAAAATCAACTCTTCAATATTCTAACATTGCAGATGCCCACCTGGATTTGGCCACCAAATTCTATCAATTTTTATGGCACGATAATCGCCTTATGTCATCGATTGGGTGTTGAGTTTTAAGCCTGATATTTCGCTCGAAAATCAAATTGGTATACAAACTCTGCACTTGTACCAGTTTCTATAAAATCTCACATCAGGACTTCGGTACACTTTCTTCCCGAAAATTGACTGTTTTAACAAATTAAATTTATACGTTATTTAACATGATGTAAATACCTCATTTATAATCAACTAAGCGGTTTATTTTGTTTCTTAAAAGGTTATTGCTATTATTTTTAGTATTTGCTTATTTTTCAAATTTGATAGGCGTTAATTAATAATTTATATGTACTTAATAAGTATCTGATTATCAAGTATATATATAATTATCTTAATTTTTATATTCAAATGGTTTGTAAAAATATATCTCTCTTCCGTGCTGTTTGCAAATAAAAACTGTAATCAATTTCAATACACTATTTAATTTAAAAAATGCGTCAGTTTCCCTCGGATTTGTTGTGGCGGGAAAATGTATCGCTAAAATATAAGATGGCTTAGAATGGCTTAAAATGCCCTAGATATTGAAGTTTACTTTGCCCCCACCCTGGAGATTTGAGGTGAATTACGGGCGTAATTAGTTAGAGCAAAACGGCAGATTAACGGTTACGGCGCTTAGCTACTTGCTTCTGGGCGACAGGAAAAAGGAAGACTGTAGAAAGAATAATAGCAGAGCCTACCCAAAAACCAGCGGACATTTTATTCATCTCGCCAAAGAAAAGGAACGACATAATGATGCCATATACAGGCTCCAGGTTGGTAACAAGTGCTACCTTAAAGGCCGAAATTTCGCGCATTACCGATACGCCCGCAACATAGGCAAGCGCTGTACATACGGTGCCAAGGATAACAAGGTAACCAATATCAGATAGGTTTGGTAAGGCAAATTCTATGAGCCCACCTGTTACAAAAAGGTAAATAGTGATCCATAAAAGGGCGCCGCTTAGCTCATAAAAAGCAATCACAGGGGCTTCCAGTTTCTTTACAAAACGGCTGTTGATGATGGAAAACAGGCTTGCAAGAATAGCGCTAATTAGGCCTGCTATAATACCCTTAGTGTATTTATATTCGAATTTAAAGATCAAAACAATGCCGGTAATAATTAAAATACCGGCTACGATCTCCATTTTTGAGATGCGTGTTTTGTTGATCAGTGGCTCAAAAATGGCGGTAAAAAGTGTGATGGACGACAGGCAAACCAAGGCCACCGGGATGGTGGAAAGTTTGATAGAAGCGAAAAATAGGATCCAATGGCCGCCCACTAAAGCGCCAGTAAAAGCCAATTTTAGTATCGTTTTAGCCTCTATTTTGAACGCTGTTTTGCTGAATTTGAAGTATAGAAACAACGATACCGCGGCAATTAGCACCCGGTACCAAACTAAATTTACCGCAGATATGGTGATAGCCTGGCCCAATATGCCGGTAAATCCCCAGATAAAAACGGTAAAATGGAGGATTAAAAGGTTTTTGTTTAGTCCCGGAATCGCTTTTTTTCGCCCCAAATTAGCCCCTGTTTTGGTCATTATTTGGGTGCTTTAATGATAAGGATATAGGCTAATGTACCAAAAATGAGGCTCGGTGTGAGCACTGCTATGAGGGGTGGGAAGCCTCCTTTTATGGCAAAAACCAACGCGAATTTGTTAACTACAATGTAGGTAAAACAGATGAAAATACCAATCCCCAGGGGTAGGCCAACACCCCCGCGCACTTTTCTGGAAGAGATGGCAACGCCAATACACGTGAGTACAAACGTGGATAAGGGCTCTACAAACCGCCTGTATTTTTCAAATTGCATGTCAACAATTACGCCAGTGCTGCGAGTCTTTTCCTTCTCTATTCCCTGGTTCAACACTGCTAAACTCATGGTTCCGTAAATGTTGCTTATCACATTATCATGGGCTTCAAAGTCAATTGGACGCATGTCTAAGGCGGTATCTATAGGGGGTAAATTTGTTTTTAAAGTTTCTTTTAAACCGTTTACATAACGTATAGTTGCCATATTCAGCGTCCACTTATTTTTAAGCGAATCGTACTTTACACTGGTTGCTGTCAACTTCTCTTTTAGCTCATCGCCATCAAATTTTTCGAGGGTAAAATTGTACCCTGTTTTTAAGTTTGGGTCGTAAGTTTGGAGGTAAACAAAGGTGCGTTTATCCAATTGTATGTGCACTTCGCTCTTGGAAGGGTCGTCGTTTTTAAAGAAATGCGAACTTTCAAAAGATACTTTTAGCTTGTTTGTATAAGGTAAAACGTAGATATTTAAGAGCAGAGAAATAACAAATATCAATGATGCCGAGATGATATAGGGCCTTGTAAAACGATAAAAACTGGCCTTGCTGGTTAAGATAGGCACAATTTCGGTTTGGTTGGCCATCTTCGCCGTGAAGAATATTACAGCCAAAAAGTTGATGAGCGGTGATAGCAGCATCATATAAAACGGGATAAACCCGGCGTAATAAACAAATATTACATCATGTATGGTAGTAGCATCACCCAAAAAATTGTCCAGGTGTTCAGAAACATCAAACACTACCGATATCACCAAAAAAATACCCAGCGTAAACACAAATGTGCCCAGGTATTTCCTCATGATAAAGGAATCGATAATGGTTAAATACTTATCTAAAAAGCGTTTCATTTATAATCTTTGGCCTAAACGGGTTACCATAACTTTCTTCCAGTCGTAAAACTCACCGCTGATGATTTTATTGCGTGCTTCCTGAACTAACCAGATGTAAAAGTGCAAGTTATGCAAAGTTGCTATCTGCGCCCCCAACATTTCGCCGCTATGGATCAGGTGGCGCAAGTACGCTTTGCTATAGCAGGTATCGGCATAAAGGTCGCTATCGGCCTCGATGGGGCTAAAATCGTTCTTCCACTTTTCGTTACGCATGTTCATGACGCCATTTTTGGTGAACAACATGCCGTTGCGCGCGTTACGGGTAGGCATAACACAATCAAACATATCAATGCCTAAGGCTATGTTTTCCAGCAGGTTAATTGGCGTGCCTACGCCCATCAGGTAACGCGGTTTATGTTCGGGCAGTATATTACACACTACCTCTGTCATGGCGTACATCTCTTCGGCCGGTTCGCCTACGCTAAGGCCTCCAATGGCATTACCTTCGCGTTCAAAAGAAGCGATAACCTCGGCAGAACGGATGCGCAGATCCTTATAAACAGATCCCTGTACAATAGGGAACAGGGTTTGATCGTACCCGTATTTAGGTTGGGTAGCATCAAAACGGTCGCAACAGCGCTTAAGCCAGCGGTGCGTCATCTCTATAGATCGTTTCGCGTAGTTATAATCGCAGGGGTAAGGCGTACATTCATCAAAAGCCATAATGATATCGGCACCAATAGTGCGCTGGATATCCATCACATTTTCGGCCGTAAACAGGTGTTTAGACCCATCTACATGCGAACGAAAGGTTACGCCCTCTTCCTTTATCTTACGTACCTCGGTAAGCGAATATACCTGGTAGCCTCCGCTATCCGTTAAAATAGGGCCTTCCCAACCGTTAAATTTGTGCAGGCCGCCAGCCTGTTCAAGGGTGTTTAACCCCGGCCTTAAGTATAGGTGGTAGGTGTTCCCTAAGATGATCTGTGCCTTAATATCGTCCTTCAACTCGCGCTGGTGGACTGCTTTTACCGTGCCGGCTGTGCCAACAGGCATAAAAATAGGCGTTTGTATAACCCCGTGGTCTGTAGTAACCTCGCCCGCGCGGGCCTTAGAAAGAGGATCGTGTGCTGTTAAATTAAATTTCATTTATCGGCACAAAATTAACAAAAGCTACCTTATTGTTGTAACCTTTAAAGGTAGCAAAGTGGTAATGTTTGCTGCTGATAGCTAAATGTTTTGCACATTTTGATGAAGTAATACCTTTAATATAAAATATGTTAACATTTCAGCTTTAAAACATGACAACATTACAACCTTTTTTAACAACTTTGCACCTTATTATTAAGGGGTTTGGAAGGTTATATACAAGAGGCATTATTTGTTTTATTTCAGTTATGTTTTATTGTACAGTTGTATTACCTCATTAGTAATCACAGCAAGCTAATGCGCTACACCCCGCATGATAAAATGCCTGCCCCGGGTGTGCCAATTTCTGTTATTATCAGCGCCCGTAACGAGGCCCGCAACCTTATACAAAACTTACCTTATATACTACAGCAAAATTACCCCGATTACGAGGTGGTTGTAATAAACGATTGCTCGAGCGATAACTCTCACGAGGTTTTGCAGGATATCCAGCGCGAGTTTGCGCACCTTAAAGTGGTGACCATTAGCGAGCACGTACGCTTCAAAACCGGAAAAAAATTCGCGTTAACCCTGGGCATTAAAGCTGCTAAACACGAGCACCTTTTATTTACCGATGCCGATTGCAAGCCCGCTACTTTAAACTGGATAACCCGCATGGCGGCTAAATTCGCCGGCGATACGCAGATCATTTTAGGCTACTCGCCATATACCCGTACCGGCAATTTTTTAAACCCGTTCGTCAGGTTCGAGACGTTGAAAACCGCACTCAATTATCTGTCGGCAGCGCTAAATGGTAACGCTTATATGGGCATTGGTCGTAACCTGGCCTATACCAAAACATTATTTTTTGGGGCGAAGGGTTTTGCGGCGCACATGCATGTAATATCCGGTGATGACGACTTGTTTGTAAACCAAAACTCAACAGCAACAAATACCGTAATTGAGATACACCCCGATACTTTTACTTATACCGATGCCAAAACAACTTTAGGCAGCTGGTTTAGGCAAAAGAAAAGGCACATGGGTGTTGGTAAACTGTATAAAAATAACCACAGGCGCATGCTTAGTTTTGATGCGGTAAGCGGCTTTTTATTTTATGTTTTATTTATATTGTGCCTGGTGTTTAAGTTTGAACCGCTATTAGCCATTGGCGTAGTGGTTTTTAGGTTAGCACTACAGCTAATTATTTACCGCAAGGTATTTAAACGGTTGGCTTGCGGTGATCTGGTATGGTCATTGCCTTTTTTTGATATGATATATTATATATATTTAAACGTGTTTGGATTGATAGGTACCTTTATTAAAACCACCAGATGGAAATAAATAAAAATTTCACCGAGAATGCGAAGAACGATTTTCACCTGGTTGTAAAGGCAAGGGAGGGAAGCCAAAAAGCTTATGCCGACCTGATGCACCGCTATAAAGATTCTATTTACTTTATGGTGCTGAAGATGGTGAACAATAAGGAAGATGCCAACGACCTTACCGTAGAAACCTTTGCTAAGGCCTTTGAAAAACTGGAAAAATATCAGCCCGAGTATGCTTTTAGTACCTGGCTTTTCCGCGTGGCTACCAATAATTGTATCGATTTTATCCGTAAGAAAAAATTGAATACGCAGTCGATACATGGGATGCTTGATGAGGATGGCGACGAAAAGCCGCTGCAAATAAAATCGGATATACTAAACCCCGAGGAGTTTTCCATCAAAAAACAGCAAACCGAAGAACTTAAATTACTGATAGAGAGTTTACCCATCCGGTATCGTAACCTGATAACATTGCGTTACTTCGACGAGTTATCGTACGAGGAGATAGCGCAACAGCTCGACTTGCCTTTGGGCACCGTTAAGGCACAATTGTTTAGGGCGAGATACCTGTTAGGTAACATCATTAACCGACATAATAAGGATGACATCTGATATCCTGCTCAAATACTTTCCCGAAATAACAGCCGGGCAACAAGCACAGTTTGCTCAGTTACAAGAGCTTTACAGTCTTTGGAACAGCCAGATAAACGTGATATCCCGTAAGGATATCGACTTGCTTTACGAACGCCACGTGCTGCACTCGTTAGGTATTGCTAAGGTGATGACCTTTTTACCCGGCGAAAACGTGTTAGATGTTGGTACCGGCGGTGGTTTCCCCGGCATTCCACTGGCTATTATGTTCCCCGAAACTAATTTCCATTTGGTTGATTCTATCGGCAAAAAAATAAAGGTAGTTAACGAAGTTGCCGCTGCTTTGGGGTTGCAGAACGTTAAAAGCACCCATGCACGTGCCGAAGAGATTAAGGAGCAGTTTGATTTTGTTGTGTCGCGCGCGGTTACGCAGCTAAAAGATTTTTACCCCTGGGTAAAGGGCAAATTCAACAAAAGATCTAACAATAAATTAGCTAACGGGATCCTGTATTTAAAAGGTGGCGACCTTACACAAGAAATTGCCGAAGCGGGTTTAGCCGTTCAGCAATATCATCTCAAAGACTACTTTGAGGAAGAGTTTTTTGAAACCAAACAGGTTATTTACGTGAAAGGGTAATTAGTAACGTGACCCCATTATTAGTATCATACCGGCATAATTTTCTCTATCAGCAAATTTGCCTTCAAGAATTCCTGCCACATGCGATCCAGCTTTGTCAGAAATATTAAAATTTCCCGAAAGTAAATATTCGCCCGGATCTGTTTCTACATAACCTTTAAACGTATTTAGGGCTGCAATCATCTGTTCATCACAACCATTGCCTACACTTTTTACAAGTTTAACATTGTCTATTTGATGATTACTTTTTACTCTGTAAGATACAACAACGTTACCGGCGGTATTATTTTCGCGTGCCTTTTTTGGATAAATTATTGCCCTTAACATGTAATTAGACAGACTATCATAAGCCCGATCGGTCCAACTTAAGTAAGAACTTATTTTTAGATGATAGTCCTGAGATGATTTTTCAATTGTTGGTACCGTGCCATTAATAAACTTAGTGCTAATTTTAGTTTTAATAGCACCAGATTTCCTGTTAACAACCGGGGTATCTATCACTATAGAAACAGCTGGCGGGGATTTTACGCCTTTTAGCTTTTTGTTTTCGATCGGCGGCGGTGGCGGCGGAAGTTTTATTTGATCTTTTACTTTAGGGCGCGCCGGCAGCGGGAGCTTTACCTGGTCCTTTACTTTAGGGGGAGCTGGCGGTGGCGGCATACGGTTTTGTTTTGGCGGTGCAGGTGGTGGTGGCGGCATTTTTGGTGCTTGCTGTATAATTATGTTACCAATGAACTCCGGCTGCTTCCTTACATTATTTTTGGCCAGATAATTGGCTTGGTTACCCGGTAGCCAAAAATCTATCTCAACTATATACTTACCTGCTTTACTTTTAAGCACATAGGGGAATTTTTTCAATGCATTTACCGCAAATTCGTCGTAACCGTTATGTGTGCTTTCGGCCACCGTTACGTTACTTAATTTGCCGGGTACATTAATGTCAAAATTTAATACCACGGCACCATTAATATGCTTTTTCAATGCCTCGGCCGGGAACTTCCCGTGGATATTTACATAGCTATACACAGCAGTAAAAGGCTTTTTTACAGGTGCTGTCGGTGGTGGCGGCATTAATACCTTATTAGTATCGGCAAATGCAGACGCACGCTCAACTATTTCGATCTTCATACCGGCTTTCATAAGATCTGTTTTACCTGTTTCGGTTAAAGAGTTGACGGTGTAAGTAGTTTTAACCCCTGTTTTTGGATTTTCGTGCACCATTTTGTCTGATACGATACTAAGGTTATCCCTCAAATCGGTAATTTTAAGAGCATACTTAGTGCTGTCGAGCCTTAATTTAATTGTTTTGCGCGGGGCCAGTTCTATCAGCCCATAATCTTTACTAAACACCAGTGTTGATGCGCACAGCATGCCCGCGCAAAGCGGGACGGCTGCCAGGTACTTTAGCCTTGCTAACTTACCCGATCGGTTTTTGTTTAACATAATGATCCTCTTTTTTAATAGGTTATAATTGAAAAATGAGTGCGCTATAGAATTGCCCTGTATGCCGTAGGCGTTGTTCAATAAAAAAGAAGAGTAGGCGAGGGCGTCCTGCTCGTGGGCAGCGGTTTGCTCGTCGGCTATGTATTCGTGGATGGTTTTAAGGCTGCGCTGTATCAGGTAGATAAATGGGTTAAACCAGTTAAAAACTTTTACCACCTCCAAAAAGATAATATCTGCCGAGTGCTTTTGGCGGATGTGCACCAGCTCATGCGCTATAATGGTTTCGGGCTGGGGTACATTGCTGCCAATGAACAGGTAATTAAAGAACGAAAAGGCGGTGTTCTCATCATTCAGCTTAACCAATTTATACTGGTCCTGGTATAAGGATTGATTTTTACGGGTGAGGATGTACAGCTTGCGCAAACGGAACATCAGCACAAATAAGGCTACGATCGCACCTGCTATATACAGGTAAACTAAAACCTCATCAAACGTAATATGCTCAACAGGCTCGGCTATTTGAATAGGCTGGACATTTACCGCGGTAAGATTTACATTGTAAACAGGCTCTTCTATCAATATCTCGGGTACAATCGGTTTAAGCACGCTTAGTTGCATAACCGGCATTACAAAGGCTATTACACAGCTAAATATCAGGTAAAAGCGACTTAACGTATAATGCGTATCGCGGTTTAAGAACAGGCAATAGCACAAATAAAATACGCCCAGGTATATATTTGCCTCGATAAGGTAATGCAACCAGCTCATTTTTTTTGAGATTTAAGTTTGTTTATCAGTTCGGTTAGTTCATCCAATTCTTTAAGGCCAAGGTCTTTTTCATCGGCGATGAACGATACCAGGCTCTTATAGGAATTATCAAAGTAGTTGCTCATCAGCTTATCAAACGTAAACTTCTTGTAGTCGTCCTCGCTAATGAGGGGGAAGTACACGTGCGAGTTGCCATAGGCTTTATGGTCGAGAAATCCTTTACCTTCCAGCACTCTAACTACAGTTGATACTGTGTTGTAAGCGGGTTTGGGCTCAGGGATCTTCTCGATAATATCTTTTACTATCCCTTCTTTTAATTGCCACAGTATCTGCATGATCTGTTCTTCGGCCTTGGTAAGTTCTTTAAGTTTCATAGCAAACTATCTTTGTAGTTGAATAAAGGTATAACTATTTCTATAGTTTGCAAACTATTTTTGTAGTTTCTATAGATTATTTTTTATAAAATATATTTTTACCTATAAATGCTAATTATTTTAGGAAAATATTTACTTTAGAAGTTCAGAAAAACGCATGTCTCTACTCCACCAGGTTGCTTTAACATTTGTAAATAAGATAGGGCCGGTGCTTGCCCGGTCAATGGCGAGCCACTTTGGTGGTGCCGAAGAAGTATTCAAAAAATCTAAAGAGGCTTTAACGCAAGCCCGCGGAGTAGGCGCGAAACGGTTAGAATTATCTGACTTTGATGAGGCCTTACGCAGGGCCGAGCAGGAATTGAAATTCATCGAAAACAACAAAGTAGATGTACTATATTATACCGATCCACGGTTTCCGCGTAAGTTAAAAACTTGCCATGATGCGCCTTTGCTGTTATATTCAAAGGGTAACGCCAACCTTAACAACCATCGCATAATAAGTATTGTGGGTACCCGCAACGCTACAGATTATGGACGTAACTTGTGTAAACAATTGGTTGAGGAATTACAGGACTATAACGTACTAATTGTAAGTGGGCTTGCCCTTGGCATAGACACAGCCGCCCATCGCGAAAGCATAGCTTTAAATGTGCCCACGGTTGGTGTGCTTGGGCATGGTTACGATAAAATGTATCCTTCACAAAACCGTTCCTTAGCTGAGAAAATGCAGGGTAACGGCGGCTTACTTACCGAATATCCATCGGGCACGATACCAAACCGCGAGAATTTCCCGCAGCGTAACCGCATTGTAGCCGGCATGGCCGATGCTACCGTTGTGGTAGAAGCGGGCTTAAAGGGTGGCGCGTTGATAACTGCCGAGATAGCAAACTCGTATAACCGTGATGTATTTGCTTTTCCAGGAAGGTTGGGAGACGAGTATTCTGAGGGGTGTAATTTCCTGATCCGCAATAATAAAGCTGCCCTGCTTACCTGCGTTGCCGATTTGGCTTACAGCCTCGGTTGGGAAATGAATAGTGATATTACCAGCGCCCCGGAACAATTAATGCTACCGATAGATCTATCCGCAGAAGAACGGGCAGTTTACGAAATTATCCAGCAGCACAAACTCCCGCTGGCAATAGACGACTTATCTATCAAAGCAAATATGCCTATGAGCCAACTTGCCATGACCTTGCTGGATATGGAATTGCAGGGCTTTATCCGGTCGTTACCCGGTAAAACGTATAAGGTGAATTAATCCTCTTTAGGGCTATCGTAAAAGGTAAGTTTGCCGGTTGCTTCATAGATCTCTGTCCAGTTATCCAGTTCAAATTCGATCAGCGCTACCGAACATGGCGGCACATCCCTGATAGCCCCGCTCAGATAATAAAGTACCTGGCTTATACCGGGGTTGTGGCCAATCAAAGCTATAAAATCTTTATCCTGCGGTAAGCTTTCTATCACTTTTAAAAGCGCGCTTTCGCTGGCATCGTAAATTTCTTTATCGGTAATAGCTTGTGGCAGATCTAAAACCTGGCTAAAAACATTTGCGGTAGATAACGTGCGTAAGGCGGGGCTTGCCACCAATATCTGAGGCCAAATGCTGTTCGCTTGCAAACGCGTTGCCATCAGTTCGGCCTGTTTAAAACCTTTGTCGGTAAGCGGGCGTTCAAAATCAGCGAAGCCAGATTCGTGCGTGGCTTTGGCGTGGCGGATAAGCAATAACTTTTTCATGGGCATAAAACAAAAAAGAGGAACGTTTGTCCCTCTTTTTTTGTTTGTATTTAAGCTTTAAGTCTTAGAATTTGTAACCGATAGAAACACCGAATACACGTTTTTTAGTTTTAACTGTATCATCATTAGAGATGTTAGACAGACCAAGGTCGTAGTTTAAACCAGCCAGGAAACCGCCTTTAAATTCAACACCTGCAATGCCATTTAAACCAAAATCAGTACGTTTAATGTCACCGGCATCACTACCAAAACTAAGGTCTGTGCTCTCAGTTACACCACCACTGGTAACTTTTGATTTAGCAATTACACCTACTGCGGCATAAGGGCCTGCACCCAAATATATGTTACCGATAACTACAGGGATGTGATAAACAATGTTTACCGGCACCTGTAAGTAGTAAAGGTTTATTTTTGCAACATCGCCGTCACTTTCTTCTTTACCACCTTTGCCGGTAAAGTTTAAAGCTGGTTGTATAGAAACACCGCCTAATTTAAAATCAGCAAATACACCGGCAGAAAACGTGGTTAAAGTACCTGAAGTGTAGGTAACAGATGAGCCGGATGCTGATGCAGACGCTGATAAAGTTGCGAAATTTGCACCGCCCCTGATACCAAAAGTTGGTAATTGTGCAAACGCTGTTGATGCCGCAAACGCGCAGCAAAGTAATAGTAATAATTTTTTCATGTGATAAGATTTATTGTTTGCGCTAAAATAAGAATTAAAACTAAATAATTCGTTTAAATTACTTATTTACAAATGCAGCTATAGGTTGTTCCGGGATTTCATACATACATTTAAAGTGCCCAAGCGGGCATTTTTCTAACCCGAATTTTGAACAGGGGCGACAGCTTAGGTCAACGCCGGCTACCAAAACATCCTTAACCATATAGGGTTGCACGCCCAAAAGTTCGGGCACCGTGCCACCCCAGATGGATACTATCGGAACGTTAAAAGCCTCGGCAATATGGGTGAGGCCGGTATCAAATCCAATAATGCTTTTGGCCTGCGACACCAGGAAAACTGATTCGTCAAGCGTGGTTATCCCGCAAGCATTATAAATTCTTGTGCCGATGGCCGCGGCAATTTCTTCGCCATTGGCTTTTACATCGTTACCACCTAAAAGCACAATTGGTGCATTGACCTGCCTGCAAATGCTGATGATCTTTTCATTTGGCATCCTTTTGGTAAAGTGTGTAGCGCCAATTACAAATGCCACATAGTTTTGGTGCGATGCAGGGAGCAGGGTAGATAGCTGATAATCCTGTTTAATGTAGTAATCTATCGGCTTGGCATCATTTGTTATCTCTAAAAATTGTACTGTTTTTAAATACCTATCCACCAAATGTGTGGGCGGCACCAGCTTTAAATTAAACTTAAGACTTAGCCATTTGCGGATCGTCTGCTTTTTGTAGGTTGACGATTTGATGCCCGTGCGCAGTTTTATGAGCGCGGTACGCAGGTTATTATGCAGATCGATAATGTGATCGTAACCCTCTGCTTTGATATCGGCAATGGTTTCGCCAAGAGTTGGTTTCAGAAGCAATAACTTATCTACGTAGGGGTTATTGTCGTAAATATATTTGAACGCGGATTTGGTTAGGAAGTGCACCTCAGCATCCGGTAATTGCATTTTTAAACAACGCACAACAGGTGTGGTATATATAATATCACCCATCGAGCTAAAGCGGATAACCAGGATCTTCATTAAATAATTAGTGATTTATTGATTTCGAATTTCGAATGTTCGGTTTCGGATTTATAAATTTGTGGTTTTATATCAACCTTTTTTCGCCTCACTTTGCGCTTTTATCCTGTTAATGATGGATGTGGACGAGTACCCATCAACAAGCGTAATGGTTTTTACTTCGCCGCCATTGGCTAACACTTCCCTGGCCCCGGCAATTTGGTCTACCGTATAATCGGCGCCTTTAACCAATACATCAGGCAGCAGTTCAGAAATAAGTTCACGGGGGGTATCTTCTTCAAACAATATCACAGCATCAACAAAAAACAGGGCGGCTAACAAAGCGGCGCGGTTATTTTGATCATTTACCGGGCGGCTTTCACCTTTTAACCGCTTTACAGATGCATCAGCATTTAGGCCGATGATGAGTTTATCGCCCAGTTCCGCAGCTTTGGATAGATAGGTAATATGCCCTAAATGCAGCAGATCGAAAACACCGTTGGTAAACACCACTTTTTTACCCTCTCTTTTCCACCCGGAAATGGCGGCTTTGAGCTGGGGTAAGGCAACTATCTTACTAAGAAGCGTTTTTTCGAGATCGTGGCGCATGCTATAAATTTAATAAAAATTAATAGGCATCATCCACCGCTTTGCACAGAATGTGGCCAATAAGGATATGCATTTCCTGGATACGGGCGGTAACATCAGATGGCACAATGATATTCAAATCACAAATGCCATTCATTTTACCACCATCGCGGCCGGATAACCCAAGTGTTTTACAACCGATTTTACCTGCTGCATCAAACGCATTCAATATTCCCTGGCTATTACCACTTGTAGAAATGCCTATAAACAGGTCGCCGGGTTGGGCAAGAGCTTCTATCTGGCGCGAGAACACGTGATTATACCCATAATCGTTAGCTATAGCTGTAAGTGCCGATGTATCAACCGTTAAGGCTATGCCCGGCAGGGCTTTGCGCTCTTTTACAAAGCGGCCGCTCAATTCTGCCGCTATGTGTTGCGCATCGGCAGCACTGCCACCGTTACCTGCAATCAATACTTTTTTACCATCTTTTAATACAGCTACCATGGTACGGCAAGCCACCTCAATATCGTTAGACAGGCTTTCGATAACCTTCTGTATTAATTTTTGATGCTCGTATAGTTCTTCAATAACCATCTGTTGTAAATCCTAATTTCTAAAACGCTAAATTCTAAAGTAGACTTAAATTCCAAGATTAAATCCTAATCTGTGATCACAAACCACTAATCTCTGCCTCGAATATCTTCCAGTATTTCTTTAACCGTTGTAACCGCTGCGCCGGTTTGTCTTATCACGATGGCGGCGGCGTGGTTTGCCAGCTCGCAGGCCTCCTCTACATTAAGGCCTTGTGCCATAAAATAAACCATGGTGGCAATAACGGTATCGCCTGCGCCGGTAACGTCAAATACGGATGTGGCCTTAACCGGTAATAGTTTGTATGTTAATTCGCTGATGATAACCATGCCTTGTTCGGATAAGGTTACCACAATATATTCTGCCCCGGTTTGTTTCAGTATGATGCGTGCTGCATGCTGAAGTTCGTCAATATTGGTGATCTTTTCTTTTTTGGCAGCCTCGGCCAGTTCCTTACGGTTGGGCTTGATGATGTAAGCACCTTTGTATTTACCGTAGTTAAGCCCTTTAGGGTCTATAACTACTTTTTTACCTTGTTTATTGGCTTCAGCTATTAATTCCTGTGTAAGGCCTTCAGAGAATAACCCTTTGTTATAATCAGAAAATATTACAATATCCGCTTGCGCGATGCTCGGTTTTATCTGGCTGATAAATTCGGCTTGCAAGCTTTCGGTTAGCGGGTTTGTTACTTCTCTGTCCACTCTCACCAATTGATGGCTGCCGGCCATTACGCGGGTTTTTACCGTAGTAGGGCGGGTATTATCCTTAAAAATGCCATCAACGTCAATGCCTTCTTCAATCAAAATATTGGTTAAGCGTACAGCATCAGTATCATCGCCGGTAATACCAGCTAACGAAATTTTGGCGCCGAGCGATAACAAGTTTTGCGCTACGTTGGCTGCGCCGCCGGGGGTAGTGAATTCTTTTTTTACATTTACGATAGGCACGGGTGCCTCGGGCGAGAGCCTGGTGGCATCACCTATAATATAATGATCGATCATCAAGTCGCCAATTACCAAAATGTTTGGCGTTGGGCCCGTTTTTTGAAGCTCTCGTACTTTATCTGTTAGGGTCATTCTTTCGTGTCATTGGTCATTAAGTCATTTCGACTTGCCGACTTTACAGTGTTTACTTGCCGCCTCTTTTCTTTTCAAATACCTTTGTAATCTCGACTAAAGATAGGGCATTAAGGCACATTTCTTTTGTTAAACCGCCCTTGCGGGCAACATTTATGCCGTATTCCATATCATGGAAACCGCTGTTACGGTGCGCATCGGGATTAATAGATAATGTAACACCTTTAGCCAGCGCATATTGGTGCCATCGCCAGTCGAGATCAAGCCTCACCGGGTTGGCGTTAATTTCTATTACCACATTATTGGCGGCACAGGCATCAATAACCTTTTTGTAGTCGATATCATACCCCTTTCGGCTAAGTAAAAGCCTGCCGGTTGGATGGCCCAAAATGGTGGTATATGGATTTTCTATCGCTTTAATTAAACGTGCCGTAGCTTTATCTTCGGCCATTTTTAGGTTAGCGTGTACCGATGCCACAATAAAATCAAACTTTTTTAGGATTTCGTCCGGATAATCCAGCCCGCCATCATTTAAAATGTCCGATTCGACACCTTTAAAAATGTGGAATCCGGTTATCTTTTTGTTGAGGTGGTCTATCTCTTCCTGTTGCTGCAATACACGCTCGATGCTTAAACCTTTAGCGTAGAAAGCACTTTTGCTGTGGTCGCAAATACCAAGGTATTGCAGTTTTAGCTCGTCGCGGCAGTATAGGGCAATTTCTTCAAGGGTGTTTACACCGTCGCTCCAGGTACTGTGGTTGTGCAGGGCGCCTTTCAGGTCGTGGTAACTTATCAGGGTGGGCAGCTTATTTTCTGCAGCTTTTTCAATAAAGGTAATGCCTTCGCGCAATTCGGGCTGCATCCAGGCAAGGCCGGCCTTTTGGTATATTATTTCTTCTGTTTCGGGCTGCTCTAAAGGGATATTGATGCGCGATAGTACTTCATCAACATGCTCAATTGTGCCTGTGTTAACAAAAAGCTCATAATAGTAATCAGCCTTATCAACGCAGATGATATCAACCAGTAGCCCGTTTTTAAGTTCGGCAGAGATATGGGTGCCGTTTAAAACAACGTTTTGCAGGGTATCCAATTCGGCTAATGCATTAAAGGCTATCTGCTGGCTTAGGCTGCCCACAACAATAACCAGTTCGCTGATGATCTCGTTCAACCTGCGAAACTCGCCTGCCACATGTTTAAGCGCGTCCGGGAAGATTCCTTTGATCTCCTGCATCAGGTTTTTAACTTCCTGCTCCACCTGCGAATAAAGGAACTTGCCATTCCCCGCCATGCGAAATTCGATAACCTTCTTTATCTCGTCCTGCGTTTTTAAACCGAAGCCTTTAGCTTCAACAAGGCGGTTTTCGTTACAGGCATAATATAGTTCACCAACGTTTTCGATGCCAAGCTCTTTCCAGATGATCGCCACTTTTTTTGCACCGATGCCCTTAATGCCCATCATCTCTACCACACCCTCGGGCGTTTGATCGAGCATGTCCTGCAGTTCGGCCATGGTGCCGGTTTCCAGCAGTTCGGCAATTTTGGCGGCCAGGCTTTTGCCAATGCCATCTATCTTCTCCAGTTCGGCAACGGTTTTACCCGCCAGTTGGAAAGGCAGCTTATCTACCTTAAGGGCAGCATTAGCTATCGATTTTATTTTGAAGGGGTTAACCTCGTTTAATTCCATCAATTGCGATAATAAACGAAGCTTGCGTGCTATGGGTTTGTTCTCCATAATTTAGATATGCTGTAAAAATACAAATTGAGGTAGTATAATTACAGATTGTGAGAACGATTGTTCACATATAACCCAAAAAAAGCCGCTCATAAGGCGGCTTTAATATTAAAATTATTAAAATTTAGTATGTAGTACCGTCTTCTGCAAGAACTATTGCTTTTGAAGTTAGAATAGTATTAGGAAGCGGGAACTGCCATATTATAGAACCATTGGCGTCATCAAACGCGGTAAAGTGACCGATTGCGTCGCCGTTATCGCTGCTGCCTATAAATATCCTGCCAAAAGCAACTGTTGGCGTACTATCGCTGACCAGGGTGTTTGCATCCCATATTTGTTCGCCGGTTGTGGCATTAACGGCATACAGATGATTGCCTCCATCGCTTGCATATAACACACCATTGGCTAAGTAAGGCCCCTGCCGAAACCCTCCTTTTCCAACAAGGCCCGTCCAAATAAGGCTGCCATCGCTTTCCTTAACCGCATATAAACTGCCTTCTCTGTTAAAGTCGTCCGGATCGTGCCAGCTACCAAAATAAAGTACCCCACTATGAATAATGATTGTTGAATACTCGAGAGATATGTTGTCATTAGCGTTAAAACTCCATTTTAGTATCCCGGTGTTTGCATCAACAGCCCTTACAAAGCCGCTTCTGTTACCGATAAAAACAACTCCGTTCGAAACTTCAGGCTTTGCTTGAATAATGGCGTTACCCGTAGCGTACTCCCAAATTTTAGTCCCGGCTATGGCATCGAATGCGAACAAGATCCCTGCTGCACTGCCAATGTACACCACCCCGTTTGATACCGTAGGGCTCGAATCAAGATTATATGGAGTTCGATATTTCCATTTTAAAGTGCCTGTCACGGCATCAACAGCGTATAAATAATGGTCTCTGGCGCCAAAATATACGATACCGTTGGCAATGGTAGGGCCTGACAATGTTTTAGCAGCGGCGGGAAATTTCCATTTTACTGCGCCTGTAGTAGCATCAAAAGCATATAAACCATAAGCGATATTGGTAGCGTAGATGACCCCGCTTTCATATACCGGGTAGCCATATGTAAAGTCTGCGTTGAGCTCCTCGTACTTCCAAATCAGAGTGCCGTCCGTTCCTTTAAGGGCATAAAAAAGGCCATTTTGAGACCCGAAAAAAACGGTGTAATTTTCAACCGGATCAGGATCTGGGTGTGGATGAGTGGGTGTCGTTTTATCTTTTTTGCACGACGTGCCAAAAAATATCAAGGCTAAGAAGAGAATTTTAAACAGCGGATTGTTTAAGGAAAGGTTAAATTTGTTGTTTGAAAAGTCGGATTTTTTCATGATAGATAACTTATTTAAATTAATAATCGGCTTATTTATCAATACGTTAAGTGCTTAGGTATATAAATGTAAATAAATTTTAATTTAAAAGCAAAAAAGCTGCCCATACAGGCAGCTTTCATACTCAGGATATTATAATCTTATTTTATAACCACATCGTAAGGCATACGTGCCTGAGGGGTGCGCATCATTTTGGTAACGCCCTTTATTTGTTCGTAATAGCGGTAATTGTCGCCAAGTTCGGCTTTTACAAAGTGTGCTTTTACTTCGGCGGTAAGGCCTGCGCCAAAACGGTCGAGCGTGCTTTTTTGCTCGGGGTAGGATACCAGTTTGTAATCTTTTAGGTTCGCTTTTTTGGCGGCCGATTGTATGGCGTCGTTGATGTTACCCAACCTGTCAACCAAGCCAATTTTTAATGCCTGGGTGCCTGTCCATACGCGGCCCTGGCCAATACTGTTAATATACTCCTGTGTTTTACCGCGGCCCTTTGCTACAGCTTTGGTAAAATCATCGTAACCGTGGTTGACGCTGTTTTGTAGGATAGCCCTTTCTTCGGGGGTAAGCGGACGGCTAACATCCCCCAGATCGGCATACTTTCCGGTTTTTACACCATCGAAACTAAGGCCCAGTTTATCGGTAAATAATTTTTGCATGTTTGGCAAAATGGCAAAAATACCGATAGAGCCGGTAATGGTATTTGGTTCGGCAATAATAGAATCGGCCGCGCAGGCTATATAATAACCGCCCGATGCTGCCACATCACCCATAGAAATTATGATAGGTTTTACTTTTTTGGTAAGCATCACCTCGCGCCAGATAACATCTGATGCCAGCGAACTGCCACCAGGTGAGTTAACCCTTAAAACTACAGCTTTCACTTTATCATCGTTACGCACTTTACGCAACTCTTTAGAAATGGTTTCAGACCCGATGCTGTTATCGTCGCCATCGCCACCAGCTATTTCGCCCGATGCGTATATTACCGCGATACGGTTTTTAGAAGAAATAGCGTCAGGATCGGTAGTAGATGCTACGTCGCTCCTTAAGTAATTGTCAAGCTCGGCGGTTGCTATATCGTTTTTTTCTTTTGTGCCGGTGCGTTGTTTCAGGTCAGAAAGGATCTCGTCTTTATACTTAAGACCGTCAACAAGTTTATATTTTAAGGCGTCTTCGGGTTGTTGTATCAAACCCGTATTGGCGTAATTAAATAACGAATCTTTATTAATGTTACGGCTTTTGGCAATGCCCGTTAAAAAGTGATCATACATCGACCCTAAGTACGAGGTAACCTGCAGGCGGTTGGCATCACTCATTTTGGTTAAGATGTACGGTTCAACCGCGCTTTTATAAGTACCAACCTTTATCACCTGTGCCTCAATACCCAGTTTATCTAACGCACCTTTCAGGAAGGTTATCTGGGAACTAAATCCTCTAAATTCGAAGATCCCTTTTGGATTAATGTAAACTTTATCGGCAACGGATGCCAGGTAGTAAAAGCCCTGGGTATAAATTTCAGAATATGCTATGATGAACTTTTTAGATTTCTTAAAATCGATAAGCGCGTTCCGGATCTCTTCGGTAGTGGCCTGGCCATTCATCATGTAACTTTCGTCTAAAAAGATGCCTTTTATCTTATCGTCTGTTTTGGCTTTTTTAATGCTTGCAAGTATATCGTTCAGGCCCAGGTCGCGTTTTTTATCCAGCCCTAAAAACGGCAGGTTACTAAACGGGTTGTTTGGCGTGCGCTCGTTTATCTGGTAATCAAACTTGATATGAAGTACCGAATTTGCATCAACCTCTTCCGCTTTCTCACTACCGGCCGCAGCAATCAGGCCAATTAAAATTGCAAATCCGATAACGAAAATAAGCGTAACACCAACTATGGTGGCCAATACAAATTTGAAGAATTGTTTCATTAACTGTTATAAATAATCTATATATGCAAACTTAGTAATTAGCACACCATTAAGAGCCTTATACATAATAATTGTTACAACATGATTAACGTTTTTTTACTACTTGGCAGTAACCTGGGCAACCGTAAATCGTTTTTGCATATGGCTATTGAACATGTGGGGCAGGAGGTCGGCACTATCATACAAAAATCGCCCGTTTACGAAACGCAATCATGGGGAAAAACAGACCTGCCCGACTATTTAAACCAAGTTATACTATTACAAACCACGTTAACAGCACAACAAGTATTAGAAAAGGTATTAGGTATTGAGATAGAACTTGGCCGCACCCGCGAAGAGAGGTGGGGCTCGCGCACTATTGATATTGATATTTTATTTTATGGTGATGAGATCATTAATGATGAAAATTTAACGGTGCCTCACCCGCAATTGCACAACAGAAAGTTTACCTTAGAGCCTTTGGGGATGATCGCACCTGATTTTATACATCCTGTGTTAAATAAAACTATATTAGATTTGAAAAATAGCCTTAACGACGATTTGGTCGTAAAAAAGTTATAAATTTGATTATCATAAACTTTGCAGATGCCTGATAATTTACCAAGCCAAGACCTCGACCTGTCGTTTTTATACGAGATTGCCGATGGCAGTGATGACTTTATTGTTGATTCTATCGGGATGTTCCTGGAGCAAACCCCACAATTAATAACAGCTATTACCGATGCCATTGATACCGGCGACTGGGTTGTTGCTGCACAAGCTGCTCATAAACTTAAACCAAACCTTGGCTTTTTTGGAATGCCCCAAAGCCAGGCTAATATTCAAGATGTTGAACTTGCCTGCAAAGCAGGTGGTGCAGACCCCGCAGATATAAAAACCAAATTTGAAGCGGTTAAAGCAGTAGTGGAAACTAACCTGATAGAGCTGGAGAAGATAAAGAAAGAGAAAGAAGCGAACCTATAGGAGTTTAAGGTTCAAAGCAGAAAGTTTAAGGTAGAAAAAAATATAAAAGGAAAGGCAATCACACGTGATTGCCTTTCCTTTTATATTTTATCAAATTTTAGCCCGTTTGAGGACTTTCTACTTTTAACTCTCTACCATTAAGCTACTTCTTCCAGCTTAAAGCTGTAGCTTTCCATAATAAGGTTGGCTAACAGGTTTTTGCAGGCCTGGTCAACTTTGGCGTTAGCTGTTTCGGTGCTGTCGGCTTCAATTTCAAGGGTGATGTGTTTACCTATACGCACGTTTTGTATTTCAGATAAGCCCAGGTTTTTCATGCTGCCAGTTACGGCTTTTCCTTGTGGGTCAAGTATTTCTTTCTTCGGCATTACATCAATTTCGGCCAGGAATTTTTTCATCTGTTTGTTTTTGTAGGGCGATAACGATAATAAGCTTAACTATGTTTATGAGTATTGCCTATTACGGTGCTATCCGCAAATTTTAGTTGAATAATTGATAAGGTGATATACATTACGATAACCACCGGAACTGCCGCAAATTTAAAAAATAGAATGAGTATTGCCGAGAATAACAACAATATATAGCGATAAAAATTTTTGTTAAAATCGCGGTTCTTAAATTTAAGCGACATTAAAGGAATCTCGGCCACCAGCAGCGTACACATAACAATTATGAACGCCGTTAAACCGTAAGGGTTAAGTATATAGCGCGATACATTGCTGTATTGTACCAGTATCAACGGAATAGAAGCTATCAGGATGGCATTAGCCGGAGTTGGTAAACCAATAAAACTTTCGGCCTGGCGTGTATCGGTGTTGAACTTGGCAAGCCTTAATGCCGAGAATACCGGGATAAGGAATGCTATAAAATTAAGGTATTCGCTTACGTGTTGTATTTGCGGGGCTTGTAGCAGCAACTCATACATAATGGCTGATGGCAATACGCCAAAGCTTACCATATCTGCAAGGGAGTCAAGATCCTTACCTATGCCCGAAAAGGATTGTAAAACACGTGAGGCAAATCCGTCGAAAAAGTCAAAAATTGCTGCCAGGAAAATGGCATAGGCGGCAAAAACAAGATTATCCTGAAAAGTGAAAACAATGCCTATGCAACCGCTGAACAGGTTCGCACACGTTATAGCATTTGGAAGATGTTTTTTAACCCGTCGCCTCATAATGTGATGAAGGTATCATAAAATTTACAAAAACCCAAAGGAGTTGTAATTAACCTTCTGTTAACTATTAACTCCTTTAGGTGTAAAGATATTATGAATTCATTGATATCAAAAATTCTTCGTTGGTACGGGTGCCTCTAATTTGCGCCTGTAAGAATTCCATCGATTCTTGCGAGTTCATATCTGCGAGGTGGTTACGCAGTATCCAGATCCGTTGCAGGGTGTCGCGGTCAAGCAGCAAGTCGTCACGACGGGTGCTTGATGCGGTGATATCGATAGCAGGGAAAATACGTTTGTTAGATAGTTTACGATCCAGCTGTAACTCCATGTTACCTGTACCTTTAAACTCTTCAAATATAACCTCGTCCATCTTAGAACCGGTTTCTGTTAATGCTGTCGCGATGATAGTTAATGAACCGCCATCCTCGATGTTACGGGCAGCACCAAAAAAGCGTTTTGGTTTATGTAGCGCGTTGGCATCAACACCACCCGATAATATTTTACCTGAAGCAGGCGCTACCGTATTGTAAGCACGTGCCAAACGGGTGATAGAATCCAGCAGGATAACTACATCGTGGCCACACTCCACCATACGTTTTGCTTTCTCCAAAACAATGTTGGCAATTTTTACGTGGCGTTCTGCAGGCTCATCAAAGGTTGATGAAACCACTTCTGCGCGTACACTGCGGGCCATATCCGTAACCTCTTCAGGGCGTTCATCAATCAGTAATATGATCAGGTAAACCTCAGGGTGATTTTTGGCTATCGCGTTAGCAACATCCTTTAGCAACATGGTTTTACCTGTTTTTGGCTGCGCTACAATTAAGCCACGCTGGCCTTTACCAATAGGCGAGAACAGGTCCATGATACGGGTAGAATAATTACCGGCATCAGTAAATAAATTCAATTTCTCTGATGGGAAAAGCGGTGTTAAGTGGTCAAACGGTACACGGTCGCGTACTTCGGCAGGTATGCGGCCGTTAATAGCTTCTACACGTACCAGCGGGAAATATTTTTCACCCTCTTTTGGCGGGCGGATGCTACCGCGAACGGTATCACCTGTTTTTAAGCCAAAAAGTTTTATTTGAGATTGTGATACGTAAATATCATCAGGAGAGGTAAGGTAGTTATAATCTGACGAGCGCAAGAAACCGTAACCATCGGGCATTATCTCTAAAACGCCTTCGTTAACAATAACGTTATCAAAATCAAGGTTAATAGCAGGCTCCTGGTTTTTGGACTGTTGCGGGGCACGGCGCTCAAATTTTTGAGGGCGGCTTTCAGTTGCAGGTTGTTCCGGCTGGCCGGCTTGCTCTGTTTTTTCACCGGCCTGCTCTTCAGTAGTTTCTGTAGCAGGGGCGGCCTCTGCAGTTACCGTAGGTTCATTATGGTTGTTACCGTCTTTTTCCTGCTCTTCATCTTCTTCCTCCTGGTTAAACAGGTTGGTATCATCTAAAGGCACCTCAACACGTGGGGTATCTTTGGTTTTTACAGAACGGGTACGCTTCCGTGTTTTCTCGTTATTATCTACAGCGGCTTCGGGAGCGGGCTTTTCTGCGTAATTATTTTCAACAGTGTTATGTTGGTTCCTGGCGGCTTCAATTAACTGTTGTTGTTCTACTATTTTGGTGATCAGTGATGCTTTTCTAAGCTCATCTGCTTCTGCAATACCCAAACTTTTAGCAATTTCGCGCAACTCAGAAACGAGTTTGTCGTTCAATTCGGTTGTATCAGACATGATATGAATTATAGTTCAAAAGGATTTTTTGTGTGAAAATTGTTTTGTGAAACCCTGATTATGCAATTAAACGCCAGGTAAAGTATTAGCTAATAAAGTACGTGGAGATAAAATTGTTTCTTTAGTGCAAGAAATAATGCAGGAAAACAATGCAATTTTAATCAAATTATCTTAAAATGCAAATTTATTAAAAAAATAAAGGGTTGATTTTAATTTTTTAGTTTTGCCAACCATAACAAATTCAAAATCTACATGATATCCCGCGCCCAACTCATCGAACAGATAAAACAGAAAAAATCATTTTTATGCGTTGGCCTTGATACCGACATAGATAAGATCCCCGAGTTTTTGCTGAAATATCCAGATCCTGTTTTCGAGTTCAACAAACGCATTATTGATGCCACTAAAGATCTTTGTATCGCTTACAAACCAAACGCTGCCTTTTACGAAAGCCGGGGTTTGAAAGGATTGCAAAGCCTAATCAGTACCGCGCAATACACGCCAAAGGATATCCTGAATATTATAGATGCCAAACGCGGCGATATCGGCAATACATCTGATAACTACGCAAAGGCATTTTTTAATGAAGAAACGTCGGGCATGAACTTTGATGCCATTACCGTTACGCCATATATGGGTAATGACAGCGTAACGCCTTATTTAAAATATGATGGTAAATGGGTAATTATCCTGGCGCTAACCTCATCTGTAGGGAGCAAAGATTTCCAGTACCTGGAAACCGAAACAGGCTTTTTGTACGAAACCGTTATTCAGAAGGCCAATACCTGGGCGGGGGCCGATAGGCTGATGTTTGTGGTTGGCGCCACCAAAAGCACCGAGTTTACCAATATCCGAAAATACGCGCCCGATAACTTTTTGCTGGTGCCCGGCATTGGCGCGCAGGGTGGTAACCTTGCAGATGTTTGCCAATACGGAATGACGAAAGATTGCGGCCTCATCGTTAATTCATCCCGCGGGATCATTTACGCCGGCAACGGCGAAGACTTTGCTGATGCCGCCCGTGCCGAAGCCCTCAAATTACAACGGCAGATGCAGGGTGAATTAGAGAAAGCAGGAGTTATTTAGGAAGAGTCAAGAGATAAGAACAAGAGATAAGAAACAAGAGTCAAGAAACAAGAGCTAAGGCCACGAGAATAAATTTTTTGTCATGGTTCTTGTTTCTTGACTCTCAAAAACTATACTTCCAGTTTTCCTTCAATTGAATCATCAAGTGTTTTACCAAGGGCGGCGCCTACCAGTTGTTTTACAAATGCTACAGCGTTGCCGTGTTTGTTATCCCAATAGTATCCTTGCGTTGGCGAGATCTTGATCACCGAGATCCGCGGGTCGTCCACACCTTCGGTAAACCATGTTTTTAAGATCGGCTCCCATAACTCTTTAATTTTTTCCTTGTCTTGGGTTATTTCGGCGATGCCATAAATATTCAGGAAGTCGGAGTATTTAGATCCCTGGAACAATAGCTGCACCATTGGATCTACAGCTATCTCCGCATTCTTGTGACTGTCATTTGCACTCAGGAACCAAAGGTCGCCGTTATCATCAATTTTTTGTGGCGACATAGGGCGGGTCGAGAAAGGTAACCCTGTTTTAATATTGCTACAGAAAAAGCAGCTGGTACCTTCGGCCATTTCTTTTAATTTTTTCCAGGCTTCATTGCCTTCCAGGTTTGCAAAATTATCTTCGGGTTGATTTTGGTTAATGCTGTCCATCGCTTAGTTTTAATAGTTAAATGATAATATATTAACCTATGAGAAATTTATTTGTTTGAGCGATGGAAAGTAATTTATAATTTTAATTACTCCTTAGGGAGAGGTGTAGTGGAAAGCGCGGCAGCAGGGACGCCATAAATCACTTAATATTTTATATGAACAACGTGGTGACACTGTTTTGTCAGTAGCCAAAAATTATAAGTATTTGATTATTAGTACCATACAAAAAATCCCATGCGTTCACGGCCGTGAACGTGAACATTTTGGCTCATTCTTTCAAAATAAAAGCATGTCAGCATTAACTTGTTTAAGACTTAGGAGTACCTAACGTTTCAAAGGGTCATCATGGCGAATATCACGCCGAAAAACTCACTTTCCTCTGCGGAAACCGCTCTGCATAGCCGGTTACAATATTGCGGATATAATCGTTACCAGGATAGGGGGTAAGGTAATTCTTAAGTGCCTGGATGTTGCCGACATCATAATAGTGAGAAATGTAGCCCATGCCATAAAAGCGGCCTTCTTCTATCAGGATGCAGCTATGCTCATCATCGGTACGGCCTTCATCGCGGATAGCAAATGTTGGAAGGGCCTTTTTCAATTCATCAAGGGCGCTTTGGATGCGGTTGTTATAAACCTCGGGCGGTTCGTGACCTTCGCAGGCGCAAGAGCCAACATTGACACCACTACATGGTTGGTCGTTTCTTTGGATGAAGCAGAGTTTCGGGCACAGGCCAAAAGTATCTATCAAATTTAATAACAGGCTGCGGCCTTCGTAAAGCGAGTTGCAGGCATAAACTGCCGGCATGTGTTTGCGGTGCTTATCAACGGCCAGTCGCAGGTAACCACGCTGGTCCTCATACATGTAAATGCCAAAGGTATTCTCGAACCGTTTTAACGAACGGTTGTATTTGGGCCAAAGGCGTTTTATCTCCACAGCTTCCGTTACCAGTGCGATCAACTCGTTCCCGCAAACCTGGTGACTAATGCGATAAAT
Source organism: Mucilaginibacter sp. UYP27 (assembly GCF_040547175.1). NCBI lineage: Bacteria > Pseudomonadati > Bacteroidota > Sphingobacteriia > Sphingobacteriales > Sphingobacteriaceae > Mucilaginibacter > Mucilaginibacter sp. UYP27. The sequence continues at coordinate 479,084 of NZ_JBEPPE010000002.1, forward strand.
ATTCTTTAAAAACTCCTGGCGTTGCAGGTTGGGGTTATTGCCGGTAAAGTGGCTGCAAACGCGTTTCTTTATATTCTTGGCTTTACCAACGTAAACAACTTTGCCTTTTTCATCGTGGAAATAATAGATCCCTGGTGATGTTGGTAACGCTTCAATATCTGTTTTAGGCAGATTGGCAGGTAGTACCTGTTCCTTACTGTTCTGCTTTAAGGCCGTATTAATATGGTTTGAAGCATCCTGTTTTAAATATAAACCGAACAGTTGGGCGGTAGCCTCCGCATCGCCCATAGCACGGTGGCGGCTGTTGTTTTGGATGCCTAAATGGGTACATAGCTTACCTAAGCTGTATGACATCAGCCCCGGCATAATTTTACGGCCCAAGCGAACAGTGCAAAGCTTGTTAGCATTTAGTTCGTAACCGGCGGCATTCAGGTGGTATCTCAGAAAAGAATAATCGAAATTTACGTTGTGGGCTACAAAGATCTGGCCTTTAAGCAAGTGGTAGATCTCGTGCGCTACATCCTCAAACAGCGGGGCATCCTGCACCATTTCATTGGTGATGCCGGTGAGGGCACGGATATAAACAGGAATATCCCTTTGCGGATTAACCAGCGACTCGAACCGGCGGGTTACTTTTTTTCCATCGTGGATGCATATAGCAATCTCGGTAATGCCATTAGCGCTGGCATGCCCACCCGTCGTCTCGATATCCACAATTGCATACATGGTTTCAAATGTAAACAATTTTGCTAATAATATTAGTTGATTTTTAAAAAAGTCGGCGAGTCTGAAAGTCGGCAGGTCCGAAAGATTTAAAGGGGTATTATATATTGCCACAAAAAAACCGACAACATAGTTATCGGTTTTTTCTTTCTGTCTTGCGGACCTCTCTATTTCTTCTTTGGCTGCAACTGCTGTTGCTGGCGCATTATTTCTTCCATTTTTGCACCGAAGCCTGTTTTTTTCTTTTTGTCCTCAGGTTTGTTTTTGTTTTCCTGGATCTGGGCGTGGATCTTTTTATCATCAACCATAAACTTAATCAGGTATTGCTGTAAAAAGGTTAGCATGTTGGCCAAAAAGTAGTAGTAGTTCAAACCTGATGGGTAGCTGTTCAGCGTAGCCAGGAAGATGATAGGGGTAATGTAACCTATGTATTTCATTTGGCCGGTAGCACCCGAGATCTGGTTATTGAAGTACGTGTAGATCAATGTAGATATCGTCATCAATAAACACATTAAACTGATGTGGTCACCAATAAAAGGGATCTTAGCGAAGGTAATTACCGCGTCATAAGTCGATAAGTCATGCATCCAAAGGAAGCTTTCGCCCCTAAGTTCAAACAAACTTGGGAAGAAACGGAAAAACGCGATCACGATAGGCATCTGTATCAGCAATGGTAAACAACCACCCAATGGGTTTACCCCGGCCTTTTTGTAAAGCTTGAGGTATTCCTGCTGTAAAAGGGTAGGGTTGTCTTCACCAACTTTACCTTTTATTTCGTCCATTTCCGGCTTTAAAACGCGCATTTTCGCCATTGATAAGTACGACTTATACGTAAGCGGCGACAATACCAGTTTAAGCACAATGGTTAATATCAAAATGATGATACCGTAGTTCCAGTTAAACTTGTTCAAAAAGTTAAACAACGGCAATACCGCAAACTGGTTAATGTATTTTAACGGCCCCCAGCCCAGGTTAACTAACTTTTGCAGGTCGTAACCCTGGTCTTTTAAGGTGTTGAAACGGTTAGGGCCAAAATAAAACTCTAAAGGCACCGCACCCGCCGCGTTTGGTGTAAGGGTTAGGTTGGCCTTCATTTTTTTAACGTTGGTTGTATCGGCAACATCGGTAGCAACCTCAAAATCAGATTTCGAGATGCCCTCTTTGGCGATCAGCACGTTGGAGAAGAAGTGTTGCTTGAATGCAACCCATTGCATTTTTTTCTCTACAATAGCCTTTTTATCGTCCTTGGTTTCGCTAAGGTAGTCAACTTCGTTATCGGTATTTTTATAATACACAGTAGAGTATTGACGCTCCTGCGTCATGTCCTTTTCCTTTTTAGGCAAACTCGCGCTCCAGTTAAGGTTGTAACCGCCTGTGGTAGATACTACTTGTTCCAGCCCGGTCGATTTGATATTCAACCCAACTTTAAAGCCTGTGCCTTTAAGCGAGTAAATATAATCTACATATTGTGTTGGGCTGTAGCTTAAACGCATGGTAACAGACGACGAATCCTGACCAGCCACCTGTAAACCTGTGCCGCTCGGCGTGAAATAAAGGTCATTAGTGTTTAAGGTACGGTCGCCGGCCTTAAGGGTTAGGCCAAACTTGTTATCGTCACCATCAAAAAGTATCAGTGGTTTTTTAGTGAACGTTTTGTAGTTTTTAAGTTCGGCAGAGTAAATGCGGCCACCTTTGGTAGATAGCTTTAGGCGCATCTCTTTGTTCTCGATGGTTACAAATTGCTCGGTGCCAACGGTAGCAGCGCCAAAAGGTGTTTTTAAAAGGGCCGAATCAACAACACCTGCTTTTTTAACGGTGTCTATTTTGGTAGCAGCCTTTGCCGCGGCTGTAGCAGCCGGGTCTTTTATCAGTCCTTTTTTGATCGAGTCAAGGTGAACGGTAAGCTGTTCTTTTTTAATGTCAGCTTCAGAAGGTTTCATGAAATATATGGAAGCACCCATAATAATCATGATCAGGAATAACCCTGTAAACGTATTTTTATCCATTATGTATTGTATCGTACTATTAATCAGTTCTTGCGGGCATAAGCTAGCGAAGCGGCGACAAAGTTAATAAAAAGTGGATGCGGATTAGCAACTGTTGATTTTAATTCGGGGTGAAACTGCGCCCCCACAAAAAACGGGTGATTTTTTAATTCCACAACCTCAACCAGGCCGTTATCCGGGTTAATGCCCGACGGGGTTAAACCTGCTGCTTCGTAATCTTTTAAGTAACTGTTATTAAACTCATAACGGTGCCTGTGGCGCTCGCTAATGTGTGTTTTACCGTATGCTAATGCCGCCTTGCTGCCTTTTTTAAGATCGCATGGGTAAGCGCCTAAACGCATGGTGCCGCCTTTGTTCACCACGGTTTTTTGGTCTTCCATCATGGCAATAACCGGGTGGGGGGTATCGGGATTCATCTCGGTGCTGCTGGCATCTTTCAAATTAAGCACGTTACGGCCAAACTCCACAACCGAACATTGCATGCCCAAACAGATCCCGAAGAACGGAATATTGTTTTCGCGTACGTAACGGATCGCTTCAATTTTTCCTTCAAAACCACGCTCGCCAAAGCCCGGTGCAACAAGCACACCATGCAAGCCACGCAATTTGTCTATCGCGTTCTCCGGCGTTAAATGTTCCGACGGGATGTATTGTACTTTCACCTTACACTCGTTTTTAGCGCCCGCGTGGATAAACGATTCGATGATAGACTTATAAGCATCGGGCAGTTCCACATATTTACCAACCAGGCCGATTTTCACTTCGGATGTCGGGTTTTTTAAGCGGCCCAAAAAGGCTTTCCAGTTATCCAGGTTGGGCTCGTTTTTATGCGATAGCTTTAATTTGGTTAAAACTGTTTTATCTAATTGTTCTTTCAGCATCAGCAACGGTACATCATAAATTGTTGATGCATCCATCGATTCGACAACCGCGTTGATGTTAACGTTACAAAATAAAGCGATTTTTTTTCTAATGTCCATATTAATATGGTGCTCGGTACGGCAAACCAAAATATCCGGCTGGATACCGTACTCCAATAACATCTTAACAGAGTGCTGTGTTGGTTTGGTTTTTAACTCGCCCGCTGCAGCCAGGAATGGGATAAGCGTTAGGTGGATCACCAGGGCGTTACCCGGGCCGGCTTCCCATTTAAACTGCCTTACGGCTTCCACAAAAGGTAATGATTCAATATCGCCCACGGTACCACCTATTTCGGTGATCACAATATCGTAATCGCCGGTTTCGCCAAGGATGCGCATGTTGCGTTTTATCTCATCAGTAATGTGAGGTACAACCTGCACGGTTTTGCCAAGAAATGCACCCTCGCGTTCGCGGTTGATCACATTTTGGTAGATACGGCCCGTGGTAATGTTGTTGGCTTTTGAGGTTGGCGTGTTCAGGAAACGCTCGTAGTGGCCAAGGTCAAGGTCGGTTTCGGCGCCATCCTCGGTAACATAACATTCGCCATGTTCGTAAGGGTTTAAAGTTCCCGGATCAATATTAATGTAAGGATCGAATTTTTGGATGGTTACGCGGTAGCCGCGTGCCTGTAAAAGTTTAGCTAATGAGGCCGAAATAATGCCTTTTCCTAACGATGAGGTAACTCCACCCGTAACAAAAATGTATTTAGTCATGATTTTTTTGAAATCCGGTAAGCGGTTTTAAGGCCGAAACCATTGTTTGTGTACGGGATACAAAAGTAGGAAAAATAACGGCATTTAAGAGGCCAAATTACATTTGTGGAAAAGCTTTTGGTGGGTTGGGCATTTGGAGAAAAGCAATAGGATAAGAATCAAGAGCCAAGACATTAGTTAAGCTTATTCAAAAAAAGCAGCCTGTTGTAGCTGCTTTTTAGTTTACTTCCCAATAGCACTTTGTATATGTTTCGGATATCTTGCACCAACAATTTCGATCTCTTTCAAAGCGTTTTCTATATTTACTAATTCATTTTCGTTTAAATGTATGAGTGCACCACCTACATTTTCTTCCAACCTATGAATTTTTGTTGTTCCTGGTATTGGCACAATCCAAGGTTTTTGAGCTAAGAGCCAAGCCAACGAAATCTGTGCGGGTGTTGCATTGTTTTTGGCGCCAATTTCACGAACCACATCCACTAAAGTTTGATTAGCTTTTCTATTTTCTTCTGAAAATTTCGGAACCTGATTTCTAAAATCCGTTGAATCAAATTTGGTGTTTTCATCGATTGCACCGGTCAAAAATCCTTTTCCCAATGGACTGAATGGTACGAAACCGATGCCCAATTCTTCCAACATTGGTAACGTTTCTTTTTCTACATCGCGAAAAAACAACGAGTATTCACTTTGCAAAGCTGCAACAGGCTGTATGGCGTGTGCCGTGCGTATGGTTTCTACCCCTGCTTCTGATAATCCCCAGTGTCTTATTTTTCCTTCTTTTATTAAATCCTGGATAGTTCCGGCAACATCTTCAATCGGAACGTTTGTGTCAACTCTGTGCTGGTAAAAAAGGTCAATATAATCTGTTTGTAAATAGCGCAGAGAGTTTTCTGCCACTACGCGGATCCTTTCCGGCCGACTATCAAGACCGTTAAAAGCTTCGCCATCTTTAAAGCCAAATTTTGTACCGATCACAACCTTATCACGGAATGGCTTTACAGCTTTTCCCAATAACGTTTCATTACCACCCTGGCTGTAAGCCTCAGCCGTATCAAAAAATGTGATGCCTAAATCAAAGGCTTTCCGAATCAGTGCAATAGCATCTTTTTCATCGGTTGCCGGGCCGTAACCGTAGGTTAATCCCATACATCCTAAACCTAATGCAGATACTTCTAACCCGCCATTTCCTAATATCCTCTTCTCCATATTGTTTACTTTTCGGTTGATAATTATTTAGACATTGTTTATGGCTCTAACCCAAACCTACAGATGAAAGTATTGACAAATTAGTATGTAGGAGCATGAAGTCCTATGCAAGGGCGGCTTTAAAACAACCCATTCACTTCCCGCTCAATCTTTTCTACGATAGAGGCCATGTCTTCGGTGTTGTTGGCAAAGTCCAGGTTGTCTTTATCAAGCACAAGCAGTTTGCCCAGTTTGTAGCCGTTTATCCACTTGTCGTATTTCTCGTTCAATTTGGATAGGTAATCTATGCGGATGCCAATCTCGTACTCGCGGCCACGGCGTTGGATGTTGTTTACCAGGGTGGGTACAGATGCTTTAAGATACACCAGCAAGTCCGGTGGTTTAATAAACTCCGTGATGTTATCAAACATGCTTTGGTAGTTCTCGTAATCGCGGGTGGTCATCAGGCCCATGTCGTGCAGGTTCTCTGCAAAAATGTAGGCATCCTCGTATATGGTACGGTCCTGGATAATATCGCGGCCACCTTTTTGGATATCCACTATCTGGCGGTAACGGCTATTCAGGAAATAGATCTGCAGGTTAAAACTCCAGCGTTTCATTTCGTTATAAAAATCTTCCAGGTAGGGGTTGTTATCAACCGCCTCGTAAAGGGGTTCCCAGCCGTAATTTTTCGCTAACATTTCGGTAAGTGTAGTTTTACCGGCGCCTATATTTCCTACAATAGCTATGTGCATCTTTATTTTATTGCGATTATTTGTTCATGGTCAATAGATAATAGTTCATGGTCAGTAATCATCGCGCGAACATCATTAGCTACATCGCTAAGATACGCTATGAACCATGAACCATCAACTATGAACTATCTAAAAATTCCTGAAACCGATAATTTCTCTTACCTCTTTGATGGTTTTCGCGGCGCTTTCTCGGGCCTTGGCAGCACCGTACCGTGCAACCTGCCTTAACATTGGCGCATCGTTAGCTATATCGGCAATTCGTTCGCGGATAGGCGTGGTCGCGATGACCATGTCCTCGGCAAGCTGTTTCTTCAGATCGCCGTAACGGATGGCGCAGGTATTGTATAGGTTATCGAAATGTTCAATAGTATCCGCTGTTGATACCACCTTCATCAGGTCGAACAGATTTTGGATCTCTTGCGGTTTTGGCTGATTATCTTCGGTTGGGCCGCTATCGGTAACGGCGCGCATCACTTTTTTGCGGATGGCTTCAGGCGTGTCGCTTAAAAATATGGCATTGCCTTCACCTTCACTTTTTCCCATTTTACCTTTGCCGTCAAGTCCCGGTATTTTTACCAGGCTCTCGCCCATGCTAAAAGCGTATGGCTCGGGGAAGTAATCGTTATTGTAAAGCCTGTTAAAGCGGTTGCCAAATGTGCGCGACATTTCAAGGTGCTGCTCCTGGTCTTTACCTACAGGTACTTTTGTTGCTTTGTGGATCAATATATCTGCAGCCATTAAAACCGGATAGGTTAAAAGGCCTGCGTTTACGTTATCGGGATTGTCGCGTACTTTATCTTTAAAAGAAGTTGCGCGTTCCAGTTCGCCCATATAGGCGTTCATGTTGAGGTACAAATATAGCTCTGTAACCTCGGGCACGTCACTTTGTACGTAAATGGTCGCTTTTTCAGGGTCGATGCCCGCCGCCAAATACTCTATCAAAACCTGCTTTACATTGCCATGCAGGTTGGCGGGTGTAGGGTGCGTAGTTAACGAATGCAGGTCGGCTATAAAAAAATAGCACTTGTATTCGTGCTGCATTTTAACAAAATTTTGTACCGCCCCGTAGTAATTACCCAGGTGCAAATTCCCGGTTGACCGGATGCCGCTAACAACAGTTTCCATATAGGGGGCGAAAGTAAGTATTTTTTCTATTTTTGGGGGCGATGAAAATGATATTGAAGAAAGTACACCTATACCTTTACCAGGGCAGTGTGGGGCTTTTTTATTTTCTGTTATGGCCTTTGATGTACTACTTTTCGCGTAAACCGCAAAGGTATAAGCACCTGAACCGTTTACGCCGTATCTGGGGGCTTATAAGTTCGTTTTGTGTTGGCATAAGGTATAATTACAATTTTGAAGAACCTATAGACTGGAGCAAAACGTATATTGTTTGCCCCAACCATACCAGCAATCTGGATATTACCGCCCTTAGCCTGCTGGTTAAAAGTAACTGCTGTTTTATGGGGAAAGAGGAACTGGTGGACGGCATTGTTACGCGCCTTTTTTTCCGTACGGTAGATATCCCGGTGAACCGCGAAAGTAAAATAGCATCCTTCAGGGCGTTTAAACTGGCTATGGGCAGGCTGGAGAATGGTATCACCGTAATTATTTTCCCCGAGGCTACCATCCCTGATAATTACCCGCCCCAACTGCATGGTTTCAAAAATGGTCCTTTTCGTATGGCTATAGAGCTTAAGGTGCCTATTATCCCGGTATCATCGCTAAACACCTGGAAGATTTTTTGGGATGATGGCAAGAAATTTGGCAGCAAGCCGGGGGTATGTGATATATTTGTACATAAGCCGATAGAAACGGCGCACTTAACGATTGATGATGCCGATGCGCTGCGTGACCAGGTGCACGCCATTATTAGCAATAAAATACACGAGCATGACCATAGACGAACAAACGGTTGATAAAATAGCCCACCTGGCACGCCTTAAACTGGCCGACAGCGAAAAGCAGGGCATGATCAAAGACATGAACAAGATATTGGGGTTTATGGATAAACTGAACGAGGTAGATACTAGCGGTGTTGAGCCTTTAGTTTATATGACCGCCGAGCCAAACATACTGCGCGAGGATATTATTAAACAACAAATTACCACCCGGGAAGCGTTACAAAACGCACCCGACCACGACCAAAGCCACTTTTTGGTAGAGAAAGTGATAAAGTAAAGGGGCAGCCAAGATATTAGAGTCAAGAATTAAGAAAAGGCACAATTTATCTTCATCCTGGTTCTTGGTTCTTAACTCTTGATTCTTTTTTCTAAGCGTGTAACATTTTATACCACTCTGCTGTCAAAGTAACAAAAAACGGAACATGGCAATAGCTACAAAAAAGGAAGAGCCTCTTATTATTATTAAAGATATCGGCCGTAAATACGTTATTGGTGCGGAGATCATCCACGCTATAAAGTCGGTAACCTTAAATATTAACAAAGGCGAATTTGTAGCGCTGATGGGCCCTTCGGGTTCGGGCAAATCAACCCTGATGAATATCTTGGGCTGTTTAGATACCCCAACCAAAGGCGAATACATCCTTAACGGCATCAACGTGAGCCACATGACGGATAATGACCTCGCTGAGGTTCGTAACACTGAAATCGGGTTCGTTTTCCAGACGTTTAACCTTTTACCACGTAACAGCGCTTTAGATAATGTTGCCCTGCCATTGGTTTATGCAGGCATCAGCAAAGAAAAACGTAACGAACGTGCACGCCAGGCTCTTGAAAATGTAGGCCTTGGTAACCGTACAGATCACCGTCCTAACGAATTATCTGGCGGTCAACGCCAGCGTGTGGCCGTAGCCCGCGCCCTTATAAACGACCCCTCCATCATCCTTGCAGATGAACCTACAGGTAACCTGGATACCAAAACATCCATTGAAATTATGGGCCTGCTCGAGGATATCCACGCTAAAGGCAATACCATTATACTGGTAACACACGAGGAGGATATTGCCATGCACGCCCACCGTATTGTGCGCATGCGCGATGGTTTGGTAGAGAATGATTACATGAACGAGAACATCCAAACCGTAAGCAGACGCGTACCAGAGACAGCCGAAAAAGAAGGCATCAACTTAGAAAAATAATAGTTTTTCATTTATAATAACAAAGCCCTTATTGCAATGCGCAATAAGGGCTTTTAGTTTTGTGTGCTTTTTAGTCTAACACTTCAACTCTGCCAGCCTTGCCACAAAATCGGCAAGGTATAAGGTATGTTCCGGAGTGATGGGTTTGCGGTTACCAATAATAAGCGTATGCTCGTAGATCTCAATCACAAAATCGGTTTCTTTAATAGCCATCATGGCATCACGAAACTCTTGTGTCATAGCAAATTCGGCTTTGCGCTTATCATCGGTTAATACGTAGTAGCGGTCGCTGAACAGCTTGTCTTCCTTAAAATCGAGCTCAATTGGGAATATGATCTCGCGAATCTTATCAATAATGGTTTCGGTACGGATGAAAACCCGGCCAAAGTCGCGCTTTAAATAGGCGAGGCCCCAGGGTTGGTATTCGGTGATGATGGTTTTACGCCCTTTTGCGGGTGTATGCTCGGTATCCATGTCCACAAACAACAAGTAGCTATCGCCGCAGGCGTTTTTGATAGCAAAGGTGTCGCGGATATTTACCGCCTTATGGTGGTTCAAAACCTCGAACTGCTCCAGCTGAAAATCAATAAAACCCGGCACCTCAATCCTGAACTTTTCTTTTAATGCCTGGCTGGTCGCTTCAAAATCATTGCTTTCGGTTAGATGTAGCCCGGTTGTGTCAAATAAAAATTTATCCATCAGTTACCATAAAAAAATGAGACTAAAGATAATAACAGATGTTACAGTTTGATAATAAATTCATTATCAACGAGCGGCAAATAAAAAAAATCCTAAATTAAATGTATTTTGCGTTACTAAGCATTTATCAATTAATATGAAGAAATTATTATTCCCGCTTGTTGCGCTTTTAGCTGTTGCGCTGATATTTCAGTCGTGCAAAAAGGCTAAGGAAGTTACAATAACCAACGGTATAACCATCCAAGGGTTATTATCTATAACAGGTAGTGGCAGTAGCCTGGGTATAACATCCAGTGCAGCCATGCAGGTTGCAGCAGAGGATGTTAACGACTACTTTGCTTCAAAAGAATATAATTACAGTATTGGAGTAAATATTGTAGATACCAAACAAACTGCAGACCTGGCCGTGTCATTATTTACTAATGCGAAAAACAACGGCATTCACTTTATAGTTGGCCCGCAAAGCAGTGCCGAACTTGCAGCCTTGAAACCATTGGCAGATCAGTCAAACATCATTGTTGTAAGCCAAAGCAGTACTGCAGGCAGCCTTGCTATTGCCGGCGATAATATATTCCGCTTTTGCCCGTCAGATAAGATAGAAGGCGCTGCAATGGCCAATACCATTTACAAAAGAGGCCAAACGGCTTTAGTCACCGTAGCACTTGACGATGCCGGCAACAAAGGCTTGCAAGCATCTGTAGGTAATGCATTCGTTGCTAAAGGCGGTGTTGTAAACCCGGTTACACCATACCCCGTTAACACTACCGATTTTACCACTGTAATAGCCAGTATTAAAACCAAAGTTGCCAGCTATAATGCAACCTACGGTGCCGGTAAAGTTGCTGTTTACCTGGCATCATTTGATGATGGTGCCCTGCTGATGAAATCCGCTGCTACCGAGCCAACTTTAGCTGCTGTAAAATGGTATGGCGGTGATGGTTCTGTATTAAACACCAAATTTACAGATGATGCAGTTGTAGCAGATTTTGCTATTGCTACAGGCTTTTTCTCTCCATCGCTGGGGTTGCCTGCCGCTTTTGAGCCACAGTATGCGCCAGTAGCAAAACGTATAAAAGATAAAACCAAGTTAAATGCCGATGCCTTTGCATTAGCCGCCTACGATGCGGTTTGGGCAATTGCCTACACTATTGAAGCTAACAATGGCGATGTAAGCGATTTTGCCAAGCTAAAAACCAGCTTTGTAGAGCAAGCCAATAAACACCAGGGCATTACCGGTGACGATAAACTTGACGAATTTGGCGACCGCGCAAGCGGCACTTTCGATTATTTTGGTATTACAAAAACAGGTACTATTTACAGTTGGGTGTTAGTAGGCAAATCTGATGATTAGGTAATGTTTGATAAAGAGCCTAATTGGAGATAACAAAAATGGGAATTAACTTTAACTTTATTCCCATTTTATGCTTTGATCCGCAGTTAGTTACTCCCACCATTTTGCCTTCTCAATTTGGAGTGCTTTTGTTTTATTTACTGATGATGTGTAGGCGTCACGTAAAGTTTGCCAACCCGCCGGCAGGTATTTATTATCCGGAGAAAATTCGCCTGCCCCAATATCAAAACCTTTTGAATTTGGGATTCGGTAGTCGCCCCAATTACACCGTTTAATTATTTTGTTGTTGTGGCTTATCCATTGGCCTGTAAACTGGTTATTTAAATACCCATCGGCATTTTTATTGATATCATCATAATAAACGGAGTTGTTTTTATCAAGATAAAACCCGGATGTAAAAGCACCTTTAAATGCGCCGGCGTGTTCTTGCTTTGTGGCTTCGGCTAAATTATAAGAGCCAATCAATAAATATTCGCCTTTAATGCCTTTATCTTTAAGTTCATCATCTACTCCAAACGAAGTTTTTTTGTACTTACGGATATTAGTTATTTTAATCGTACCACGAAATTCATTAATATTGTTTTTAACCATTGATTTGCCGTAAACATTGTAAGTATTAGGCAACGATGAGTTTTTGACTATAGAAATGATCTTTATTCTAATGCGTTGAAATTTATCACCAATAAAACCATATACAAAAGAGTTATCTGTTGTGATAAAAAGTTTTGAATAATCGTAGCGGATAAGTTTGCTTTTTAATTCTTTGGACGATAGAAAACTATCGGCTAAATTTTTATTCTTGAATTTTTCAGCCTCGGTTTGCGCAAATACTATTACAAATTTTAAAGTAATAATTGCAACGAGCAGTGCCTTTTTCATCATTATGGTTAAACCATTAAGTTAAGTAATTTATCTTAATACTTATATGGCTGCATCCTGCCACAGCTACATGCACAGTTATCGTCGGTAACGCCCAGTTTCTTTAGGAAGAACTGGTAAAAGCCAATACGATCTTTCATGCTGTAGTTGTCTTCGCCTTTGTTGCATTCCAGTTCACCGTTTACGATGAGTATCGTCATCCCGAAGCCGGAAGCGCGGCCTTTGACTTTGTCGGTAGCGTTTGGCTGCCATTTGCCTATCATTACATCGTGTGCCGATGGTTTGTGAGTTTCGGGTGTCATCCAAAAATAGATGGCCGTTTTAAAAGCAACAACCGGGTCGGTTTCTATTAGCGCCGGGTTATTAAGCAATACGTGCCTGTCGCCAAAAATACAATCTGAGGCATAGCCGTAGTTACCGTTGTAGCTTATTTGCATTGGCCCGCGGCCATAATATTTTTGCCCTTTAACAGGAGGATACTCGTCGCTGTCGCTAACGTAGGTGGCGTTGGTATTATCTTCGTGGATCAGCATCAGGCCGTCGGTGTAACTTTCATTACGGCCGTGGCGCGTTTCATGAGCAATCTGCGCGAAAAAGGCTGCCAGTTCGCGTTTGTTACCTGCGGCATCTTTTTCCGAACAAAAATTTCCGTAATCTACAGTATAGGTGCTATCCGGTTTTACTTTGGCCCAAGCCTCGTTCCAGTCGCCATCCTGGCGTACGGTGGTGGCTTTGCCGTTGCTTTTATTTGTACGGATGAATTGGTAAACCGATACCGCCCTGCGTGTAACCTGCAGCTTTATTTGCGCCAGCTCGTTAACGGCTTGTATAAAGGCTTTGTAGGTGTAAAATTTATTTCGCTCGGGGAATAGGGCGTTAAATTGCTGCTCGGTTAAAAAGGTGGCAAAGTCTGCCTTGTGTTTTGGCGCTATGGCAACAGTTTTTGATGCTGTGCCGCTGCTGCATTTAAAGCTTAGTAATGCAACTGTAATTAAACAAATAAGCCCTGCCCTGGCAGATGATATTATGGGTTTCATAGTTTCTAAATAATATATTTGAACAATATAATACTGTACAAGTTTAGCACAATATGTTAAAACGCCGCTAAAATTGTAAAATTGCTATTGTACTTATGAAGATATACACCAAAACAGGAGATAAGGGCTATACATCATTAATTGGCGGTACCCGTGTGCCCAAGCACCACCTGCGGATAGAAAGCTATGGAACGGTAGATGAACTTAACTCATACATCGGCCTGATACGCGACCAGCAAATTACTGACTATGATAAGGACATCCTGAAACAAATACAGGACAGGTTGTTCACTATTGGCTCGTCGCTGGCGGCCGATCCCGAAAAATCTAAAATGGTAATACCCGACCTTTACCCCCAAGATATAGAACTGCTGGAAAAAGAAATGGACCGCATGAACGAAACCTTGCCCCAGCTGCGCCATTTTATTTTGCCGGGTGGTAATAATACCATATCTTACTGCCACATAGCGCGCTGTGTTTGCCGCCGGGCCGAACGACTGACTGTGCATTTGGCCGAAGAAAGCAAGGTTGACGAGCAAGTGAACATTTATCTGAACAGATTGAGCGATTACCTGTTCACTTTAGCCAGGATGGTGGGGTACGCCGATAAAGTGCCTGAAAATCAATGGATACCCCGTGTTTGAAAAAATTACAAAAAAATAATAAAAATCAATTTAAAAATATTATACTTTTGCGAAAAAGCAAAATTTACCACTTTAACATAAAAACATGTATTGGACACTTGAATTAGCATCGCACCTTGAAGATGCGCCATGGCCTGCCACAAAAGACGAATTAATTGATTACGCCATACGTTCCGGAGCGCCGGTAGAGGTTATTGAGAACCTGCAGGCACTTGAAGATGATGGTGAACCGTATGAAAATATAGAGGAAATATGGCCGGATTATCCTACTAAAGACGATTTCTTTTTTAACGAGGACGAGTATTAAATATGCTTCGGTTAAATATTTAAAGCCCTGTAAACAGGGCTTTTTTTATTTTGACTACTTTTTGGAATGATTTTGGTATAGGTAGATTTAAATACATTTACTTAAACATAAAACATTTTACCATGAGAAGCTTATTGTACCTTATCGCTGTTATCCTTGTTATAGCCTGGATCTTCGGAGCATTTATATCACCGTTTGGTGGTAATATTATACACGTATTATTAGTTATAGCTATTATAGCCGTAATTTTAGGTGTTATCAGGAGGGCTTAGTAAAGCTTTCAAATAATATTAAACCCGGCTAAAGCCGGGTTTCTTTTATGCCAAAACTTTTTATAATAACGTTGGTTTAATATTTACATCTATAAATAAACATTAACTAAACACACAACACTATGAGAAGCTTATTGTACATTATCGCGGTTATTTTAGTAATAGGATGGATCTTCGGATTCTTTGTAAACCATGCAGGCGGTTTAATCCACATTTTATTAGTAATAGCGATCATCGCTTTAATATTAGGCGTAATAAGAAGAGCCTGATATATGTATTAAATACATAGCCATCAGCTTAACGCTGGTGGCTTTTTTTGTTTATTAGTGCCTCGGCGATGGTAATGTCCTCAGGGAAGGTGATCTTGATGTTACTGTAGCTGCCTTCAATAAGCGTTATAGCAACGCCGCTTTGTTCTACTACCGATGCATCATCAGTAAAATTATTTGTATAGGGCTGCTCGTACGCTTTTTTTAATATTTCAGATTGGAAGGTTTGAGGCGTTTGCACCAGGTATATGTTATCACGATTTATACTTGTAGATACGCCATTGTTTACCTGCCTTATCGAATCGCGGCTTTTAACAGCTGTTACGGCGGTTCCTTGGCTAAAAGCACATTGGTAGGCTTCGTCTATAATTGTAGTGCTTACAAGAGGCCTTACGGCGTCATGTACTGCAATAAGTGCATTCTCATCCTCAATTGTGTCTATTGCGTTTTTTACCGAATGGAAACGTGTTTCGCCACCGGCAATGATAGTGTGAGGGATAGAGAAAGAATGTTTGCGGCACAACTCTGACCATAACTCGTGATAGCTGGTATGTAGCGCCAAAATAATTTGAGGCGATGAATTACTATCCTTAAAAGCCCTGATAGTATGCATTAGTACAGGCTCGCCGCAAAGTTCAATAAACTGCTTAGGCAATACCGATTGCATCCTGCTGCCTGAGCCACCTGCTACGATGACTGCGTATGTGGATTTCGGATTTGAGATTTCGGATTTCGGATTTGAGGATTGCATGTGCCGCTAATTTACAGTTTGATAAGCAAAAAAAAGTCATTCCGGTTGGGAATGACTTTTTGTATGATAAATCCGACAGCCCAATTATATGATCAGCATCGCGTCGCCGTAGCTGTAGAAACGGTATTTTTCTTTTACCGCTACTTCGTAGGCGTTCATCACGTGATCGTAACCACCAAATGCTGCAACCATCATCAATAAGGTAGATTCCGGTGTGTGGAAATTCGTGATCATGCAGTTGGCGATACTAAATTCGTACGGCGGGAAAATGAATTTGCTGGTCCAGTCATTAGCAGGTTTTAAGATCTTACCTGCAGATACGGCCGATTCAACCGCGCGCATAGATGTTGTACCTACCGCGCAAATGCGGTTTTTTCTTTCGATACCGCGATTAACTATTCTTGCTTGTTTGTCTTCAATGATGAATTGCTCGGAATCCATTTTGTGTTTGGTCAGGTCTTCAACCTCAACCGGGCGGAAGGTGCCTAAACCAACGTGAAGTGTGACCTCAGCAAATTCAACACCTTTTAATTCAAGGCGTTTCATTAGCTCGCGGCTAAAGTGTAAGCCTGCTGTAGGGGCGGCAACAGCGCCTTCATGCTTGGCAAATATGGTTTGGTAACGTTCTTTATCGTCGGCAGTTGCCTTGCGTTTTATATATTTTGGAAGCGGTGTTTCGCCCAGGATCTCCACATTGCGCCGAAACTCCTCGTCGGTACCGTCAAAAAGGAAACGGATGGTGCGGCCACGTGAAGTAGTGTTATCTACAACCTCTGCAATAAGCAGGTCGTCGTCGCCAAAGTAAAGTTTGTTACCAACACGTATTTTGCGGGCAGGGTCAACCAATACATCCCAAAGGCGTAATTCTTTATTTAATTCGCGAAGCAAAAATACTTCGATGGTAGCGCCGGTTTTTTCTTTGTTACCATACATACGCGCCGGGAATACTTTGGTGTTGTTCAGGATCATTACATCCTGGTCATCAAAATAATCCAATACATCCTTAAATATTTTATGCTCAATTTTACCAGAATCGCGGTGTAAAACCATTAAACGGGACTCGTCACGTATATCTGACGGGGAATGAGCAATTAATGATTCGGGTAAATTGAATTTAAATTGAGATAATTTCATGCTAATATATATGAATTTTCAGGGCGCAAATGTACGGAATTTTTGTTATTTTTCACGCTTTTTTTGATAGGGTTATACTGTTAATAGTAAAAGTGAAAATTACTGTAACTTAAGTGGTTTAACACAGTCTAACAAATACTGTTTTAAAACAACGTTAAATCAATACCAGGCGCGCCTGGTTACATCAAAATAACGATATGATCATACTTAAACTTATTCGTGAAAGTTTCCTGTTCGCGTTTGACGCGCTTAGGCAAAATAAGCTGCGTACCATGTTGTCGTTATTGGGGGTAACCATCGGTATTTTTACCATCATCGCGGTATTCTCAGCAGTTGATACCTTGCGTAACAATCTGCAAAAAAGCGTAAATAAATTAGGTAGTAACAGCATATACGTACAAAAATGGCCCTGGGTAGGCGAGGACAACTTCCCCTGGTGGAAGTATATGCAACGCCCGGTACCAAAATTACGCGATTTTGACCAGCTAAGCCGCCGCAGCCAAACAGCCAAAGCCCTTTCATACGAAATAAGCATAGATAACCGTACCGTTAAATACCTTAGCAACACTGTTGATGGCGCGCAAATAGATGCCGTATCTCACGACCATGATAAAACCTGGAACTTCGATTTTCAGGATGGCAGGTACTTTACAGATATTGAATCGCGCACGGGCGCGCCGGTAACCGTTATTGGCGCTGATATTGCTGATGCGCTTTTTCCCGGTGGTACTGGTGTTGGCAAGCAAATAAAAATTATGGGCCGCAAGGTTACTATTATCGGTGTTTTTGCGAAAGAGGGGAAAGATATTTTGGGCATTACCAGCGATAACGAGATTCTGTTACCGCTAAATTTCGCAAAAAACGTAATTGATATTGAGAACGAAAAGTATAACCCGCAAATAGTTGTACGCGGCCAGGATAACCTGAGTGATGTAGAGGTGGAAAGTGAAGTGCGTGGATTAATGCGTTCTATCCACAGCATCCGCCCGGGTGGAGAGGATGATTTTTCGCTTAATAAATCAACCATCCTTACCAATCAGCTCGACCAGTTATTTGGTATTGTAAATATTGCAGGGGCTATCATTGGTGGCTTCTCGATACTGGTAGGTGGTTTTGGTATCGCCAACATCATGTTTGTATCTGTAAAAGAACGTACCAACATAATCGGGATCCAAAAATCGTTAGGGGCAAAAAACTACTTTATATTGCTTCAATTTTTAATAGAAGCGATATCATTATGCCTTATGGGCGGGCTTATAGGCCTATTCCTGGTTTACCTGGGAACGCTTGGCGTAAAGGCTGCATCCGGCATAGAGGTAGTACTTGATTCAGGCAATATTATATTCGGTATTGGAATATCGGTAGCCATCGGTATGATATCGGGTATCGTTCCCGCCTGGTTTGCCTCAAGGCTTGACCCGGTAGAGGCCATAAGAACTAATTAATTTGAGAGGGATGCAACGCCAATACCGCATCCATAAATTCCTTCATCGTAATACCCCTTAAAACCCTGTTAAATTATCCACGGGTATTACAACCTTACGGTGTTTTGATACCGTGTCAAACAGGACATCGGGTACAAAGGGTTTGGTGAGGTAATCGCACATGCCTGCTTCGTAGGCTTTGCTATGCGTTTCGGGCATGGCATCGGCGGTAAAGGCTATAATAGGGATACCCGGTTGACTTTGTTTGATAATCCTGGTAGCTTCAAAACCATCCATCACAGGCATTTGCAAATCCATTATTACCATATCGTAGCTATTGGCGCTTACCATGTCAACTGCTATCTGGCCGTTAATAGCCTCGTCAACAGTGGCCTGCCACTTCTTTAAGAACTTGGAGGCAATCATCAGGTTCATCTTATTATCATCAACCACCAAAATATTCATACCGTTAAGGTTTGGCGGCAATACAATATTTTCAATAGCGCTGGTATGTTCCGGTTCGTTAACAGGCATGGCAGTTTTAAATCGGATACTGAATGTAAAGCGGGTGCCTTTACCCAGATCACTAAGCACGTTTATGCTGCTTTCGTAAAGCTCGATAAGGCGTTTGGTGATGGCAAGCCCAAGGCCGGTACCACCATAATTATGGGTGATGGTTTGTGGCCCTTGTATAAACGGATCAAACACTATGGCCATATTTTCGGCAGCAATACCAATGCCCGTATCGTTAACCGTAAATTTGATGATCACCTCATCATTACTAAAATGCTCTTTTTCAAGCAGAATGCTCACTTTTCCCTCGTGTGTAAATTTAACAGCGTTGCTTACCAGGTTTATCAATATCTGGCCAAGGCGCGTTTGGTCGCCCATTAGAAATTCGGGAATGCTTTCGTCGGCAATCAACTCGATATCCAGGTTTTTTTCAACCGCTTTTGCATAGAACGACTGCTTTATGTTTTGCGCGAGCTGATGGATGTTGAACGGTATATTGCTCAGCTGTAGCTTACCGGCCTCTATCTTATTATAATCTAAAATATCATTTATGATCGCAAGCAGGTTATCGCTGCTAAATTTTAACGTGTTCAAATACTCTAACTGCTCGGGCTTAGGGTTTTCTTCTAACAGTAAATTAGTTGTACCGATAACCGCGTTCATCGGCGTACGAATCTCGTGACTCATTATAGACAGAAACTCCGATTTAAAGTGCGACGAGCGCTCTGCCTGTTCTTTGGCAGAGATCAGTTCCTGCCTTACCTTTTGCTGTACGGTGATATCCTCGCCAATGCTGGTAGTTTCTTTAACGTTTCCATTCTCATCATAACTAACTGTGTTTTGCCAGCTTATGGTTCGCAGTTCGCCATCGCGGCATATAATAGGGTTAACGTAATGCGCCCGTATGGAGTTGTTTTTAAACCAGCCGGTAAGAATGTCTTTATGTTCATCGGTCACAAAGTGCTCCATCCAATCCATACCCAATATTTCCATTTGGCTGTAGCCAAGCAAGTTTGCCAGATATTTATTACAAAAATTCACTTTACCATCGGCATTTAATGATACTGCCGCCAGTTTAATGGTTTCCAGCACCAGGCGGTATTTATTTTCTGTACGCCGGTAATCAATCTCGGCTTGTTTACGCTGTGTAATATCCTGCAAGGTGCCAATGATTTTGCGCACGCTGCCATCTTCGCGGTACATAAGTTTACCCGTAATAACGCTGATGTGCTTAACATTACCCTTTGAAGTAATAATACGGTACTCATAAGATGAGCCGCTATTTTCGCTGCTTTTAAACAGGTGCTTTACAATATACTTATCATCGGGGTGGATGTGGTTTAGCAGCAAACGGCCATAGCGCGATGCCGAACCCTTGTATCCTTCAACCTCATGAATTGAATTAACCTCGTCGCTCCATTGCAGCATGTGGGTAGTGCAATTGTATTTCCAGTTACCAATTTTGGCAATGGTTTGGGCTTCTAATAACTCGGCCTGGCTTACTTTTACAGCTTTTTCGGTCAGTTTAGATTCAGTAATATCTTGTATAATGCCTACTACACGTTTAAGGCTGCCGTCTTGGTTTTGCGATATTTCTCCGCGCAGTATCCTAAGGAATTTAAGATTGCCTTGTGGCGTTATCAACTTATGCTCCAGGCTGTTTTCGGTAACCGAATTGATATTTGTAAAATAGTAAACAGCAGATTCCTGATCATCCGGGTGCACCAAACTCATGTAAAATTCAAACCGGCTTAGGCCCTCGGGGGCTTCTTCAACCTCCATTATTTTAAAAAAGCTTTCAGACCAGTAGTTCTCTTTGGTTTCATCGTCGTACCACCAATTACCGGTTTTGGCAATATCCTGAGCCTGCAGCAACAGGTTCTTGTTTTCTACAAGGGCATCGGCATGTTTCTTTTGTTCGGATATATCCGTTACAGACACTGAGATGCGTTTGGTATAATTGCCATGAACATCAAATACCGGCGATGCCTTGGCAACAAACCAGCCCGGCTCGCCATAAACCGATTGAAACTCTACCGTGGTGGTTTTTTGATAACGCATTACATCTTCATACACTTCATCAAAAGGCTTAGCCCTCTCGGGGCCAATGGCTTCTATAATCGTTTTATTTAAGAACGCATCCACTGTTAAATAATCGGGGCTGTTGGGGCCAAACCATACATTTATACAAATGCGGTTCTCATCAAATTCAAAAATAGTGTCGTTAATAGAGCTGATCAAAGCGTGCATTTGCTGCTGGCTGTTACGCAGCTTCTCGGTATTAGTTAAAAGCGATTCGTTAAGCTGTACTATATTGGCCACCGCTTTTTTAAACTGCATTTTATAAGCCAGCATCACTAAAAAAGATACGTAAGCTATAACGGTGAAAATGCCGAGTAATACTATCAATATAGTAACAGATATGGCAACCTTGGGTGCTGTGTAATAAGCGGCAACTACTGCTATAAAGTTTACCAGGCTAATGCTTACAAATTCGCGCCGTTGCTTGCAGAACAACGATAAAGCGATAAATATGGTGATAGAACTAAAAACATAAACGTGCGAAAATCCGTTTACACTAAGCAGTACAAAATTGTTTACAAACAGGTATGAGCACATGGTAACATAAACCATGGCTTTAAAAAGGCCTTTATTTTTACTGTATGATAAACCCAATGTTAGCAAGCAAAAAGCGCAGTTAACAGCGCGCAGCCAAAGCGGGTCGTAAGAGTTTTCGAAACATAGGTAATGTAGCGATGGGCTGGCTATTAATAAGCCCAATAAAATAAGCCTGTATATGGTTATGTCGTTTTCAACTAATAGCAGTGCCCTGTTTTTAAATGACATATACAGTAGGGGAAATTTTATTTAAGCCAAACAATATTGGGGATTTACCCATAATTACTTAATAAGAATTTTACAAAGAGTAAATATATCTTACAGGGCATTAATACGCAGATTTATTTACATTTGTTGCAAATACATATTTTTTCTATGTCTGAAACTGCACAATTAAAGATTGGTGATAAAACCTACGATTTGCCGGTGATAGAAGGTACCGAGGGCGAAAAAGCTATTGATATTTCTAAACTGCGCGACCAAACCGGTTATGTTACTTTAGATATTGGTTATAAAAATACCGGTGCTACCAAAAGCGCCATCACATTTTTAGATGGCGAGGTAGGTATTTTAAAATACCGGGGTTATTCTATAGAGCAACTGGCAGAGAATTCGACCTTTACAGAGGTTGCCTACTTGTTAATATATGGCCAACTGCCAACTGCCGATCAGTTACAGGCTTTTGAGTTTGAGATAAGCCACCATACCCTTGTACACGAGGATATGAAGAAATTTTTTGATGGGTTCCCTTCGGGTTCGCACCCAATGGGGCAGTTATCATCATTAATTGGTGCGTTAGCTGCATTTAATCCTGCATCGTTAAAACCAGGCTTATCTGCCGAGGAGATAAACGTAGAGATCATTAAGCTGATCGCTAAAATGAGCACGATAGTCTCGTGGATCTACAAAAAATCGTTAGGGCACCCGGTTATTTACCCGCGCAACAAATTAGATTATGTGACAAACTTTATGCACATGACCTTTGGCCAGCGTACCGAGGATACCGAGATTGACCCGGTTGTAGTAAGCGCGATGAATAAACTGTTGATACTACATGCCGATCACGAGCAAAACTGCTCTACATCTACCGTGCGTATCGTTGGTTCATCAGATGCTAACCTGTATGCTTCTATATCCGCAGGGATCTCTGCACTTTGGGGCCCGCTGCATGGTGGTGCTAACCAGGCCGTTGTAGAGATGCTGCAGAAAATTAAAGAAGATGGCGGCGACGTAGATAAATGGGTTGCTAAAGCTAAAGACAAGAACGATCCTTTCCGCCTGATGGGTTTTGGTCACCGTGTGTATAAGAATTTTGACCCACGCGCCAAGATCATTAAAAAAGCTTGCGATGATATCCTGGAGAAATTAGGCATCAACGACGAAACCTTAGAGATAGCCAAGAAACTGGAAGAAGTTGCCCTTAGCGACCCTTACTTTGTTGAACGTAAACTTTACCCTAATGTAGATTTTTACTCGGGTATCATTTACACCGCGCTTGGTTTCCCTACAGAAATGTTCACCGTATTGTTTGCCTTAGGCCGCCTGCCGGGATGGATTGCCCAGTGGAAAGAAATGAAAGCCAACAAAGAACCTATCGGTCGCCCGCGCCAGATCTACGTTGGCGAAACTGATAAGGATTATACTGATATTAAAAACAGGTAAGAGTACTCGCGGAGGTAACTCACCCCGACTACGCTACGCTGGTCGACCCTTTCTGCTTTGCAAAGGGGGTATGAAGAGAAGCCCCTCTTTCCGCGCAGCGAAGAGAGGGTGATCGAGCGAAGCAAAGACCGGGTGAGTAAACTAACCCGCATACACATTATCCCAAGCCCGCCGTACGACGGGCTTTTTTTATACAAAAGATGACGCCACGCGAGATACTAAAACAATATTGGGGACATGATAGCTTCCGGCCGTTGCAGGAGGAGATCATTACGTCGGTATTGCAGGGTACAGATACGCTGGCCTTGTTACCTACAGGTGGTGGTAAATCGATATGTTTCCAGGTGCCGGCGCTGGCTATGGATGGGATCTGTATTGTGGTATCGCCGCTTATCGCGCTGATGAAGGACCAGGTAGAAAACCTGAAAGCCAAAGGCATCGAGGCAATAGCTATCGTATCAGGCATGGGCAAGCGAGAAGTGGATATCGCTTTGGATAATTGCGTTTACGGCCCCGTGAAGTTTTTATACCTATCGCCCGAGCGTTTATTATCTGATCTGGTGCGCGAACGGATCAAGTACATGAAGGTAAACCTGTTCGCGGTTGATGAGGCGCACTGTATTTCGCAATGGGGGTATGATTTCCGCCCATCGTACCTGCACCTTTCCGATCTGCGGGAGTTGCACCCCAATGTGCCTGTACTTGCCCTAACAGCAACCGCAACTGCCGAGGTACGCGATGATATACAAGAAAAATTGCTTTTTAAGAACGGCATTGTTTACCAGCAAAGCTTTGAGCGTAATAACCTGCGCTACGTGGTTCAAACCACCGAGGATAAACTGCGCAAGCTATTGGATGTTGCACACGGCATTAGCGGCAGCGGCATAGTATATGTGCGCAGCCGAAAGGAAACTTTTGACATTGCCAAACATTACAATCAGCATAACATCAGCGCAGATTATTACCACGCTGGTTTGCCCAGCGACGAGCGCTCTGCCAAGCAAGAGGCCTGGAAAGATAACCGCACCCGCATTATTGTAGCTACTAATGCCTTTGGGATGGGGATAGATAAACCCGACGTTAGGTTTGTGATACATAAAGATATGCCCGATAGCCTGGAAGCTTATTACCAGGAAGCCGGCAGGGGAGGGCGGGATGAGAAACGCGCATACGTAATACTATTATATAACCCAACCGACAGGCTTAAGCAGGAGAAGCGCTTCGTCCAGAACTTTCCATCTGTGGAAGAGATAAAACAGATCTGCCATTTTTTGGCTAATTATTGCCAGATAGCTTATGATGCCGGCGAAGGTATAAGCTTTGACCTTGACTTGGGCGAGTTTTGCAGCCGTTTCCAGTTAGATGCCATAAAAACCATCAACGCCCTCAAGTTTTTAGAGCAGGACGAATATGTGGCTTTTAACGAAAGCGTGTTTCTGCCGTCGCGGTTTAGGTTTGAGGTACTCAACGAGGAGCTTTATAACTTCCAGATCCAAAACCCTGGGTGGGATCCGTTCATTAAAACGCTGTTGCGATCATACGGAGGTTCGTTCGAGAATTATGTGCGGGTGAAGGAGTACGATGTAGCCAAACGCACCGGCATGAACACCCAGCAGGTGATAGATGGCTTAAAGCAATTACAGGATTTTAACCTGTTGAGCTATCTGCCGCAAACCGATAAACCACAGATAACCTGGCTTAAGCCAAGGCAGCATGCCAATAACTTATATATTAATAAGGTATTTATAGATCAGCGTAAAGAAACCTATCGCCAAAAAATGATAGCCGTATTTGCTTATGCTGAGCATAAACGCTGCCGCAGCCAAATGCTGCTTGGCTATTTCGACGAAACTAATGCCCCCAAATGCGGCGTATGCGATGTTTGCCTGGAAGAACGCCGCCAAAAAAATGCCGACGAGATCTTTGATGATATCACTAACGAGATAGTACAGCTGCTAAGTACAGATGCCTACGCCATAGATGAACTGATCACCTCCATAAAACTTGGTACCGAAAAAGAACGCATCGAAACTATCCGCCTGCTGCTTGATGCCGGCAAGGTGAAGACCGATGGCGGGAATTACTATTTGTAGGGTATTCCTATAAAAATATAGCATTAAGCAGTCTTTAGTCAATTGTCATTAAAATCGGCGTGACGATAAAACGCCACAATTCACATCTTCCCGCCCCTGTTACAGGTTGCCTCAAAAAAAAATTGCCATTTCGCCGTCACAATCGGGGCGTTTACCGACGTAATCGGGGTGTACATCTATTTGGCTCAAAACGGCTGTAACGTTTGCCGGATGGGGGTGTCATATGGGTGTATTTAAAAACAAGAAAATAATTAACACACTCACATTCAAATAATAATAAAATGAAAACTTCAGTTTTAACCATAGCAACCATCTTCGCATTAGCATTAGGCACAGTAACATCAACCTTTGCATTTGTTACAAACAACAACAACGAAGAAGTAAGCACAGTGCTTACCAATGTTAGCAAGATCAACAAAATAGAATTACACGGAAACGTGGAACTGTTCGTATCAGACGGCAGCGCAGATGAGGTGAAGGTTTACAACAAGTACTACGCAGAAAGCGCTTTGGTACAAAACCAAAACGGTACGTTACGTATCTCATCATACACGGATAAAAAATTAGTGGTTTGGGTAAAAGCTGCCGATCTGCAATCAATTGTGGCCAACGATAATTCATCAGTAAAATCATTTGGCAGCCTGCAGAAATTAGACCTTGATGTAACGCTTAACAATAACTCATCTGCAGATTTGAACCTCGACGCTTATAAAGCAAGCATCAACGTAAATGACCGTGCTAACGCAAACATCAGCGGTACCGTTAACGACTATAACCTGGTACAAGACCAGTCTGCGACTGTTAACCACGCAAACCTGGCTGCTGCTAACCGCAGCAAAACAGTAACCAACAAATTTGTTAAGGCTAACGTATCAGAATTAGCCATACTGTAAGTACTACTTTTGCAAAAGTTCAACATATATTTTAGGAAGCCATCGCCAAAAGCGGTGGCTTTTTTTGTGGTTCACCCCAGCCCTGTCCAAATCGCAAGTCTCAGAACTTACTCACCCCGACATTGCTTCGCTCGTCGACCCTCTCTTCGCTGCGCGAAAGAGGATAGGAAAATAAGGGAGTTGTCTCATTAATTCTTGTCTCTTGTTTTAATTCTTGTCTCTTGATCTTGACTCTTCTCTTTCCAACATGCAAATTCCCCGCCCTTTCACCGACTGTTTTATACCCTTTACCGACATAAACCCGCACTGTATCTAATACACCCAAAGTGTCTGTAACGTTTATGCGGCACGGTCGTCATATAGGTGTATTTAATAACACAACACAACTTATAGTATTCATAATCAAAATATTAATAAAATGAAAACATCAATCTTCACCATGGTAGCCGTAATGATTATGGCAGTGGTAACCACAACAAACACCTATGCAAACGTTAATGATAATAATGACGAAGCCGTAACCGTATTAACTAACGTAAACAAGATTAACAAGATCGAAGTTCACGGAAACGTTGAACTGTATGTATCTGATGGCACTGCCGACCAGGTTAAAGTTTACAACAAATACTACTCAGAAAGCGCCCTTGTACAAAGCAAAAACGGTTTGCTAAGGATCTCATCTTACAAAAACCAAAAATTAGTGGTTTGGGTAACAGCCGCCGACTTGCAATCTATCAGCGCTTATGATAATGCTGAAGTAAAATCATTTGGTAAATTAGAAAAGTTAGATCTTGAAGTTAACTTGTACAACACCGCAACTGCCTACTTAAATGTAGAAGCCTACAAAGCAACCGTAAACGTTAACGACAACGCCAAAGTGAACTTAACCGGAAACGTAAACGATTACAACTTAACCTGCACCCAACCTGCAAACGTTAGCCATAAAAACTTTGTAGCCGTAAACACCACCGCGCAAACTACCAGCGTAGCCATAGCAAAGGTTAAACAAAGCGAATTAGCAAATTTGTAATCAACAGCACTGCTGCACAAAAGTCCTTCTTATATCAAAAAGCCGTTAGATAATCAGCGGCTTTTTTTACTTTTAGTGTAACTTCAACCCATAAATCATCGTCCAAAAACTAAACTGATAAAACATGAAAAACTTAAACTTTAAAATAGTACTGCTGGTAGCAGCCTTATCAATCACATTGTTCTCATCGTGCAGGCGGTTCAGGTGTATAAAGGGCAATGGCAGCCAACGTACCGAAGCCCGTAAAATGACAAGCTTTACCAAAATAGATGTATCTGGCGGTTACAAGGTTGTTTTAAAACAGGATAGTACCGAATCTATTTCCATCACTATTGACGATAACCTGTTCAAATACGTAGAAACTACTGTTGAAGGCGGTACCTTAAAAGTACACAGCCGCCGTAATATTTGCCCAAGCGGCGAAAGCGTATTGGTTATTGGTGTTAAAAACCTGGAGGCAATTGGCGCATCTGGCGCGGTTGATGTAAGATCAGAAGGTCGTTTAAATGTTAAAGACCTTAATATCGACCTATCCGGTTCAACTAAAATCGACCTTGACCTTAGTGCCGGGAAAGTACACACAGGCGCAAGTGGTTCAAGCGAGATCTATTTAAAAGGCCAGGCGGCATCACACGATATTGATATGAGCGGGTCTGGTAAGGTGGAGGCACTTGATTTTGTGGTAGGTAAATATAAGATCAGCACATCGGGCGCGAGCGAGTGTAAAATAAATGTTTTGAACGAGTTGGATGTTCATACCAGCGGCTCGAGCGATATTCAATACCGTGGTAACCCTTCAAAAGTAAACAACGATCAATCCGGCGCTTCATCCGTTAAAAAAATAGACTAGTACACACAGGTTTTATTAATGATACCATATAACAAAGACGGCCCTGCGCCGTCTTTGTTATTTAAGAGCAATATTAAATGTAAGGTGGTGCTATATGCCTATGTTAAAACAGTTAAGCTGTTTAAAAACAACTTTGTTAAATTTCAAAGCAACCAGAGGGCATAACTAAATTCAAAATAAATTTATACTTTTGCGCCTCTAATTTTGTGCGCCTAAGGGCTGTACTATGAATAAAGATTAACTAATAACAGGTAAAAAGATGAATATATCACAGGAAAAAATTGATAACCTGAATACAGTTGTTAAGATCAACATCAACCCGGAAGATTACCAGCCACGTGTTGAAAAAGCAATGAAAGACCAGGCTAAGAAAGCGAAACTACCAGGCTTCCGCCCGGGTATGGTGCCGGTTGGTCACATTAAAAAAATGTATGGTAAAAGCATTTTGGTCGATGAGATCAACAACATGCTATCTGATACTTTAAACAAATATTTAGAGGAAGAGAAACTTGAAGTATTAGGCCAGCCTTTACCAAAAGTGGATGACAAGAAAGAGTACAACTGGGATTTTGCCGATAACTTTGAATTTAACTACGAAGTTGGTTTGGCGCCCGAATTTAACATCGATTTTTCATCGAAAGATAAAGTGACCCAATACGTAATAAAAGTTGATGAGAAAACATTAGCATCACGTATCAAAAATATCCGTCGCAGCTATGGCAAAATGACAAATCCTGACGTATCGGCAGATGATGACGTTCTTTATGCTGAATTAACGCAACTTTCTCCGGATGGTTCTGTTTTTGAAGGAGGCATAAGCAATATCACGTCTGTACGTTTAGATCAGATCCAGGACGAGGCGATCAAAAAATCGCTGCTTGGTTTGAAAAAAGGCGACGAGTTGGTATTTGACATCAACGCGGCTTTTGATAACGACGCGGCCAAGGTTGCCGGTTTATTAAAAATTGAAGAAGATGAAGCGGCTGACTTAAAATCCAACTTTAATCTAAACGTTAAAAATGTTAACCGTTTAGAAGAAGGCGATTTAAACCAGGAGTTCTTTGATAAATTATTTGGTGAAGGTGTAGTTACCGACGAGGCCGGTTTTAGAGCTAAAATTACCGAAGAGTTAGAAATGATGATGACCCAGGATGCCGAGCGCAAACTGCAGGACGAAATTTACAACTACAGTATTGGTAAAGTTGATTTTGAACTACCTGATGCATTTTTAAAACGTTGGTTAAAGGCTACGAACGAAAAACTGACCGGGGAAGAATTGGAAGGCGGTTACAACGATTTTGCAAAAAATCTTAAATGGACGCTTATCGAAAATAAGTTGATGAAGGAAAACAACATCGATATTAAATACGAGGAAGTGTTTGAGTTTGCAAAAGGCAGTTTAGACCAACAGTTCCGGATGTATAGCCCACAGGCGTTAACCGATGAGCAGTTAGGCCAGTACACTGTGCAGTACCTTCAAAATAAAGAAAATGCTAACAAAGTATTTGAACAAGTAAAAGCGCTAAAGGTGTTTGATTACATTAAAAGTGTTATTACGCTTGATAAAAAAGAGATCTTATTCTCTGATTTTAACAAGCTTGCTGTATAAACAGTAAAGTTCAAATAACATATTACCAAAAGCATTTGCCCAACAGCAAATGCTTTTGTGTTATAGGCCCCCCCTAAACCCTCTCCGAAGGCTTTAAAGAGATTTTTTAAAGTTTCCCCTTACGGGGGAGATTTAGAGGGGGCTCGTTTTTTTACTTTCACCAAACTAAATAGTATAAAATCTATTCAACTAAAAACTATATTTATTGCGGGCTAATCAGCCCGTGCCATAACAACTAAATTAAATACACATGAACAGTAATCCAGATAAAAACGAATTCAGAAAATATGCTGTTAAACATCACCGTATCAGCAGTACTTATGTAGACAGGTTTGTTGGCGGTGTAAACCGTAACAGTATGCCAACGGGTATTGTAAACCCGCCAATGGGTTACACGCCTTACATTATAGAAGAACGCCAGTTAAATATTTCTCAATTAGACGTGTTTTCGCGTTTAATGATGGACCGGATCATTTTCCTGGGCGATCCTATCTATGACCAAAACGCAAATGTTATCCAGGCGCAATTATTATTCTTGCAATCTGCCGATGCAAAACGCGATATCCAGCTTTACATTAACTCGCCGGGTGGTTCTGTTTATGCAGGATTAGGCATTTACGATACCATGCAATTGATTTCAAATGATGTAGCTACTATCTGTACAGGTATGGCAGCATCAATGGGCGCGGTATTATTATGTGCCGGTGCCGAAGGTAAACGCGCGGCATTGCCACACTCTCGTGTAATGATTCACCAGCCATCGGGTGGTGCACAGGGCCAGCAGTCTGACATTGAGATCTCTTACCACGAGATCACTAAATTGAAAAAAGAATTGTACCAGATAATTGCTGACCACAGCGGTGCATCATACGACAAAGTTTATGCAGCATCAGACCGTGACTACTGGATGATTGCCGAAGAAGCTAAGGAATTTGGTATGATAGACGAAATATTAAAAGGCAATAAAACAAAATAAAAATAAAATCAGTAGTAGTGAATAGTTGATTAAGTTGGTCGTATGGTGTAGTTAATAATAACGTTCACGAGCAACTTAATCAACCACTTACTTAAAATTGGTTTATAAAAAGCCAAATCCTTATCTTTGATAAAACCTTATAAAATGAACAAGAACAGCAAGGAGATCAGGTGCTCGTTTTGCGGCGCCGGCAAACAGGACTCCCTGATGCTGATAGCAGGGCTCGACGCGCACATTTGTGATAAATGCGTTGACCAGGCTAACGAAATACTGGCCGAAGAACTAAAGGTGCGCAAAGTAAAAGCTTCGCCCGCGGTGCCTTCTATGCTTAAACCTGCCGAAATAAAAGCACACCTCGATCAATACATCATAGGCCAGGACGATGCCAAGAAGGTATTATCAGTTGCGGTGTATAACCACTATAAAAGGTTAAACCAACGTATTGATAAGGATGAGGTAGAGATAGAAAAATCTAATATCATTATGGTGGGCGAAACCGGCACAGGTAAAACCTTGCTGGCAAAAACGCTTGCCAAAGTGCTTAACGTTCCTTTTTGCATTTGTGATGCTACCGTACTTACCGAAGCCGGTTACGTAGGCGAGGATGTGGAAAGCATCCTAACCCGTTTGCTGCAATCTGCAGATTATGATGTGAACACTGCCGAGCGTGGTATCGTTTATATTGACGAGGTTGATAAAATTGCCCGCAAAAGTGATAATGCGTCCATTACCCGTGATGTAAGCGGTGAAGGTGTGCAACAAGCCTTATTGAAGATACTGGAAGGTACTATGGTTAACGTACCGCCGCAAGGTGGCCGTAAACACCCGGATCAGAAAATGATAACGGTTAATACAAGCAATATCCTTTTCATTTGTGGTGGTGCATTTGATAGCATCGAAAAAAAGATTGCTAACCGTTTGCGTACCCAAACGGTGGGTTACAAAATGAAACGCGACGACAGTGAAATAGATATGAAGAACCTGTATAAGTATATTACTCCGCAGGACTTGAAATCTTTTGGTTTGATCCCTGAGTTGATAGGCCGTTTACCGGTATTAACTTATCTTAACCCGCTTGACCGCGAAGCGTTGCATAACATATTGACCGAGCCTAAAAACTCGTTACTTAAACAGTACAAAAAACTGTTTGAGTACGAAGGCGTGAAGCTTGAGTTTGATGTTGATGTGCTTGATTTTATTGTTGATAAGGCAATGGAGTTTAAACTTGGCGCACGTGGCTTACGCTCGATATGCGAGGCTATTATGATTGATGCCATGTTTGAGTTTCCATCACAAAAAGATGTGAAGCGTTTAAACGTAACGTTAGAGTACGCGAGAGACAAATTTGAGAAGAGCGACCTTAAAAAGTTAAAGGTAGCTTAACAATTATTTGATAGTATAAAAGTATTTTCGTATATTACACACTAACCCTGGTGAAAACACACCGGGGTTTGCTGTATAAAAAGGTTTTATAGCCTTAAAATACACATACATACACACAAAAAAGAGGACAAAAAAGATGAACGAAGAATTAGACGTAAAGAAAGATGACCACACAAACCCATCAAAAAAGATCAAAGAAGTTTCTACCCCGGTAAAATCGGGTTTAAAAACCAAAGAAGCCATTGTAGCCAACTGGCTGCCCCGGTATACCGGCCGGCCGCTTGATGCCTTTGGCGAATATATTATCCTGACAAATTTCTCCAAATACCTGCAGCTGTTTTCTGAATGGCATAATAACGAGCCTATCATGGGCCTGGATAAACCAATGCAAAGCGTAACAGCCGATGGCATAACCATCATTAACTTTGGTATGGGCAGTTCGGTAGCTGCTACCGTAATGGACCTGCTAACCGCCATACATCCAAAAGCCGTAATATTTTTAGGCAAATGCGGCGGCCTTAAAAAGAAGAATAACGTAGGCGACCTGATACTGCCTATAGCTGCCATAAGGGGCGAGGGTACATCAAACGATTACTTACCCCCGGAAGTGCCTGCACTGCCATCATTTGCGCTGCAAAAAGCCATCTCGACAACTATACGTGACCAGGCCCGCGATTATTGGACAGGTACCTGCTACACCACCAACCGCCGCGTTTGGGAACACGACAAAGAGTTTAAGAAATATCTGAAAAGCCTGCGCGCCATGGCGGTGGATATGGAAACTGCAACCATCTTTACAACCGGTTTCGCCAACAAGATCCCTACAGGTGCATTGCTGCTGGTATCAGACCAACCGATGATCCCTGAAGGTGTTAAGACTGCCGAAAGCGACAGCAACGTTACCACTCAGTATGTAGAAACACACCTGCGGGTAGGTATCGAATCTTTAAAGCAACTTATAAACGGCGGCTTGACGGTTAAGCACCTAAAGTTTTAAAGTGTAAGGCGGTTTTAAGTAAATAAAGAGTGGTTTTACTATCGGTTTGTCGCCTGCAAGTAACTACTAATTATTCAACTACTCACTTTCATCATTAATTATTAATTTTGTACCTGTCCTGTTAAACCTACGGGATAAGTAGATAATATAATATGTGGCATAATAATATACTCGAAACCATTGGTAATACCCCTATGGTGAAGCTTAACAAGATAGTAAAGGACATCCCTGCTACTGTTTTGGCTAAGATAGAAACAACCAACCCGGGCAACTCCATTAAGGATCGTATGGCCCTTAAAATGATAGAAGATGCCGAGAAAAGCGGTAAACTTAAACCCGGCGGCACAATTATAGAAGGCACATCAGGCAACACCGGTATGGGTTTGGCTATAGCGGCTGTCATTAAAGGCTACAAGTGTATTTTCACGAGTACCGATAAACAATCGAAAGAAAAGTTTGATGCGCTGCGCGCTTTTGGTGCGGAGGTTATCGTTTGCCCTACTAACGTTGAGCCGGAAGACCCGCGTTCGTACTATTCAGTATCATCACGTCTTGAGCGCGAAGTACCTAACTCATGGAAGCCCAACCAGTACGATAACCTGAGCAATTCGCAGGCGCACTACGAAAGCACCGGCCCTGAGATATGGGAGCAAACCGAAGGTAAAATTACCCACCTAATAGTAGGTGTAGGAACAGGCGGTACCATATCCGGCACGGCAAAATTTTTGAAAGAAAAGAACCCGGCTATCCAGATCTTGGGTATTGATACTTACGGCTCGGTGTTTAAAAAGTATAAAGAAACAGGCGAATTTGATAAGAACGAGATCTACCCATACATCACCGAAGGTATTGGCGAAGATTTCCTTCCGCAAAACGTTGATTTTAGCCTGATAGACCACTTTGAGAAGGTAACCGATAAAGATGCTGCACTAATGACCCGCGAAATAGCCCGTAAGGAAGGCATTTTTGCAGGTAACTCAACCGGCTCTGCAGTTGCAGGTTTATTGCAGATGAAAGATAAATTTAAAGAGGGGGATATTGTGGTGATCATTTTCCCAGACCATGGTACCCGTTACCTGGGCAAAATGTATAACGACGATTGGTTGCGTGACCGCGGCTTTATCAAAGAAGAAAAGCTTACCGCACGCCACATCATCAGCAAGAAAGAAAACCAGGAGATAGTAACTATAGATTGCGAAAAGACTGTTCTGGAAGCTATAAATACGATCAAATCGCTTAACATAAGCCAAATCCCGGTTACCCAAAAAGGTATGGTTATTGGCAAGATAACCGAAAGTGATATCCTGGATTCGCTGATAGAGAACCCCGGCATTAAATCACAGCCGATAAAAAATATCTCGACCGCGCCATTCCCTTTTATAGATTTGAATACATCTATTGATAAGATCTCCGGCATGATCAACAAGGACAATATCGCCGTGTTGGTTGAGGATGACAATGGTAAGATCGAGATCATCACCCAGTATGACATCATTAACGCGATATCTGCTTAGATCGTAATTATTACCGAAAATAAATTAGTAATAGAGACGCGATTTTTCGCGTCTCTATTTTTATCATTTAACCTCTCCTGTTAAACATTCATCTGGCCACTGTATATTAAATATTCCACAGGTATTGGTGCTATATTCTGTCATGTACTTAAATCAAATAGTCCTGATTGTTAATCGTTTATGAATATTCACGATGTTCACGGCCGTGAACGTGAACATTATACCTGTAGTATGGGAAGTAAGAGCGGAGGACGTTCTTACCTAATTTAATCTGCACATTTGCATATCCACGCATCTGCATATCTACATCACCACTTCTTAAATATCACGAACACCGCCAATACTATTAGCGTAAATCCTACCAAGTGGTTCCAGCCAAGCTTTTCGGTTTTGAAGAACACGACGGTGAATACCATAAACATGGTGAGCGTAATAGCTTCCTGTATGGTTTTAAGCTGAACTAATGTGAACGGCCCACCATCTTCTTTAAAACCCGCGCGGTTTGCCGGTACCTGGAAAAGATATTCGAAGAACGCCAGCCCCCAGCTGATGAGGATAATTGAGAATAGGCCAAGATTTTTCCCCCAATCATATTCCTTAAATTTGAGGTGCCCGTACCAGGCAAACGTCATAAACATATTAGATATGGTGAGGAAAAGGATAGTTTTTACTCCGCGCATAGTTGATCAGAATTTACAGAATTGGAAGATTAACAGAATTACAGCGCTATAGTTTTATTAGCTGAATTACTGCAATCTTTTCTTAGCCAACTCTGCTTTATAAATCTCGTTTAGCTTTGGCGATGGGTTGGTGATCAAATATATTCTTGACCCATGTTCGAGGGCTAAAGGGTTTAGTACCTGGCCCGTTTCGCGGTAACTTTCTACGACTTTGCTAAGCCTGCGTTCAACGTTGTCATCATCGTCCACATAAATAATGTAGTGCGCGCTCAGGCTATCGGCCGCCCATAGCTGGAAACTGCTGTTTAGGCTGGTAACCTCAGGCAAGTTGTATTTATGCCTGTAATGATGCAACGCGCCCGCCTGTCCATAGTTGTCGGCAAACAGCTGCGTGTGTTTTTGTTGTTCAGGGGTAAGGCTGTGGTAAGTGTCGGCAGCTTTTTTAGCCATTTCGTCCCAGCCCAGCATGTCGGCGTAATCTTGTGTTAGGGGGTGTTGTTTCTGGTCTTCCCATTTTGTTATGAAACTCAAAAAGGGCATACGGCGCTCCGCGTTTTTTATGAAAGTAACTGTTCTGTCTAACGGTAATATGGGTAATACCAATGGCAGTAAAAGCAAGTTTGGAACTACAACAATCAACACAGCAACCGTGCGTAATATGTAATAAGTGCGTTTCAGCATCCGCTCTAAAGCGAAACCACCGGCGGCAAACAGCATAGGGTAGGCGCCAAAAAGGTAATAGCTTTTGCCGTTCATCTCCAGTAAAAACAAAAATATCAGGACGTAGGCAATTGCCAGGTACCTAAACCTGCGCAGCTTGAACGAGAACAATAAAAAGCAAAACCCGGTGACCCAAACAAGTAACGCGACGCCGTTTACCAACACCTGCTGCATTACAAAATCCTTAGGTTTTACATAGTCCAACTGGGTTTCGCGCAATTCCTGCATGTGGTGGATAACCGGCAAATGATGCGCGAATTGCCAGATAATATTGGGCAGAAATATCAGGATGGCTATTAATGCCGAATAAGCAACATGTTTGTTAAAAAGCAGCTTCCGCTCGCGGCTTATCAAGATTCCCACTATAAGCGATGCGGTGAAAAACGCCATGGTGTACTTGGTAAGCATGCCAACACCCACAGCCACACCAAGCCAATACAGGTATTTTACGTCGGCAGTGTTGAGGTATTTGGCAAATAACCAAACCGTTACCACCCACCAAAGCTGATCGAATACCACGGGTTGGAACAAATAACCGCTTGCCGCGAAGGCAGGGGCAAAGATCAACGCTAAACAAGCGATGGTGATGGCATACCTGCGGCCACCAAGCTCGGTGGTTATCTGACCGGTGAGCCAAATTATTAAGCCGCTTGCTATGGTGCTGAAGATGCGTGCCGCGAAAACAGAATCGCCAAAAATATTAAGGGTGATTTTTGCCAGCAAGGCAATAAAAGGTGGTACTTCTTTATAGCCCCAATCCAGGTGATCGCCTAAAACCAGGTGTAAAAGTTCATCGCGGTGAAAGCCAAAATTGCTGATGGCAAAAAGGTTCAGGATGATTTTTAACGCAACAAAGATCAGTATAAAGGTAGAATACGATGACCTCCGGTTTTTATAAGGCATTATTGGCTATTGGTTGGTTGCCATAAAAATAGTATAAAAACGAATAATATCGAATGTTGAATTTTGAGCCCCGAAAAACGAAGTGTAAAGCCACTCCATTATTCGGGGTTCAATGTCTCGTGTGATGATATTTTAGACGCGTTTTATATCGGCACCAAGCGCGATCAGGCGCTCATCGATGTTTTGGTAACCACGTTCTATCTGTTCGATATTATAAATGGTAGACTGGCCTTGTGCCGAAAGCGCAGCGATCAGTAATGATACACCGGCACGGATGTCAGGTGAGGTCATGGAGATGCCACGCAGCTGCACCATTTTATCTAAACCAATAACGGTTGCGCGGTGCGGATCGCAAAGGATGATATTGGCACCCATATCCAGCAATTTATCCACGAAGAATAAACGGCTCTCAAACATTTTTTGGTGAATCAATACCGATCCTTTTGCCTGTGTGGCTACTACCAGCACAATGCTCAGCAAGTCGGGGGTAAAGCCCGGCCACGGCGAATCTGCAACGGTTAGTAACGAGCCATCTATGAAGGTATCTATCTCGTAATGGTCTTGCGAGGGGATGTAAATGTCATCGCCACGGCGCTCCAGTTTAATGCCCAGGCGTTTAAACACGTCAGGTATCATACCCAGTTCGTCGTAATGTACATCCTTAATGGTAATCTCGGAACCTGTCATGGCAGCAAGGCCTATGAATGAACCGATCTCTATCATATCAGGAAGCATGCGGTGCTCGGTGCCACCAAGTTCGGTTACGCCTTCAATAGTTAGCAGGTTTGATGCGATACCGCTGATCTTCGCGCCCATGCGGTTAAGCATTTTGCAAAGCTGTTGCAGATAAGGTTCGCATGCGGCGTTGTAAATGGTGGTTGTACCTTTTGCCAAAACTGCTGCCATCACAATGTTAGCCGTGCCGGTTACCGATGCCTCATCAAGCAGGATATAGGTACCCTGCAGGTTTGATGCATCTACATTGTAAAAGCCGTTGTCGGGGTTGTAATCAAAACGTGCGCCCAATTTTTCGAAACCCAAAAAGTGGGTATCTAATCTACGGCGGCCAATTTTATCGCCACCCGGTTTTGGGATAGATGCTTTACCAAACCGCGCCAACAGCGGGCCTAATATCATAATAGAACCGCGCAGACCGCCGCCCTTGGTTTTAAAAGCTTCCGAAGTGAAAAAATTCTGGTCTATTTCTTTGGCTTCGAAAGTGCAGGTGTCGCGTGATATGCGGTTAACCTCAACACCCATGTCGCCCAGTAACTCAATCAGTTTGTTCACATCCTGTATATCTGGGATGTTGCTGATGGTCATTTTTTCGTCGGTTAATAAAACCGCCGCTATAATTTGTAATGCTTCGTTTTTAGCGCCCTGTGGGATGATCTCGCCTTTAAGCTTTTTACCGCCCTGTATTTCGAATGCGTTTCTCATTTAGTTAATGGTTGATGGTTGATAGTTCATAGCCAAACCAAATTCGACTGATTTACCTCTGCAAAGATTATAAAATAATCGGCAAAAGGTCAGCCATATTTACAGGATTATCTATGAGCCATGAACAATGATCTAAGAACTGATTAATATTTTTTAGCGCCTCCCGGGTTTCGGTTACGGTTATTTTGGTTGTTGTTATTATTGCTGCGGGGATTATTATTGTTGGTACGAGCGCCGCCACCATTGCTGCTACCTCCGCCGCCGCGGTTATTTTGGTTATTATTATTGGTACGCCCGCGGCTGTTATTATTGTTCTGGTTATTTTGATATGGGTTAGCGCGGAACTCGACGCGATTTAGGTTTACGTTCTCTTCCAGTTTTAAGGTGCCGCCGGATAAGGCGTAAAGATCCGACAAGATAGTTTCATCAGCAACCGAATCTTTGTTCCATTGCACGTAGGCCATTTTCATAAAGTTGGCAATAGCCTGTACCATGTGGCGTTTACGTTCCGGCTCTTCAATGGCTTTGGCCTTCTCTATCATCATCTCGATAGTTTTACCGTAGTGCTTATACCGGATGCGCTGGTTAGGGTATTTAAGCGGCTCGGGTTTCATGTGGATGGCCTCAGGGCTTGGTTTTGGGTACGGCGAATCCACATCCAGCTGAAAATCTGATATGATATGCAGGTGATCCCAAAGTTTGTGTTTAAAATCGGCAACATCGCGCAAGTGCGGGTTTAAGAAGCCCATCAAGTCTATAACCACCTGTGCGTATTTGTTGCGCTCTTCTTTAGTTGGTAACGCCACAATGTATTTCACCATGTTTTGCACGTTACGGCCGTATTCTGTTAATAAAAGTTTATTCCTGGTTGAGTTATAATCAAACGGACCAGGCAAATTTGTTAATGCCATGTATATTTTTTAATTAAATAAATTGTCGTGAAGTTAGATTTTGGCGCATGGACGGTTTCTTAGATCGAAAGGCAGAAACCGGAGAACCGAAATGAAATAGTACGAAGTACTAACGCAAATATAAGCTAAATGTGTTAATGTGCAAATTTTGCTAACGGGTATTTAATTTCTGCTATTTTAGCAATTAAGCAATACAGCCATGTCAGCAATCATAACCACCATCGATATCTACCGTTTCAGCATCCCCATGGAGCCGTTCACCATTGCCACCGGCACTATGGACCACGCGCAGAACGTATTTATCCGCGTGCATACCGATAAAGGGTTATATGGTGTAGGCGAGTGTTCGGCGTTTCCGATGATAGTAGGTGAAACGCAGAATACCTGTTTGGTTATGGCTAAGTATTTTCCAGCATTGTGGATTGGGCAGGATGCGCTGGATATCCCGGCTCGGATGCAGCAATTGCATGATGCCGCCGCCGGCAACACCACAATAAAAAGTGCTTTCGATATGGCTTTATATGATATTGCTGCTAAAAATGCGGAGTTACCACTATACAAGTTTTTGGGCGGAGAAAAGCGCGTGGTGGAAAGCGACATCACAATCGGTATCAGCACACCGGAAGCGATGGCCCAAAAGGCTATCCACTTTAAAGCATCTGGGGCAAACATCCTTAAAGTAAAATTAGGCAAAGGCGCTGAAACGGATGTAGAACGTATTAAGCAGATCCGCGAAGCTGTTGGTCCCGAGATGAAGATCCGTGTTGATGCTAATCAAGGATGGAGCTTTGACGACGCCTTATTTGCTTTGCAAGCGATTGGCGGATATAACATTGAGTTTTGCGAACAACCCATGCGTACCTGGTATAACGACAGCCTGCCCGAACTGATGAAATTATCGCCCGTAAAGATTATGGCTGATGAGGGCGTTTATAACCACCACGATGCACGGATGCAGATTGAAAGCAAATCCTGCGATTACATCAACATCAAAATGGCAAAATCGGGTGGGATATTGGAAGCCAAAAAGATTCACGATATAGCTGCCGACCGGGGCATCCACTGTATGATGGGCGGGATGCTGGAAAGCCGCATAGCTTTAAGCGCCAAACTGCATTTTGTATACGCCAGTCCAAACATTCACTTTTACGATATGGATACCTGCATGCTTGGCCATTTGGTCGACCCATGCGTGGGCGGTGTAACTTATGATGGCTACAGGCTCAACATCAGCGATGCTGTTGGGATAGGCGCAGATGCAGATGAGGGTTTTTTGGAGGGGTGTGAGAAGATAACTGTTCAATAAATACGTCATTGCGAGGTACGAAGCAATCTCTTTAGGACAACTATATACCTTACATATGGGACTTGCTTAAAGAGATTGCTTCGTACCTCGCAATGACGCGGCGGGAATTAAGGGTCTACTTACTCAATTCCGCAAAATACTTATGGAACAACGGGATAGTTTCTATCCCTTTGTAATAATTGAAAATATCGTATTTCTCGTTTGGCGAGTGCAGTGCGTCGCTGTCAAGTCCGAAACCCATTAGCACCGTTTTTAGGCCCAGTTCAGCTTCAAATAAAGCTACTATAGGGATGCTGCCGCCACCACGTGTTGGGATAGGCTGCTTACCGAATGATTCAGCAATGGCTTTTTGCGCCGCTTTGTAGGCAATGCTATCGGTAGGGGTAACCACCGGTTCACCGCCATGGTGCGGGGTAACTTTTACCTTAACGTATTTAGGTGCTATCTTCAGGAAATGATCTGTAAACAGCTGCGTGATTTTCTCTGAGGTTTGGTTTGGTACTAATCGCATCGATATTTTAGCACTTGCTTTTGATGGTAATACGGTTTTAGCGCCTTCGCCAATATAACCGCCCCAGATGCCGTTCACCTCAAGGGTTGGGCGGGTGCCGGTACGCTCGAAAGTGGTATATCCTTTTTCGCCCCATGTTTCGGCAATATCAAGGTCTTTTTTGTATTCTACTTCATTGTACGGTGCGGCGTTCAGCTCGGCACGTTCGGCCGGAGTTAATTCGGTAACATCATCATAAAAACCGGGGATGGTGATATGGTTGTCATCGTCATGCAGGGAAGCTATCATCTTAGCTAAAATGGTTGCAGGGTTAGCCACCGCGCCACCATAAACACCGGAATGAAGGTCGCGGTTAGGGCCGGTTACTTCCACTTCCAGGTAAGACAGGCCACGTAAACCAGTCTCTAAAGACGGGTGCTCCATGCTGATCATCGAGGTATCAGATATCAATACCACATCAGCTTTCAAGCGCTCTTTATTGGCTTTAACAAAGACGCCCAGGTTGTTGGAGCCAACTTCTTCCTCGCCCTCTATCATAAATTTGATATTACATGGCAGCGTATCGGTTTGCATCATCAGTTCAAATGCCTTTACGTGCATGTAAAACTGGCCTTTATCATCACAAGCGCCGCGGGCATAAATTTTACCATCGCGCACGGTTGGCTCAAAGGGTGGCGTATGCCAAAGTTCTAAAGGGTCGGCCGGTTGCACATCGTAATGGCCATAAACCAACACGGTTGGCAGGGAAGCGTCAATTATTTTGTCGCCGTAAACAATAGGGTAGCCAGCAGTTTTACAAACTTCTACATTATCGGCACCTGCATCGATTAGTTTTTTAGCTACGTAATCAGCAGCATTTAAAACATCAGGTGCGTATTTGGGGTCGGCACTAACAGATGGAAAGCGCAGCAGTTCAAATAATTCGTCAAGCAATCGCTGCTTGTTTTCATCTATATATTGCTTTATTACTTGCATGAGAATGTAATTTGAAGCAAAGATAGAAGTTTATTTAACGGTGCGATTGATACGATGTCGCTTTTTGTCAGTCTGAGCCTGTCGAAGACTTATAAACCCGACAGGCTCACAATGACATATTATATAATTATTCAATTTCCTTTTCAACAACCACAGCGGTACCGTAAGCGAGTACCTCGGTAATGCCTTGCATCACTTCGTTGGCATCATAACGCATCCCTATAATGGCGTTTGCGCCAATAGCCTGGGCATGTTGTATCAATAGGTGAAAAGCCTCTTCGCGGGCGTTTTCGCAAAGCTCTACATAAACAGAAAGCCTCCCGCCAAACAGCGATTGGATGCCACCGGCAAAGTTGCCCACAACGCTGCGGCTACGCACGGTAATGCCGCGTACAACGCCTAAATGTTTAACAACTTTATAACCGTCTAACCCGGTGCTGGTGGTAATTAACGAAGTGTCCATAGTTTATTAATTAGTGTTTGTTTATAGTTAGATACTACTTATTCAAAAATGTTACCAAAGCGGGGTTAACAATATTTGCCTGCTCAATAAAAGGCAGGTGCCCGGCATCATTCACAGGTAAAAATTCTGTTTTAAGCACGCTGCGTACCGAGTCGCTGTATTTAAAGGGAACGGTATTGTCCTCTTTACCCCAAATTAGCAATACCGGTTTATGTTTATCATTCAGGGCGGTATTTGCTTCGCGGGCGTGGTAGTTGTAGTTATATATTGTTGATACCAATGCCCGGCGGAACCCTTTATATTTCATTTGTGGCTGGTATTGCTCGGCCCAGCCGGAATGGCGGGTTGGGTATTTAAAGTCGGTTATTTGGCCCAGGGCACGCTCTTCTGCATGGGTGGCCTCGTAAAAATCAAGCACAAAAGCCGGGTAGTTTGGCTTGTTTGACACGTAACCCGGGTCTATCAAAACCACCTTGTTTACGGCATCTGGGTAGGCAGCGGTAAATTCGGTTGCTACTTCGCCACCGAATGATACACCTACCAGGCTCACCGGTTTTTTAAGGTGGAGCTTATCAAGCAGTTCGTTTAATTGCTCAAAATAAAGCTGTTTATTATAGGTTACGTTCGGCCGGTCAGAAAAGCCGCGGCCGAACTGATCATAGCGCAGAACGCGGAAACCGTGTTCGGTCAAATATTCATAAGTGCCGTTCCAGATGTAGTAGGGCACGCTAAACCCGTGGATCAGGACCACCACTTTACCGGTATCAGGCCCGTCAAGTTCGTAATGGGTAACGCCGTTGGTAAGTTCGATGTAGCTGCCGTTGCTGTTTTTACGGAGTTCGTAAGTAAGTTCTTTTTTTTCCACGTTGTAGTGGTTGTAGATAATGTAAGCTGCAACGGCTCCAAATGTCAATAGGATCACAATGGTCAACATAAGGCTCTTCAAAAATTTCATATCAATTAGGTTGATTGATTTTAACGAATAAAAATACTTTAAATATTTAATTTAGCGCTATCTATTTATATAGCTGTTATGCGTATTACTATTATAGGCTCGGGCAATGTTGCTACACATTTGGCGGCAGCATTTAAAAATGCAGGCCATCGCATTGCGCAAATTTACAGCCGTAACCTGCACAATGCCGCTTTGTTAGCTTACCATGTGGGCGCAGAGGCGGTTGATAACCCCCAGGACATCAGCCCCGATACCGATGTCTTCATCCTTGCTATTAAGGACGATGCCATCGCATCATTTGTCCCACATTTATCCAGGCATAATAAGCTGATTGTACATACTTCCGGCGCGGTTGATCTTCAGGAGGTATTAAATTTCACCCCTAACGCGGGTGTGTTTTATCCGCTGCAAACCTTCAGCAAAACAAAAGAGGTTAATTTTAGGGAAGTACCGCTTTGTATAGAAGGCGTGAACGAAACCATTACCCAAACCCTGGAGGGCCTTGCCCGCGACATCAGTAACAACGTTTACCGCGTCAATTCTGCGCAGCGCAAAGTATTGCACCTGGCTGCTGTGTTTGCATGCAA
Organism: Mucilaginibacter sp. UYP27; assembly: GCF_040547175.1. Lineage (NCBI taxonomy): Bacteria > Pseudomonadati > Bacteroidota > Sphingobacteriia > Sphingobacteriales > Sphingobacteriaceae > Mucilaginibacter > Mucilaginibacter sp. UYP27. The sequence goes on from NZ_JBEPPE010000002.1 coordinate 522,844, forward strand.
TTTTACCAATCACCTGTACAGTATTGGCGAGCAGCTTTTGGCAGGAAGCGATATGAGTTTTGATATGATGCGCCCCCTGATAGCCGAAACTGCCGACAAAATAAGAGAGCATTCGCCGGTAAGCGTACAAACCGGCCCTGCTGTGCGCAACGACGAACAAACCATGCGAAGCCATTTGCAAATGCTGAATGATGAGCCCAATTTGCAGGAAATTTATACACGTTTAAGTCAGGATATTATCAAAAACCAAAACAGCCGCAACGGGGATAAGTAATTTTGTTACTTTTGCCAAAATGAATATTTTTAAAGTAAAGATTAACTTTGAGGAGAAGGACCATGAAAGCGTGGAACTTGCTATAGCCGAGGGGGAATCTGTTTTAGACGTTTGCCTGGAAAACGGCATCGACCTGCAGCATAACTGCGGTGGCGTATGCGGTTGCAGTACCTGCCATGTATATGTTAACAAAGGGATGGATAACATTCAGGAGATATCTGATAAGGAAGAAGACTTCATTGATAGGGCTGTAAACCCGCGCATTACATCGCGCCTGGGTTGCCAGTGTGTTATCATTGATGGTGATATTGAAGTTACCCTTCCGGATCAATCGGGCTTTATGGGCCACTAATATTTAAGAGTCAAGATATTTAGAATCAAGAATCAAGAAAAGATAATGAACGACGATAAATTCGCCCTGCCAATACACTGGAACGACCACGAGGACATTGCCATGAGCCTTTACGAAAAGTTTGGTAACGATTTTGGCGAGTCAAAAATATACCGCATCCGCTTTACTGAGTTGTTGGACTGGGTACTTAGCCTGCCAAACTTTAAAGGCACGCGCGAGGAATCAAGCGAAGGCCACTTGGAGCAGATACAAAGCGCCTGGGTGTACGAGTGGAGAGATAACCAATAATTTGCAGTAGGCAGTTGATAGTTTGCAGTTAATAATCGGTAAAATCGAAAGAATCAGTGTAATCTAACAAAATGGAATCCTTTTTAACCAAGCTTAAAGATATCACCACATTTATTTTTGATGTGGATGGTGTGCTTACCGATGGGTCGATATTTGTGACCGAAACCGGTGTACAAAGCCGGGCCTTTAATATTAAGGATGGTTACGCATTGCAGTTAGCTGTTAAATGCGGTTACAATGTTGCGGCAATATCTGGCAGCCGGTCAAAAAGCGCGCTGTTCCGTTTAAATAGTTTGGGGATAACCGATGTTTATATGGGTGCGCATACCAAGTCTGAACGTTTTAAGATCTACATCGAGGAGAAAAGCATTAACCCGGCCAATATTCTTTACATGGCCGATGATATCCCCGACCTGGCGGTAATGAAACTGGTTGGCCTGCCTGTTTGCCCGGCAGATGCAGCCGAAGAGATAAAAGCCATCAGCGCCTATGTATCGCCTTACGCCGGCGGCAAAGGCTGTGCCCGCGACATTATTGAGAAGGTAATGAAGGTACAAGGCAAATGGATGAGCGCCGAAGCGTATAGCTGGTAGGGTTTAAGTCAAAAGTGTAAAGTCAAAAGTCGAAAATTTCTTAACATGAGTGCCCTTCCACAAATCATTCTCGCATCCAAATCACCACGCAGACAAGAACTTTTAAAACTGATGGATATTGATTTCCGTGTGGTTTTAAAAGAGGTTGATGAATCATATCCCGACGGTTTAACACCCGCGGGGATAGCCCTGTACATAGCCGCCAAAAAGGCCGAAGCATTTGATGAAGACGTTAACGACGAGATAGTGCTTACTGCAGATACCATCGTAGCTATCGACGGCCTGATCTTAGGTAAACCCGAATCTACCGAGCATGCTATTGAAATGCTGCAACGCTTATCCGGCAAGGTGCACGAAGTTTACACAGGCGTTTGCCTGCTGTACAAAGGGCAATACAATAAATTTTACGACAGGAGCGAGGTGTTTTTCCGCAAGCTTACAGATCTTGAGATCCGTAGTTACGTAGAGGAATACCAACCCATGGATAAAGCCGGCTCATACGGTATCCAGCAACGCATCGGTCTTATCGGCATCGAGCGGATCAATGGCTCTTACACCAATGTTGTAGGCTTACCTACCGAGAAGGTTTATCAGCAGTTGATGAAACTAAATAAATAACGTCATTGCGGGGTACGAAGTAATCTTTGCTATACAGAGTGGCTCTGCCTATGTAGAGATTGCTTCGTTCCTCGCAATGACGCGCGGATTATTACTTTTTTACAATTTCCTACTATTATTCTTCCTATTCACATCCGGCAAGGCATTATCTGGATCAACAGTAACGCTTTCAACATCTTGGGTAGTTGGTAAAACGTAGTTGTTAACTTTGTTTTGCAACCAGGTCTCTACCGGGAAATAGGTGCGTTGCTTGCTGCCGTCTTTAAGTTTGGCTTCAACGGTGAACGGCATAGCCATCATTTCTTTATTGGCGATGGTTAGTTTTACGCCTTTGCTGTGGTCTTTATCAAGGTATTTAGCATCTATCAGGGCTATATCCAATTTGTAATTATTGTAGAACCAGCCTTTCCAAAACCAGCTCAGGTCTTCGCCGGCGCCGTTCTCCATCGAACGGAAGAAATCATCAGGCTGCGGGTGTTTGTATGCCCATTTGCTGATGTAGTTTTTAAACGCGTAATCAAACCTGTCTTTCCCCAGGATCTGCTCGCGTAGCAAAACCATCCCAAAGGCTGGTTTAAAATAGGTTAGGGGGTGGCGATATTTTTCTGGTATAGCATCCGGCGCGGTCATTATACTTGGCGAATTTGGGTCGATGATATGCTCTATGATCTCATCGGCAGGGTTACCACCGCCCGGTGCATATTCACCGTCGCGTTTAGGGGCGTACTCGCCTTTGTTAAAAGCATCCGACGCGTAAATATCTATGAAAGTATTAAAGCCTTCGTCCATCCAGGCAAAGCGGCGCTCGTCGCTACCTACAATCATCGGGAACCAGTTGTGGCCTATCTCGTGCGCGGTAACCCAGTAAAGTTCTTTGCCTTTATCGTTTATCCCGTCGAACACAATACCAGGGTATTCCATACCGCCTGCAATACCAGCCTCGTTAATGGCGGTAGGCCATGGGTACACAAACCATTTTTCGGAAAAGTATTCCATCGAACCTTTTAGGTATTCTGTAGCGCGGCCCCATGCATCATTGCCCTGGCTCTCAACGGGGTAAACCGACATCGCCATGGATTTTTTACCGCCTGGCAAGTTCACCCTCGCGGCATCCCAAATAAATGCTTTAGAAGCACCGAAGGCAACGTCCCGGGTGTTTAGCATCTTATAATGCCAGGTTAATGTGCCTTTGTTTACCGGGCGCGATGAAGGGTCTTTAATTTCTGCCGCGGTACGAATCATGATGGTTTTATCGCTGTTGCGGGCTGCATCTAAACGTGCAATTTGTTTGGCGGTTAGTACTTCTTTGGGGTTTAGCAGGTCGCCGGGGCCGGCTACCAATACATCCCATGGGGCGGTTACAGTGTAATCGATATCCCCGTATTCGCAATAGAACTCACCACTGCCCAAGAATGGCGCGGTTGCCCAACCACGGCTATCGTCGTACACGCACATCCTCGGGAAAAACTGAGCTATCTCGTAGATCTTGCCGTTTTTGGTATCCACATAATCGGTACGGCCGCCAAAATTGCCGGGGATCTTATAATGGTATTTGATGTTTAGTTTAATAACGCCTTTACCTAAAGACGTAGCTAACCGCACTTGCATGCGGGTGTCAGTTATTTTGTAATTGACTTTGGTGCGTACGTTTCCGTTGACAACTTCTACCGATTCAATCTCATAACCGGTAGTGTGTTGCATGGCCTGCATCCCGGTAACAAAGTTAGAGCGGGCATCTTTATTATAGGTGTTCTGATCCAGTTGTAACCAAAGGTATTGCAAGGCATCGGGGCTGTTATTGGTATAAGTGATATCGGCAGTGCCGCTAATGCTTTGCGCGGCGGTATCCAGCTTTACGGCAAGCTTATAATCAACACGGTTTTGCCAGTACTTTGGCCCCGGGTCGCCATTTACAGAATGGAACTCGTTCCCTTTTTCTGTATAAGGGATGGGAGCGAACAACACCGAGGGCTGATAGCTGGTAATTATAGTATCGTTAGGGTTTTTCTGCGCCCGCGCAAAAGCGGCAGAAAGCAGTAGCAAAGACGCGCCGATAAGTTTTTTCATGTGTAATGATGATAAGCAAGCAATATACAAAGGATGCCCAACAATTAGGATTTGTGTTAAGAAAGTTATGATCGAAAAATATATTTGCTGATTTATGGAAAGTAGACTGATGCCGCATCTTATAATAAAACGAAACTTTATGCAACCTATACAAAGTATCAGCATCCCACAGCCCTGCCACGAAAACTGGAACCAGATGACACCCGTTGAGCAGGGCCGCCATTGTAACGTATGCAGAAAAACGGTTACAGATTTTACCGTGATGAGCAACAACGAGATCATCAATTACTTCACGGAGCATACTAACACTTGCGGCAGGTTTGACAGCCATCAATTGGCAAGTGTAAATAATCACCTGGAGTTACAGGATAAACCGAAATTTTCTTGGAAGAGGGCTGCATTGGCCGCAGCTATTACGAGTCTATTTGCTACAACTGAAGCCAGTGCCCAAGAAACTGTAGGGGAAATTGCAGTATCGCAATCGTTTAATACGGTAAAAAAAATGTCTACAGGAGATACGGTTAAATATAACACCATAAAAGGTAAAGTGCTTGACGATAGCAAATTGCCTGTGCCGGGCGCACAAATAAAAATCCCCGGTACTGCATTAGGTGCTTTTACTGATGTAAATGGAAATTTCCAACTTAAAACTCCTTCAAATATCCAGATATTTACAGTTTGTTACATTGGGATGCAAACCGAAAAAATAGCTATAGATTCTAACCTAACTGGAGCATATAATATTGGAATGAAGGCTTTATCCGGGCAGTTAGGTGGTGCAGTTGCGGTTGTGCGTGTTAATAAAGTTCCCTTTTACAAAATGTGGTGGTATAAACTAAAACGCGCTTTTTAACCCAGCATTTGCGCCAATACACCTTCTTTTAAGGAGTAGGTTGACATGCTAACATCGGGCACACCCATTTTTTGCATCATGTAAATGGTAAGCAAACTGGCTACTACGATCATATCTACCCGCACAGGAATAATGCCCTTTATGCTTGCGCGCAGGCTGTGGTTAGATCTGATTAGCAGCTCGATCAGGTCAAGCAGGTTGTCGGTATCAAACTCGTACGCTTTGGTGTTCTTTAGGTCGAAGGTGCGGCCTTTGGTACGTTCTATTACCTCGGCAAAGCTTTCGAACGCGCCCGATGAACCAATTATCCTGACCGGTTTGTACTGCAATGCTGCGCCAAAAAGGTCGATAAGTTTGGCGTCCAAATAGCGGCTCATTTGTTTGATAGAGGTAACCGGGATAGGATCTGTTTGGTGGAATTTATCCATAAGGCGAGCCGCGCCAATTTCAAAGCTTTCTTTCCAAAGCACTTTTTTATTGTTACCGATGATGAACTCCACGCTGCCGCCACCGATATCCATGATCAGGGCGTTCTCATTAGTGAGGCACCCGCTGGCTTTGATGCCTTCGTAAATGTAAGCCGCTTCCTGCTCACCGTTTATCAGTTCGATATCGAGGTGGGCTTGTTCTTTTACCTCGCGGATAAAATCCTGCCCGTTAGCCGCACTGCGGATGGCCGAGGTGCCAATAGCCCTGATTTCTGTTACGCTATTCGCATCTATATGACTACGAAAACGTTTCATGGTAGCGATGCCACGCTCAAAAGCCTCGGGTTGGATAAGGCCTTTATTGATGCCGCCTTCGCCAAGTTTTACACCTTCGTTAAGGTGCAGTATCTCGGTAAAGTTCTCTGCGGTTCCCTCTGCTATCAGCAGGTGAAAGGTATTTGTACCGAGGTCCATTACGGCAATGCGCTTGTTATTCATCGTCTGCTAAAGTAAAAAATCCCCGTAAAAGTTTTGGCTGATACAGGGATTTTTAAATTATGAAAAGGTTTAGGTTGTTACTCTTTATAAAAGAACCATTTGGTCAATTCTTTAAAGCTTGCTTTTTTGCCGTACATCAAAATACCAACACGGTAAATGCGGGCAGCCACATAGGTGGTGAACAAAAAGCCGATGACCATCATAAACATCGATAGGGCTAATTGCCAGTTGGGCACACCGCCAAACGGGATCCTCACCATCATGGCAACCGGGGCAGTAAACGGGATCATAGATAGCCAAACCGCCAGCTGACCATCCGGCGCCCTAAATAATACCGTTACTGATAGTATGTAAGTGAACAATAGAGGCAGCGTTATAGGGAACATAAACTGCTGTGTTTCTGTTTCGCTGTCTACAGCCGAGCCAACCGCTGCAAACAAGGCGCTGTAAAGCAGGTAGCCTGTTATAAAATAGAACAAAAAGCAGCCCAATATGTAGCCAAATGGTATGTTTTGCAGCGTTTGTAAAGCGCCCATTATCCCGCTTGTAGGGCTGTCACCTGCAATTTTTGTGGCAATTATCGATAGTACTATCCACGCAGTAAACTGGGTTAGCCCTACCAGGCCCACACCAATAATTTTACCCAGCATCAGCTGAAATGGCTTTACCGACGAGATAATAACTTCGATTATGCGGCTTGTTTTTTCCTCAATAACTCCACGCATTACCTGCGCGCCGTATATAAACAGCGACATATAGATCAATATCGCGCAAGCAATACCAACCCCCATGGATGTGCCTACATCTGCATCTTTTGTACCGGACTCGGTTACCTCCAGGGCACTTACACTCACCTTATTTCTTTTGGCCTGGTTAAGCAGGGCAGTATCAATGTGGTTAGCCAGCATGGTGTTGTTAGATGCGATCTCGTTCATCTGGTTCTCTACCTCGCCGGTAAGCGTAAACGACGGTTTCTTTTTTGAAAAGAACTGTACGGGAGTTTTAGCGTAATCTTTTGAGATAAGCAGTATTGACAGGTCTTCATTATCCTTTAACCCGGCTTTGGCCTTTTCAATAGGCTCATCGGTAGGTATGAATTTGATGTTTTTAGCATTTTTTAATTTGCCCTCAAATAAATGGCTCTGGTCTATTACCTTAACCACCTGTGGCCTGCTGAGTACGTCGCTATCTTTAGCAACATAGGCGATAAGCTTGGTCATGCCGGCCAGTAGCAAGGGCACAGCCAATAGCATCACAATAAAGGCTTTCTTGCGTACACGGGTAATGTACTCGCGTTGTATAATAAGTAATACTTTATGCATGGATCAGGCTATTAGGTTTACTTTTTCGATGAAGATCTCGTTCATGCTCGGGATAACTTCCTGCAGCATATTGATGCGTGTTTTTGGCAACAGGTATTGCAGTACATCGTTAGCGCCGGTATTGCTCAGCTTTAGCTTAATGGTGTTGCTATTATCTTCGCCGGTAGTTTCGCTCAGTATCTCGAAAGGTTGCGAACCATCAAACGTAAGCTGCTCGCCGGTATATTCTACCAGGTAAGTTTCATTTTTATAGGAGTTGCGGATATGCTTAACCCGGCCATCCAGGATCTTGTGCGATTTATGGATAAGAGCGATAGAATCGCATAGCTCCTCAACAGATTCCATGCGATGGGTAGAGAACAGGATGGTAGCACCTTGTTTATTTAATTCTAATATCTCGTTCTTTATCAGTTCGGCATTAACGGGGTCAAAACCGCTAAAAGGCTCGTCAAGGATGATTAGGTCGGGCTTGTGCAATACGGTAGCCACAAATTGGGCTTTTTGCTGCATTCCCTTTGATAGTTCTTCTATCTTTTTCTTCCACCAGGTTTCCATTTCCAGCCGCTTAAACCAAAATTTTAATCTTTCGGTTGCTTCGGCGCGGGTAAGACCTTTTAAACGGGCCAGGTAGATCATTTGCTCGCCTATCTCCATTTTTTTGTAAAGACCACGTTCTTCGGGCAGGTAACCGATCCGCTCGATGTGCGACTGGTTCAATTTTTCGCCGTTGAAGAACACCTCGCCGCTATCCGGCGCTGTAATTTGATTAATGATACGGATGAGTGAGGTTTTGCCCGCGCCATTTGGCCCAAGCAGGCCAAATATTTTACCGCTTTCTACCTCAAGGCTCACATCGTCTAACGCGCGGTGGCCGGCGTATTGTTTAACAATGTTGCGAATGCTTAGCATACTGGGATTAGTTTTATGCTAAATTAGATATTACAAGGCACTTATTGTTACAATATTCTTTTTAGGAATAGTGTTTGAACATGCTTAATAACAAAAGCCGCTGCATTATCTGCAGCGGCTTTTGTTATTTATTTTGAATTACTGGTCCTTACTCAAAGTATTCCTTCATCCGTTCAAAAAAGCTTTTTTCGTTTTTGCCGGGGTTAGGTTTGAAGTTTGGTGAGCCCTGTAGTTTTTCTAATGCTTCGCGTTCTTCGCGACTCAGTGCCTTTGGCGTCCAGATATTGATGTGGATCAGTTGGTCGCCGCGGTGATATGAGTTTACCTCAGGTACTCCTTTGCCTTTGAGGCGCAATATTTTGCCACCCTGTGTGCCGGGCTCCAGTTTTATTTTTGCTTTACCATCAATGGTAGGCACTTCTATACTGGTACCCAATGCTGCATCAACAAAGTTTACATGCAGGTCGTATATCACATTGTTACCGTCGCGTTTTAAAGTTTCGTGAGGGATCTCTTCAATTAGGATAATCAGATCGCCGGGTACACCACCGCGCGGGGCAGCATTACCTTTGCCGCTCATGCTTAGTTGCATGCCTTCGCTTACACCTGCAGGTACGTTTATGGTAATGGTTTCTTCGCCACGTGTAACACCTTCGCCATGGCAAACCGTACATTTCGAGGTAATAGTAGATCCTTCGCCATTACAGGTAGGGCAGGTACTGGTGGTTTGCATCTGGCCCAAAATGGTGTTGGTTACCCTGCGCACAGCACCCTGGCCGCCACAAGTTTTACACGTTTGGAACGATGATTTATCTTTAGCACCTGTGCCGTCACAGGTTTTACAAAGTATCTGCTTATTTACTTTTATCTTCTTTTCGGCACCGTTGGCTATCTCTTCTAAAGAAAGCCTTACTTTGATGCGCAGGTTACTGCCACGGGCAACCCTGCGGCCACCACCCTGGCGGCCACCGCCACCACCACCAAAGAAACCTTCAAACGGGCTACCCCCGCCAAATATATCACCAAACTGGCTAAATATGTCGTCCATATTCATGCTGCCACCACCGTAACCACCGCCACCGGCCGAGCCTGCGTTTGCCGCATGGCCAAATTGGTTATAGCGCTGGCGTTTTTCGGGGTTGCTTAAAACCTCGTAGGCTTCGGCAGCTTCCTTAAACTTTTCTTCAGCTTCTTTATCGCCCTCGTTTTTATCGGGGTGATATTTAATAGCCATTTTACGATATGCCTTTTTTATTTCATCGGCCTCTGCACCTTTGCTAATCCCCAGCACATCGTAATAATCTCTCTTAGCCATTGTTTATTAATTATAGGTACTATATTTTATTTCGAATGTCGAATTTTCAATTTCGAAATTGTTTTTATTGTCAAATTCATCAAATGTTCAACGTTGTAAATTCGAAATTGAACATCCGAAATTCGAAATCATTTACGCTCCAACAATTACTTTGGCGAAACGGATAACTTTCTCGTTAAGCTCATAACCTTTTTCCATTTCATCAACTACCTTCCCCTTCATATCATCTGTAGGCGCAGGGATGTTGGTGATAGCTTCGTGCAAGTCAGGGTCAAACGTGGTACCTATAGATTGCATTTCTTTTAAACCCTTTTGAGTTAAAAGGTTTTTCAGTTTGTGCTGTATCAAAGTAACTCCTTCTTTAACCGGTCCAACATCGGTAGTGTTATCCATAGCACGTAAAGCACGTTCAAAATCGTCTAATACAGGCAATAGGGCAACAATAATGTCTTTACCCTCGGTTTTACGTGCATCCTCGCGCTCCTTAATGGTACGGCGGCGAAAGTTGTCAAACTCGGCATATAACCTTAAATATTTATCGTTGGCCTGGCTAAGCTCTTCTTTATGTTTTTCTTCAACAGAAGGGCCATCTTCAGTAGTTTCTGCAGTTTGTTCCTGTCCGTCAGCTTCGACGTTTTCGTTAGCCACCTCGGCAGTATTTTCAGGGGTTTCTGAATTTCCTTTATTTTTTTTCTTTAGCATGTCGTTAAAATTCATAGCAAGTAGTGCTAATCAAGTATCCTGCCATCGGTCTAAACCCGACAAGCTGGCAGTAGTCAATTAAAAATTCGGTTAAGTTTGCAGATGGGGCATTGGTTGGCAGTTTTTAGTTGGCAGTTTTGCATGGTGCAAAACTGCCAACTAAGAACTGCCTATCGCATCTGATTAAGCTATCCGTACGTCCTCTAAAACCTTACCATTCTCGCATTTAATGATTCGCGATGGGAAGGTGCGGATGATGTGATAATCGTGTGTGGCAACTACAACAGCGGTACCGCTCTGGCTAATTTGTTTGAGCAGCAATACAATTTCTTCGGATGTATCCGGGTCAAGGTTACCGGTAGGCTCATCGGCCAATATTATTTCGGGGTTGTTAAGTAATGCACGGGCAATAACCACGCGCTGCTGCTCGCCACCCGATAATTCATGAGGCATTTTCTTCAGTTTGGAGCGAAGGCCCACCTTTTCCAGTACGTCTAAAATGCGGTCGGCAATTTGTTTTTTATCGTCCCAACCGGTTGCGCGCAACACGAAATGCAGATTTTGCTCAACCGAGCGATCTGTCAGCAATTGAAAATCCTGAAAAACTATGCCCAGTTTACGGCGCAGGTAGGGTACATCTTTGGTGGCAAGTTTACTTAACTCGTAACCACAAGCGTGGCCTGTACCGCTGGCAATGTTAAGGTCGCCATAAATAACTTTCAGCAAACTGCTTTTACCTGATCCTGTTTGGCCAATAAGCCATACAAAATCGCCTTTATCTATATGCAGGTTAACGTTCGATAAAACCAGGTGCTTTTGCTGAAAAATATCAACGTTATTTAGTTTTATAATAGAGTTTCCAATCATCTTATTTACAGCTCTAATTTTAATATTTTACCAAAGGGCAGGTCATTAACAACGCCCATAATGTATTCGTACTTATCGGTAAGGCCAATTTTTTCTAATGATTTTTCGGGCCTATCCACCCTAAAGTATGCCAGCAGCGTAAACTTATCGTCGCGCAGCTGTACGTAGTCGGGTATTTTGGCAACGCCTTTTACTTTAATAATGTACATTTTTGTTGAGTTTAAAGTATAAGGTTTAAAGTTAAATAACACTTTTTACTTTAAACTTTTAGCTTTTACTTACTCCCCCAAAGGTATTGTAATTTTAAAGATTTGACAAAAATTCCATCGTATCTACGCCATCGGCATAATCCCATAGTTGCGGGTGCTGGCTTTGGCCGAAAGTTACCACCTGGTTTTCTGTTTTTATGTCAGCATTTGTTACGATGCATTGCAGGTTTTCGCTTTGCTCTGCTAATTGTTGCTGCGCTGATGCCAGATCAGCATAATTATCATAGAACAGGCAAGCAAGGGGCGATGTTAAACGGGTATCTTGTTTCAATAGCAGGAAGCCGTTATCAAGGTGCTTATCGCCATTTACGAGGTATATAGATTTATTATAGTCGTAATTATTGTTGTACTTGTGGTGATTAATAATAGGCGCAAAATGCTCTATCGATTCAAAGAAGAAGTTGAATACATAACCTTCGGGCACTAACACCTTAGATACATTGCGGCAGCCAAGGCCAAAGTAATCGAAAATGTCATGACCCAAAGCCGCTAATTGTTCGGCAGTTTCGTCGCCGGTAAGCAAAGCAATACTGTTACGATTTTTGCGGATAATGTTGGGCACCTTGCCAAAATAGTAATTAAAGTAACGCGAGGTATTGTTGCTACCCGTAGCGATGATGGCGTCGAAATTTTCTAACCGTTCTACAAAGCTAAATTTATCGGCATAAGAGGCATCAATTTCTACCAGCTTGTAAAGCACATATTTTATAAGCCGCGAATCCTGCGATGACGCCTTTATAAGCGCATGGTTGCCCGTTGCCAATACACAAAGTACATCATGAAAACCCACCAGTGGAATATTACCTGCAAGTACCAAACCTACCTTTTTATTGCTGCCAGGTATAATGTTATAATTAGACAGCCATTTTTCAAGGTCGGCTTTGTTTAGCATTTCGCCATTGGCTTTAACTGCGTTTAATACACTTTCGGGCGTAAACCAGGCGTTATACTGGCGCTCTGTCTCTATTACTTCCATCAGCCTAAAATCGGGCTCGGCAAGCAATTTTCCCAGTGCCGAAAATATATTTATTGTATCTGTACTATTAAATTTTGACATATATATGTTAACGGGCTAAACCCTTGAAGCCTTTTTTTGTTATATTTGCAGAGCGCTATTATAGGGCAAAGGTAAATAGAATACTACAAGAATATTTAAATAATATGGCGATTATAATCACCGATGAATGCATAAACTGCGGGGCCTGCGAACCAGAGTGCCCAAATAATGCTATTTATGATGCAGGTGCTGCGTGGCGTTTTAGCGACGGTACAGATTTAAAAGGGATAATTGATTTTGGCGACGGTAATACCTTAAATGCCGAAGAAACTCAGGCTGCATTGTCTGATGATATATATTATATAGTTCCTGATAAATGTACCGAGTGTGTTGGTTTCCACGACGAGCCGCAATGTGCTGCTGTTTGCCCGGTTGATTGCTGTGTAGATGACGAAGATGTACGCGAAACTGAAGAAGAGCTGCACGCCAAGAAAGATTGGTTGCACCAGAACGGATAATCAAAAAAATATTTATTTTGAAAGGGGAACGCAGATAATGCTTTCCCCTTTTTGTTTAACAAAAGTTTATAACTAATTTACGGGATAATCTGTGATTGTAACACATGGAATACGGGATCTGTAATTTAGCTGTTGTACCCCTGCGCGCCGAACCTAACGACCGTAGTGAAATGGTATCGCAGGTTTTATTTGGCGAAGCTTTTGAGATATTGGAGTGGAAGGATAAGTGGGTTCAAATTACCACCGCTTACGACAATTATACCGGTTGGATAGACCGTTTGCAATTTGTTATGCTTGCCCACCTGGCTTATAAACGCCTTTTACAAACCCCGCCGCCGGTAACTTTTGGCGCTGTTACCCAAGCCTGGAAAATTATAGATAATACGGTAGTCCATCTTCCTGCTGGTGCCTCCCTTGCTTTTTTAGAAGGTACAACCAGTTATATTGGGAACCAAAAGTTTGAAATAATTGGCACTATAGGAGATACCAATAGTATATTAAATATCGCCAAAACATTTTTAAATGCACCTTATTTATGGGGAGGCCGCACGCATTTTGGGATAGATTGCTCGGGCTTTACGCAGGTGGTTTACAAATTGAGGGGAATAGCTTTAAAACGTGATGCTTCACAACAGGCAGAGCAGGGCGAATTGGTAGACTCGGTTTTAAAAGCTAAACCCGGTGACCTGGCTTTTTTCAATAACCCCGAAGGCCGTATCACCCATGTAGGTATTATTATGGGTGGCGGCAAAATTATTCATGCATCTGGCAAAGTCAAGATAGACTCTATTGACACCGAGGGTATTTATTCGGAAGAACTGAAACGCCATACTCACAGGCTTAAAGCGGTGAAACGATACTTTTAAAAGTGTCTCGGTATTTAAAGTAAATGCCGCAATAATCGTCAAACTGATGGGGATATTTTAAAAATCTATATTCCAAACGATTATCCTTTTATCATCACCGGCAGAGAGTAATTGATGCCCATACCAAGCCAGTTTATTGATTGAAAGTGAATGGCTGGCGTAACCTTTTTCCCTGCTGATGATTTTTCGGAGTCTAAAATCGACCGCATCCCAAATTTTTATGCTCTTGTCCATACTCGCTGTTGCAAAATAAGGCCGGGTAGGATGAAACAGGATATGATTAACCGCGAAGAGGTGCGCAGGGATATTTTGAATGAGCGTGTAGGTTTTCAAATCCCAGATCTTTACCTGTGCATCCCGCGCGCCGGAGACGAGATAATCCCCGGATGGCGAATATTGTAATGAGAAAACTGCCATGGTATGGCCAATCAAAGCTTTAATGAGGCTGTAGTCCTCCAGGTCGTAAATTACTACACGGTTATCGCGGCAGCCAAAAGCAATACGGTCCTGGGCAGGGTTTATGGCAATGCAGCGCACGGTATCGTTTGATACCTGGATACTGTGCAGCAATGCTAACGTTTTTAAACTCCATACCGATACGGTGCCATCCTCGGATGCTATCAGCAATTCGTCCTTTTTTGCAGATGATTTGATATCAAAAATAGGTTTGACATGATGCCTTAACCGATGGGTTATTTTTTGCTCTGCAAAGTTAAAAACCAACACCTCGCCGCTGCGCAACCCCGCAAATATTAACGGATAACCGAAAGGGCAGTGGATAGCATAAATGGATGCCATTACCGGGAACATCACTTTAATGAAAGAGTTGCTCTCCAGGCTCCATTCCACAAGGCCTTTATCGTTGCCGCCACTAAACAATATCCCCGGGTTTTGAGAAAGCTCCAGACTAAATATAGGGTTGCTGTGGCCGGTTAGTTCGGCTAATTTTTGTACTTCCATTTCAGTTTGGAGTGCGCGGTTCTCAGTTTGCAGTCTTGTTGGTCTGTCAATTGCAAACTTATAACTGCCAACTATTTATTTATGCCTCTGCTCTAAATTCTTCGCAATGCGCTCCAAATTTAAGCCTTTTTCTTTTAGCAGTACCAACAGGTGGAACATCAGGTCGGATGCTTCGTCAACCAATTCTTCCTCGGTTTCGTACAAGGCGGCTATCACTACCTCAACGCCTTCTTCGCCAACTTTTTGAGTGATCTTTTTCAGCCCTTTTTTGCGGAGTTTATTAATGTACGAATCCTCGGTAGGGTTTTCGTACCTGTCAGCAATAATATTTTCCAGCTGCATCAAAAAGTTTTGGTTGTAATCCGTTGTAAAACAGCTGCGTGAGCCGGTGTGGCAGGTAGGTCCATCGGCTTTAACTTTTATCAGGATGGTATCATTATCGCAATCGATATGCATACTTTTTACATGCAGAAAGTTTTGGCTGGTTTCGCCCTTGGTCCACAGTCGGTTTTTTGACCGCGAAAAGAAAGTAACGATGTTTTCCTGCGCGGTTTTATCGTATGCTTCCTGGTTCATGTAACCCAGCATCAGTACCTCAAGCGTTTGCTCGTCCTGTATAACTACCGGCACTAAGCCGTCCGTTTTATTAAAGTCGATGTTCATAGTTCTTTATTTTTATCCCCTCTGAGAGGGGGCGGGAAGGATAGTGCGTCGGTCGGGGTGTGTTAATCAAGCGACGAACACACCACTATCCCCTCTCAAGAGGGGAAACAGTTTTACACCCTTACCTCAATATTATTGTCTCTTAAAACCGATTTCAGATCGGGTATCAGTATCTCTCCATAGTGAAATACAGAAGCTGCCAGTGCGGCATCAACATTTGTTTTTTGGAACACATCCACAAAATGCTGTACCGACCCTGCACCACCTGATGCTATTACCGGGATGTTAACCGCATTGTTCACTAATTTAAGCAAACCGTTATCAAACCCGGCCTTTGTACCATCGTGATCCATTGAGGTTAGCAGAATTTCGCCTGCTCCACGGCTCTCGGCCTCTTTTATCCATTCTAAAGTCTGTTTTTCTGTTGGCAACCGCCCGCCATTTAGGTGTACAATATTTTTATCGCCAATTACCCTTGTATCAACCGCAATCACCACAAACTGTACGCCAAAGGCTTTTGCCAGTTCGTCTATCAATGCCGGGTTACGTACCGCTGCCGAGTTGATGGAGATCTTATCGGCACCTGCGTTCAGCAAGGCATCAGCATCGGCAATTTCGTTGATGCCACCACCAATGGTAAATGGGATGTTGATCTGTCTTGCTACCGATTTAACCAGCTCCACCATAGTTTTGCGGCGTTCTACCGTAGCTGTTATATCCAGGAAAACCAATTCATCGGCACCTTGCTGCGAGTAGTTCCAGGCCAGTTCTACCGGGTCGCCGGCATCGCGCAGGTCAACAAAGTTAACACCTTTTACAGTGCGGCCGTCTTTAACGTCAAGGCAGGGAATGATTCTTTTAGCGAGCATAGGTTATGGTAGGACGTCATTGCGAGGTACGAAGCAATCTCTTTGCTATGCAGGGCAACCCTGTAAGTTGGGGATTGCTTCGTACCTGGCAATGACGGGTTGGGTATGCGCCTTCGGGCGAAATTAGATAGACATAAGGGATTCCAGATTCCAGTTTTTAATTTCTTCGATGCTGATGTGGTTTTCGTAAATGGCTTTGCCTACAACACAGGCTTCCACCTTTATTTTACTCAAGTCTTCAATATCAGCCATTGAACTTACACCACCCGACGCAATCAGTTTAATAAACGGTGAATGGTCCAGCAGTTTGCTGTATAGGTCTACACCTGCACCGCCCAATTTGCCATCTTTATTGATATCGGTACACAGGAAACGGAAGAAACCAAGCGCCAGGCACTTATCCACGTAATCCATTAATTTTATGGGAGAGCTTTCCATCCAGCCCGAGTATTTGATCACCTCGTCCAATACGTCGATGGCAATAACCACCTGGTCGCTGCATTTATCGCGGCCGCAAATGGCTTTGCTCAGGTCTTCCAGGAAAGCTGGGTTGGTGATGGCTTGCGTACCCACAATAACGCGGTGTACGCCTGCATCAATCAATTCCTTAACTTTATCTATACTGCGGATACCACCGCCGTACTGCACCTGCATATCTGTTTTGCGGATCACATCAAACAGGTATTGCTGATTACTAAAATCGTTTTTAGCGCCGTTAAGGTCAATTATATGGATGAAATTTGTACCGTTACTCTGGTACCTTTCTATCATTTCTTCAAGGGTAACATCGTATTCTGTAACCTGCTGGTAGTCACCCTCGCGCAGGCGCACAACTTTTTTATTCAGAATATCAATGGCAGGAATAATATACATGTTTTATATTTTAGAGAAGTTTTTTAATAATGTTTCGCCATACGGCCCCGACTTTTCCGGGTGAAATTGTACACCGTAAAAGTTATCATGCCAAATTGATGCCGAAAATTTATTTATGTAACTGGTTGAAGACAAAGTGAATGATTGATCGTACTCAATAAAGTATGAATGTACGAAGTAAAAGTGTGACCCAAGGGGTATATTTTCAAATAAGGGATTTTCTTTTTCAGCGAATACCTGGTTCCACCCGGTATGTGGTACCTTAAAATTGGCCTGATGAGGGAACTTTAAGGTTTTTATAGGGAACAGGTTTAGTAATTTAGCATCACCCTCTTCGCTGTAAGCAGTTAGTAACTGCATCCCAACGCAGATACCCAAAGTAGGTTTTTTAAGCGCTTTTATTGCAGGGACTAATCCCGTTTGCTCCAATTTGTGCATGGCAGCACCCGCGTGCCCGACACCCGGAATAATATAACGGTCGAACTGTTCAAGATCAGCCTTGGTGTTCACCATGCCATAGGCAATGCCCAGCCGCTCTAAAGCAGCAGTAAGCGAGAAGATGTTCCCGGCGCCGTATCTTATAATACCTATCATTCAGTTTACAGTTTATAGTATGCAGTTTGCAGTAATGCCAATTTGCAGATCATGCAAACTGATAACTTCAAACTGCCAGCTCTCTACAAAAGTCCTTTTGTACTTGGTAAAACCATTTTGTTAACGTCGCGCTTTACGGCCATTTTTATGGCTTTGGCAAAGGCTTTAAATATAGCTTCTATTTTGTGATGTTCGTTTTGCCCTTCGGCTTTAATGTTTAGGTTACATTTCGACGCATCGCTGAACGATTTGAAAAAGTGGTAGAACATCTCTGTAGGTACGTCGCCAACTTTCTCCCTGTTAAATACGGCATCCCACACGATCCAGTTTCTGCCACCGAAATCTATAGCGGCCTGCGCCAGGCAATCGTCCATTGGCAGGCAGAAACCATAACGCTCGATCCCCATTTTATTGCCCAGTGCGGTCGCGAAAATCTCACCCAAGGCAATGCCGGTATCTTCAATGGTATGATGTTCGTCAATATGCAGGTCGCCCTTGGCGGTAACCTCCAGGTCAATGCTGCCGTGGCGGGCAATCTGATCCAGCATGTGGTCAAAAAAGTGCAGCCCTGTTGATATTTTGGCTTCGCCCGTGCCGTCGAGGTTTATTTTGATGCGGATGTCAGTTTCTTTAGTAACCCGGCTGTGCTCAAAAACACGCTGGCCAAGTTTCAGGAACTCATAAATTTCTTTCCAGTCGATAGTTTGCAGGGCTACAACACCGGCAATATCACTATCAATCTGCGGTTTAAATTCCCCATCGCCTAAGCCCGACTTATTGTTTATCCAAATGGCTTTTGCAACCAGGTTTTTAGCCAGCAGCACGTCGTTTTTGCGGTCGCCAATGGTAAAGGAATTTGCAAGGTCGTATTTGCTTCCGTCAAGATATTTGGTCAATAATCCGGTCGCCGGTTTACGGGTGGGGGCATTGTCTGCCGGGAAGGTGCGGTCTATCGCTTGGTCCGAAAAGTGTACGCCCTCGTTCTCAAACGTTTTAAGGATGAAGTTGTGAACGGGGTAAAAAGTATCCTCGGGATAAACGGCTGTGCCTAAACCATCTTGGTTGGTAACCATTACCAACTCAAAATCAAGCTCGGCAGCTATTTTTGGGAGGTATTGCAAAGCGCCGGGATAAAACGTCAGCTTCGCGAACGAATCTATCTGCTCATCGGGAGTTTCGTTGATGATGGTACCGTCGCGGTCAATAAAAAGTACTTTTTGCAGCTTAGTCATTGTTATTTGTATTGCTGTAGGGTTTCTGTCAGTGTCTTATTTTCATCAGGAGTGCCGATGGTAATGCGCAGGCAGCCTTCGCAGAGCTCTACCTTTGAGCGGTCGCGGATGATGATGCCATGCTGTACCAGAAAATCGTAAACGCCACGTGCATTGATAGTTTTTACCAGGATGAAGTTGGCATCAGACGGGTAAATGTCCAGCACAAAATCAAACTCCTTTAAAGTGAGCACCAGTTTATCGCGTTCCTGCAAAGTTTCTTTGATCCATTCGTTAACCTGAGCTACGTTGCCCAATGCTTCGAGTGCTAATAGCTGCGAAGCTTCGTTAACATTATAAGGCGGCTTCACCTTGTTCATCACCTCGATGATCTCCTCGCTGGCGAAAGCCATACCCACTCGTAAACCTGCCAACCCCCATGCTTTCGAAAGGGTTTGCAACACCACGAGGTTACTGTATTCGGTAAGTTCTTGTATAAATGTTTTTTGGCGACTGTAATTGATATAAGCCTCATCAATCACAACGATGCCGTTAAAATTGGCCAGCAGGGTTTCGATGTCATCCCGGTTGATGGAATTACCCGTCGGGTTATTTGGCGAGCAAATGAAAATTAGTTTGGTGTTTTTATCGATAGCTTCGGCAATGCCTTCAAGGTCTAACTGGTATTCTTCGGTAAGTAATACCTTTTTAGCCTCAACATCATTGATGTTGGCCGATACCTGGTACATGCCGTAAGTTGGCGGTACGATGACCACGTTGTCAACCCCCGGGTTACAAAAACTGCGGAATAGGATATCGATAGCCTCATCACTGCCGTTGCCCAAAAATATGTTACGCACCGGTAACCCTTTAATAGCACTTAAACGCAGCTTTACTTGGTGCTGCATTGGGTCGGGGTAACGGTTATAGGCATTGCTAAGCGGCGAGCCGAAAGCGTTTTCGTTGGCATCCAAAAACACACTTGCCTCACCGGTGTACTCATCACGCGCGGACGAGTATGGGGTTAGGTTTTTGATGTTTTCGCGTAGTATGTTGTTTAACTCGAACATTGTATTCTCTTTAATTCTGTCCGTCATTGCTTCGTACCTTGCAATGACGCGCTTTTTAATATTTATTTATTCATCCTCACACTCACCGCATTCCTGTGCGCGTGCAGGCCTTCCATTTCGGCCAGTATCTCTACAGATGGACCTATGTTTTGGATGCCTTCTTCTGTCAAAAACTGGAAGGTTATTTTCTTCACAAACGAATCTACCGATACACCCGAATACGCCCTTGCGTAACTGCTGGTTGGAAGTGTGTGGTTGGTGCCGGATGCATAATCGCCGGCACTTTCCGGGGTTAAATTCCCAAGGAAAACAGAGCCGGCATTAATGATCTTTGGCGTTAATTCTTTCCACTTTTCGGTCGCCAAAATTAAGTGCTCGGGGGCGTATTCATTACTAAAATCCATCGCCTCATCCAGGTTTTGGGTGATGATGATGTAGGAGTTATCCAACGCCTGTTTAGCGATCTCGGCACGTGGTAAAACGGCCAGTTGTTTCTGCACTTCGGCCAAGGTTCTATCGGCAATATCCTGCGAGGTGCACACCAATATCGACTGGCTGTCTATCCCATGCTCCGCTTGTGCCAGCAGATCGGCTGCTACATAGGCCGGTTTAGCAGTTCTATCGGCAATAACCAATACTTCTGACGGTCCTGCAGGCATGTCTATTGCGGTTGTGGTAGTGCTTTGTATAATGGTTTTGGCCTTTGTTACAAACTGGTTACCCGGCCCAAATATCTTATCTACCTTAGTGATAGTTTCGGTACCGTAAGCCATGGCCGCTATAGCCTGCGAGCCACCTGCAAGATATACCTTTTCGATACCCAACATCAATGCGACGTAAGCTATAAAGGCGTTAACCTTACCGTTTTTTTGCGGCGGCGAGCAAACCACAATTTCCCTGCAACCCGCTATTCGTGCCGGGATACCCAACATCAAAAACGTGGATGGTAAAACAGCCGTGCCGCCGGGGATGTAAAGGCCAACTTTTTCAATAGCCCTTAACTCGCGCCAGCAGGTTACACCCGGCATCGTTTCCACCTTGTCCTCGGGTTTTATTTGTGCTTTGTGGAATTTATAAATATTGGAATAAGCCACCTGTAATGCTTCCTGCTGGTCTTCAGTAACTGCCGCTGCCAGTTCTTCCAGTTCGGCTTTGTCCAGGTAAAGTTTGGTCAGGTCAACCTTATCAAACTGGCTGGCGTAGTCAATAAGTGCGCCATCGCCGTTTTGCTTAACTTGTTCTATAACCCCCTCCACCAAAGTGCGGATCTCGTTGGCAGGGTCAACATTACGTTGAACCAGGCGGGCGATATCTATTTTACGTAAGTCAGAATAATTGAATGTCTCCATTTCAGTTTGCAGTTATAAGTTGGCAGTTGGCAATGAGCTTTTTGAACTAACTGCAAACCGGCAACTGTCTACTTATAATATTATCTTCTCTATTGGCATTACTACAATACCTTGCGCGCCGGCTTGTTTAAGCTGGCTTATGCGGTCCCAAAAATCACGCTCGGGTATAACGGTGTGTACCGCAACCCAATCAGCCTCGGCCAGCGGCACTACCGACGGGCTTTTTACACCAGGCAACAATGCGATAACCGCGTCAAGATTTTTGCGCTCTACATTCAGTACTACATACTTGGTTTCCTTTGCACGCAATACCGATTGGATGCGCTGGATCAGTTCCTTGATCAGATCTTCATTTTCGCTGCCTTTTTGGCCTATCAATACCGCCTCGCTGCTCATCACATCCGCAAATGGAACAAGTCCGTTGCTTTTTAATGTGCCACCTGTAGATACCAGGTCACAAATAGCATCACTTAAACCTAAACCCGGCGAGATCTCTACCGAACCCGATATAGTGCGGATATCTGACGTAATACCTTGCTCTTTTAGGTATTTACCGAGAATGACAGGGTAGGTGGTAGCGATAGCCTTGCCGTTAAGCTGATCTAAAGCGGTGATACTGTTGTTGTTTGGCACAGCTATTTTTAACGAGCATTTACCAAAGCCAAGCTTTTGCAGGTAGCTAACTTCCACCTCAGTTTCCCGTATTACGTTTTCGCCAACTATGCCCAGGTCGGCAATGCCGTCTTGTACATATTCGGGGATGTCATCATCCCGCAGGAAAAGGATATCTAACGGGAAGTTTGATACGGGGGAGATGAGCGAGCTCTTGTAATTTTCGAAATTAAGGCCGCAATTTTTTAATAATTCAACGGATTTTTCGTTGAGTCGACCCGATTTTTGGATCGCTATTTTTAATGTTTTCACAAATTGATTTTTAGGAAATGAATATAAACGGAGGACGATATTTCGCGTAGAAACATATATTATCTGATCACCACATGGTGGTGATGGTGCAGATGTAAATGATATGTGTTAAGTCCGTTCATTTTTTTGTATTGCTGCTATGGGTTAGCGATGCAAATATATAGCCTATTTTATTAAATCAAAATTTTATATGAAATTGATTATCAAAAATATAATTTTAAGTGCGGTTTTTTATAAGAATGGCAATATGTATAAGTGCTTATGTAATTTTGTCTGGACTTTAATTTGTTGAATTAAAAAATTTACAGAAACAAAATTTATCAATTCAAATTCGCAAATTCGATTAATTTGGGTTCAGACTATCATACTCATAAATAGCACCCTCTTCAAACTGCTTAATTACCTTTAGTTTTTTTACCTTTTGGATGTCTTTTATATTAATGAGTTCCGGGTTCTCAAGGTTGTTGAACCAGATGAGATAAAAGCGTTTTATCTTGTAGAATTTCTCCACATCCTTTTTAAAGAATTTGTGCGGAACGAGGTATGATGACATCCCGGAGAAAAAGTAAACCGCCTCATGCGCATCCGAGTAGATTCCCACATTAGGAGCGAACATGCCTTTGTCTATCGTTTTCAAATATTTGGCAAATTCCGAGTCCATCCAGTCGTTATCGGTGTAGCCGGGATTGCCGTATTCGTCGGCTATCTGGTCATTATAACGCTGCTTATCTACCAGGAAGATCTTGGTGATATAACCCAGCATCAACAGTATAAATATAGTGGCAACGGCTATGCGGATACGCTTATCCATAATACGTTTAAGGAGCAAGAGCCCCCAACTGGTGTAACCCCATAAAGCGGGTATGTACATAGGGGCCAACAAGCGCGGGTTGATCCGCTCGTACCGCGAAAAGGTGGACGACAGCACAATAAACAACCCGTAAACCAGCGCGAAGGTGATAGCAATATTCTCAAAACTATCTAATTTGCGGCGGGTAAAGTTAAAGGCCAGCGCAACTATAAATCCAACCAAAATAACTATCCCCAGCGGCAAGGCAAAAATGGTGTACATATTGGGCGTCATGCCCATCCATTCGCAAAACACGCTGCCAAAATAGTACAGGTTTTGGCTGAAGGAAGTGATCGAAGGTTCCCTCGGGCCGGTTACCGTGCCGGTATGTAAGGCGTTAAAGGTAAGATTAGCAACCAATAAAGAGATACAAACAACGCCATATATTAAAATATGACCTAGCTTTTTCTTTATCGGTAGTTTCCTGTCCAATAATAACAATAAGCCGCCTGTGCCTACAATGGTTACGGCGGCATATCGGGTTACACATGCCACTGCGGCAATCCCGGCAGCAAATATCAGCCATTTGCCCGCGTGGGTAAGCAGATACTTGCGGAACACAATGATAAACAGTAGCACTTCCAAAATAAAAAGTGTCTCCGACCATAGGTAGGAGTACACCTGCAGCAAGCCGGGGTTTAAAATGATGGCGGCCAGCACCAGCCATTTATATATATGCGATGATGGTTCAAAGCGCGACATGATCCGCCCGCTGGTGAATATCAGCGTGGCAAACATAAACATGTTAAGCACCGCCCCATATGCAACGGGGTCTGTCTGGCTTACAAAGCTGATGACGCCTAAAAACAGCGGGTAAAATACCGGGAAATCAACAATAGGGATGTTATTGAACGTATGCAATGTACCATGGGCAACAAAACTACGGGCGGCACTGGTGTACATGATAGAATCGGGCGAAATGCCTATGCCGCTATAACTGGTAAACAGGTATATGGCATAAAATGCTATCGCGGCGAACAGCAGCGTGTCGTAATTTTTTAATTTGTCGGGTATCTGCATTAATATCTTTTACTGTTTGTCGGCAGGTTCCAAATTTTGGATCCACCTGTTTAATAGGGCCTCGGGGCTTTCCATGCCAACGTCGTCCATCAATTCGGCAAAGTAAGCACAAATACGCGTTTTATCGTCTGCATCAAGTTCGGCATAAAAACCATTAAAGCGCGATAACCCCAGCTTTACATCCTCCACAAACTTCTTCTGTGATGGTCCGTTGTTCAACGTTCTTACAAAGTCATCAGCAGCAACGTTTAAGATGTTATTTAGTTTGGATTGCAGCTCGGGCTTAGACAAACCGCGGTAATTGATCTAACCGGTTTCGGGTTTAAGCTTGGCCTTTATCTTAAATTGCTGTAGCTGCTGTTTGGCCTGGTAATTTTCATCCTGTGCCGATGCTGTGGCAGATACAAAAGCTACAACCATCAATACGATAAAAGATATTTTCTTCATGGATATTATGCTATCTGATCCAAAATAGTGCTTATTGGCTGGTCGCTATCTATTAAAATGCCTTTTACGCCGGCAGCTGTGCCTGCTTCCACGTCACGTTCGCGGTCGCCAATAAAATATGACTGTGATGGGTCAACGTTATATTTTGATATACCCTGTAAAAGCAGGCCCGGTTTTGGTTTGCGGCAATCACAGTCGCCGGTAAAGTTGGGGTGGTGGGGGCAATAAAAAAAGTCGGTTATTTCCACACCGTGTTCCTGGTAAACCTGTTTTAAGTGGGCGTGCATTTTGCTAAGTTCGGTTTCATCGTACCAGCCTTTGGCAAGGCCGCCCTGGTTGGTGGCTACCAGCAGCATGTACCCGCGGTTTTGCAATTTTTTAAGCGCGTCAAAGTTATCCAGCACGTGGAAGTCTTCGAGCTTACAAACGTAATCGCCCATTTCTCGGTTCAAAACCCCGTCCCTGTCTAAAAATACTGCTTTAATTTTATCGGCCATGTTATATTAGTTATTAAAGTTCCTTATTTTCCTGTTCCCTCCAAGGGGATTTTTTTAAGCCCTCTCCTTCGGGGAGGGTTTGGGTGGGGCTTTTTCGGCAAAATTAGATTATTATGTTTATTTGCTATGTGTGCATATTAAATAAACGTTAAGAATTATTAAATTCATACATAAAGTATATGATTATTGTCGACTTAATAATTGAATTGCAAAAAAACGCCATTGTTTTGATAAATTTAAAAAAATAAGCATCTATTTTATAAAAATATGAAAATTTGGTAATTTCGTTATTACCCGCGTCACTAATAAGCGGATAAAATAATGGATCAAACAGATGGCAACCAGCAGGGCCTATACAGGTCGGAATTTGAGCATGATTCCTGCGGAACAGGGTTTATAACACATATAAACGGTCATAAATCGCACAGTATTGTTAGCGATGCACTCACCATGTTAGAGAATATGGAGCACCGCGGTGCATGCGGCTGCGACCCCGAAAGTGGCGATGGCGCAGGCATCCTCATTCAGCTTCCACACGAGTTTTTGATGGAAGAATGCTCTGACCTGGAGATAAGTTTGCCGGAACCGGGCGAGTACGGCGTGGGCATGTTATTCTTCCCTAAAGAGCCTGCTTTAAAAAAGGCAAGCCGCAAAATAATTGCTGCCGCGATAGAAAAACTGGGCTTTACTTTACTGGGTTACCGTAAGCTGAATGTTGACTCATCTGTAATAGGCGAAACTGCCCGCCAGGCCGAGCCGGACAGCGAACAATTGTTTGTTGCGCGCCCCCGCGCCGTTACCAATGCCGAAGATTTTGAGCGTAAATTATACGTATTACGCCGCTATATAAATAAAACCGTTACTGAAACTATCCCGGCAGCAGCCGAGCATTTTTACTTTACCTCGTTCTCGTGTAAAACTATTATTTACAAAGGGCAGGTAACCACTTACCAACTGCGTAAGTACTTCCCGGACCTGGCCGATCCCCGCGTTACGTCGGGCCTGGCTTTGATCCACTCGCGTTTCTCAACCAATACTTTCCCGTCGTGGAAATTGGCGCAACCGTTCCGCTTAATTGCGCACAACGGCGAGATCAACACCTTAACCGGTAACCTTAACTGGTTCTATTCGGGTGTAAAATCTTTCGCATCGGCCTATTTTACTAACGAGGAAATGGAGATGCTTTTACCGGTTATTGATAACAACCAATCGGATAGCGCCTGTTTAGATAACATTATCGAGATCCTGCTGCACACGGGCCGCTCATTACCGCACGTGATGATGATGCTGATACCCGAGGCTTGGGACGGCAACGAACAGATGGACCCGGTTAAAAAGGCGTTCTACGAGTACCATGCTACCTTGATGGAGCCATGGGATGGGCCGGCTGCTATCAGCTTTACCGATGGTAAACTGGTTGGTGCCTTGCTTGACCGTAACGGCCTGCGCCCGCTTCGTTTTGTGATCACCAATGATGGCCGCGTTATAGCAGCATCAGAGGCCGGTACGTTAAAGATCGACGAAAGCACGGTTATCCGCAAAGGTCGCCTGCAACCGGGTAAAATGTTGCTGATAGATACCGAAAAAGGCAAAATCATCACCGACGAAGAAATTAAGAGAGAAATAAGCGGCCAACAGCCTTATGGCACTTGGTTAGATAATTATAAGATCCGTTTGGGCGAACTGCCCGAGCCTCGTTTATCATTCGCCAGCCTTAGCGCCGATGCCGTTTACCGCTACCAGCAGGTGTTTGGTTACAGCCGCGAAGATATCGATACCATCATCAAACCAATGGCTTTAGATGGTAAAGAACCAATCGGCTCTATGGGTACAGATGTGCCGTTGGCGATATTGTCTGATAAACCTCAGCACCTTTCCAGTTACTTTAAACAGTTTTTTGCCCAGGTTACCAACCCGCCGATAGATCCTATCCGCGAGCGTTTGGTAATGAGTTTGGCTACCTTTATAGGGAACAATGGTAACTTGCTTGACGAGGATAAAATGCACTGCCATTGTGTAGTGCTTAACCACCCCATCTTAAAAAATCACCAGTTAGAGAAACTGCGGTCGATAGATACCGGGATGTTCCACGCTAAAACGCTGCAAACGTATTACAATGCGGATGGTAATGCCGGGTCGATGCAAAAAGGTATTGCCAGGCTTTGCCGCTATGCCGAAGATGCTGTTGATGATGGCTTTGAGGTATTGATATTGAGCGACCGTGCGATCGATTCCGAACACGCGCCTATCCCGATGCTTTTAGCGGTATCTGCCGTGCATCACCACCTGATCAAAAAAGGCCGCCGTGGCGCCGTAGGTATCGTAGCCGAAACCGGCGACGTTTGGGAAGTACACCACTTTGCTACTTTGCTGGCATTCGGTGCTACGGCCATCAACCCGTACCTGGCACTGTCAACCATAGAAACTTTAAAGAATAATGGCCAGTTAGAAACCAGCCTTGATATCAAAACGCTTAACAAAAACTATGTAAAATCGGTTAACGATGGCTTGCTGAAGATCTTTTCTAAAATGGGGATCTCTACGTTGCAATCATACCACGGTTCGCAGGTGTTCGAGATCTTGGGATTGAACAAAGAGGTTGTTGATCATTACTTTACCGGCGCGGTTACGCGTATAGAAGGTTTAGGGTTAGACGAAATAGCTAAGGAATCTCTTTGCAAACATAAAATTGGCTTTAACAGCCCTAAAACAGATAACCATTTATTACCCGAGGGTGGTATTTACCAGTGGAAACGCCGTGGCGAAGCCCACTTGTTTAACCCAACCACGGTACACTTACTGCAACATGCAACCCGCAGCAACAGCTATACTGTATATAAGAATTATGCTGCCGCGATAAATGAGCAGTCAGATAAGCATTACACCATCCGTGGTTTGCTTGATTTTGCCCATCACCGCGAGGCCATCAGCATTGACGAGGTTGAACCGATAGAAAACATCATGACCCGCTTTGCAACAGGCGCCATGTCGTTTGGGTCTATCTCGCACGAGGCACACAGCACGATGGCAATTGCCATGAACCGCATTGGCGGCAAAAGCAATACCGGCGAAGGTGGCGAAGACGAGATGCGCTACGAGAAAATGGCTAACGGCGATTCGATGCGCTCGGCTATTAAACAAGTCGCGTCGGCACGTTTTGGGGTGACCTCAAATTACCTGACCAATGCCGATGAGTTACAGATAAAAATGGCGCAAGGCGCAAAGCCGGGCGAAGGTGGGCAATTGCCGGGCCACAAGGTTGACGACTGGATAGCTAAAACACGCCACTCTACACCGGGTGTAGGTTTGATATCGCCGCCACCACACCACGATATTTACTCTATCGAGGATCTGGCACAATTAATTTTCGATCTTAAGAACGCCAACCGTGCCGCACGTATCAACGTTAAGCTGGTATCAAAAGCAGGGGTAGGCACAATAGCAGCGGGTGTTGCAAAAGCACACGCGGATGTTATTTTAATAGCCGGGTATGACGGCGGTACAGGTGCATCACCAATAAGCTCGGTTAAACATGCCGGCCTACCGTGGGAACTTGGCCTTGCCGAAGCACACCAGACGCTGGTACGTAATAAACTGCGCAGCCGCGTGGTGTTACAAACAGATGGTCAATTGAAGACAGGCCGTGATTTGGCTATCGCCACGTTAATGGGTGCAGAGGAGTGGGGTGTTGCAACCGCTGCCCTTGTTGCCGGTGGCTGTATCATGATGCGTAAATGCCATTTAAACACTTGCCCGGTTGGTGTTGCCACGCAAGACCCTGAACTGAGAAAATTATTCAGCGGTAGCCCGGATCACGTCGTAAACCTGTTCCGCTTTATGGCCGAGGAGTTGCGCGAGATTATGGCCGAGCTTGGTTTCCGTACCATTAACGAAATGGTTGGCCGCGTACAGTTCCTGAAGGTTAAAGAAAACTTAAAAAGCTGGAAAGCCAAAACAATCAACCTGTCGGCTATACTGCACCCGGTTACCGTGAGCAAAGGCAGCACCCTTTACAATAGCGAGAAACAAGACCACGGGATGGACGAGATCATCGACTGGGAATTGTTGAAAGCAGCTAAAGCAGCATTAGAAGATAAAACACCGGTGTTCGCTACGTTTGATGTGATCAACGTAAACCGTACCATTGGCACGCTATTATCAAACGAAATTTCCAAACGGTATGGTTCTGCAGGCTTGCCCGACAATACAATCAACTATAAATTTAAAGGGTCGGCAGGGCAAAGCTTTGGTGCTTTCGCTGCAAAAGGGATTTCATTTGAGCTGGAAGGCGAAGCGAATGACTATGTAGGTAAAGGCCTTTCGGGCGCCCAATTAGCTATCTATCCATCTGCAAACGCGACTTTTAAACCTGAAGATAACATCCTGATAGGTAACGTTGCCCTTTATGGCGCAACAAGCGGCGAGTTGTATGTAAGAGGTATGGCCGGCGAACGTTTCGCGGTGCGTAACTCGGGCGCCACAACAGTTGTTGAGGGTATTGGCGACCATGGTTGCGAATATATGACCGGCGGCCGTGCACTTATCCTGGGTGAAACCGGAAGGAACTTCGCGGCAGGTATGAGCGGCGGTTTAGCATGGATCTATAACCCTAACGGCACCTTTGCAGAAAACTGCAATACCGAAATGGTTGACCTTGATCCGCTATCCTTAAAAGACGAGGAGCAGATAACTACCTTGCTGAAGAAACACGTTAGTTTAACCGGCAGCAAGCTGGCGCAAAGCATCCTTAAGAACTGGGGTAAGGCATCAACGCAGTTCGTAAAAGTATTCCCTAAAGAGTACAAAAAAGTGTTAGAAAAATTAGAATATCAAACCGTAAGCTAAATATCATAATGGGAAAAGTTACAGGATTTCAGGAATTTAACAGGGAGCTTCCCCAAAAAACGCCTGTTGTTGAGAGGGTAAAAAACTATAATGAGTTTGTTGGTTTGTATTCTGATGAAAAACTAAACCAGCAATCGGCACGCTGTATGAACTGCGGCATCCCGTTTTGCCACTCGGGTTGCCCGCTTGGTAATGTTATCCCCGAGTTTAACGATGCCGTGTACCGCAAAAACTGGGACGAAGCGTACCAGATCTTATCATCGACAAATAATTTCCCGGAGTTTACCGGCCGTATTTGCCCCGCACCTTGCGAATCGGCATGTGTACTTGGCATTAACAAACCACCGGTGGCTATTGAGGAAATTGAAAAACATATCATAGAGGTTGCCTACTCTAAAAACATGGTTAAACCCGTTGCCCCGTTAATTAAAACAGGCAAAAAGGTAGCTGTGATAGGTTCAGGCCCTGCAGGTTTGGCTGCAGCCGCGCAATTGAGCAAAGCAGGCCATGCCGTTACTGTTTTTGAACGTGACGACCGCCCGGGTGGTTTATTACGTTACGGTATCCCCGATTTTAAACTGGAGAAATGGGTGATTGACCGCCGCATCCAGATCATGGAAGAGGATGGCATTGAATTTAAATGCAACGCCGAAGTAGGCAAAAACGTTGCTGCCGACGAGGTGTTGCGTAACCATCACGCGGTTGTATTAGCGGGTGGTTCAACCATCCCTCGAAACTTACCTATCCCCGGCCGCGAGTTTAAAGGCGTTTACTTCGCCATGGACTTTTTGAAACAACAAAACAAACGCGTAAGCAGCATAGCTGTTGAAGTGGAAGATATTTTTGCTACAGATAAAGATGTGGTTGTGATAGGTGGTGGCGATACAGGCAGCGATTGCGTGGGTACATCAAACCGCCAGGGCGCACGGTCGGTAAGGCAGTTTGAGGTGATGATACAGCCACCGGAGCAGCGCACAGCGCACATGCCTTGGCCAACTTACCCAATGGTGTTAAAGACCACCAGTTCGCACGAGGAAGGTGTTGAGCGTTCATGGGGCATCAACACTAAAGAGTTTTTAGGCGACGCTGACGGCAACCTAAGGGCACTTAAAGTGACCGATGTAAGCTGGGAGATAGATGTAATGGGCCGCCCCATCAAATTTAACGAGGTGGAAGGCAGCGAGCGAGAGATCCCTTGCCAGCGCGTATTCCTGGCTATGGGTTTTGTGAACCCGCAGTTTGAAGGTACGCTTGAGCAATTAGGCGTCGAGCTGGATGAGCGTAAGAATGTTAAAGCTAAAGAAGGTGTTTACCGAACCAACATAAGCAAAGTATTTGCAGCAGGTGACATGCGCCGCGGCCAATCGTTAGTTGTATGGGCAATATCTGAAGGCCGCGAGGCTGCCCGCAAGGTAGATGAATTTTTAATGGGCCACTCTAACCTGGAGAGTAAAGACGCCGTAAACCAATTTGACCAGGTATTTTATTAAGAATAAATCAGTAAGTCAGTTATAAACCCGGGCCCTTGTCAGTTAATTCTGCAAGGGCTTTTTTGTGGCGCAAAAGTCATTGCGAGGTACGAAGCAATCTCTTTAGGATAGTTACGCCGCCCGTTTAAGCGTCCACGCTTAAATGAAGCAGATAAGGAGCGTCCAAGCTCTCGAAAATTAAAAGTAGATAAGTGTGGACGCTAATTATACAAAAAACGAAAGCGTGGACGCTTGCCTTGGCGTAATGAAACTAATGATAAAGATGGATGAGTTATTTATATTCTACGAAAATACCTTCAATCTCTTTTTGAGCATCATTAAACACCGAAACGATTTTAGTGAAATCGCTACTTAAATGAGACGCGCTTAATTTATGATTTTTCCAAATAATGGTAATTGGGGTTTCTACTTCAACAAGACAATCCCAAAGCGCATCAAGATTTTCTCCATAATATTCAGGAAAATTAAAGAGTCTTTTTGTGGATTTATGAAAGTCACTTATGCTTTTTATGTAAGCACCATCGATAGTTACTGTTCTCATACTATTTCTCTGTCGGGTTTTTCTTTCCTGCCGAGAGCATTTCTACCATTTTAACAATACGGTTTGCGCGGGTTTGTTCCAGTTTGGCACTCAGAATCCAAACCAAATATTCCTTACGGTGCGACCATGCCAGCTTATCATACAAGGCCATCGCGGCAGGCTCGTGGGCCAAGGCTTGGTGCAGGTAGGGCGGTAGGGTAATCAATTTTTTATCTACGTCGATGTAGGCAGAATAATCGTTTTCGTTACGGATGGATTCCTTGCTGGCACCCGAATGTTTAACCAGATGCTCGGGGCGGAAACGGAGGGTGGTCCACACATTATTGATGGCTGCAGATGCCACCGGGCGCAGGCCGTAGGGTTTTGCTACCTCCCAACCGCTCATCATTTCCAAGTCGCTGTCGATACCGGAATTTTTCTTGGGGTAGATAACCCATAAAACCGTTTCGTCCTTTAAAAGTGGCTGCAAATCGGCTAAAGCAGTAGCCAGCTCGGCGCTGTTCTTTACAAAAACCTGTATGCCGTTATGGGTCCCTTCAACAGTAAATGAAAGTTTTACGCCATCCGGCAGGGGCTCAAGTGTAGCCAGGTAATCTTCGGGCGCATTCATGATCAGCCAGTGCTGGCCGGGTTTAATAAGCAGTTTCTTAGCGAGAGGGCTCATGTGGGCTAGGCTATTTCAGGTTCAATTTAGCAAAGAAATCCCACAAAACAATACCCGCTGATACGACAATGTTGAACGAATGCTTAGTGCCAAATTGGGGGATCTCGATACAGGCATCAATGTTTTGCATTACTTCGTCGCTTACACCGTTTACTTCATTACCGAAGATAAGCGCATACTTTTCGTTTGGGGCAGGGGCAAAAGTATTGAGCATGATACTGTTTTCTGCCTGTTCAATAGCAATTATCTTATAACCATCTGCACGCAGGGTTTCAACAGCTTGCAGGGGTGTTTCAAAATACGTCCAATTGATGGATTGCGTAGCGCCCAGGGCAGTTTTTTCAATTTCGCGGTGAGGTGGCTGGGCGGTTATGCCACAAAGGCAAACCTGCTCCACCGCAAACCCGTCAGATGTACGGAAAATGGAGCCGATATTATGCATACTGCGCACGTTATCCAGCACCACAGCCACAGGTAATTTATCCTGGGCTTTAAATTCATCTACGGTAGCACGGTTTAATTCGTCGAGTTTTAGTTTGCGCATAATATTGAATAGTAAACCGCGAAATTACGATTTTACTACTTCATTCAATATACCCACGCCATCGCCAATTAGTGAAGCATAAACAGAAGGTGAGTAACCGATTTTGTTGGTGTAATATTCGGTCACTTCTTCGCTAAACTTATCAAAGGCTTCTTTTTTTACCAATGCAATGGCACAACCACCGAAGCCTGCACCCGTCATCCGTGCACCGGCAACATCGGGGTTGGTTTTGGCGTAGTCTACAACAGTATCCAGTTCCACGCCGCTTACCTCGTAAAGATCGCGCAGGGATTGGTGCGATGCGTACATCAGCCGGCCAAACTCAGCAAGGTTATTATTGCTTAGTGCTTTCGCGGCCAGTTTTACGCGGTCGTTCTCTTCCACCACGTGTTTGGCGCGGCCTTGTACGGTGGCATCCGTTATCAGGTGTTTATACTTTTCGAAGGTTTCGCTGTCAATATCGCAAAGGTGATTAATGTCCAGTTGCTGCTTTAAGGCGGCAAGGGCGGTTTGGCATTCCTGCACGCGCTCGTTGTATTTAGATTCGGCCAGTTTACGGGGTTTATTTGTGTTGATGATAGCCAGCAAGTAATCGCCAAGGTTACTGTCAACCGCCTGGTAATCCAGCGTGTCGCAGTTTAGCATAAGGGCTTTGTCCTTTTCGCCAAAGGCAACGGCAAACTGGTCCATAATGCCGCAGTTTACACCGATGAATTTATTCTCTACAGATTGCGAAAGCTTCACCAAATCTAACCGACTGTAGTCGGACGCGAACAGGTCATTTAGCGCGAAAGCAGTAACCACTTCTATAGATGCCGACGAGGAAAGCCCCGAGCCAATGGGGATATCGCCATAAAACAACATATCTAGTCCTTGCAGTTTTTTGCCATCATTTAAAAAATGGGCTATTACGCCAACAGGGTAGTTGTACCAAAATTCACCATTTTTTTTATGGTCGCCATTTAGCGGTACTTCGGCTTGTTCGCTAAAATTGAGGCTTTTAAAACGGAACACATTTTCGTTATTGGGAGATACCAACAAGTAAGAACCGAAAGTGATAGCACACGGCATAACCAAGCCACCATTATAGTCAATATGCTCGCCAATAAGGTTTACCCGGCCGGGCGAAAAATAAGTTTCGGTTGCTTCTTTACCGTATTGCCTAACAAATTCTTGTTTCAGGTCAGCTCTCATAAATTGGTTTTATAGTTGGGGAAACAAATATTGTAAATTATACAGTTATTCCGTAACGATAAGCAAAAGTTTTTTTATCTCTATAATTTGCTTGCTAAACCAAACTTGCGGTTATTTGTTAAATAACCCATAAATAAACACATTAGAGCATGAATCAATATCTTGTTACCGGCTACGATCATACAGACGAAGGCGCGCTTGAACGCCGCATGAACATCCGCCCGCACCACCTTGATGGCGCCAAAAGTTTAAAAGAAAGCGGTAATTATGTTTTGGGCGGAGCGATATTGAACGATGAGGGCAAAATGATAGGTTCGGTAATGGTGCTGCAATTTGAAACCGATGAGCAACTGGAGGCTTGGAAACAAAGCGAACCATACATCACCCAAAAGATATGGGAAACGGTGGATGTAAAACCGTTTAAAGTGGCAACCGTTGGATAAGGTGAAGAGTTAAAGTCAAAAGTTTAAAGTCAAAAGTTAGAAGTCAGAAGCAAAAAGCTTAAAGTTGTTTTGCGGTTTAGGCAAGGCTCAATAACCTATCTTTTAACTTTTGACTAAATTTTCCCTTCATATTCCCAATTGCCGGTGGAGTTTCTTTTGTAGATCACAGTCTGGTTGGTGCCTTCGGCTTTAAAGTTAAATTCAAATGTTTGTTCGGACGGGTCATCTGGCAGGAATTGTTCTATGATGCTATCGGCAACTAAACGTGCCGTATCTTCCTTGGGTTGCTGCTCGATTTTAGCTTGCAGAGTGGCTTGATAATCTGCAAAGGCGGCAAAGACGGGCGCGTTGCCATTAAATTCGCGTGCGGCATTAAAAGCGGCTTCTTCGGCTTGTTGGCGGTATTCTTCCATTGCCTGTAGTAAGCTATCAGCCGCTATTTCTGGTGTGCCATCTGCAGCATGCGAATAATAACTGTTCAATATTTCCTCTTTGCTTTTCATCGGCACAAAAATACGTATTAACAAAAAAGGATGCTGATTAATTTCAGCATCCTTTTTTATTAATATTCAAATAGATTATCCGACCGGTGGCGAAATGCCGTCCAATTCGTCAATGCCCTCTGCATCTAAGACCAGGTTGGCTGTTTTCATATTTTCTTCTAAGTGGGCTACGCTTGATGTACCGGGTATCAGCAGG
Source organism: Mucilaginibacter sp. UYP27 (assembly GCF_040547175.1). Lineage (NCBI taxonomy): Bacteria > Pseudomonadati > Bacteroidota > Sphingobacteriia > Sphingobacteriales > Sphingobacteriaceae > Mucilaginibacter > Mucilaginibacter sp. UYP27. Next base: position 558,327 of record NZ_JBEPPE010000002.1, read on the forward strand.
ATGTTTTTAGAATGATTTAATAACCAGCTTAAAGCCACCTGGTGTACAGTTGCGCCATGTTTTTCGGCCACTGCCTGCAGTTTTTCCTGTGCAGCCACATTGCCCGCATTTAACGGAAACCATGGAATGAAAGCGATATCATTATCCTCGCAAAAGTTAAGTACACCTTCCCATTTGCGGTTGTCTACACTATACATATTTTGTACTGATACCACTTCAAAATAGTCTTGCGCTTTTTTAATATCGTCGATACCAACCTCAGATAAACCAATATGGCGAATCTTACCTTCGGCCTGTGCTTGTTTTAAGAACTCAAAGCTTTGCTCGGCAGGTATATTGGGGTCTATACGGTGCAGCTGGTAAAGATCTATCTGGTCAAGTTTCAGTCGTTTTAAACTGCCGTCTAAAGCTTCTTTCAAATGCGCCGGACTTGAATTTACGGGCCATTGGTCGGGCCCGGTGCGTAGCAAACCGCCTTTTGTGCCAATTATAAGATCGGCAGGGTACGGATATAAAGCTTCTGCTATCAATTCTTCAGAAATATGGGGGCCGTAGCTATCTGCTGTGTCTATAAAGTTTACACCAAGCTCTACCGCGCGTTTTACAACACGGATGGCCTCATCATGGTCTTTGGGCGGCCCCCAAATGCCTTTGCCTGTAATGCGCATAGCGCCGTAGCCTATGCGGTTAATCTCAAGATCACCGCCTATGCTAAATGTTTTTGGGAATGTTATTGTTGTTGCGTCACTCATAATGTTAGTTCTTGTGGTAAAATGAATAAACGCTAAGTAAGGCTTATTGTTCGGTGCAGGGGTTCACGGAAGTGTCATATCCAACTTAAAAGCCGGAAACGGTACTTTAATAACAGCGGGCGGGTTAATTATTTATCGCCCCATAATTTAGGGATTGGTTACCCATAATATGAAAATATATTTCGGTTTTACCAGTTTAAAGTGCCAATCTATTTTACAGTATACCTAAATATATAGCGACCGAGGTTTCCGTCGGCATCCATGCCTTCAATAACCGCGCGATAGCTGCCTTTGCTATCCGAATTGAAATATTCGAACGATGTTAAGCCGGTTTTATCCGTTTTTATCTTAGGGCTCCAAAAAATAGTGCTGCGCAGATCGCCACCAAAAGCACCTTGTTTAAGCGGGTCGTATTTTGGCGAATAAAATTCGCGCGGAATGCTATACCCCTGTGCGTTATAACTTAGTAAGTTGCCTTTGGGAAGCATTTCCTGCAATTGCGCAAAGGTTATTTTTGATTTCTCTATTTTGCGGGTGATGATAGAGATAATACCATCAGACATGTAATTGCGGTTTATATTGCTCAATCCATCAGATTTAAACACCTCTATGGTTTCTACATCGTCACCACGGTAGCCGTTAAGTGTTTGGTAATCTACCGGGCTGCCATTCAAAAATACCTGCATAGGTTGCTTATTTTGATTGGAAATGTTTTTGGTGAAGAAGAGTTGGTTGTTCTCGGCGGTTACGCCTAACAGCATTGCAGGTAAACATATATAAAGGTTAGGGCAATCTTTAAACCTTGCGCCGGTAAGCTGCTGATCGGCCATTACAGGCAGAGCAGATAGCGTACCATAATCATTATGGGTTGGCTTTTTTACCAATGAGGTAGAGCGGATGGTAACTTCTTTTAAAATGTGCAGGTTTTCATACTGGCGTTTGCTGTTTAGCATCAATGGCTTGTAAGCGCTATCAATGTTAGTTACCTCATCTAAAGCGTTCACGTTTTTTGTTGCGGGTTGATAGCTGTCGCCATTTACCGATATCATTAGGTTTTTACTGTTAGGGTTGTTGCGCGCGCTTATAATTACCTGTGCCGAATCAGGAAAGGCTAACTTAGGGAACCTGAAATTACCCGACATATCGGCAACTGTTTCGGCAAAATAATTTTTAGCCGGGATCTGGATGCGCAGGTTGCCTTTAGAAATTGGCATCCCCGTGTTATTACGTAAGATTCCGTTAACCTCAAGGCCCTGTTGCTCTGGCGTTAGGTAAACCTGCGGGAATTTGCCGGTTATGATGTTACGATAGGAGATGCGGCGGTAACCTTGGGTAAGCATCAATATATCGAGGTTGGCATCTACGTTAGGGTCTTTACTTACAAAATAATAGTTCGGTTTTTCGATGTAGCCTTTAATTTCTGAGGTAAGCAAAAGGTTGCTCATAATAGTGGTTTCGCTTTCTTCGTCAACCGGCACTTTGGTTTCATCAGTAACAGCTACTGAAAACTCACCCTCTACAGGTGTTGCATTGTTTTTTGCTGATACCGCAAACTTTACTCTTTGCCTTACTGAAAACGCCTTACGATCTGGCGTTATAGTCAGGTTAAGCATGTCGTTACGTTTGATGAAAACAATACGTTCGGCAAGTGCAATGCCCCGTTCGCTGAACAAAGTAAGCTGTAAGAGCCCTGTAGGGAACTTGCTTTTTGGGATAGCCGCGCTGTACGTTGCTGTTTGTAAAGCTGTTTGTGCTGCAAAATAGATTGCCCCACCGCTTTGTGCTGCTACGTAATATATTTTGCCCTCGTTTGCCTTAAAGTAAGGGTCGTTAGCTGATAGCTTAATGTTTATATTATCGGGATCGTTGCTATATACAGACAGTGTAATGCCGGCCGGTTTTATACGCGGAATATCATACGCTGTGGTTACCCCATCGGCGAAGGTGATATTGGCTTTATAGGTTTTACCATCTTCGGGCATTAGCGCAAAAACACCCATGCCCAGGTGCGCAGTTTCTAAATTAGTAACCACTGTACCGGTATTATCAGTAATTGTACCTTTAATATTTACGCCAAATCCATCTGTATTAATGGCTTTAAACGCAACTTTTGAGCGTACGCCCAAGGTAAGCTCACCCCCCTCGGGGAAAAACTGCACGTCGCGGTCAGCACTTGCTGCCGTTAACGGGAATTTGTTAAGTGTTTCTTTTTTATTGGCAAGTTCTATATTGGTTGTTAAGGTGGCGTTCTTTAAAGCGGCAGCAGATGTTTCGGTAAGTACCACATTCAATACACCGTTAGCATCGGTAGTACCCTTGCCTTTGCTCAGCTCATCGCCGGTGGGGTTGGTTATAGTCCAGTTTACTTTTTTGTTGGCTAATGCCTCGCCGGGCTGTTTGTAAATAATTGCCGCGCTAACTTTGGGCTGGCCTGCTACACGGTTAAATGAAATGCTGGTATTAACCTGGGCTTGTATAGCATTGCCAATAGCAATATTTTTATTGTAGTAATAATCTGTTTCAAAGTTGCGCATCCAGGCGGTGTAGGCCCTTAAATGGTAGTTGCCTTGTTTATAAACATCTGGCGATAGGATGATGTTGCCATGCGCCACACCATTTACCACGGGCAATTTAACCAGTTTCATGATAGAATCCTGCCCGGCGATATCTATATATACAATATTACTGAGGTTTGATGGCTGGTGGTTGTCGAGCGTTACATAGGCTTTAAACCAAATGGTATCGCCCGCGGCGTAATAAGGTTTATCTAAATGCAGGTAAACTTTTTCTATAGGGAAGTTGGTAATATAGTTGGCCGTTTTGGTAATAATGGTACTAAGGGCAACGGTATCACGTTGGGCAAAGGCGGGGGCAAATAAACAGGTGGCCAGCAATATGGTCAGCGCAATTTTTTTCAGGCTCATTATAATAATTAAAGTAGCGTGGCTAATATAAACATTTAGCTTTACCGCATGTTAGGCGGTATTTGGTTTTAACATTTCATTAACGTTTTAGCCAACGAAGTGCCGATAAATGTACCGTATAAACGGATTTTTAAAAATAGTATTATTGTAAATTAAGTGCTACAAACTATAAGCGTATGCCAATAGAAATAGAACGGAAGTTTTTGGTAAACCATACCAAGTGGGAGCAGGTTGTAAAACCACAGGGCAAATTATATAAGCAAGGGTACATATTAAGCGAAGAAAAGCGGACGGTAAGGATCCGTGTTACAAATACAGCCGCTTACATCACGCTCAAAGGTGCATCAACAGGCATTAGCCGCAGCGAATATGAATATACAATCCCCGTTGATGAGGGTAAGGAGATACTGCAAAACTTTGCCACATCGGCCATTGAAAAAATACGTTACAATATTAATTACGCAGGGCATGTATGGGAGGTAGACGTATTTAGCGGCGTAAACAACGGGCTTATTGTTGCCGAAATAGAATTAAATAGTGAAAACGAACCGTTTGAAAAACCCGGTTGGGTAGCAGAGGAAGTAAGCCATGACAGCCGTTATACTAATGCAAGTCTGTCTGTACACCCATATATAGGTTGGCAATAGCTAACCTAAAATTACCGCATAAAAAAACCTGCCTCTGTAAAGCAGGTTTTTTTTATTGGAGATAATATTATTCCCAGCCAGAACCTTTTTTTGCATTACCTGCTTTAACGTGTTCTTCTGCTGTTGCTTTGCCCATGATAGCTGCCATTTTGTTACCTTCTGCATCTTTACCTGTAGCAATGTATCTGCCAGATTTGATGTCGATAACCGGATCGATCATTGGAACATTTTTAGTTTTAGTCTTTACTGAATACGCGGTGATTCCTGAAGCTGCCATGTTTAGTTTTTTTTAAGTTTTAATTGTAACTGGATTAATTATGTTTTGTTTTTATTATCTGTCAGTTTGTTTAGCACCCTAACAGCCAATGTTTATAATAATGAAGGCAATATATGTATTTATACTTAACTAACAAATTATACAAAAGGTGATTTTTTTGCACATATTAGCGGATAAACGTCCGAATAGTGGAATTTACGGCCATAATTGAAACTCCGTTTAAATAAGCGTCTCTTACAAAGCCGGTTTATCTAACACAGCTATAGCTGCCCGGTTGGCCAATACTACGTCGCCTCTACCGAATGTAACTTAATTATATTAAAGGCAGAGCAGGTTAAGCTGTTTATGGCTTAGTTTAATGAGCCCTTTACCTTGAAATTTAAGTATCAGTATATTTCAACTAAAATGATGCATATATTAGTATGTATCGAACTTTTTACCAAGTATGGCGTTTATCAATCAAACAATAATATTTAGCATGAAACCATACACTATATTAAGTATGTGCGCGCTGGCCCTGGCTTCGTGTACAGGCAACGGAAACAAAGTGACAGACACTACTAAAACTGTGGCAGAAGACACTCTAAAGCGACTACGCTAAACGCACCGGCGCAAAACATGGAGTATTGCTTTTTGCGTACCGAGGGTACGAGTAACCAGGATACCACAGCGGTACATTTAGTTATTAATTCAGAAAAAGTAAGCGGCGAAATGCAATGGCTGCCAAAAGAAAAGGACGCACGTAAAGGCACCCTTGAGGGTACAATGAAAGGTAACGATATTAAAGCCGTGTGGACGTTTACGCAGGAGGGGATGAAAGATACAATGGCTATTGCTTTTCAACTATCTGCGCAGCAACTTGGCCAAAAACCTTTTAAGGTTGTTAAAGATGGCCGCCAGGAAACTGACGGTGCCGCGGGTTATACTATAATATATAAGCTTGATAATTGCAGCAAGTTTAAAACTGCTGATAAGCCGGCGCTATAATATAAACTGATTTAAGTACTCTTACTTTATTGTATGCCTCGTTATTTATAGCGGGGCATTTTTATTTATGTTGATGCCTGGGTATTAAAAAACTTAGTCGGCAGTGCCTATGTCTGATTTTGGTGCATTGCTGCTTTTAACAGAAGCTGTTACCGCATCTTGCTGCAATTTATTAGCCTCGGTTTTGGTATCAGTTTTAACTGTAAGCGAAAATGCGGTTACTGCTGATGTTAATATTAATGCTGCTGCTATGATGATTTTTTTCATGATATGATTTGTACGGTACTTATAATTAATCGGCTGAGCCTACGTCTGATTTTGGTGCTGCTGTGTTTTTAACAGATGTAGTAATAGCGTCTTCTTGTAATTTGTTAGCGTTTACTTTGTTATCCGTTTTAGTAGTAAGCGAAAATGCAGTTACTGCTGATGTTAATACTAATGCTGCGGCTATGATGATCTTTTTCATGTTTGTTGCATTTGTTGGTGAATAGTGTTGATGGTAATAATTAGTCTGCGGTGCCTACGTCTTTTTTGTTATCGGCAGTACCAACATCTTTTTTGTTTTTAGCATCCGCTGTGCCTACGTCTTTCTTGTTATCAGCAGTACCTACATCTTTTTTATTGTCTGCAGTACCAACGTCTTTTTTGTTTGTGAAAGTTGCTGCGTTAACTGTAGTTGCTGTTACTGTGCTGAATATGATTGCTGCTGCTATGATTAGTTTTTTCATGATCGTTATATTTTGTGGTTGTATTATTTGTTTTTATGTGTGGTTGTTATTTAATTCTGTGGTGGTTGTTAATTAGTCTGCGGTGCCTACGTCTTTTTTGTTATCGGCAGTACCAACATCTTTTTTGTTTTTAGCATCTGCTGTGCCTACGTCTTTCTTGTTATCAGCTGTACCTACATCTTTTTTATTGTCTGCAGTACCAACGTCTTTTTTGTTTGTGAAAGTTGCTGCGTTAACTGTAGTTGCTGTTACTGTACTGAATATGATTGCTGCTGCTATGATTAATTTTTTCATGATCGTTATATTTTGTGGTTGTATTATTTGTTTTTATGTGTGGTTGTTATTTAATTCTGTGGTGGTTGTTAATTAGTCTGTGGTGCCTACGTCTTTTTTGTTATCGGCAGTACCAACATCTTTTTTGTTTTTAGCATCTGCTGTGCCTACGTCTTTCTTGTTATCAGCTGTACCTACATCTTTTTTGTTTTTAGCATCGGCGGTACCAACATCTTTTTTGTTTGTGAAAGTTGCTGCGTTAACTGTAGTTGCTGTTACTGTGCTGAATATGATTGCTGCTGCTATGATTAATTTTTTCATGATCGTTATATTTTGTGGTTGTATTATTTGTTTTTATGTGTGGTTGTTATTTAATTCTGTGGTTGTTGTTAATTAGTCTGCGGTGCCTACGTCTTTTTTGTTATCGGCAGTGCCTACATCTTTTTTGTTTTTAGCATCTGCAGTGCCTACGTCTTTTTTGTTATCAGCTGTACCTACATCTTTTTTGTTTTTAGCATCGGCGGTGCCTACATCTTTTTTGTTTGTTAGAGTTGTTGCGTTAACTGTAGTTGTTGTTAAAGCGCTGAAGATGATTGCTGTAGCTATGATTAATTTTTTCATGGTGGTTATATTTTGTGGTGGTATTATTTGTTTATATGTGTGGTTGTTATTTAATTCTGTGGTTGTTGTTAATTAGTCTGCGGTGCCTACATCTTTTTTGTTGGCTACTGTGCTTTTTTCAAAAGTTGCAGTTGGTTTAACCTCGGCGTTTTTTGTGCATGATGGTAGTACGCCTGCGCTTAAAATGATGATTGCTGCTGCTATGATTGATTTTTTCATGTTCGTATTTTTAATTAGGGGTGTTTAATGTTATGATGTTAATTAATTAATCGGCAGTACCGATGTCTTTTTTTACAAGGGCAAGGCTTGGGTCAATTGTAATGATGGCGGTAGGCTTTACACTAACCTGTTTGGTATATGATGGTAAAACCGCTGTTGTTAAAATGATTGCTGCTGCTATTATTATCTTTTTCATAACTGTGTTATTTTTATCTATTAGGGGTATTTATAATTTGAAATGGTTAATTAATCGGCGGTACCAACATCTTTTCTAAATGTGATGTTGTTTTGCTCAATTGTTGCAGTTGGTTGTACATTAACCTGTTTGGTGTATGATGGTAAAACCCCTGTTGCCAGGATCAATACCGTGGCGATAATTAACTTTTTCATGTTTTGTGTTTTAATATTTTTTTATTACTGCTTATCTAAAATTAGTCTGCGGTACCAATATCTTTTCGGATACCTGTCGTCGCCTTTAAAAACATATCCATTGTTATGCGCATGCTTGTTGGTTTAACGCAACTTGATATTAATATCCCACTAAGTAGAAATACGTATGCCAGTACTGTCTTTTTCATATTATTTTATCCCGTTAATTAGCCAATTTTATTTAGCCTTTAAGCAATTTTTAATTATACAACCATTTGCTATAGTTTAACTATTTTTTACTAACTATTAGTTAATGAAATAGCTATATTTTAGGGGTTATCGTATATTACAATAACGTGTTAATAACTGTGTAACTTCTTAACAATCAGTAAATTAACATCACAAATATAATTATGTTTTTTAATTATCACGCAATGTTGATAAAAAAAAATCTTGCTGTTTTTTACTAACTTTAACCCAATGAAACATAGTTTGTAATTATTTTATAACTTTCACCATTATATCAACGTATAGAGCCCTAATGAATAAAATTTTTACGCTGCTTGTTGTGTTTCTTATTAGCTGTACTGTTGCACGCGCCGTGGATAAAAACGACGTTGCCGCGCAGGATACTAATGAGGTGAATAAGCTTAATAAGTTGGCTTATGATAACCGTGGTACCAACCCCGAGCAAACGGTTGCCTTTGCTACCAAAGCACTGGCCATTGCCGAAAAGGCAGGTTACGAAAAAGGCATGGGCGAAGCTTACCGCGTGAGGGGGATAGGTAATTTTTATTTAAACCAGGCAAGTGCCGCTATTCGCGATTATTTACAAGCACTGGCAAGTTTTGCAAAAATTAAAGATCTGCGCAGCGAGGCTAAGGTTTATAATAACATCGGAAACCTATATCTCGACAATAATTACACGAGTTCGTTAGAATATCTGAAAAAAGCGCTCGCAATAGGCCAAAAACTAAATGATCAGCAACTTATTGGTTCAACGTATCTAAACATTGGTAACGTTTATTACCGTAAGAAGATTTTTCACCAAGCATTAAGTTATTATGATAAGGGTAACAGTATATTTTTAGCTATAAAAGATACTTTTAATACTATACAAGCCTTACAAAACAGAGGGGTTATTTATTTCAACCTTAACCAGTTTGATAAAGCAGAGCAGCTTTTGTTAGCAGCCAATAAAGCAGCGAAGGAAAAAGACCTGAACAAACCGGTAGCCAGTACTAACCTTACGCTTGCATCGCTATATATAGCACAAGGCCGCTTTGACGAGGCTAATAAAGTAGTATTAGAGGGGCAAGCTTACTCTAAAGCTCTAAAAGATGAGAAGTTGGAATCTGACTACAATTATACCAATTACCAGTTGCAAGCTAAGCAAAAGCATTACGAGAAGGCCCTTACATATTTACAAACGATATTTCGGCAGGATAGTACCATTTACGCATCTAACGAATCTACTCAGATAAATATGCTGCAGGAACAATTTAAGCAGCAGGCAAGGCAGCGAGAGAATGAACTAACCATTCAACGCCAGCAAAATGACCGGATCAAGTTTTGGGCCGTTACAGTAGTAGCAGGCCTTTTAATGGTGGTAATAGTATTGCTGGTGAGCAACGTTAAACGCAAAACGGTAACCAATACAAAACTTACTGAACTGAATGAAGAGGTATCGCGGCAGAAAGATAACCTGGATAGGGTAAACCATCATCTTGAAGAAATTATTGATGAGCGTACTAAAGATTTGCAGATTAAAAATAAGAAACTCTCCGAGTATTCATCTTACCTCTCGCACCAGATCCGTGGCCCAATCGCAACGCTGCGTGGTTTAATGAATCTGGAAAAAGAAGGCCTTGTTGATGAGAAAGAGTGTATAAATATGATGGACAAGTGCGTTTCAGATATCGACCAAAAGATAATTGAAATGAGCGAAATGCTTAATGATACCAGCAGGACCACAGTTTAACTTGCTACTGTAACCCTGGGTAGGTGCTGTGGATCTGCGCCTCAAACAATCCCAAATACATACAATACCTTGATATCATTTGTAATATAAGCAATTGCCTGTGCCTTTTGTAACCTTCAGTTTCAAACGCTAAGGTTTCGTTACCGGCAGTAACAAAAAACCTAACCTCGCCCTCGCGCGGTTTTAAATGCGAACGGAATAGCCCGAATGCTTTAACTTTTAACTTGCTGCGGCTGTCATGTATAGTTCCAACTGTTTGCTGGTCGGCGTTGGCAATAGATATCATGTAGTTTGACATAGTAGATCTGCTTCTGTGTTTACCTATGCCTGTACAATTATAAATCCAATTGGGGTAATTGGGTGAGTATTAAATAGAAAACGGCAATAAATCGAACTTAATTTTCATTTAACGTAATTAATTAAGATTAGCTTAAAATAATTAAACAAAAGTCAAGGGTTTTCGATTTATTACCGTAATAAAACAGCTACTAACTGTTGTATATATTGAACAGTACCTAATTAATTAGATCGCTACATTGCCTTTGCTCAGCAATTCTTCATAAAGTAAAATTACTTTACGTTGCAAATTGGTGATCTCAGCTTCCCTGTCAACCAGTTTTTTCTGGATAATGCTCAGGCTTACATCTTGTGTGCTTGGCTCTTCGGTATACTCAAGCGACAACAGGTTAACAACACTCACCTCAAAAATATTGGCAATTTGCTCCAGTCTCGATAGGTTGATATCCGTAACACCCGTCTCTATTTTCGAAAACGCGGGGATAGATATACCTAAACGGTTTGCAACATCTTCCTGGCTCCAGCCATGTTCGTGGCGCAGGGTACGGATGTTTTTACCTGCCGATTTATTTGTCTTCTTTTTTATAGTCTCGCTCATCATATACATAATAATAGTTAATTAAGGGAAAAGGGTATTAACTATTAACCAAACGTAATGCCAATATTAAATAAGTGCTTATTGTGTACAATTAACGCATAGTTAATGTTTCGCCAAAAAAAACTGTGGAATTAAATCTACAATAAGTGGGAATAAAGGTTATTCCACCCCACTTATTATACTCAGCTTGGCAAACTTTAAAAGCAATTGTTTCTGGCCAATCTCTTTAAAAAAGATGGTTGCCTTAATGTCTGGCTTGCTGCCTTCAAGTGTAAGCACCTTGCCAAAACCAAAACGCTCATGTTCTACCTGCATGCCTACTTGTAAGTTTGAGGTATCCGACGGCTTAAAATCAGCAGATGGCACGTGTGCCTTAGCTAATATAGAAGTGGTTTTAACAGGTGGCGCGGCAGCCGGTTTAGGCTTGGCATAGGTGTCGTTTTTTCGGCTCCAGGTGGTGCGTTCGTCATCGTATGCCGAGCCCCCTGCAGAGGCTGCCGGCCTTGCCGTAAAGTCCAGTTCCAGGTACTTGGCATCTATCTCATCCAAAAACCTGCTGGGCTCGCAACTAATAAGCGTGCCGAATTTAAAACGCGACGTGGCATAACTGATGGTTAATTTAGATTCGGCACGGGTTATGGCCACATAAAACAGGCGGCGTTCTTCCTCAAGGTCGCTGCGCGAGTTAAGTGCCATTTGCGATGGGAATAGATTTTCCTCTAACCCCACAATATGCACTTGTGGAAACTCTAACCCCTTGGATGAGTGGATGGTCATCAGCGATACGGTGTCGGCATCTTTGTTTTTATCCTTGTCATCATTGGTTAAAAGTGCCACATCCTGCATGAAAATATCCAGGCCTTTTTCTTCAATATCTTCCCGTTCAGAGAATTCTTTGATCCCGTTCAACAGCTCCTGGATGTTTTCGTATCGGTTAAGTCCCTCAACAGATTTGTCCTCATAGAGATCTTTAAGTAACCCCGAGTGCTTAGCGATATGCAATGCGGCCTCGTAAGCACTTTGGTTTTTGGTGATCACCTGGAAGCTTTGGATCAACGTGGCAAACGTGTTTAGCGATGCCGGCGCTTTTTCTACATAGCGGTTTGCCTCCAGTATAACATCGAAAGGGGTAAGGCGGTTGCGGTCTGCCGCTACGATTATCCTATCCATTGTGGTATCACCAATACCACGTTTTGGGTAGTTGATAACACGTTTAAGCGCTTCCTCATCATTGGGGTTGAAAGTAAGCCTGAAATAGGCTATCAGGTCTTTGATCTCTTTACGCTGATAAAACGACAGGCCACCATATATTTTGTATGGGATGCCGTTTTTACGCAAGGCTTCCTCCATAGAACGCGACTGCGCATTGGTACGGTACAGAATGGCAAAATCGTGCCAGTTAAGCCCATTTGAGGTGCGCTGGTACATAATCGCATCAGCAACCTGCTTGCCTTCCTCGTTGTCGCTAAAGGCACGCATTACCTTTATTTTGTCCCCGGTTTCCTTTTCAGAGAAAACGTTTTTCTTTAGCTGCTCTTTATTGTTGGCAATAATGCTGTTGGCAACGTTTACAATATTTTGAGTAGACCGGTAATTTTGCTCCAGTTTAAATATTTTCAGGTCGGGGTAATCTTTCTCAAAATTGAGTATGTTTTGGATGTTTGCCCCACGGAATGCATAGATACTTTGCGCATCATCGCCCACCACACAAAGGTTTTCGCTAACGGCGGCCAACGTTTTTACAATTTTGTATTGCGAGTGGTTGGTATCCTGGTACTCATCCACCATCAGGTACTTAAATTTGTGCTGGTATTTGTTCCTTACATCCGCATGATCTCTTAATAACTCATTGGTCTTCAATAGTAAGTCATCAAAATCCATGGCGCCTGCGCGGTAGCAGCGTTGCGCGTAAGTTTCGTATATCTTACCTATTAGCGGTCGTTTGGACGATTCATCGTCGGCCTGTATTTGCGCATTGTTTTGGTATTCGGCAGGGGTGAGCAAGCTGCTTTTTGCTGCCGAGATACGGTTTAAAACCGAATTGGCGCTATACAGCTTATCATCCAGCTGCATCTCTTTTAAAATAGCACGCAATACGCTTTTGCTATCATCGGTATCGTAAATGGTGAAGTTGCTTGGGTAACCAATTTTATTGGCCTCCACCCGTAAAATTTTGGCAAATACCGAGTGGAAAGTACCCATCCAGATGTTTTTAGCTTCGGGGCCAACCATTTGGGTAATACGCTCGCGCATCTCTTTGGCGGCCTTGTTGGTAAACGTAAGTACCAGTATATTAAAGCTATCTACCCCCTTGCGTATGAGGTGCGCCACCCTAAATGTGATAACCCTTGTTTTACCCGAACCCGCGCCTGCAATAATCATTACCGGGCCATTAACCTGTTCTACAGCTGCCTTTTGTTCGGGATTTAACCCTGCTAAATAATCCAAATCCTGTTCCTCTTTTCTTGTACCGCGAAATTAGTTATTTGCACGGGAAAGCTAAATTAATTGGTAAGGCAATTTTTAAACAATTAACAAAATCATTGTTCCATATTTTTCATTGGCATACCTTTACCGTGCCCTGGTAATTAATGATACGCCCAAATGGTTTAAATGCTATTTCTACATTCACATGAACACTATCACCAGAATCTTTACCGATGGCAAGCACAGTAGGGGTGAAAAATGGAGGGAGTGAAATGCCCAAAACGGTTGCGGCTACATCGTAAATGACAAGGGTGCCGCCTAAGACTTCGGCGCTGAGATAGATGTTGATTATTTTAAACCGTTCTACCAATAGGTCGCCGTCCATCCATTGTTTAGAAATCACTCTTTTGCTGTCCAATCGCCTGCTCCAAACTTCGTTATTCGCAAACGGAGTTAATATCAATTCGGCCTCGGCTGCTTCAGAACTTTGAGGTAGTTGGGCAATTTTGCCGAACAGGTCATTAATAAGTCCTTTACCACGCGTTACTTTAAATTGCCCTAAGGCGCGGGTGCTTGTTTGGGCCTGGTGAAAGGCGTGCAAGTTTGGAGCTAAATCTTCGTAAGCATCACCAAGGAATTTTTGATAGAGGCTTTTGTTGCCTGCATATTCTTTGCTCGTTGATAATTGCCCTTTAAAAGTAGCATAAATGATCCAGCCAAATGGATAAAGCCAAATAATATCGTTCCATAAATTTACCCATAAAAAAGCAGGGGTTAATTTGCCTTGCATAATGTAATAAACAGAACCGAATGGCCCTAAAAGCTTGCCGAGCCAGCCCACGAAAATAAGCGGCCAGTAAGCAGTTGGGTTTAATGATGCAAAGTAATAGGCAATGCCATAAACGCCAATCAGCATGCCCACGCAACGTAAAATGATAAGCAGGAAATCGGTAGGAGGATTGCCAAAAAGGATGGTTTGCGGGTAGGAAGAAATAACAGCGCCCCAAAAGATGTTATAGACAGCGGCAAAAAACATTATGAATTTCGCCCATTTAAGTTTGGTAGTAGGTTGCATACTTAATGTATTAAATTATCAGTCAAAGTTAAAACATAAATATTGAATTTTCAATATTTACTGAAAGATTATTATATTACGTAAGCTTTTTTTTTTATTCCGTCAACTTTTAAAGAGTTTAAAAGCAAATCCGTTACCTTCTTTTCGCTGCGAAGAGAGGGTGGCCGAGCGAAGCAATGACCGGGTGAGTAAATATCGAAGCCCCACTCCATTTGCACATCCTTAAAACAATTATCAATTTAGCCAATTATCTAAGTACATGAATAAACTCGCCAACTCTACCTCGCCATATCTACTGCAGCATGCCAATAACCCAGTTAACTGGTACCCATGGGGGGCAGAAGCGCTGCAAAAAGCTAAGGACGAGAATAAATTGATACTGGTGAGTATTGGCTACTCGGCTTGCCATTGGTGCCACGTGATGGAGCATGAGAGTTTTGAGGACGAGGCCGTAGCCGGGGTGATGAACGAGTATTTTGTTTGTATAAAGGTGGATAGGGAGGAGCGCCCCGATGTAGACCAGATCTACATGAGCGCCATTCAACTCATGAGCGGCCGCGGTGGCTGGCCCCTTAACTGCATTTGCCTACCCGACCAAAGGCCTATTTATGGTGGTACTTACTTCCGTAAAAACGACTGGACAAGCCTGCTGTTTAACCTGGCCGATTTTTATAAAACCAAACCCGAAGAAGCCGAAGAATACGCTGTACGCCTAACCGATGGCATCAAACAATACGAATCGGTTGCTTTTGTTACCGAGCAGCCGCAGTACACAAAAGCCGACCTGGAAACCATATTGGCAACATGGCGCAAATATATCGACCCGGTTGAAGGTGGCTTTGGCGGCGCGCCCAAGTTCCCCATGCCGAACAATTCGCTGTTTTTGATGCGTTACGCGCATTTGATGAAGGACGAGGCACTGGCCCAAAATGTTAACCTTACGCTAAAGAAAATGGCCTTCGGTGGTATTTACGACCATATTGGCGGCGGTTTTGCCCGTTATGCGGTTGATGGGGTATGGCATGTGCCGCACTTCGAGAAGATGCTTTACGATAACGGCCAGTTGCTTAGCCTTTATGCTGAGGCTTACACCTGGAACCACGATCCGCTTTATAAAATGATAGTTGACGAGATCATCACATTCATCAGCCGGGAATTAACATCGCCCGAAAATGGCTTTTACTCAGCTTTAGATGCCGATAGCGAGGGTAAAGAAGGCAAGTTCTACATTTTTACCAAAACTGAAATAACAGAGATACTGGGCGATGACGCCGATATATTCAATATCTACTACCACGTTACCGATGATGGCAACTGGGAGGAAGAGCAATCGAACGTTTTTTACCGCCGCGAAGAGGATACCGAACTCGCTAAGTTGCTTGGCCTAACGGTTGAAGATCTGGTAAATGGGGTATCCGCATCCCGCCAAAAAGTTTTGGATGCACGCAGTAAACGAATCCGCCCGGGATTGGATAACAAGATTCTTGCATCATGGAACGGCCTGATGCTAAAAGGCCTTTGCGAATCTTATCGCACATTTAATAATCCCGAATACTTACAGCTTGCATTAAAAAACGCGGCGTTTATAACAGGCAGTTTGATCGCCGGCGCAAAAGTATCACGTGTATATAAAAAAGGTGACTCCTTCTCCGAAGGAGAGGGCCGGGGAGAGGCATTCCTTGACGATTATGCCAACGTCATCGATGCTTTTATATCCTTGTACGAGGTTACCTTCAACGAAGCATGGCTTAACCTGGCTCAAAAACTTGCCGATTACACGCTTGCCCATTACTACAATGCCGAGGGCGGGATCTTTTTTTACACAGCAGATAACGATGAGATGCTGATAGCCCGCAAATCTGAAATTATGGATGGCGTTATCCCTGCTTCCAACTCGGTAATGGCGCGCAACCTTAAAAAGTTGGGGCTGTTTTTTGATAATGAGGGCTACCTGGAGGTATCAGCACAGTTGCTTCGCAACATTGTACCGCATTTAGCAAAGTACGGCACCGCTTATTCCAACTGGAGCATCTTGCTATTAGAAGAGGTTTTTGGCACTTATGAGGTTGCTATTACCGGCAACAATGCTGAAGTTAAGCGCATTGAAATGGAACAAAATTACATTCCCAATAAAATTATCTTGGGGGGTAAGGATGGAAGTTTACCTTTGCTGGCAGAAAAGTTTAGCAGCGATACACGGATATTTATATGCAGGGATAAAACCTGTGGCATACCTGTAAACAATATCAGCGAAGCATTAAAACAAATAAATAATTAATTCCTTATATAAATAAACAGGTATTGTGATAACCCGGCTAACGCGGGGATGGAGTTCCAAGCCTACTAAAAATTATTAGATGAAAATTCAACAAGAACATGTAGTATCATTAACATACGACCTGTATGTTAAAAAAGAGGACGGAACAGAAGGCTTGCAGGAAAGCGCTACACAAGAGCAGCCGCTTACCTTTTTGTTTGGCGCAGGCCAGATGATCCCAAAATTTGAAGAGGAATTAAGCACCTTGTCTACAGGTGATACTTACGATTTTCATATTAAATCAGCAGAGGCTTACGGCGAATTTGACGAAGAAGCTGTAGCTAACCTGCCAAAAGAAATGTTCCAGGGACAAGAATTGCCACAAATTGGCGAGGTTTTGCCTTTGCAGGATAACAATGGCAACCGTTTCCAGGGCCAGGTTGTATCTATTAACGAGGATACTATAATTGTAGACCTTAACCACCCAATGGCAGGCCAGGACCTTCACTTTAAAGGTGAGATCCTGAACGTGCGCCCGGCAACTCCAGAGGAGTTATCGCACGGCCACGCGCATGGTGCAGATGGTCACGAAGACCACTAATATCCGCACCCCGGTACCCTCATGGGAGGAAGTATAACATCACATAAAGAAAACGCCGAATGAAATTCATTCGGCGTCCTTGTTATAAAACTTTGCTATTCAATTTCCTGTTCATGGGATTAGGAGATTATTCAAAATCTAAATGTAACCGGTTGTTGATCTCGCATCGTATGATCACTCTGCAAGCAACTGGTTCGCCGTTTAAAGTGGCGGGTATAAACTTAAGGTCGGCAGGGTCGGGCAGCTTAATATTCATGTTTACCGTTTTAAATGGCTCTACCGTCGCATATTGTATTAAGTTTACCTTATAATCAGCCAGCCGCCCGCCCGGGCTAATTAATAGTTCAACAGTTGCGATAACCGCATCGCGGTCAATTTCTTTATAACCCTTTGGCAAGGTAAACAATGTTAAGTAAGGGAGATAACCATAAAAAACGCCGCCAATTTTTATAGGCTTGGTAACCTTATCTCCCTCTTTAAGTTCCTTATCTACAAAGTACCTAAGGCGCGATGTAGTGTCTTCCTTCGCCTCATAAAAAAGGCGGTTATTGGTATAGTCATATGTTTGTATGATTACGCCATTGCGGTCTGCAAACTTCCAAAGGCCTGTTCTTTTATCTTTATCATAAAGGCCTGTAGCAACAACAACCTTATTTTTATACAGCGCTTTAAATAAACCACAGCGTGTGTTTACCTCCTTAGCCAGTACTTTGTAAACTTCGGTAACATCGGTGGATATCCTTCGTTTTACCTCTATGGTATCCTGCGCAAAGCAGATATTGATAAAGAGGACCGCGGCAAATAATAATAGGTAGCGTTTTAACATGGTAGTAGGTAGCATTGGTTAAACGGTATTACGAATATACTCGATAGCCGGGTTTATGTTTTGCAGATCAGCAATAAATTCTTTTTTATTGATGGGCGATATCACCACCGAATCAAATTTGTTATAAAACACCTCATACCTGTCAAATGATAGGGCAGGGGCGCTTAAAATGGTTTTGGTTGATGTTATCTTGCGGATGTCTTCTATCGGGATGGTAAGGTTCACAAAAAAGCCGCATTTAACTTTTAAGGTATTGTCGGCCGTTATGGTGTAGCGGGTATTTAGCAACGGGATAACAATAACGCCCGTTAGTGCGATGAGTGACACTGCCGAAAGGTACAGGCCGTTAAAAATGTAACTCACCTCCATAATCAATAGCAGACCAATTACAATATAAATTATAAAACCCTTTTTGGTAGGGTAAATCTTATCCCCGGTTGTCATTTTATAAAGATAAGTAAAAACCTAAAATTATGCACCACCGCCACGTCGGCCACCACCGCCACCACCACGCCCGCCGCGGCCACCACCTCCGCCGTTACGGCCCTGCCTTCCCGCGAATTGCTGCAGGCGCATGGTAAATGAGAGCATCAAGTACCTTCCCAAACGATTGGTACGTGTATCAATGATCTGGTTACCGCTAACCGAACGTGTTACACCCGTGTTTTGGTTGAAAAGATCAAACGCCTGGAAACGCAGGGCTGCCAAATGATTTTTCATGAACTGATACTCCACATAAGTACTTAGGAGGGTAAGGTTGGCCTTAACGGTGCTGCTAAAACCACTGTTAAAGGTTTGGGTAAGGTTGTAGCCCAACACCAGGTTATAAAAAAAGTAGTTGCGGCCATCCAGTCGCAAAGTCCATGTTTTCGCATCCGAACTTAGGAATGTAGGGATGCTGTTACGGGTTTTATTGATGCTGTAATTACCGCTTATTTCGGTATCCATCAGGCTGTCGATATCGATCCGGACCTTAGCGCCCTGGTTAAATACCCAGTTTTTGGCCAGGTTACGGTTGCCTTCGGTAAAGTTGATATTGTTATTGTAGTTAACCCCGCCGTTTAAAGTAACGGTGAATTTGCGGTTGGCAAACGGTTTAGAAAAAGCATAATTACCATTGGCAGAGTAAAAACCGCTGGTATTTAAATACCTTGTTTCCTGCTTAGTGCTATCTATAGTTTGCGGTTGTGTACTGGTAACAATTTTATTTTGCGTGGTGCTGAATGATAGATTGGTAAACAACGAGTTGCCGCTTGTAAGGTCGAACTGGTTGTAGCGCATGTTGATGTTGTTGGTAAACTCAGGTTTCAGATCAGGGTTACCGTAAATACGGTTTTGCGGGTTCGAAAAATCCGGCTGCAGCTGCAATTGCGTAAACGATGGCTGGTTGTTGTTGCCAGTATAATTAACAGATAGCGAGTGGTTCTTTTTGAAGTTGTAAATAAACCTTGCGGTAGGGATGTAATTGAACGTATTTGTCGAAGTAGCAAAATTATGCGATTCGCCGTTCAACGTAGCGGGCTGCACAGCAAGGCCAATGGTGTAATTGTATTTGGGTTTTATCCCCCTGATGTTTAATCCAAAACGGTTGGTGATGAACTGGTAGTTATAAACGGTGCTAAGCGAATCGATATAGGTTTGCGCTTTTGTTGCACTGTCTATGCGGTAATTCAACCGGTTATTATCGGTATTAGAATAGTTGTAAGCGTAGTTTGCCTCCAAATAAGTTGTCTTGCCGATAGGTTCGGTATAGCTTAGGCTAACGTTCGCCCTTTTTGAGCTGTTGTTGGTGTAGATCTGCTGATACGGCGGCGTAGTTGCGTCTTTTGGCTCTGTTATATATTCCTCGTATTGGTCCTGGTCGTTCTTGGAAAAATTGAAACCGGAGTTGATGCTGAAGTTACGGCCCTTCCTTTTAAATTTATGATTAAACAATATAGTTGCACCCCCACTTGGCGAGTTGCCGTTTGTTAAAGTTAACTCGTTCCCATTTATCTCGATGTTCTTGCGGGTGTTATTAAAAATATCCGTGTTATCGCTGTTTGATGAATTGTAAGAATAGCTGGGATTTATTTTAAGATAGTTGGCTGTATCTATCCGGTACTCGAGGTTAAAATCTAAACGGTGATTGATGTTGTTGGTTTTGCCCACGCTGTTGTCGTTGTTGATAATTACACCGGTTGGGAAGGTAACCTGCTGTTGCGATGTGCTGGTGGTCAATTTATCCCTGTCGGCAAAGCTGTAACTGCCATAAGCCGTTACTTTTTTGCCCCATTCATCACGATAGTTAAACCCTAACGAACGGTTGGTGGTAATGCCATTTGCGGTGCTGATGCCTCCGGCTGCTGCGCCGCCTCCACCACCTCCTCCGCGGCCGCCTCCACCGCCGCCCGCAGCCAGGTTAAAGGAGTTGGTATTGGTGTTGTTCCAGGTGCCGATAACAGAGATCTGCCTGTCTTCCTTAAACGCGTTTGCCGATAACTTTGCCAGGTAGCGGTCGTCGTTACCAACACCCACCGTAGCCTGCCCAAATTTACCGGTACGTTTGCCCTTTTGTATGGTTATGTTCAGGATCTTCTCCGGTTCGCCGGTTTTGATGCCGGTAAGGTTGGCCTGGTCGCCGTAATCGTCAATCACCTGTATGTTCTCTACAATATTGGCAGGCAAGTTTTGGGTAGCCGTTTGCACGTCGCCGCCAAAGTAATTTTTGCCATTTAAGCGCACCTTGGTCACCTGCTTGCCGTGGGCGGTTACGTTGCCATCTTTATCCACTGTAATGCCCGGCATTTTTTTGATCAGGTCTTCCACCTGCGATCCCTCACGTACTTTGTAGGCCGCGGCATTATACTCAACCGTATCTTCCTTAATTATTATGGGTAGTGCTGCCGCTGTTATTGTAACACCATCTAATCGGTTTACCTGCACTTTTAATTTAACAGGGGCAAGCTGAATGGGTTTGGTATCGTTATCCATCACATACTTGCGGGTAAACGCCTGGTAGCCAAGCCCCGAAATAGTTACTTTAAAGTTTTTCGATTTCACTTGCGCAAAGTGGAATTTGCCATTTACATCGCTGCCAATAACAACACTATCTGTTGCCGAGGTGAGCTTTACGGTAACGCCGCCAACATTTCCTAAGGTATCTGTAACAGTACCGTTCACATCGCGTGGTTGTTGAGCAGATACCCTTCCGAAAAAGAATACGCCTAAAAACAGAGATAGGAAATATTTTGTCATGGCCGTCGTTATTTAGCTTTACGACAATGAATGTATTGCGAAAGTTTAAGCTTTATAATAATCGTCATATGATTGTTGCAAGGAGTTTACTGTCGTCATATAATTGTTGCAATGAGAGAGACATTTAACTGATAATTTAATTATTCTTTAATTTTTTCATCGGGTTTTAAAAACCAATGGCTATCTTTAGTCCGTAAATCACCTTTGATTAACCTAATTAATTAATAAACCCAGAGATACGAATGGCATTTATACATGATGTGCTACAGGAACCATCTTACGGATGGAAAAACGCAGACGGCGAGCTTTCTAAGCCCACCCCAAAGCAGATATTTTCAGAATTTTTTTCACGCCTAAATATATTTAAAGACAAAAAAAACTGGCTCTCTTTTATGAGTTGGGGAATGGTGTTGTTTTTAGCCCCGTTCTTGTTTTTGTTCCTTTTTAAATACTTTTCTATCCAGGGCCTTGTAATAGCCTTTGTTTATAGCATGATGGTTATGGGTACCCACGGTACCATCTGGTACCACAGGTATTGTACGCACGGCGCGTTCAAGTTTCGCAATAACTTTTGGCGTTTTGTAACCCAAAACCTTACCCTTAAAATTATTCCTGAAGAGATCTATGCGATATCGCACCACGTGCACCACGCGTTATCTGATACCCCGGGCGACCCATATAACGCGCAGGGCGGTTTTCTGTACTGCTTTTTAGCAGATGCCAACCACCAGCCTGTTAATCGTAACCTTGATGAAAAAGGCTTTAACCGTTGTATCACTTTAATGAAACATACAGGTGTTACCTGTAATACCTACGCGCAGTATAAAAAATGGGGTTCAATAGCTAACCCTTTCCATATGGTACTTGGCGTTATTGCCAATTGGGCATTTTGGTTCACTGTATTTTACCTGCTTGGCGGCATTGGCTTAGCTTGCGCGATATTTGGCGCGGCCGGTTTTTGGGCTGTGGGTGTACGTACCTTTAACTACGAAGGACACGGCAAGGGCGAAGATAAACGCCGCGGAGGTGTAGATCATAATTTTAAAGATATGTCGGTTAACCAGCTTTGGCCGGGTATTGTTGCCGGCGAATGGCACAATAACCACCACTTGTACCCAAAAAGTGCAAGGTCGGGGTTTAAGCCACACCAGGTTGATAGCGCTTGGTATTACATTAAGTTTATGCACATGATAGGTGCAGTAAGCCACTACCACGATTCAAAAAAGCAATTTTATAAAGATTACATAAAAGCCGGGCCTTCTAAGGTCGTTTCCGAGCCGGTTGTGTGCCCAACAACGGGCAAGCAGATCTTCGCTACCGAGGTCAATTAATAATTGACGATAATATTTTAGCCCGCTAACATGGGTTCACAATTAAAAGGGGTACGAAAGTGTCCCTTTTTTGTTTAAAAGCGTTTTTTGCGCTGTGATTTTTAAAAATGAATATATAACTTAGGCAACCAATTATTCATAACCTAAAATTCTGATGTTTAAAAAAGCTATTTGTGTGTTTGCCGGCTTGCTGGCAACTGCTGTACTTGCTGCGGGCGCTTATGCGCAAAGCAAGCCTGTTGGTATTTTTGATGGGAGTGCTGATGTAGGAAGTGTTAAACACAAAGGTGCTGTTATTTATGAAGCCCTATCACAGCAGTACACTGTTACTGCATCGGGCACAAACATTTGGTTTGATAAAGATGAGTTTCATTTTGTGTGGAAAAAAATGAAAGGCGATTTTATTTTGCGCACCAATGCCTCCTTCATAGGTAAGGGCACCGAGGCTCATCGTAAGTTCGGCTTAATGGTACGCAAGTCGTTAGCAGGCAATTCGGCACATATAAACGCAGTTGTGCATGGCGATGGTTTAACATCCTTACAATATAGAAGGGCAACAGGCGATAGCACTCGCGAACAAAAGGCAAACATAACCGGTGCAGGCGTGCTACAGTTAGAAAGAAAAGGCAATACCTACACCATGTCTGTAGCCCGTAATGGCGACGTATTTGGACCCGAACAAAAGATAGATCTCGATTTGGGTGATGATGTTTACGTAGGCATATTTGTGTGCTCGCATAATGCTAACGTAACCGAAAAAGCCGTTTTTAGTAACATTCGTATTGTGGTACCGGCCCCGGCAAATTTAGTTACTTATAAATCTTATATCGGTAGCAGTATCGAACTGCTTGATATGGAAAGCCATAACAGCCGTATCATTTATCAGTCGCCAAAATCGTTACAGGCACCAAATTGGACAACCGATAACAAATCGCTTATTTATAACAGCGAGGGCACGCTTTACAATTTCAACCTGGCTACTAATACGCCAAAAGCTATAAATACAGGTAAGGCAAAAAACAATAATAACGACCATGTTCTATCGTTCGACGGTAAATGGCTTACTATTAGCAGTGGCGATGGTGGCCCGTCAACAGGATATGTTGTGCCTGTAACAGGTGGCGAAGCGCGCAAGGTTATGTTTGAGAAAGGCGCGTCTTACATGCACGGCTGGTCGCCGGATGGTAAATACCTTGTATTTTGCGGCGAGCGCGATGGCGAGTATGATGTTTATCGCATCCCGGTTTCAGGCGGCGCCGAAGAAAGGTTCACTACAACCAAAGGCCTTGATGACGGCCCCGAGTACACACCCGACGGCAAGCATATCTATTTCAACTCGGTACGCTCTGGTTTAATGCAGGTTTGGCGCATGGATGCTGACGGCAGCAACCAAACGCAGATAACTAATGACGGTAATAACAACTGGTTCCCGCACGTATCGCCAGACGGTAAATGGATCGTATTTATAACTTTCCTTAAAGGCGAAGTTGAGCCCGGCGATCACCCTTTTTACAAGCATGTTTACATCCGTGTAATGCCAATAGGCGGGGGCGAGCCAAAGGTGGTTGCGTATCTATATGGTGGGCAGGGCACTATCAATACGCCGTCGTGGTCGCCTGATAGTAAGCATATTGCCTTTATAAGTAATACCAGTTTGCTGTTTCCAACGTTTCCAATTAGTAAAAACTAAGTTCAACTAAATCTCAAAATATAATGAATCCATCACGCAGAAGTTTTTTAAAAACAGGGGCCATTGCAGCCACAGCGGCGGCAATAATGCCTAAAAATATATTTGCCGCCCCCGGCCCGATACAAAGGGTAGGTTTACAGCTATATTCGGTACGCGATGCCATGATGAAAGACCCTACCACCACGTTGAAGAAACTGGCCGATATGGGTTACCAGCACGTAGAACACGCCAACTATATAAACCGCAAGTTTTACGGGTGGACAGCAAAAGAATTTAAAAAACGTCTGGACGACCTGGGCATGCAAATGCCAAGTGGCCACACTGTGATGACGCCGGCACACTGGGATGCCGCCACAAATGACTTTACCGACGTTTGGAAATATACTGTTGAAGACGCAGCCGCTATGGGCCAAAAATTCGTGATCAGCCCGTGGATGGACGATAAAGTTAGGCACGATACCGACCTGCTGAAGCGCACAATGGACCAGTTCAACAAAAGCGGCGAGCTTTGCCAGAAATTCAACATGAAGTTTGGCTACCACAACCACGATTTTGAATTTACTACCATGGTAGGCGATATCCGTCTGTTCGATTATATCATGCAAAATACGGATCCTGAAAAGGTATCACAACAGCTGGATATTGGAAACATGTACGGCCGCGAGAACAATGCAGCAGGTATCATCGAGAAATATCCGGGAAGATTTATCTCGATGCACGTTAAGGACGAGGTGAAAAGCGCGGATAAAAATGAAGGAACCGGTTACGAAAGTACTATCCTTGGCAAAGGCGTTTTACCTGTTAAGGATGTGTTGAAAACTGCCAAAAAAATAGGCGGAACCGTTTACCTCATCATCGAACAGGAATCTTACCAGGGCCTTGATCCGATAGATTGTGTAAAAATTGACTTACAAACCATGAAAAAGTGGGGATATTAAGGAGTAAAAACTACCTTACACCCCTGTAAACGTATTTATAACATTTAATTACTCACCATTGAATTTAAATATGAACCGGCGAATCGCCATCAGGAACATGGCCCTAATTTTAGGCAGCGCGGCAATTTTGCCGTCGTGCCTAACGGATAAGGGTAAACCTGTAGTACAGCTAAAAAAGCTTAAGGTAGATGCCGACCAGGAAACACTGGTTAATAACCTTACCGAAACCATCCTGCCAAAAACAGATACCCCCGGCGCTGCCGAACTGGGCATCAACCTGTTTGTTTTTAAAATGATAGATGATTGTTACGATAAAGAGCACCAGGCAGATTTTATAAAAGGCCTGGGCGATTTTGCCGATGCCGCTAAAAAGCAGTTGGGTAAATCGTTTAACGATAGCACTGTTGCAGAGCGTACAACTTTTGTAAATACAGTTGATAAAAACGCCAAAGACGCTAATTATAAAGACACCACAAAGCGGATAGCGTTTTACAAAATGGTGAAAGAACAAACTGTGTTTGGCTACACCACGTCTAAATATTTTATGACGAAGCAAATAGTTTATGAATTAGTCCCGGGGAGATATAATGCATACTTCCCTGTTAAAAAGCTTGTAGCAGTATAATGGCAAATTTAAATATAGATAGTGTTAAAGACCGTACGTTTGATGCCATAGTTATAGGATCAGGTATGAGTGGTGGCTGGGCTGCAAAGGAATTTACCGATAAAGGCCTTAAAACGCTTGTATTGGAGCGTGGCCGAGATGTAAAACATTTAAAAGATTACCCTACAACCAACCTGTATCCATGGGAATTTCCGCACCACGGCGTAATGCCCGATGATGTGCAGAAAGCAAACCCCATTGTAAACCGTTGCTATGCCTTTGGCGAAGATGCGGCGCACTTTTTTGTAAAAGATGCAGAGCACCCTTACGTGCAGGAAAAACCCTTCGATTGGATCCGCGGCTATCAAACAGGTGGTAAATCATTATTATGGGCACGTCAAACCCAGCGTTGGAGCGAGTTTGATTTTGAAGGCCCCGCGCGTGATGGTTTCGCGGTTGACTGGCCTATCCGGTACAACGATATTGCACCGTGGTACAGCTATGTAGAAAAGTTTGCCGGTATTTCTGGTAACCGCGATGGTTTGGCAGAACTGCCCGATGGCGAATTTTTACCTGCCTTCCCGCTTAACGCGGTAGAAACCTATTTTAGCAACCACGTTAAAAAAACATATCAGAACAGGCACGTGATAAGCGCACGTTGTGCACACTTATCAAAACCCAACCAGATCCATTTAGACCAGGGCAGGGGGCAATGCCAGGAGCGCACGCTTTGCCAGCGCGGCTGCCCGTTTGGCGGCTATTTTAGCGCCAACTCATCTACCATACCCTGGGCATTACGCTCGGGCCATTGCACGTTGAGGCCGCATTCGGTTGTGGAATCCATCATTTACGATGAGAAAAAAGGCAAAGCGACAGGCGTTCGCGTTATCGATGCCAACACCAAAGAAGCTATAGAATATTATGCCAACGTTATTTTTGTAAACGCTGCGGCTTTAAACAGTAACCTCGTGTTGCTTAATTCTACATCAAGCCGTTTCCCTAATGGTTTGGGTAACGATAGCGGTACATTGGGCAAATACGTTGCGTTCCATAATTACTCGGCACATATAAATGCCGAATACGATGGGGCTAAGGAATGGACAACAGATGGCCGTAACCCGGCCGGTGGCGGTTACATTCCGCGTTTCAGGAATGTTTACAAACAGGAAACCGACTTTTTACGCGGCTATGCCTGTGGTTTTAGCGCTTACCGCTATGAGCAAAACAGCAGCAACGGCATAGGGCAGGACCTGAAGAACAACCTCGTTAAAAAAGGCCTGAGCGGCTGGCATGTAGGATCGCACATGATGGGCGAAACCATCCCTAAAGAAACCAATTTCGTTGCCTTAGACAAATCGCTTAAAGATCCGTTTGGCATCCCTCAGTTAAGGATCTCTGTTGATTATGATGATAACGACGAGAAGATGAAGAAGGATTATATTGAGCAGATGACAGAGATGTTTACCTCTGCAGGATTCAAAAATATCCAGGCATCAACAGACCATAGGGCACCAGGGCTGGACATCCATGAAATGGGCGGCGTGCGGATGGGTAAAGACCCCAAAACATCTATGTTGGATAAATGGCACCGCCTGCACGCCTGTAAAAACGTTTACGTTACAGATGGCGCAAGTATGACATCTACCAGCTGCCAAAACCCATCGCTTACCTATATGGCCTTTACCGCCCGCGCGGTAGACCATTATATAGGCGAACTGAAGAAGGGAAACGTGTAACCTAACTCCCTCTCCAAAGGAGAGGGTTGGGGTGAGGCGCTACATTGTGTATAAAAAACACAATGAAAAAAGTTTGGAAAATAATTATTATTCATACATTAGACGGAACAACCAATTACTATAACATTTTATTAAACGCTATACTTTTATGTCTACAAACACTTATGACGCTATCGTCATTGGTTCAGGAATTTCTGGTGGCTGGGCCGCTAAAGAACTGACCGAGAAGGGCTTAAAAACCCTTATGTTGGAGCGCGGTAAAAATATCGAGCACATTAAAGATTATGTGAACGCTAACAAAGGCCCGTGGGAATTTGAACACAGGGGCGGCCGTACACAGAAAATGATCGAGGATTATCCCGTTTTAAAGCGCGATTATCCCTTAAATGAAGTCAATCTGGATTACTGGACCAATGAAAAAGAAAGTCCGTATACAGAAATTAAGCGTTTCGATTGGTTCCGTGGGTACCACGTAGGTGGCCGTTCATTGATGTGGGGCCGTCAATCATACCGCTGGCACGATACCGATTTTGAAGCTAATGCGAAAGACGGCATCGGTACCGACTGGCCTATCCGTTATAAGGATCTGCACGACTGGTATGGTTATGCAGAGCGCTTTGCAGGTATCTCAGGAAATAAGGATGGCGTACCTATCCTACCGGATGGCGATTTTATGCCGCCAATGGAAATGAATATCGTAGAAAAAGATGTTCAGAAACGTTATAAAGAATTTTATAAAGATACACGTCACTTTGTAATTGGCCGTACAGCCAACATCACTGTGCCGCATAACAACCGTACAAATTGCCAGTACCGTAACAAGTGTTGGTTAGGCTGTCCGTTTGGCGCATATTTCAGCACGCAATCGGCAACATTGCCTGCGGCTGTGGCAACAGGTAACTTAACCCTTCGCCCATGGTCTATCGTAACTAAGATCATTTACGATAAAAACACCAAAAAAGCCAAAGGAGTAGAAGTACTTGATGCCGAAACAAACAAAACGTATGAATTCTTCGCTAAGATAGTTTTCGTTAATGCATCGGCACTAAACAGCGCCTGGGTGTTAATGAATTCAGCTACCGATGTATGGGAAGGCGGCTTAGGCAGCAGTAGCGGCCAGCTTGGTCATAATGTGATGGACCACCACTTAGGTGTTGGTGCGGGTGGCCGTGTAGAAGGTTTTGAAGACAAGTACACCTTTGGCCGCAGGGCTAATGGTATATACATACCGCGTTACCGTAATTTAAATGGCGAAAAACGCGATTACATTCGTGGGTTTGGTTACCAGGGTGGCGGTAGCCGCAGCGGTTGGAGCCGTGATATTGCCGAACTAAACATCGGTGGTGATTTCAAAGACGCTTTAACAGAACCCGGATCATGGAGCTTTGGTATGGGCGGTTTCGGCGAAACACTTCCTTACCATGAGAATAAAATAACACTCGACAAAACCAAGAAAGATAAATGGGGATTGCCGATACTGGCATTTGATGTAGAGTGTAAAGATAACGAGCGTAAGATGCGTATCGATATGATGAACGATGCAAAAGAAATGCTGGAAAACGCTGGTGTTAAGGATGTACAAACATA
Source organism: Mucilaginibacter sp. UYP27 (assembly GCF_040547175.1). Lineage (NCBI taxonomy): Bacteria > Pseudomonadati > Bacteroidota > Sphingobacteriia > Sphingobacteriales > Sphingobacteriaceae > Mucilaginibacter > Mucilaginibacter sp. UYP27. The sequence goes on from NZ_JBEPPE010000002.1 coordinate 587,309, forward strand.
TACATCAGACCCGGTATTAGGCCGTGGAATCCACGAAATGGGCACAGCACGCATGGGCCGCGATCCAAAATCATCTGTACTTAACGGCAACAACCAGGTTTGGGAGGCCAAAAATGTATTTGTAACAGATGGCGCGGCAATGGCATCATCAGCTTGCCAAAACCCATCGCTTACCTACATGGCGCTTACAGCACGTGCAGCTAACTTCGCGGTACAGGAACTTAAAAAAGGTAATATTTAACAGTATTGAAATTCGACTAACAATGACTGAAAAGAAAGAAACCACAACGAACGAAAGTTCGACCCCCTCGAGGAGGGATTTCCTTAAAACGGGTGCATTAGCAGCCGCGGGCTTTATGATAGTACCACGCTTTGTATTAGGCGGTACCGGTTATACAGCACCAAGCGATATGCTAAATGTTGCAGGTATAGGTGCCGGCGGTAAAGGCGAAAGTGATATCGCGAACTTTGCAAAAAGCGGTAAGGCTAACATTGCTTTCCTGTGTGACGTTGACGACCGTAGCGCAGCCAAATCAAGGGCCTCGTTTCCTAAAGCGAAGTACTATAAAGACTGGCGCGAGATGTATGATAAAGAGCACAAGCATTTTGATGCCGTATCCGTATCAACTCCCGATCATAATCATGCTATTATAGCTTACAATGCTATGGCGCAGGGCAAACACGTTTACGTGCAAAAGCCCTTGACGCATGATATTTGGGAAGCTCGTTTATTAACGGATGCTGCCAAAAAATTTAAAGTAGTTACACAAATGGGTAACCAGGGCGCATCAAATGATGGTACCCGTTTAATGGCCGAATGGTATGACGCAGGCCTTATTGGCGATGTAGATACTATTTACTGCTGGACAAACCGCCCGGTATGGCCGCAAGGCATCAAATGGCCCGATCCAAGCACCAATATCCCTAAAGAACTTGACTGGAACCTTTGGTTAGGTACAGCGCCTAAAAAGGATTACGTTGAAAAACTTGTTCCTTTCAACTGGCGTGGGTGGTGGGATTATGGAACCGGCGCCCTTGGTGATATGGGTTGCCACCTTGTTGAAGCACCTTTCCGTGTGTTGGGCCTTCAGTACGTTAAAGATGTACAGGCAAGTGTAGGTGGCGTTTATGTTGATTCGTTCAGAAAAGGAAGTTTCCCTGAAAGCTGCCCTCCGTCAAGCCACATCACATTAACATTCCCTAAAACCGCTAAAACAAAAGGCGATGTAACCCTGCACTGGATGGACGGTGGTATCCAACCCGAAAGACCTGAAGAGCTTGGGCCTAACGAAAAATGGGGTGGCGAAGAAGGTAACGGTACGTTATTCATTGGTTCTAAAGGTAAAATGTATGCCAGTACTTACTCTGATGCGGCCACTTTGTTGCCGAAAGAGCGTACGGCAAGTGCAAATGCGCCGCAAAAATACAAACGTGTACCGGGTGGCGCTAACGGCCACTATGCGCAATGGGTAGAGGCTTGTTTGGCAGGTTATGGTAAAATGGAAGTAAGTTCTCCGTTTGAAGTTGCCGGCCCGCTTACCGAAGCATTACTGATGGCTAACTTAGCTGTACGCGGTCACGACCTTAAAGGTGGTGCATTCAAATATACCTGGGATAACAACGCCATGAAGGTTACCAACTTTGATGATGTTAACCAGTTTGTTAAACGCCAATACCCGGCGGGTTTTGAGCTAAAAGCATAATCATTAAATCAAAATTCAATAATTAAAAAAATGAATAGAAGAGACGCAATAGGCAGAGTAGGTTTGATACTTGGAGGAACGGTTATAGGTGCCGAGTTCTTTATATCAGGCTGTAAATCTGGCAGCAAGGTTAATACCGATGACCTTTTTGCAAAAGAAACCACCGCATTTTTAAATGAGGTTGGTGAAACTATTTTACCTGAAACCAAAACCCCAGGTGCTAAAGCAGCAAACGTTGGTGGTTTTATGGCTGTAATGGTAAGGGATTGCTACACAGAGGCTGATCAGAAGATCTTCAAAAAAGGTTTATCTCAGTTGGATGAAGCAACCGACAAGAAGTTCAAAAAGACTTTTATGGAAGTTGATGCGAAGCAACGCGCCGAGGTATTAACTGCCCTTGATAAAGAAGCAAAAGAATACTCAAAAACTAAAAAACCTGAGGACGCTAACCACTACTTCACTATGATAAAACAATTAACCCTGCTGGGTTTCTTTACATCAGAAGTTGGTGCTACCAAAGCGTTACGTTACGTGGCGGTCCCGGGTAAATATGTAGGCGATTACCCTTACAAAAAAGGCGACAGAGCCTGGGCGCTTTCATAGCAAGTTATAAAATAAGCCTTTTCGCTCCTGCGGAAGGGCTTTTATTTTCATTCTAAATTTTATACTTTTAAAACCGCTCTGCCGCATATGGCAAGGCAGGCTTTTAAAAGTTTATTTACATAATATGAGTAACAGAAAATTGCGCATGGGCATGATTGGCGGCGGCAAGGATGCCTTTATTGGCGCTATCCACCGTATTGCAGCCAACATGGACGGCCAAATTGAATTGGTATGCGGTGCCCTAAGCATGCATGCCGATGTAGCACAAGAAAGCGGTAACATGCTTTTTTTAGCGCCCGACAGAATTTATAATACTTACGATGATATGTTTAAAGCAGAAGCGCAAAAGCCGGCTGATGAACGTATGGACTTTGTAACCATTGTTACACCAAACTTTGCCCACTTTGCCCCGGCAATGCAGGCTTTAGAGAATGGCTTTAACGTGGTGGTAGAAAAACCCGTAACCTTTACTTTAGAAGAAGCCCAACAGCTAAAAGCTAAGGTTGAAGAAACCGGGCTGATGCTGTTGCTTACCCACACCTATGCGGGTTACCCAATGGTAAAAGAAGCAAAGCAACTTGTAAAAAGCGGCAAGCTTGGTAAAGTAAGAAAGATCTATGTTGAATATATCCAGGGTTGGTTAAGCCGCTTATCTGAACGTGAGGGAAACGCTGGCGCTGCTTGGCGTACAGACCCCAAAAAATCGGGTAAAAGCGGCTGCATGGGCGATATTGGCACACACGCCGCGCACCTTGCCGAATATATTTCTGGTTTAAAGATAACGGAGCTTAACGCTTCATTAAATATTGTGGTTGACGGCCGTATGCTGGATGATGACGGTGCCGTGCTTTTACGTTTTGAAGAAAACGCGACAGGTACACTAATTGCATCGCAGGTTGCAGCAGGCGAGGAGAACGCCCTTAAGATCCGTGTTTACGGGGAGGAGGGAAGTTTAGAGTGGGCACAAATGGAGCCTAACACACTAACCGTAAAATGGATAGACAGACCTGCCGAGACCTTAAGGGCAGGCAGCAATTATGCCGATAGGTTATCTACATACGCTACATCAAACTGCCGCACACCGGGCGGACACCCGGAAGGTTACCTGGAAGCTTTCGGTAACTTATATCGTAACTTCGCACTGGCGCTTAGTGCCAAAATTGAAGGCCGCGAACCGCAGCCAGAATGGCTTGATTTCCCTTCTATCGATGATGGCATCCGCGGTATGGCTTTTATAAATAACGTTGTTGCCTCAAACGCAAGCAACGAAAAATGGACAAAATATACTATCTAACAAATGACTACCATAAAAGGACCGGCCATATTTTTAGCCCAGTTTATTGGTGACGAAGCGCCATTTAACGATTTGAAGTCGATTTGCCAATGGGCAGCGGGCTTGGGTTACAAAGGCGTACAGCTTCCAACTAATGATCTGCGTTTTATCGACCTGCAAAAAGCAGCCGATAGCAAAACCTACGCCGACGAAATAAAAGGTATTGTGAACGAGGCCGGTTTAGAAATTACTGAGCTATCCACACACCTGCAAGGACAACTGGTAGCAGTTAACCCTGCTTACGACAGCCTCTTCGACGCTTTTGCACCGGCACAGGTTAAAGGCAACCCTGCCGAAAGGCAGAAATGGGCGGTATCGCAGTTATATGCAGCCGCCAAAGCATCAAAAAATCTGGGTTTAGACGCACATGTTACTTTTAGCGGTGCGCTTATCTGGGGTATGGTTTACCCATGGCCGCAGCGCCCTGCCGGTTTGGTTGATGCAGCATTTGATGAGCTTGCCAAACGCTGGGAGCCTATCCTGAACGTATTTGACGAGAACGGCATTGACCTTTGCTACGAGATCCACCCGGGCGAAGACCTGCACGACGGCGTTAGCTACGAAAGATTTTTAAGTAAAGTTAACAACCATAAGCGCGCTAACTTGTTATATGATCCGTCGCACTTTGTATTACAGGCTATGGATTACCTGGAATACATTGATATTTACCACGAACGCATAAAAATGTTCCACGTAAAAGATGCCGAGTTTAACCCTACGGGCAGGCAAGGTGTTTACGGTGGTTATTCGGATTGGATAGACCGCGCGGGTCGTTTCCGCTCGTTAGGCGATGGGCAGGTGGATTTTAAAGGCATCTTTAGCAAATTAGCCCAGTATGATTACAAAGGCTGGGCAGTGCTGGAATGGGAATGTGCATTAAAGAACTCGGAAGATGGTGCACGCGAAGGCGCCCAGTTCATCAAAGACCATATCATCAGGGTAACAGATCGTGCCTTTGATGACTTTGCAGCGTCAGGCAGCGACGACGCTTTTAACAGATCGCTAATTGGATTATAAATAACACATATACAAACGCTCTAAAATAATAACGCTCATGAAAAAGATATTCGTAATATTAGCTATAAGCCTTGCAATGGCAGCATGTGGTGGCGCTGACAAATCAACTCCAACAGGTGGCAGCGAAGCAGACAGCGCACAATCTGCAGATCAAAATGCGGTTGCTCATAATTCAGATGCAGCACAGGATACAGCAGTGAATAACATTGGTACAACAAAAGGTGCAGGTACCCCGGATAATAAAGGCGAAGCCCTGATGGCAAATAGCGACTGTAACACTTGCCACAATGCGCAAAGCAAAGTTATTGGCCCCGCGCTGGTTGATATCGCAAAAAAATACAAAGATAGTGACGTTGATATGCTTGCCGAAAAGGTAATAAAAGGTGGTAGCGGTAACTGGGGAACCGTTGGTATGACAGGCCACCCCGATTTGCCTTTAGCAGATGCAAAAGAAATGGTTAAGTACATCTTAACCGTAAAATAAGTAAACCAACTTAACCAATTAATTAAACCAATACCAATTATGACCGTAACAACACGCGTTAAGTTATCTACCATGATGTTCCTGGAGTTTTTTATCTGGGGTGCATGGTTTGTAACTTTAGGCCCCTTTTTAGGGAGTACACTACATGCCACCGGTGCGCAAACCGGGGCCGTTTTTTCAACTCAATCATGGGGGGCTATCATCGCACCGTTTATAATTGGATTAATTGCCGATAGGTATTTTAACGCCGAACGTATCTTGGGTGTGTTACATATTATTGGGGCGGTTTTAATGTACCAGATGTATAAAGCGGCAGATATCGCTGTGTTTTATCCCTATGTGTTAGGCTACATGGTTATTTATATGCCAACACTGGCACTTGTAAATTCAGTTTCGTTTAACCAGATGGGCGATCCTGAAAAGGAATTTTCATCTATTCGTATCTTCGGTACAATGGGTTGGATCATTGCTGGATTAGCCATCAGTTATCTGTTCCATTGGGATTCACCAGATGGTATCAGCGCCGGTTTACTGCAAAAAACATTTTTAATGACGGGTATTGCTTCGCTGATATTGGGCTTGTTTAGCTTTACATTGCCTGCAACACCGCCAAAGGCGGCTACAGGTAAAGTAACGATATCAACCTTGCTTGGTTTAGACGCTCTAAAACTTTTAAAGGATAAAAACTTTGCGGTATTTTTTATCGCATCTATATTGATCTGTATCCCACTTGCTTTTTACTACCAGAATGCAAGCGCGTTCTTAACGGATATTAAAGTTGATAATCCAACCGGTAAAATGACCATCGGCCAAATCTCTGAGGTCTTATTCCTGCTTTGTTTGCCTATTTTCTTTAAGAAATTCGGCTTCAAGTGGACTATCCTGGTAGGTATGCTGGCATGGGCTGTACGTTACGTGTTGTTCGCTTACGGTAACGCCGGCGAATTAAGTTTTATGCTGATCATTGGTATCGCGCTTCACGGCGTATGTTACGATTTCTTCTTCGTATCAGGGCAAATCTATACCGATTCAAAAGCAGGCCCGCAGTACAAAAGCGCTGCACAGGGTATGATAACGCTGGCAACTTACGGTATCGGTATGCTTATCGGTTTTTATATTGCGGGTTTAATATCCGATAGCTACAATTCACCAGCCGGCCACGATTGGAAAATGATCTGGTTGATACCTGCAGGTATTGCAGCTGTAGTATTCCTGTTATTCATCACTTTCTTTAAAGATGAAAAAACAATAGCGGCAGTAGATTCAGCCAAAGGGCGTTTAGAAGTATAACCATGGCTAATACAAACAGAAGGTCGGCTATAAAGAGTTTGCTCGCTGGATCTGCGGCAATAGGCGCATCAGGTATGCTGTCATCTTTTAAGTCGGAACAAAAAGAAGCCATGGCTGATAAATTAAAAGGGAATATTAACCACGCGGTTTGCCGCTGGTGCTACGGCGATATATCTGTAGAGCAGCTTTGCGCTGCCGCGAAAGACATCGGTATAAAAGGCATCGACCTGGTTGGCCCTGAGGATTGGCCTACACTTAAAAAGCACGGCCTGTTCTCGTCTATGTGTAACGGTGCCGAAATTAACCTTACGGACGGTTTTGGCGATACACAATTCCACGCGCAGTTGCACAAGCAATATACAGCCATGATCCCCAAGGTTGCGGCAGCGGGTTACAGAAACCTGATCTGCTTTAGTGGCAGCCGTCGCGGTAAAACTGACGAGGAAGGATGGAAGAACTGTGTGGAGGGTTTGAAACCAATGGTGAAACTTGCCGAGCAGCACAACGTTGTTTTGGTTATGGAACTGTTGAACAGCAAAATTGATCATAAAGATTACCAGTGCGACCATACCGCTTGGGGAGCCGAACTTTGCAAACGGTTAGGATCGGAAAACTTTAAGTTGCTTTACGATATCTACCATATGCAGATAGATGAAGGCGACGTTATCCGTAACATCCGCGAGCATCACCAGTACATTGCGCATTATCATACAGGTGGCGTGCCGGGCCGTAACGAAATTGATGAAACCCAGGAACTTTTTTACCCAGCCATTATGCGCGCGGTATTAGAGGTTGGGCATAAAGGTTTTGTTGCGCAGGAGTTTATACCGAAGCAAAAAGATAAACTGGCATCGTTACGCAAAGCGGTACATATTTGCGATGTTTAAACCATAAGGCTCTTACCGGGTCTATTAATGATACATCAACCAATTTAAAATATAATGACAAGTAGAAGAACATTTTTAGCACAGGCGGGCTTAGCGTCGGCAGGTATGGTGCTTGCACCATCTTTGTTATCTGCAAAAAGCCTAAACGGCGTTGGTATACAACTATACAGCCTGCGCGATCAGTTACCAAAAGATCCTAAAGGGGTAATTGCCAAAATTGCTAAAGCAGGATATAAAGAAGTAGAAACCTTTGGTTACTCATCTGAAAACGGCTTTTGGGGATTAAGCGCAAGAGAATTTAGCGCCGTATTAAAAGCCAACGGGTTGAAAACCCCAAGCGGCCACTACGGTATGGACGAGTTTTTTGGCACCGGAAAAATGGATATTTTTAACAGCTACATAAAAGCTGCTCACGCTACCGGCCAAACTTATATCGTGATTCCTTCTTTAAACCACGACTTTATTAAAACAGCTGCCGATTTTAACTCGATAGCAGACAAGATGAACAAAGCTGCTGCCGTTTGCAAGAAAGAAGGTTTAAAATTAGGTTACCACAACCATAATTTTGAGTGGGAAAAGGTAGAAGGCACAACTTTTTACGATACCATTCTTGCTAAAACAGACCCATCATTAGTAGCAATGGAAATGGATATTTACTGGGTAGTACGTGCCGGTCACGATCCGATATCCATCTTTAAGAAACACCCGGGCCGTTTTGCCATGGTACACGTTAAGGATATGGATAAAACCAACCCTGAACTGAACACTGAAATAGGATCTGGCAGTATTGATTTCAAAACCATATTGGCTAAAGCGAAACTTGCAGGTATTAAACACTACCTGGTAGAGCAGGAAAATTTTACCAATATAGATCCTTATGTAAGTATCGCCAAAAGCAGTGCTTATTTAAAACATAAACTGTACATATAAGCCAATCATCAAACCATAACATATTATGAAGTATAAAGTAATATTGACCGCGTTGCTAACAGGCACAGCCTATATGGCAAACGCGCAAAACAAGCCGGAAGATACCGAAAAATGGGAGCCGGTACCTAAAGTGGTAACCGCAGGTAAGCTAACAACAGATGCCCCATCAGACGCTGTTGTGTTATTTGATGGCAAAAGCGGCCTTAACGAATGGAAAGATGTTGCCAGCGGCAGCGATGCCAAATGGGATGTTAAAGGTGATGTATTAACCGTAAACAAACAATCGGGAAATATCGAAACTAAGAAATCATTTGGCAACTACCAGTTACATATCGAGTGGAAAGTGCCTGCAAGCATTGCCGGTACAGGCCAGGCACGTGGTAATAGCGGCGTTTTCTTAGCCTCGATAGGTAAAGGCGACGATGGGTACGAACTGCAGGTTTTAGATTCGTACAACAACAAAACTTACGTTAATGGTATGGCTGGTAGCATATACAAGCAATTTATACCATTGGCAAACCCAACCAAGCCACCGGGCGTTTGGAACACTTACGATGTGATCTGGACCGCTCCAACATTTGATGGCGATAAAGTTAAGACACCTGCACGTGTAACCGTTTTATTTAACGGAGTGTTGGTAGAAAATAATATCGAACTTTTAGGCCCAACCCAATACATTGGCACACCTGGTTACAGAAAAGCACACGGCCCTTCGCCTATTAAGTTACAGGCGCACGGCGACAAAAGCGAACCGCTTAGCTTCCGTAATATCTGGGTAAGGGAATTATAAGTAGCCCTCCAAAAATATATATAAATGCCCACCGTGAAAACGGTGGGCATTCTTGTTTTGCAGCCAATTTGTTTTTTTAAAATTTTGAACTTATTACAACCTACCTCGTATAAGCAATTATAAACCAATATAACCCAATAATTTACTATTTATTACAGCCGGTATTTAATGTACAAGCATTTTATATTTTTTATCCTGATGTTTTGCGCGATCAGCAGCTTTGGCCAAAACCAAAACCTGAAGTTTGAGCATATTGGCACGGGCGAGGGCTTATCGCAAATAAACGTAGCTGCGATTATACAAGATAGCCGCGGGTTTATGTGGATAGGCACACGAGATGGCCTTAACCGCTACGATGGCTATACATTTACAACTTACAGGCACGATGAGCAAGACCCCGGTTCGCTTAGCAGCAGCATGGTAGCCGATGTGGTAGAGGATAAGGAAGGTAACATTTGGGTGGCAACTATCATTGGCCTAAACAAGCTGGAACGTAAAACAGGGCGCATCATCAAATATAAGCACGATGATAAAAATACCAATACCATATCCAATAACATCCTCCACAAACTTGCGGTTGATGAAAAAGGCAACATTTGGATAGCGGGCCAAGGAGGGGTAGATTACCTGGACACCCACACCAATAAAATAAAGCATTATAATCACGATTATAACAAGCCGGGCAGCCTTACCGATAATGATGTGAGCTACGTTTACATGGATACTGCTAAGGATATTTGGATAGGTACGTTTTCGGACGGGTTGCAGGTTTTTGATAAACGCACCAATACCTTTAAAAGCTTTATGAATAATTTGCAGGATGCCAAAAGCATCTCCGGCAACCAAATCAGTTGTATTTTTGAGGATGCAAAACACCGCCTTTGGATAGGTACACAAAACGCAGGACTTAATGTACTTAACAGAAAAACAAAAACTTTTACCAGGTATCAATACGATCCTAAAAAAAACGGGCTTGCCAGCAACACTATTTATTGTTTAAGTGCCGATGATAACGGTAATATTTGGATTGGCAGCGACAATGGTGGCCTATGTATTTTAAACCCTGAAACAGGTATTGTCGATAATTATAAGCACGATGATATTGACAAAAGCAGCATAAATGGCAATACCCTTTACAGTATTTGTAAAGATAGGATGGGCAATATGTGGCTGGGCGCATACAGCGGCGGTATTAACATCTTTAAACGCAATACGGCTAGTTTTTCTCATTATAGGCACAGCTCGTTAAGCAATAGCCTGTCGAACGATTTTGTGTTGGCGTTGTACCAGGATAGAGACAAAAACCTGTGGGTGGGCACCGACGGTGGGGGATTAAACAAATTCAACAGTAATGAAGGGAATATCACTCATTATACTCAAAGCAAAACGGGTAAAAATAGTATTGCAGGTAACTATGTGCTCACCGTTAACCAGGATCACGATGGCGATTTGTGGATAGGCACATGGGGCGATGGATTAAGCATATTTAACTCAAAAACTAATATTTTTACTAATCTTAAAAATAACCCCGCCAACCCCAACAGCTTACCGGGCAATAATATTTACGCGCTCATACATTCTAAAGACCGTACCACCTGGATAGGGACTTATAACAACGGCCTGAGCCATTACGATAAAAAGACCAAAGTATTCACCAATTATAAGTTCGATAGTAATGACCCGCGCAGCCTTAGCAGCGATAAGGTTTACTCCCTGCTCGAGGATAGGAATGGCAACCTTTGGGTGGGCACTTTTGACGGGGGGCTTAACATGTTGGACAGGGCTGCGAATAAATTTATCCGCTACCAATACAGCGCCAAAAAGAACAGCATCAGTAATGATAATGTCCCCGATATGTTCGAGGACAGCAAGGGGAATATCTGGCTCAGTACCTTCTCGGGACTGAATTTGTTTAATCCGGTCACCAAACACTTTACCGTTTTTAATAAAAAAGATGGCTTGCCAAGCGATATTATCTATGCAGCGCGCGAGGATGACAGTGGCAAAATTTGGGTAAGTACAAATACCGGCCTATCTATGTTTGATCCGGTTAAGCGAACATTTAAGAATTATAATGTTGAGGATGGCTTGCAGGATAATGAGTTTAAATCGCACTCCGCATTTAAGGGGCAGGATAACAGGCTTTACTTTGGCGGGATAAACGGTTTTAACGCTTTTACACCCGGTCAGATCTTAAAACCGCAAGGTTTTTCACCGGTGGTTATTACCGCCTTAAGGTTATTTAACAAAATAGTTGCCCCGGCCAAAAGTGCTGAAGACCCATCGCCCCTTAAACAGGATGTTGCCGATACAAAAAGCATTACGCTCAATCATACGCAATCAATTGTGTCGCTTGAGTTTGCCGCGTTAGATTATTCAGCAATTGATAAAAAACGATATGCTTACATCTTAGAAGGATTTGATAAAGAATGGAATTACGTGGGCTCGCGCAACACGGCAACGTACACTAATTTACCTGCGGGTACCTATACTTTTAAACTGAAATATCAGAATACTGCAGGCGCATGGTCGCCGGTTACCACCAGTTTAGAAATCATTACCATCCCACCATTTTGGCTAACCTGGTGGTTTAAAACGCTGGTGATAATGTTGCTGGCGGTGCTTATTTATACCATATTTATTTTACGGGTAAGGGCTATAAAATTACAAAAGGCGGTACTGGAAAAACAAGTGGCAGACCGCACCGAGCGCCTTGCCGAAATGAGCAATGACGAGCGTGTTTTACGCGAAGATGCCGAGAAGGCCCGCGAAGAAGCCGAAAAAGCTAATAAAGCAAAGAGTATTTTCCTGGCTACCATGAGCCACGAAATTCGTACCCCGATGAATGGGGTGATGGGTATGGCTGCGCTGTTGTCAAATACGCCGTTAAACAGCGAGCAGCAGGAGTATACGGAAACCATTAAAACCTGCGGCGACGCGTTGCTTAATGTGATAAATGACATCCTCGATTTCTCTAAGATAGAATCGGGCAATATGGAATTGGATGAGCAGGATTTTGATTTGCGCGATTGCATCGAAGCCGTGCTTGACGTATTTGCCGAAAAAGCCGCCCGCTCTAATCTCGATTTGGTTTACCAGGTAGAGCACAATGTGCCGTCACAAATCATGGCCGATGCTTTTCGGTTAAGGCAGGTGCTTATCAACATAGTGGGTAATGCCCTTAAATTTACTGCCAAAGGGGAAGTATTTATTTGCGTAAAATTAAAAGGAGATCCGGATGGTAAGTTCGACTTACTGTTCGAGATCCGTGATACGGGCATTGGTATTCCGCCTGATAAGATCAACAGGCTGTTCAAGGCATTTTCTCAGGTAGACTCAAGTACTACGCGTAAATACGGTGGCACCGGCCTGGGCCTTGCTATCAGCGAAAAACTGGTGAACCTGATGGGCGGCGATATTGATGTGAAAAGTAAAGTGGGGCAGGGAACAACCTTTTCATTCAATATACTGGCTAAGGCTGGCATCAAAGCGCAACGCAATTATGTGCACTTGAATGTAGCCGAGATCCAAAACAAAAAGATTTTAGTTGTTGATGATAATAAGACGAACCGCGATATATTGGAAGAACTATTAAAGCAATGGGGCTTTATTCCTGTAATGGCTGCATCCGGAATGGAGGCTTTGGAGGAATTGGATAAGAATAAAGTTATTGATCTGGTCATATCAGACATGAATATGCCGGGGTTAGACGGCGTGGAACTTGCGGGTAAGATCCGCGAAGAAAACCAGGTGCCAATAATCCTGTTAACTTCTATGGGCAATGAGCAGAGCCGTAAAAACAAGCACTTGTTTAACGTAGCGCTAACAAAACCTACCAAGTACCAGGCGCTTTACAAACATATTATAGAGCAGCTAAAGATAAACAGCGAGGTGGTTGTTGCCGAACAGGTTGTAAAAACGCCATTCTCCGAAGATTTCGCCAAACAACACCCGCTAAATATCTTAATTGCCGAAGACAACGCCGTAAACCAAAAGCTGGCCAGATATATTTTGATCAAGATGGGATATAAACCCGATCTGGTAGAGAATGGCCACGATGCTATCAACGCCTTGGAAAGTAAAAAGTACGATATGGTGCTGATGGATGTGCAAATGCCGGAAATGGACGGGTTAGAAGCTACCCGCTTTATCCGCCAGAATCTACAGCATCAACCAACCATTATAGCCATGACGGCTAATGCTTTAATAGAAGACAAGCAAGATTGCCTAAATGCCGGCATGAACGGTTATCTTAGCAAACCGCTGAAACTGCAGGAGCTAATGGATGTTCTCGCTGACTACAACCCTAAATAACAAAGTATCAGCCTAAAGGTGTAACTGCGTTATTTTTAAATAAATTAGCCATTCTTAAATTTACCCTTATGCTGTTTTATATAAACGTTTCCCGATGTGCGGGACTAATATTACTTTTGATAGGATCATCTACGATATTAAAAGCTCAATCTGCCCCCAAAGGTAATTACTACGAGATTAAAGTTTACCATTTTAAAACCCCGGCGCAAGAAAATGTATTGGATAGCTACCTTAAAAGTGCCTACCTGCCCATGCTGCACAAAAAAGGATTTACAGATGTTGGCGTACTTAAGCCGGTAGAAACTGATACTGCTGACAGGAAAATTTATGTTTTTATACCTTTTAAGAATTGGGGATCGCTTGAAAAGCACAATGCATCTGCAGAAGAGCCAAACGGTTTTGCAGCTAACAATCAGGATTATACTAACGCCGCATATAACAAAGCACCATACAGCCGCATAGAAACGATTATCTTAACCGCGTTTACAACCCGGCCGCGCCCTTTAGCGATAACGTTATCCGGAGATCGCGCCAAGCGTGTTTATGAATTGCGCAGTTACGAAAGCCCTACCGAAGCTTTAAACTTTAATAAGGTACGTATGTTCAACAGCGGCGAAACCGACCTGTTCGACCGATTAGGGTTTAATCCTGTGTTTTATGGCAATGTTATTGCAGGCAGTAAAATGCCAAACCTGATGTACCTCACCACTTTTAATGATAAAGCGGACAGGGATAAACATTGGGACGCTTTTGGTAAGGATGCACAATGGAAGGGCCTTTCGTCGCGTAAAGAGTTCCAAAATAACGTATCCAAGGCAGAAATCACATTTTTGTACCCAACAGATTACTCGGATTTTTAAATTTAACCATGGCGCTTGAAAAACGGGATTTTGACGCAATTGTAATAGGCTCGGGTCCCAATGGGTTGGCTGCTGCAATCCTCATGCAGCAAAAAGGCCTTAAAGTTTTACTGCTCGAAGGTAAAAGCGAAATAGGCGGCGGCCTGCGTACCGCTGAATTAACACTACCCGGCTTCAAGCACGATATCTGCTCAGCCATACATCCGCTGGCAGCAGCTTCGCCATTTTTTAAAACATTACCACTGGCCAATAATGGGTTGAACTATGTTTACCCTGAAATTGACGCGGCTCACCCATTATTGCACGCCAAACCGGCCGTACTCTGCCGGAGTATCGATAGTACAGCACAGCATTTGGGCGACGATGAAAAGGCCTATCGCAAGCTTATGGGATCGGTCACCAAAAATTGGCCCTTGATAGATGCCGACGTATTAGGCCCTTTACATTTCCCAAAGCACCCATTCGCATTAGCAAGTTTTGGGCTTGATGCACTGAAACCGGCCACTATGTTAGCTAACCAGTTTAAAACCAAACAGGCTAAGGCCTTAATAGCCGGAATGGCAGCGCATTCCATGCAACCCATCACTAACCTGGCAACTTCCGCAATTGCGATGGTATTGATGGCAACAGGGCACTTAGGGGGCTGGCCTATTCCTATAGGCGGCTCTAACAGTATAGCCAATGCGCTGGCATCTTACTTCAAGTTGATAGGTGGTACCATCCAAACAGATACTTACATCAGATCTTTAGATCAATTGCCATCCGCGCATGCGTTATTGTTTGACATCACTCCAAAGCAATTGTTAGAGATAGCCGGGCATAAATTCTCATCTATTTACAAATGGCAGCTTGAACGTTACCGTTATGGTATGGGTGTTTACAAGATAGACTGGGCGCTTAGCGAGCAGATCCCGTTTGAGGCCGAAGCTTGCCGCAAAGCCGGAACAGTGCACTTGGGCAATACTTTAAACGAGATCCGCGATGCCGAGCAGCAAACCTGGAACGGTAAGCACCCCGATAAACCATTTGTACTACTTGCGCAACAAAGCCTTTACGACAATACCCGCGCGCCAAAAGGCAAGCATACCGCCTGGGCATATTGCCATGTGCCTAACGGCTCCACCAAAAACATGACGGAAATAATCGAAAATCAAATTGAGCGTTATGCGCCAGGTTTTAAAGATGTGATACTCGCCAAACACACGTTGGACACCGTGCAAATAGAGGAGTATAATCCCAATTACATAGGCGGCGATATTAACGGTGGGGTGATAGATCTTGGTCAGTTATTTACCCGCCCGGCATTGCGATATTCGCCTTACAAAACATCACATAAGGGGATGTATATCTGCTCATCATCAACCCCGCCGGGTGGTGGTGTGCATGGCATGTGTGGTTATTATGCCGCCAAAAAAGCATTGAACGACGTTTTTAATATTTCGGAAGATAAGCTAAATTAATCGGAAAGCCTAAAGCCTTCGCACTCAAATATTATTTGCTTACTTTGTTGTATAAATATACCTGCATTGAAAGTATTACACGGCGTACATCCTCAGGATTTTAAAACCTATCAAACCCAACAGATAAGAGACCGGTTTTTAATGGATAAGTTGGTAAAGCCTAACCAAATTAACCTGGTTTACACACATTACGACAGGATGATCATTGGCGTGGCTAATCCGTTAAGCGAAAGCATCACCGTGCCAAATTACCCGAACCTACGTGCCGACTACTTTCTACAACGCCGCGAAATGGGCATCATCAACGTTGCCGGCGATGGCGAAATTACTGCTGATGGTAAAACCTACAAAGTTAACAAACTTGATTGCCTTTATCTTGGCAGGGGTGTTAAAGATGTAAGCTTTTCAAGTAATAATCCGGCTAACCCTGCGGTGTTTTATATCCTATCAGCACCGGCGCATGCATCCTACCCTACAGCACTATTATCGCATGCGGATGCCGTTAAAGTTACTTTGGGCAGTGCGGCAACATCAAACCTGCGTACTATTAATAAATATATCCATTTGGAGAGTATTCAAAGTTGCCAGCTGGTGATGGGCCTTACCATTTTGCACGAAGGCAGTGTTTGGAACACTATGCCTGCCCACGTGCACGACAGGCGGATGGAAGCCTATTTCTATTTTGACCTGCCGGAAGGGCAACGGATTTTTCATTATATGGGCGAAGGAGAAGAGACACGCCATGTGGTGATGAATAATTACGACGCCATTGTTTCGCCGCCATGGAGCATCCACTCGGGTAGTGGTACGGCAAGTTATAGTTTTATCTGGGGCATGGCGGGCGAGAATCTGGACTATACTGATATGGAAGCCATAGCGATAACAGATCTTAAATAACGACAGGGATACAATAAATACAATATGGGTAAAGGACGTTTAGAAGCATTCAGCGATGGGGTAATCGCGATCATTATCACTATTATGGTGCTGGAACTTAAAGTGCCGCACGATGCCAGCTGGGAGGCCCTGCGCCATCTCGGTCCGGTATTTCTGAGCTACGTGTTGAGTTTTGTTTACGTGGGTATTTATTGGAATAACCACCATCACTTATTGCACGCGGCAAAATCTGTTAACGGGCCTATTTTATGGGCTAATTTGTTCCTGCTATTCTGGTTGTCGGTGGTGCCATTTGTAACGGCATGGATGGGAGAGAACCATTTTGCCCAGGTACCCGTTATTTGTTATGGGGCGGTGCTCATTATGAGTTCGATATCCTATGGCATTTTAGTAAATCTACTCGTTAAGCATCATGGCGAAAATTCCGTTTTAGCCCATGCCGTAGGTAATGATACCAAAGGGAAGGTCTCTACCGGGATCTATGCCGCTGCTATCGCAGTGTCATTCATCCACTCGTGGATCGCTTTTTTGATGTATTTTGTTGTTGCGCTGATCTGGTTGGTACCCGATAAACGGATAGAACGAAAATTGAACGACGATAATTCCACTCATCACATTAACTAAGCTCTTTCATCAACTTATCAAATGCTTCTTTCAATTCGGCCAGTTCGGTTTCTACCTTGCTTAGGCGTTCTTCCAGTTCAGATGTGTTTGCACGGCGGCTCGGTTCATCTTGCGTGTCGTCTTCTGTAATTGTCCCGCCTAACAGATGACGGTAGCGCATTTCTTTTTGGCCGGGGCGTTTGGGTAATTGTATTACAAACGGGGTTTCGCCGGTAGCCAGTTTCTCCAGCATCGCCTGTACTTCGTCCAGGTCCTCAAATTCGTACAACCTGCCCGAATTAGTGTTGATCTCGCCCGGGGTTTGCGGTCCGCGCAGTATCAGCAAACAAATCACCGCAACTTCTGATGGTATAACCGGGAACACTATGCCAAAATTGTGTTTGTACTTGGTAGCCCTGCTGCTGCCACCTGTTGCGGTACTTATCAATCCTTTTCGTTTTAGTGTATCCAGCGCAAGCATTACGGTGTTCTCGTCATAATCAACCACCGGGCGGCGTGCTGTTTTTTGGGTGCAGGCAGCGGTAAGGCCATTAAGCGTCATGGGGTAATAATCGGGTGTGGTTTTGCTTTTTTCCATTAGCGAGCCAAGCACACGTAGTTCGGTATCGGTTAAAACGGGTAAAGTTTGCGGAGTATCCATGCACAAATATAACATTGGTTTTTGTTTTAGCGTTCGGTTCACGCTCCTTATCTTAGCCCTAATATGACGGTTAGTATTTTGGGTTGCGGATGGTACGGACTGGCACTTGCCAAAGCGCTTGTTGCACGTGGTACACGCGTTAAGGGTTCTACCACCTCGCCAGAGAAATTACATGTTTTAAAAGAAGCGGGTATTGAACCCTATCTTATCGATCTGTCAGCAGATCAACTTAAATATGACCCCGGTTTTTTTGCCTGTGATGTATTGATAATTGCCATACCGCCAAAAGCCCGCTCGGGCGCAGGGGCGGATTATGTGCCGAAGTTGAAAAACGTTATCAATGTTGTTGAGAAGCACGGAATAAATAAAATAAATAAGATTATCCTCATCAGCTCCACCGGTGTTTATGCCGACCAAAACCTGGAACTAAATGAGCTAAGCGACCCCAAACCGAACACACCATCGGGACTGATACTATTTGAGGCGGAAGAACTTTTTAGGCAACAAGCAGCTTTTAAAACTACCATCATCCGCTTTGGTGGGTTAATTGGGCCAGGCCGCGAACCGGGTAGGTTCTTCGCAGGGAAGAAAGAAATCCCTAATGGTTTAGCACCTGTAAATATGATCCATCAACAGGATTGTGTTGGCTTTACACTTACTGTAATTGATAAAAATGCCTTTGGCTATACGCTTAATGCCTGCACACCACACCATCCTCCCAAACTTGAATTTTATACCCAAGCTACCGCAAGGGCAGGATTGGATGCGCCGGAGTTTTTGCCCGAACTAAAGGAGTGGAAAATTATATCAAGCATAAATAACAACAAGTATTTAGGTTACGAATACCATATCAAAAACTGGTACGACTGGCTTAAATAGGCCGTATGGCAATAAAATAATTTATTATTTTAGCAGTACAATGTCGCAATACGTTATTCCCCTAAAATACCGCAGGATGGAAAACCTGCACATCGTTTTCTGGCTTTTTAAAGATATCGGCTGGTGCCTTTTGTGGAAACCGCTAGGCTTGGTAATGATAATCCCGACATTGTTTATTTCGATAATGATAGCCTACCGCACCCGCGATATGGTATCCGAACTTTGCCACAACCTGGCTATCACCTTTTGGATCAGCGCAAATTCTTACTGGATGATAAGCGAGTTTATGGGTTTCGACGGGCACCGCGTTTATGGCACAATAACGTATAAACAGCTCGCTATAATCCCATTTATGCTTGGCGTATTTTGCTTGGTTTATTATTATGGCTACTGGCAGCCTAAGCATCCGAACGAGGTAGAAACGTTGTAGTTTAAAACCCAGCCTAAACGATATTCAACGGGTTATTTTTCAAATAAGCGATCTTATGTTGAAACATCTCGGCCATTTTGCCGGCGCGCCATTTTGCTTCGGTTTGCTTTATCGCCTGTAAAAAGTTCGTCCACGGTTTGGGTGAACAAGGCCAGCCACTGGGTAAAATGCTCCGGCCCTACAGGCAACTGCGCATGTGGCGGGAACGGGCTGCCGTTGTAAGTATATTCTTCCAGTAAAACGGTTTGCCAAAAGCGGTACATTTTTTCGAGGTGGATGGGCCAATTGTCCTTTATCCGCTCATTAAATACCGGCCCTAATAATTCATCAGACTGGATGCGATTGTAGAAGGTATCAACAAGCCGTTTGATATCATCAAGGGTTAATATTAGGCTATTGGGCATAGTGTAAAGGTAAGTATTAAGTCAGCGAAGTCCGCAGTCCGAAGATCCGAAGATCCGAAGAAAGTCAAATCCCCTTGTCATGCTGAACGTAGTGAAGTATCTATTCGCCACCATGCATTCACGTCATGCAAAGTTCAATAATAGATCCTTCGCTATCGCTCAGGATGACAAATTATTTGATAGTAAACGTATAACTCCCCGCACCTATATGGTAAACACCTGCAACTGCTCTGCCAGCTAACGACGCCTTTTTACCACCGCTAAGGGGAAAAGTAATATCTGCTGATGTATTAGCCGGTACGGTAACGGAATATTCCACGGCGTCGCCGGTGCGCTTCCACGAGGAAATAACTTTGCCGTATGGGCTTTCATGCTCTGCCGTAAACTGTTCTAAACCGGGTACAAAATTTGGCTGTAGGACCACATTTTTAAAACCGGGTTGTTTTTCATCTGGCTTAATACCTGCAATGCCGCTGTACAACCATGCACCTATATTGCCAAACATAATGTGGTTTAAAGATATATCGTGCTTGGCATCAATGTTCCAATTCTCGTAGAGGGTGGTTGCTCCATTCACCATCCACCAACCCCATGACGGATAGGTTTCCTGCGATGCGATTTTGTAGGCAACATCCGGGTAACCGTTATCACTTAAAGCACCTAAAATAGCTTTGCCGCCCAAGATCCCCACATCCAGGTGGAAGTTATCTGCTTTAACACGCGCTGCTAAACGCGCTGCAATTTTACCTTTGTAGGCATCGGGTACCATGCCCCAGTAAAGCGGTACAGCAAGTTCTGTTTGCAGGCCTTTGTTGTAATTACCGGTTTGTTCATTAAGGTATTTGTCGTTAAAGGCCTTCTTTATTTTATTGGCTAACGCGGTGTATTTCTGCTGATCGGCCTTGTTGCCCAATATCCCCGCGACTTTAGCCGCGATTGTAACATCCGCAAAGTAGTAAGCTGTTGACGTAACCTCGACAGGTGATACCGATTTTACAGGCACCCAATCGCCAAGTCCCCAGGTGGTAAGGCCGGTAGGGTATAGGTCATTAATGTGGTTTACATATCGGGTAATATTTTCATAGTTATCTTTCAGCACTTTGGTATCGCCATAAAACATATAAATATCCCATGGGATAAGGGCGATGGTACTGGTCCAATCCGGCCCGTTGCCCCATTCGTAACCCCAGCCGGCAGTAGGGATTATAGATGGCAGCGTACCGTTTGGCTGCTGCTCGTCGCGGTGGTCTGCCATCCATTTTTCATAAACGGTAATGCCGTCAAAGTTGTACAGGCCAGTTTCGGCTGCTATATGCGCATCACCCGTCCAGCCGTTCTTTTCGCGTTGCGGGCAGTCGGTAGGGTAGCCAAAAAGGTTGCTCAGGTACGAATTATTCGTTGCCGACCAGATCTGATTAATGGTTGGATTTGATGAATTTACCTTGCCTATTGGCGGCACATCGCTGTGCATAAAATACCCGGTAAGGCTTTTTGTGCTCAGTTCTATAGGCTCGCTGCTGGTAACCTCTACATACTGGAAGCCCTTATAATTAAACTTAGGCATAAAGGTTTCTTCGCCTTTGCCACTTAGCGTAAAAATATCAACCTGGAACGGGTCTTTATCATCAGTAGGGCGGTAGTGCAGGTCGATATTAGATAAGTCTACGTGACCATTTTTATAAAGTCTTTCACCATGTTTAAGGCGAATCACCGTACCTTCTTTACCTTTTACGGTGAATTTAGTAACGCCCGAGATATTCCTGCCCAGGTCAAAAACGATTGCACCATCATCCATCTTGGTCATCGTTTTTGTAGGGATCTCATCCACATTGCGAATGGGGTGCAGGGCCTGCGCGGTTACATTTTGTGATGGCACAGGGCGGGCAAAAGCAGGTTTCCATTTGGCATCATCAAAATTGATGGTATTCCAGCCGGGTTGGTCAAGGCGGGCGTCGTAATGCTCGGCGGTGTAAATGCTGTTTAAAGTAATCGGGCTAAAACTTGTTTTCCATTGCTCGCTCGAGCGTACGGTTTCAAAAGTGCCATCCTCATAAGTGATTCTCAAATCCAAACAAAAAGTTGGGCGGTTGCGCCATGATGCTTTGTCGAAATCCCAAACAGCGGTGCTTTGGTGGTTGTACCAACCATTACCTAGCAATACGCCGATGGCATTTTTCCCGGCTATAATGTTTTTGGTAACGTCGTAAGTTACGTATAAGGTACGCCTGTCAAAACGGGTGTACATCGGGTCTAAACGGTGGTCTCCAATTTTTTCGCCATTGATGTAAAGTTCATACAAACCCGCAACAGCAATATAAGCCCTTGCCGATTTTACCTTTTTACCCGTACCAAACGTAGTGCGGAAGTAAGGGGCGGGTTTTACATTTACGCCCTGCTCGTCGCCTATCCAGGTGCCCTTCCAATTGGTCATTTTTAGCATGCCCATTTCAAAGCTGCTTACTGCCGATGAGGCAGCCTTTACGCCATCTTTATCCCATACATCCACTTTCCAGTAATATTTTTTAAAGGGCTGCAAGGCTTTGCCGTTAAAAGTAGCTAATATATTTGATGAAGTTGTTTTGGCCGATGCCCAGTCGCCGCCGTTACCACGACTAACTTCTACCGAATCCATCCCCACAAAAACCTGGTAAGCGGTTTGTTTAGCACCCTGGCGATTGTCGTTAAGCATCCAGGTTAAACGGGGGTGCATGTTATCTAAACCAATTGGGTTAACCAGATATTCTGCACGTAAGTTAATTGCTTTTGCAGGCGTAGCGGCTTTTGTAGTAAAAGAAAGGGATAAAAAAGTACCAATCAGTATGTTCTGAAATAGGCGCATAGTATCGAAGATGTTGTTAATTGGTTATTTATAATCTGGTAAGATAAAATGTTTTTGATAGAAAACTGTTACCCGCTGTCTTTATAAAACAGCAAAGCCTTCCGTGCTGGCAGGGAAGGCTTTGTGTATCAATCTGTTTTTAGAGTTTCTTTATTTCGACGTTTTTAAACCATACATCTGCGCCATGGTCTTGCAGGGCTATGTGGCCTTTTTTATAAGTGCCAAAGCCCGGCCACTCTTTAAATTTGCTGCCGACTATCAATTTGTTCCATTTGGTATCCCACATACTGGTTTGCAAAACAACTTCGTGGTTAATCAATATGGTAAGTTTGCCTTTGTTGGCTATCACCTCGGTTTTGTTCCAGCTGCCTGCCTTGTTTACTATCTCTTTATCTATCGACATCATATCGTACAGGTCGCCTGCACGGTGTTTAATAAGTTTGCCATCCTCATTCTCTAAATTATCCGCAATTTGCGTTTCGGGGCCGGTTTGCCATGGGTATTTGTATTTGGAGGTGTCCTCGTGCACATAAAACATAATACCGCTGTTACCCGCGCGGCTTATCTTCCATTCCGCCTTCAAATCAAAATTTTCGTATTCGTCATTAGTGACAATATCGCCGCCACCCGCGCTTTGCCATTCGGCTTTTTTAGAAGCATTAAGGTGCAGCTCGCCATCTTTCAATTTCCAGGATGAACCCACAGCGCCTTTGCCATAAGTATGCCAGCCAGCCATTGTAGTATCGGCCAAAAGATCTATCCATTCGCCGGGTTTTTCTGTTGATGCATTTATACTGTCCTGGTAGTTTGCGGCCCTTTTGCCTTTGCAGCCGCTTATCGCGATAGCTGCCAATAATATAAAGCTCAGTTTTCTCATTGATAATTTTTACAGGTTACCTTTTTTTATCTCGTTAACAGCAAACGTGGCCGCCCTTGCAGTAAGTGCCATGTAAAGTATAGATGGGCTTTGGTTACCGGTACTGGTCATACAGGCGCCATCGGTTACAAATACATTTTTACAGGCATGCAGCTGGTTGTTTGCGTTTAGTAATGAACTTTTTGGGTCTTTACCCATGCGCACACCGCCCATTTCATGGATATCTAACCCCGGCGACTGCTTATTGTTGTATTTGCTGATGTTTTTTACACCCGCTTTCTCCAGCATTTCGGCAGTTGTATTCAGAAAATCTTCGATCATGAGGTCATCGTTGGGGTGATACTCAACTGATGTTACCAGCAATGGAATGCCCCACTGATCTTTTTCATTTTCGCTGAGGCGGACGTGGTTACTTTCTACAGGTACAGTTTCGCCCTGCAGGTAGGCAAATACATGCCAGCCCCCCGGTTCGCAAAGGTCGTCTTTGTATTGTGCGCCAACCTGTCCCTGTTCGCTATCGTTGGAGTGCTGGTCGCGGTAGGCATTCATGAAGGTAGTGTAACCGCCAAAATAATTGGTATCGCGTTTATGCAGGTTGCGGTAATTCACCAGGATAAGATCCGTTGGGTTACGACCAAAATAGTACTTATCAAGGTGGCCATCCAACGTTCCCGAAACTGAGGCGCGGTAATTATGGAAAGCGATGTATTTACCCAGCATCCCGCTATCGTTACCCAAACCGTTAGGGAACCTTTTTGATTTTGAGTTGAGCAGGATAAGGTTGGTATTTAAAGCCGAGGCATTTATGAAGATCACCTTTGCGTGGTATTCGATAACTTCTTTAGTGTTGGCATCTATGACGCGCACGCCGGTTGCCTTGCCTAACTGTTCATCATAAATAACAGAATGCACAACCGAGTGTGGGCGGATAGTAAGGTTGCCAGTTTTTTGCGCCCAGGGCAGTGTAGAACTAACCGAACTGAAATACCCGCCAAACGGGCATCCGCGCATACACATATTACGCGCCTGGCATTTGCCGCGGCCCTGATCAAGGTGTACCTGTTGCGGGTCGGTCAGGTGGGCCCAGCGGGCATGTACCAGATGGCGGTCGGTATAGTTATCTTTTAACGATTGCTTAATGTGTTGCAGTGGTACGTTCATCTCAAACGGGGTCTGGAACTCGCCATCAGGCATAGCCTCCAATCCGTCTTTGCTGCCGCAGATACCTATAAATTTTTCTACATGCGAGTACCACGGGGCAACATCTTTATAACCGATGGGCCAGCCGATGCCGTAGCCAAAACGCTCGGGCGCTGTAAATTCAAACTCGCTCCAACGCTGGGTGGCTCTCCCCCAGGTAAGCGATTTTCCGCCAACCTGATACCCGCGGATCCAATCAAACGGTTTTTCTTGCACGTAAGGATGGTCGGCATCTTTCACAAAAAAGTGGTCGCAGTCGTCGCCATAGCCGGCTGCTTTGGTAATTAGCGGATTTTCTTTGTTGTGTTTTAAACTCATACGGCCACGGTAAGGAAACTCCCATGGCGGGGTAGTGGCTGTAGAATAATCTTTTAAATGTTTTACATCGCGGCCACGCTCCAAAACGAGCGTTTTTAATCCCTGCTCGCAGAGTTCTTTGGCAGCCCAGCCGCCGCTAATGCCCGATCCGATAACGATTGCGTCAAAAGTGTTGGTTGCCGTTGCACCCAAACCTTTATCCGTAGAATTTGCTGACATGAAAGTTTATAATTTTGGTATCCTAAAGATGCGATAATTTATCTGGAAAACGAAGAATTTTGCTTACCCTGCGGCACTGCGTGCGCGACCTTCTCTTCGTTGCGCGCAAAGAGGTTAATAAAAATCTCTTCACCCTCTTTACGCAGCAAAGAGGGTGGACCAGCGTAGCGAAGCCGATAGCTATCGGGACGGGGTAAATAGACTATCAAGCTTTATTGAAATATTGAAGTAATTCCGCAATCCCCGGGCTTTCGCCGGTATTCATATAAATGTTAGATGTCGCATTAGCCATTATCAATGCCGCTTCAGCCTCTAACCCTAATAAGATAGCCAGGCAATAACCCGCGTTAAAATTGTCGCCTGCACCGGTAGAAATCTTTGGCTCAGCAATAAAATCAGGTTCGGAAATATAACTGCCATTGCCATCCCATGCAATTGAAATTTTAGAATTGTGGATGATAAGCGTTCGAATGTTCAACGTGGCGAAAAGTCTGTCGCCAATAGCTTGCACATCGGCAGAAACTGCATCATTAACAAATGTTTTGTAGAGGATACCAGCCTCGTTGCGGTTAAGGCTAAGCGTTACTTCGCCATAATTGCCAAACCGTCTGACGAGTTTGATGGCTGACGTGATAGCTTCCGCACTACGTTTAGAGCAATCCGACAGGTCGAAAAAGAATTGCTTCGGGTTAGATGTGCCCGGTAACACATCATCTAACAAACCCTGCCACATGCTGTTGCTGTGGTCAAGTTCGCTCCAATTTACGAGGCAGATAAGCTCCGCGTTAGCGAAAACCTCTTTGAGTTTTTCCAGGCCGATGATTTGTTTAATAGTATCCCAGTTGGCATGGTTCAGGTCCGTCATTTGTGCCAGCATGATCTTGCCGTCCGCAAATTCCATGGCGGTTGTAAAACCGGGATTGGTATAGCTATGCAAAGTGCAATTAGCATGCATGCCGGTAAATGCGGGCGCGATATTAGGCACGCCAAAGGCCCCAACACAATTTACGCCGATCCCTGTGCCAGCAAGGGCGTTAGCCATAATAGGCATATTACCGCCAAGTTTTTGTACCAGTTCTTCGCTTTCTAAACTAAAACCCGAGCCGCTTTTACTGCTAATGTAACCACCGAACTCGCCGATGGTCCGGAAGTATACCGTGCTATCAGCGCTCTTATAGTTCACCACTTTTACAATAGAATCTACAAAGCCATCAAAGCCGGCGGCGACTTCTTTGCCGGCCAACAATGTGGGAGTGTTTTGCAGCGCCTGCCTGATTTGCTTAAGCTTATCGCTCATATCAGGAAGCGTGCTCCAGTTCTGATGCTGCCTCTTTATCAAGCAAAATATGAGCGTTAGACAGCGTTTGCAGGATGGATGCCGGGACTTCCGTACCAACCAAGCCCTGTAAACTTTCGTGGATAATATTTGCTTTCTTAGCGCCTGACGCGATCAGTATGGCTTTGTCGGCTTCCGCCAGATGTTTAAGGCCGAGGGTGATACCTTCGGTTAGCGGGGTTTCTTTGGTGAAATATTTTTGACCAACTTGTACGGTTATCGGGTCGAGTTGGGAACGGTGAGCATACAGGTCGAACGGTGTGCCGGGCTCATTTAACCCCAGGTGGCCATTCATGCCGATACCTACCATCATGATATCCAGTCCGCCTTTGCTGCTGATAAAGCTGTTCATGCGGTCGCACTCGGCATCCAGATCATCTGCCTTGGCATCAAATAGGGTAACATTGTTTAGCTTGATATCAAGCTTATCTAAAAAATTATGCTTTAGGTAGTATTTGCAGCTGCCCTGGTCGTTCTCGTCCATGCCCACCCATTCGTCTAAACCAATAAAAAAGGATTGGCTCAAGTCTATCTTGCCCTCATTTGCCCATTGCACAATATAGCCCAGCATCCCGGTAGGAGAATCGCCCGATGGGAAACAAATTACAGAAGCCGGCTTTTCGGCCAATTGTTTGGCAACCAGTTCGGCGGCCGCTTTAGACATTTCGTCGTTGGTATCGTATATTGATATTTTCATGATCTAATCTTGTTTTGCGTTAAGCCACAGGTCAATAGGGCGGTCAACTTTAGGGGTGAACGGCAGGTTTATTTTCTTACCCTGGCCGGCAGATGCGTATGCCGCGTAAAGCATTTCCAGCACAGCGCGACCGTCTTCGCCGGTCACCAGCGGGGGTTTATCTTCGCGTACGCACTCTATAAAATGTTTTAACTCATGCGGGTAGCCCTGGTTAAACACCTCCTCGAATATCGTAAAACTCCATCCTGCAGAAGTGTCAGCCTTTTCCATCGCGTAGCCATAGCCCTCCCTGCTGTAGGTAAGGGAAGAGCTGCCCATGAACAGATCGGCATAGATAACGCCGCCTTTTCCATAGATCTCACATCGGTCATCCATACCGCCGTGTTTGGCCCAGCTATCTTCGGCAACACAGGTAACACCATTCTCAAATTCAACAATCACTACGGCGTTGTCTTCGCCTTTGGTGCGGTTGCCGTGCAATACCGTACTCATGGTGGCATAAACGCTTTTTACCTTGGCATTCCCAAGCATCCAACGGAACCAGCCCATGGCATGGCAACCCATATCCATAAGCACACCGCCCCCGGCAAGGTTGATGTCGTAAAACCAATCGGTATGCGGGCCGGAATGCTTTTCGGCTTGTTTAAGCATGTAAACCTCGCCAACGGCACCTTCTTTTACTACCTGCCTTGCACGCTCATATTTCGGCGCGAAGCAAAGTTCTTCAGCGTACATCAGTTTTACGTTGTTGACTTTACAGGTGGCTATCATCTCGTCGGCTTCCTCTAAGGTAACAGCCAGCGGCTTTTCTATAATAATGTGTTTGCCAGCGTTTGCAGCTTTGATGGTATTAACGGCATGCAGGTAATTAGGCACGCAAATGTCAACCACCTGGCAATCGGTTTCGGCAAGCAGTTTATCCACGTCATCAAAATATGCGGGGATGTGGTGCTTTCCGGCAAAGGCTTTGGCCTTATCAATTTTACGGGCATAGACAGCCACTATTTCGGCCTCGGGAATAAAGCGCTGGTACGATTCTACGTGGATATCGGATATAAACCCGGCGCCCAATATGGCAACTTTAGTTTTGGTCATGTTTTAATAGATGTATTACAGGTATTTCATTTTTTTAAGGTAAGCCACCCAAACCACATAAGCCTGGGGTTTTAAGTGCAGGCCCTCGTAAGTGTATTTGGCCATCAATCGATTTTGTTTGTCGAGGAAAAGCGGGTGCAGGTTGATGTAAGTATAACCCAAACTTGCAGCTCGCGCCTTCAACATGGCATTTACCCGTGGGATATGCTCGGCCTTATCGTAGTGTTGCGGGAAATTCTTGACAGTTGGATTTAACGGCAGAATGCTTTGCACATAAATTTTCGTAGCAGGGCTGCCGGTTTTTACCAGCCTGATGATCTTAAAGTAATTATATGCGATAACCGAATCGGGGGTGTCCTTCCCGATATCATTTATTCCCAACAATATAAACAGCTTTTTAGGCTGGCGGATGATCACATCGTTGATACGTTTTAGTACGCCATAGGTAATATCACCGCCGATGCCCCGGTTAATCACGGTGGTGTCGTTAAGTAGTTTTGCCCAGTTACCCATCTCGGTAATGCTGTTGCCCAAAAATATGATGCCACCTTTGGTTACAGGTTGCTTTTTAAATTCTTGTAACCTTTGAGTGGTATGCTCGGGAATAAAGGGGATGGTATCAAACAGATTTTGGTTAGACGGACGGGTTTGCGCACACGCGAAGGCAGGCAGCAAAAGTATTATCAGCAGATATTTCATATCAGTTTATGTTGGCGGTTTAAAAATACGATAATTCCTGAACCGGGATTGAACAGATTTAGCTGATTTCGCGATTTTTAAGAATTTTCTCCATCAACAGGTACTTTGCAGTCGTTGAGTAAGTCTCCATAGAGGATAAAATCCTACTCATCTGTACAATCCGCTTGATCCCGGTCAAACACAATCATTGAGACAAATGTTATCCGCTAAATAATTTCTCAATGGAACCCATTACCATCATCATCGAAACCCCTAAAGGCAGCGGCCATAAGTACGATTACGAGCCTAAGTTGAAATGCTTTAAACTGAATAAGATTTTACCTGCCGGGTTGGTGTTCCCGTTTGATTTTGGGTTTATCCCTGATACCAAAGGCGGCGACGGCGACCCGCTGGATGTGATCGTGATCTCCGAGATCAGCACCTTCCCGGGGTGCTGTATGGATTGCCGTATTATCGGCGCTTTAAAGGTGAACCAAACCGAACGCGATGGCAGCACCATGCGTAACGACCGCTATTTTGCTGTGCCTACTGTATCGCAGTTATTTAGCGAGGTAAATACGATGTTGCAATTGCCAGAAGCTATTATCAATCAGCTGGAAAGCTTCTTTAAGAATTACAATGAGCAAGCCGGGAAGAAGTTTGAGGTTATTGAAAGAGTAGAGGCAGAGGAGGCTTACCGGATGATAAATGAATAATTTTCAAGGTGTCCCGTTTTTTTGTGATAAGTGTAAAGAAAAAATGGAACACTTTGATAATCAACAGATAACGAAATATTAAAATTTACGATTATCTCAAGTTTTTCTTTATGTAATATAACGAATATTCTGTATTATAATGGTTTAAACAATTATAAGCTACTGTTCCATTTATAAAAAAACGGTACACTGTGGGACACCATGAGACACCCATAAAATCTCTTTACAAATCATAAACAATTCTAAATACAATAATGTTGCATTTGCATTATCTTTGCAGCATGGCTTCGTTAAAAAAAGCATTTAAATTGGATAATATTGGAATGACAGCGTCTACGCTTTGTGCTATACATTGCGCGGCTGTGCCGGTGTTTTTTACCAGTTTGCCTTTACTTGGCCTCGGCTTTTTGGCCAACCCCTGGGTAGAGTGGATCATGATCATCATCGCGCTGGTTGTGGGCATTTCATCCATAGGTAATTCTTACTTTAAAGAGCACCACCGCGTGTTACCGCTGGCAATGCTAATAGCGGGCTTCCTTATCATTATTATCGGTCACCTTTTTACAACGGGTTGGGTAGAGGCCATTGTGGTGCCTTTGGGCGGTGTCACCATCGCTACAGCGCACTTTGTCAATTATAAATATGCCGGTACCTGCAGGGCGGGGGATAGTTTCTTCCATATAAAACATGCGCACCCGCACGAGCATGACAGCCATAAAGCCGCTTAACCGCTTTTTTTGTTAAATTTGAATTGTAATGGCACAAGTAAAAAATAACTATCAGTTTGAAGATATGCTGCAAAAGCATAATCTTAAAAAAACTGCGCCGAGGTTAAGGGTGCTGTCTATGATGTATTCGAAAAATACGGCTACTTCGCAGCCCGACCTGGAGAGCGTAATGAACGATATTGACCGTGTTACCCTGTACCGCATTTTAAACACGTTTGAAGAAAAAGGCATCATCCACAAAGTGTTTGACTTAAACGGTACGGCTAATTTTGCGATTTGCCATTCGGACTGCCGCGAGAACCATCACCACGACGAGCACCTGCATTTTAACTGCACCCAGTGCAAAAATGTGTATTGTATTAACGAATTAAACATGCCAAAGCTTACCCTGCCCGCTGGTTTCGAGGCGCAGGTTTTTACGCTTTATGCATCGGGGCTATGCCCTAACTGCAGCAAAAAAGAACAAGCTAAATTAAATTGATTTGCAACAACATTGCTATTAAACTGCTTTGCAGGTTAGCTTAGTTTACTATACATATTTATGGATACCCGAGAAATAATTACCATTACCATTGTATTGGCAGCCTTGTTTGCCTACATAAATCACCGCTTTATAAAGTGGCCGCCCACTATTGGTATCATGGCCTTGTCGCTCATATCGTCGGTACTGCTGGTTTTGTTAGGAAGCTCGCGATCCTTGCTATCTACAAAGGCAATACAGTTAGCCAACTCCGTCGATTTTCAGGATATACTGATGAATTTTATGCTGAGTTTTTTGCTTTTTGCAGGGGCTATTCATATTGATGCAGGCAAACTGAAAAAAGAACGTTGGCCAGTATTGTTGCTGGCAACTATGGGTATCCTCATCTCTACAGCCTTAGTTGGTGGTATGACATGGTTATTATTCCGGTTGTTTGCTATGCCCATCCCATTTATTTATTGCCTGTTATTTGGTTCGCTTATATCGCCAACAGACCCCATTGCAGTTATGGGGATCCTTAAACAGGCAAAAATCCCATCTTCGCTTGAAGTAAAAATATCCGGAGAATCGCTGTTTAATGACGGTGTTGCCGTTGTTATCTTCATCAGCATCGCGCAAATAGCACGATCTGCCGGTGGCGAATTTTCTGCAGCTGATATTGGCAAGCTTTTTTTACAAGAGGCTGTTGGCGGGTTAATATTTGGTGCAGTGCTTGGTTATTTGGGTTTTTTGGCTTTGCGGTCTATTGATGATTACAAGGTAGAGGTATTGATTACGCTGGCTATTGTTATGGGCGGTTATACACTTGCATCGCATTTGCAAGTTTCCGGTCCCTTGGCTATGGTGGTGGCGGGTATCATTACCGGCAATAAAGCAAAAGAGGAGGGCATGTCTGACGAGACGAGAGATTACCTTGGTAAATTTTGGCATATGATAGATGAAATTTTAAATGCAGTATTGTTTTTGCTTATTGGGCTAGAAATGCTGATCATCAAAATTAATTCGACCGTTATGATCATTGGCGGCATCACTATTTTAATAGTGCTTTTAGCCCGGTGGTTGTCGGTTATTTTCCCGGTGATGCTTTTAAGGTATAAGATAAAATTTGAAAATAATGCCATTGCTATTTTGACCTGGGGGGGATTAAGAGGTGGTATTTCGGTTGCACTTGCACTTTCTCTTAGCAGTAACATGTACCGCGATGAGTTTGTATTGATCACTTACATCATTGTCGTGTTCTCTATTTTAGTGCAAGGGTTAACCATAGGCAAATTTGCTAAAAGGCTGCAGGCTAAAAGCGTAAAACAATAATGAGTGATTTTTTGCACCGCATCAGGCATTTTTTAACCCATAGGTTCAATTTGCAGGAAGATAAGGCCGAAGACAATGATATTATTTATTCGATCCGTAAGAATATAGATTTTCGTGGTGCAAATCTTTGGGCGCTCATCTTTGCCATATTTATTGCCTCTATCGGCCTTAATGTTAACTCTACGGCAGTTATTATAGGCGCAATGCTGGTATCGCCAATAATGGGGCCAATAACTGGTATTGGATTGGGTATCGGCATCAATGACCTGGAAATGGTTAAAAAGGGTGGTAAAAACCTGCTCATAGCCACCTTTATAGGTATTGTAACATCATCCATTTATTTTTCTGTCACCCCGCTTCACGAAGCACAGTCAGAGTTGCTTGCCCGTACTTCTCCGTCAATATGGGATGTATTTATCGCTTTGTTTGGCGGTATGGCGGGTATGGTGGCAGCATCCCGTAAGGAAAAGAACAACGTAATACCCGGTGTGGCTATTGCTACCGCGTTAATGCCGCCATTGTGCACTGCGGGTTTTGGCCTTGCCATGGGCAACTGGTATTTCTTTCTTGGCGCTATCTACCTTTATTTTATTAACAGCGTATTTATTACCATTGCCACGTTTTTAATAACGAGGTATTTAAAAATGCACAAAAAGGTTTTTGAAGACCCCGGCGTTGAGAAAAAAGTAACAAGGTACCTTGTGGTGATCGTTTTAGTGACGGTTTTACCAAGTGTTTACATGGCTTATGGCATTGTTAACAAAAGTATATTTGAAAGTAATGCCCGCAAATTTGTTGAACAGGAGTTTAATTTCAAAAACACACAGGTAGTGTCTAAATCATTTAAGTACACAAATAGTAATAAGACCATTAACCTTTTGCTGATTGGTGCTGTGCTGGATAAGCCGGTTACAGATTCACTTAAACACCTTATGAATAATTATCGATTGCGAAATGTGAAATTACTTATCCGGCAGGGGATAAATGCGAAACAACAGCTCGATCTTTCGCAAATAAAAGCCAGCATACTCGAGGATGTATTTAGCAATCAGCCAAAAACAAATAATGTTACGATAGCGCCTAAAATAATTAATATAGATAGCGCAGTGCTTATAGAAATGAAGGCGCTATACCCGGCTATGCAGTCATTCGGTGTTAATAGAATTGCCATATTGCACCCGGATACGACATTGGTAGATACACAAAGGGTGGCCCTGGCCCGTTTTGCAAAACCCATAAATAAGGCGGATGCTCTAAAACTACAACTGTGGTTGCAAAAACGTTATCAGTCGCCCAATTTAAAACTCATTACTCAATAATCCTGTTTATAAGCACATGCAGATGCCATATATAAATTTAGAATACGGTATCACCGGTTAATCCTTACCTATTTAATTAAGTCAAAACCAGCAAACGCTGTAATTATTTTTGTGAGTTAATAAAGTGATACTTAAATTAGCGTTCCCTAATTAAATACATGATCAAAAAATACCAAGAGCCGATATTATCGGTTTGCATATTAAGTTTTTACCTGTTGTTGTGTTCGTTTACGCCCGGGGCAGATACCATTAAGGCCGCCGGCTTTAAACTGAAAACCGTAATTATCGATGCAGGCCACGGAGGTAAGGATGCCGGTGCAAGGGGGTTGACATCGTTCGAAAAAAACGTTACACTTTCCATCGCCCAGAAATTACAAGATGCGATCAAAGTGCAGATCCCCGATCTGAATACCATTATGACCCGTTCTGATGATACATTCATAGAGTTAAGACGCCGGTCGGATATTGCCAATAAATCGCTGGGTAACCTGTTCATCTCTATCCATTGTAACTCATCTGCCGAAGGTACTGCCCACCGCGAACATAAACAAAGTGGGGTAATGTTGCTGGTGTATGCTTCAAAGCGTACCGGGGAACAAATGGAGGCTGTGCGCGAGAATGCATCCATACTAATAGAAAAAGACCAGTCCAAATATGACGCCCTTGATACCGCCGACCCGGCCAATGCCATTATACTGGATGCCTTCACCAAAAAATACCGTAAGCAAAGCATCCGCTTCGGCGAATTTTTAAACCAGGAATTTACCATTACCGACGGCCGCCCATCCATAGGTGTGCGCGAGCAAAGCCTTTATGTGCTGGCTAACAGCGGTATGCCCGCGGTGCTGATAGAAACAGGTTTCATTAATAATCCCGAAGAAGAAATTTTCCTGAATTCGGACGAAGGCCAGGCCCAGATCGTGCAAACCATTATCCGTTCTATTATGGCGTATAGGGCCGCGCAAATGGCGCAATAGTAGCCTCATCTCAGTAAAACTAATCGGCTGCTTTACCCCTTATGAACGTTCCCGCGAAATTGCAATGGGCAGTAGTAAAGCAGTTGCGCTAATAAAGGGTAACTATTTAGGCGGAAGGGGAGTTTCTTAACATAAACTTTATTTGAATTTTTAAACTAATGGGTATAAAAGGCATATATTAGATAAAGTTTGGAGGGCCCTTGCCGCATCTACTTGTAAACTGTTTACATCTATTTAATGCCTTATTATCAGCACTATTCTTTTGATCTGTGGTTAACACTCATCAAGTCCGACCCTGAATTTAAAATTCAGCGCGCGCGGTTCTTTCACCAAAATTTCAATAACACAGGCTTATCGGTTGATGATGTTGCCGGGGTTTTTCGCCGGGTAGATCTAATTTGCAATGCCGTGAACGAGAAAACGGGCAAAAACATTGATGCCGACGAAATGTACCTGATGGTGATAAGCCTTATCAACGGCGATCAATTTGATATAGATGATGTTGACTACCCCGCGCTGCACCTGCAAATGGAGGCACTGCTGTTTAAATACCCGCCCCGCATGTATGCCGATGTAACAATTGACAGCCTGCAGCATCTAAAACTAAAAAGCGGGGCAACTTTTAGTTTGTTGAGCAACACAGGATACATCACCGGGAAAACATTAAGAAAAGTATTGGCACTTTACGGACTGGATACCTATTTCGATTTCCAGCTATACTCGGACGAGGCAGGAATGTCAAAACCAAACCCCGAATTTTTTAAGGCCATGCTTAACAATATAGATATATGCAGCGGGGGGAAGAATATCCCGCTGAAAAGTATTATCCATATTGGCGATAACCCTAAAAATGATGTAAAACCTGCAGGTGAACTGGGCATCAGCTCGTTGCTCATCAACTCAAACCAAAACAGCATTTTAAGCCTTATAAATGAGAATTAAGAGTCAAGACATAAGAACCAAGAACCGGAAAGGCAAATTATACGAAACGGGTTTTATTTTGACACGGTGCGGGGTTACACGATTTTTATCTTGATTCTTGACTCATAATTCTTGATTCTTTTAATTTTGAAACGATGATAACCACCACCTATTCGTTACACCACATCCATCACGACGATGATTTTGGCTTTAATGCCGATGATTACAGCCGTTTTAAATTTGGCGACGGCGGCGTATCAAAAGATTTTGGTGTTGCCCTGGCGGATGGTTTTATAAATGAATATTTAACCAATAACCCTGCCGATAAGCAGATCGTGGTTATTTCGAGCCCGTATTCGTTCATCCCAACGGCAACTTTTGCCATGAAAAATTGGTTTGTTTACCGCTTAAATAATTGGCTGGCAGGGCAGGGCTTACCCGTGGTGCAGGAAACCAAGGTGCACCGCACCATTACCTATAAGGAAGATTATGGGGAACTGGATGCCGAGCAACGGATGAAGCTGATAGGCAACGACCAGTTCCACATCGATAAGGAGTTTTTGACGGGTAAAACGCTAATATTTTTAGACGATATCCGCATAACCGGCAGCCACGAACGTATGATCATGAAAATGGTTGACGCTTATGGTTTAAAGAACGACATCCACATGCTGTACTTTGCCGAGCTGATCAATAAAAACATCCACCCCAATGTAGAGAACCACCTGAATTATCACCACGTGAAATCTATTTTTGATTTGGATGATATCATTAAAAGCGGAAATTTTTGCATCAATACCCGTATTGTAAAATATATTTTAAACTATAGTTTTGATGGCTTTAGGGTGTTTATTCAGAACCAGCCTGCCGATTTTGTCGAATTGCTTTACAACATGGCTTTGGGTAACGGATACCACACTATTGAGGCGTACGAACAGAACCTTACATTTACAAAACAACAATTAGCCTCTCCCCAACCCCTCTCCGAAGGAGAGGGGCTTGAGAAACAATTTTTTTAGAACCCTCTCCTTCGGAGAGGGCAGGGAGAGGCAAAACTTTTAAATAATTATAAATTAACAATATAATGGCAATTAATCTTCAAAAAGGGCAGCGCGAAGCTATCGACGCTCCTAAATTTACCATAGGCTTAGGCTGGGATACCAACACATCTTCAACCGGGGCTGCTTTTGACCTTGACGCATCTATCTTTATTATGGGTGATAACAAAAAGATACTGAGCGACGAGCACTTTGTGTTTTACAACAACCTTAAATCTCCGGATGGCGCGGTTGAGCATACAGGCGATAACCTTACCGGTGCAGGCGATGGCGATGATGAGCAAATTAAAATTGACCTGACCACTATTGACCCGCGTGTTACCGAAATTTGCATCGTGGTAACCATCCACGAGGCAGAAAGCCGCCGCCAAAACTTTGGCCAGGTACGCAACTCGTTTGTACGCGTCTTTGACGCGGCTACAAATGCCGACATTTTGAAATATGAGCTTGAGGAGGATTTCTCGATAGAAACAGCTGTAGAGTTTGGCCGTATTTACAAACGCGATAACAAATGGAAATTTGAAGCAGTAGGCGCGGGCATGAAAGGCGGCCTGCAAGACTATTTAAATAAATATAATTAAGCGGAAAGGTTAAAGCAGAAAGCTAAAAGCTGGAAAAAACAGACCAGTAGCTTTCTGCCTTAGACTTTTAGCTTTAGCTAATTAAAACGAAAAGAGATGGCAATTAATCTTCAAAAGGGGCAACGTATTAGCCTCGAAAAAACTAACGGCAGCAAACTGCAAAGTGTTTGTGTAGGTATAAATTGGGGCGCGATAGAGAAAAAGGGGTTGTTTGGCTTTGGCGGCAGCAAAGAAGCGGTTGACCTTGACGCAAGCTGCGCTTTGTTTGATGAGAACAAAAAGCTGATAGACGTAGTTTACTTTGGCAACCTAAAATCTAAAGACAACGCCGTGCGCCACAGTGGTGATGACCTTACCGGTGATATGGGCGGCGATGATGGCCTTGATAACGAGGTGATCACGCTTGACCTGGGCAGCCTTAATCCTGCAGTTAAATACGTAGCATTTGTGCTTAACAGCTTTAGGGGCCAGGATTTTGGTACCATCCCTTTCGCGTCTATCCGTATTTACGAAGGCACACCAAAACGGGTTAACGAGATCTTCGCCAAGTATGATATTGCTAATGGTTCTGATTTTAAGGGCCATATATCCATGGTGATGGGCGTCTTTTACGTTAAAAACGATGAGTGGAAATTTAACGCCATTGGCGAACCCACCAAAGACCGCAAACTGGAAGAAACCGTGAACACCGTAATGCGTAATTATTTGTAATTTAAGAAGCCTCTCCCCAACCCCTCTCCGAAGGAGAGGGGCTTTGAGAAGCATTTTTAGAGCCCTCTCCTTCGGAGAAGGCAGGGAGAGGCCTACATAGGTATTAAAAAAACAAAAACAATGGAAACCAACCTAACCAACGATGGGGCCGGGCTGCCTGACTTTACACCAACACCGGCTGCAGCAAGCACAAATACCCCGGTTAAATTAGATAAAGAAGGCAACGTAGACCTAACCAATATCACTCCCGATGAGGTTAAAAAGTTCAGCGAAAAAGGCAAGGACTTAAACCCAAGCGATGTAAACTCAATATTGAATTACGGTACCGACGTGCAAGCCTCAATGGAGCGTTACAGCAATACGTTCCTTACATCGGTACGTACGTTTGATTCTGGCGAGGTGGGCACTCTAATTACCGACCTGCTGCACGAGTTAAACTACATTGATGTTGATGAACTGGAGCAAAACACTTTTATGAGGATCGTATCCCGTATACCAATTTTGCGTACGCTGGTTATGGATACCAAAAAGATGTTTGCCAAGTATGACCTGGTGGTAAACAACGTTGATAAGATCACCAACAAAATAAAAGCGGGCCGCGTAAATTCTATCAAGGATAATGCATCGCTGCAAACCATGTTTGATAGCAATGTAAACTACATCCATCAAATGGAAGAGTTGATCATTGCCGGCCAGTTACGATATGCAGAACTTAGTGAGCAGCTTGCCGTAATGGATGGTAACCCATCGGCCTATCAGGATTACGAAATTGCCGACCTGCGCGATTACGTGAACCGGTTGGATAAACGCCTTGCCGATTTAAAAGTGGTGCGTTTTATTATGCTGCAATCGCTGGCGCAGATCCGTGTGGTGCAAAACAACAATACCACCATTGCAGAAAAAGCACAGTCCATAGTATCTACCACCATCCCGGTTTGGAAAAATTAGTTGACCATTGCCGTTGCTTTGAACAGGCAAAAGGCCAATGTAGAGATGCAGAAAAAGATTTCGGACACTACAAATACCATTTTGCTTAAAAATGCCGAGCTTTTAAAAACAAACAGCATTGATGTTGCCCGCGAAAATGAGAAAACTGTGGTATCTTTGGATACTTTAAAACGTACCACACAATCGTTAATAGAAACGTTAACTGAGGTTAAACGCATCCATGACGAGGGTACACAAAACAGGAAAACGCTTAATACGGAGTTGCAAACTTTAGAAACTGAGTTGAAAAAGAATGTGACCAATACACGTTAATTGGCATATGGATGAAAACAGGCTAAACATATTAAATGCGTCCACACGTGATATTAGCAAACTACAATTGCTATCGGTGTTTTTTAATAACGACGTTATTTATAAGATTTACCTGCGCACCCAAGTGCTTCATCAGCTGTTTCAAACCAACCCCGAGCTTGATATTAACCAGCTGGAGATGTTTCATCTCCAGTTTACACAAACCCTTATTGATCTGTTGAAAAAGATCAAAAAGAATAACGAAGCCCAGGCCGGCCTGTTGCTTGACGAAGTGCAGCTAAACCACCAACTGATAGAGCAAATGGAAGGCTCGGCCTATAGCGAGCAAAGTTATGTGAACGATAAACAGCGGCAGTCGCTAAAAATGAGCCAGTCGTTACGTAAGCTGTTCCGGGTGCTGTCAGATAATTCGGCAGAGTACCCGTTCGCGGCAAATATCAATAAGTTTAGCGCGCATTTCTCGGCCGATTACTTTTATAGTATCTCTACCGAATTGGTTTACGAATTGCTTGCTTACAGCCCCGCAGATGTTTACTCTAACGAGTATGCCACTATTCAGCGTAAGCTTATGGGCAGCCTTTGCAAGTACGATTTTAAGATCGAATTTTACTGCGGCGTAAGGGCAAATGATATTGTATTGGAGGTTTACCGCTTCGCGGATGTAAACAAATATTTCTTGTATTCGCCACTTAACAATGTGCTGCTGTTTTGCGATGTAGCCAAATTAGGCGACCTCGACCTGAAGAACACCGTTAGCAAACGCGAACGCATGATGCGCGAACTGCGCGACAAGAATGTACAGCTAACAGGCAAGGCCGGTTTAATAAAAACCAACCTGCCGCAAAATATCACGGCCCTGCTGGCCGATGACTACAAAAAAATAGCCGATGTAAACTTTATGGCGCACATGAACGCGTTTGACGTTCAGGCTAATATTTTAAAAACGATGTTAAACACCGATATACTTTAAACTAAATACAATGGATTTTTTACACACCCTACTTGGCGAGGATATTAAAGCAGGCTTGCTTATCGTCTTAAACTTGATCGTTATTGAAAGCCTGCTCTCTGTAGATAATGCCGCGGTGCTGGCTACTATGGTTATCGATCTGCCGAAGCAGCAGCGTAGCCGTGCTTTGCGTTACGGTATTATCGGCGCTTATGTGCTGCGTGGGGTGTGTTTGTTCCTGGCGGCGTGGCTGGTGACAATCTGGTGGTTAAAGCCATTGGGCGGGCTGTATTTACTTTACCTGGCTTTCGATTATTTTAAGGGCAAACTTGCCAAGAAGAATGCTGACGGTGGTGATGAATCGGTAGATAAGAACAAGAACTGGCTGTACAAATCAACCGTAGGGCTTATCGGTACCTTTTGGGCTACCGTTGCTTTGGTAGAATTGATGGATCTTGCCTTCTCAATAGACAACGTATTTGCT
Source organism: Mucilaginibacter sp. UYP27 (assembly GCF_040547175.1). NCBI lineage: Bacteria > Pseudomonadati > Bacteroidota > Sphingobacteriia > Sphingobacteriales > Sphingobacteriaceae > Mucilaginibacter > Mucilaginibacter sp. UYP27. Next base: position 627,609 of record NZ_JBEPPE010000002.1, read on the forward strand.
GCCGTGGCTTTCACAGATCACGTGTTTTTGATCTATACCGGTGTATTCATCGGTATACTGGCTATGCGTTTTGTAGCGCAGGCCTTTGTGAAGTTGATGGAGAAATTTACCTTCCTGGAAACCGTTGCCTTTATGGTGATAGGTGTACTGGGCATCAAACTTACGGCATCACTATATGTGCATTTTTTCCCGGAGGCAGGCTTCTCCAAATTTATGGTAGGCGAAGCCGCGGATATAGCTGTATCGGTGTTTACGGTGGCGGTATTCCTGATCCCGGTAGTTACGTCAATGCTGTTTAATTTTCCAAGAAAGAACATCATCAAACCCGAGATAGCCGAAGAGGCCGAAAGTGTACTGGATAAAAGCTAAATAAGGGGCTGAATAATTACACAACATTTCATTGCGAGGAGCGTATCGACGCGGCAATCTCAGCATATCTGCATGTCTATGAGATTGCCACTATCGCTCGCAATGACATAGCTAATTTTAAAAAATGAATAAACTTATCGCATCAATTTTCGGCATTGGCTATGTAAAGGGTGGGGGCACACTCGCCGCTATTGTTACCTGCCCGTTCATCTGGCTTTTGTGGCAGTCTAATATCCATAGTCCGTTATACTTATTAGGCATTACCGTACTCGTCACCCTGCTGGGTATTTACGTTGGCGATAAGGTTGAACCAGCCTGGGGTAAGGATAGTTACCGCGTAGTAATTGATGAGGTTGCCGGCATGCTGGTAACCATGCTGTTTATCCCGCCAAATTTGTATTACCTATTAATAGGCCTGGTGCTGTTCCGCTTTTTTGATATTTTAAAACCGCTTGGCATCCGCAAAATGGAAGCTTTACCCGGTGGCACAGGCGTAATGATGGATGATGTACTGGCCGGCGTTTATGGCAATATTGTGCTACAGGTAATAGTGCATTTTGTAAAGTTTTAGGCGATACATTTACGTTGTTCCGCAATAATAATTATCTTAGTTTCTAACTTTAAACTTTAATCCGGGTATGCATTTTTTTTCCTTCCTCGCGGCCAGTTTGCTTGCTCTGCGAATTAGCAGGGCCATTAAATTTTCGGAACTGCGCGATAAATGGCAAACTATTCTCAGGATCTCGGCAGGCATCCCGGTAGTGCTGTTTTTTGTATTTAATGAAAATATTAATGATGACTGGATCACGGTTATCGCAGGTATTTACCTGCTTATTTACATGGAATATCTTAAAAAACAAGGTGATTTTAAATCATTCTCAATATTAATTTATTCCCATTATCCTATGGCGATTGCCGCTATAATTAGCGGTCTCACCGCTTTAATAGCGAGCGGTTTTTACGACAAATGGGAGAATTTTTTCGTTTGTGCCCAGTTAGGCGCTTTTGCATGGGTTTACCTACGCCTTTCCACATCTAAAAAACAGCAGCACGAGATACATCGCATCAATCAGCGTAAAGATGAACTTGAAGCGATGGTTGCCGAACGTACCGCCCAAATTACCAAACAGCGTAACGAATTGCAGGAAACCGTAAAGGAATTACAATCCACACAGGCGCAGCTTATCCAGCAGGAAAAACTGGCATCGCTTGGTGAGCTCACCGCAGGTATTGCCCACGAGATCCAGAACCCTTTGAACTTCGTCAACAACTTCTCTGAAGTAAGTATGGAGTTGATTGAAGAGATGCAGGAAGAAATGGCTAAAGGCGATACGGATGAAGCTACAGCCATTGCTAACGATATCAAACAAAATTTAGAGAAGATTCGCCATCATGGTAAACGTGCCGATAGCATTGTAAAAGGCATGTTGCAACACAGCCGCGCCAGCAGCAATGTAAAAGAGCCGACCAATCTTAATACCATTGCCGACGAGTATTTTCGCCTGGCTTACCACGGTTTGCGCGCCAAGGATAAATCATTCAATGCCGACCTGGTATCAAATTTCGACCCTAATTTGCCGGAAGTTAATATTGTATCGCAGGATGTTGGGCGGGTGTTGCTTAATATGTTCACCAACGCGTTTTACGCCGTACACCAAAAGCAAAAAACCGTAGGCGGCGACTTTAAACCAAAGGTAGAAGTAAGTACGAAAGTTATATCATCTGCAAAGGGGAAAGAGGTCGAGATCATCGTAAAAGACAATGGCAGCGGCATCCCGGATGCTATCAAGGATAAAATTATGCAGCCCTTCTTCACCACCAAACCGGCAGGGGAGGGTACAGGCCTGGGCTTATCACTTAGTTATGATATCATTGTAAAAGCCCACAAAGGGCACATCAATATCGAAAGCAAAGAGGGCGAAGGCACATCATTTGTCATTACCTTACCGCTGGCATAATTTACGGTTCAACATTACCATAAAACAGAATTAACTACCTTTACCTGCCATATGAAAATATTAGTTGTAGACGACGAAGCAGACGTTCAGCCGCTTTTTTTACAGCGTTTCCGGAAGGAAATCAAAAACCACGAAGTAGAATTTGACTTTGCACAGTCGGGCGAGGACGCATTGGACTACCTGAAAGACAAGCACTCGGAAGTGGTGCTCATACTGTCGGATATTAACATGCCTGGCATGAGCGGGATAGAATTGCTTATACACATCCGCGAGGATTTCCCAACCCCGCCGCCACCCGTGGTGATGATGATAACCGCCTATGGCGACGACGAGAATTACGAACAGGCGATGGCTAAAGGCGCGGATGATTTCCTGACCAAGCCGCTTGATTTTAACTTACTGAAAGAAAAACTTAAAACCTTATAGCACAATGGCTAAGATACTGGTAGTGGATGACGAGGCTGATTTGGAGGTACTGGTAAAACAGAAGTTTCGGCGCAAGATAAGGGAAAGTGAGTATGAATTTATCTTTGCTGCCAACGGCGAGGAGGCTTTAGCGCGCATTAAAGAGCACCCCGATCTGGATATTATCCTGTCGGATATTAATATGCCCGTGATGGACGGCCTTACCCTGCTTACGCACCTGCCCGATGCCAACCCCATGTTAAAAGCGGTTGTAGTATCTGCCTATGGCGATATGCAAAACATCCGTACCGCCATGAACCGTGGCGCTTATGATTTTGTGATGAAGCCGGTAGACTTTGAGGACCTGGAACTGACCATGCAGCGTACCATTACCTATGTAAGGCAATTGCAGGCAACGTTTAAGGCCATTAAGGAGAACAATATCCTAAAGATGTACGTGGACGAGAATGTGCTGAATTTTATGGCACATAAGGAGTTTGAAGGCAGCCTCATGAAGAACGAGTTGCTGGAAGCGACCGTGATGTTTGTAGATGTTTGCGGCTTTACAGCCATTACCGAGCATATCCCGGCCAACACTGTGGTTAACCTGCTAAACGGACTGTTCGATAAAATAGTAAAGGAAATTATAGCCCAGGGTGGGCATGTAGATAAATTTATGGGCGATGCCATTATGGCGGTTTTCCGTGGCAAGTTCCATTTAGATAGGGCGATAGATGCGGCCCTATCTGTAAAAGCGCACCTATCCAACGAGCCCGAGATAGATGCCGGTAACGGCAAGATCTTCAAGCCGAATATTTCGGTGGGGATCAATAGCGGCGAGATGATATCGGGCAACATCGGTTCCGCATCGTTAAAAAGGCTGGATTACACCGTAATTGGCGATTCCGTAAACCTTGCCCAGCGCCTGCAAAGCATTGCTACGGCGGGCCAGATCATCATTACTGAGGATGTATTCCACAAAACCAAAGAATCGTTCAAATGCAGACCCAACGGCGAGTTTACGTTGAAAAATAAGCTAAAACCAGTTAATACTTACGAGGTGGTTGAGTAAGTAATTAAGGTATTGGATTAATTCACCATAACACTTTCTGATCAACTTAAAATCACGCCTATTATAAAACACGACGTAACAATGAATTGTATTTTAAAGGTTCTATTGTCGATACTTTTTTGGGTTGGTTTATAATCTGTGTTACTTAACGAAAGTCGATTACTAGCATAAATTATGGACACTAATATTAATCCTTGTATTATTGCTATGAATATTTTCAACCAAACTGCTCCAGAAGAATGTGCTAAACTTATAGGAATAGCGAGATCATTATAAAATGCGTTTAAAATAACCAGCATCCAGCATATTACAACTTGGCAAATTATATTGATTATAATATAGACTGGCTTTTTCATTGTTTTATAATTGAGACATTTGCGGTAGCCTGTTAATATCTGAATTTCATTCCAAAATTCAATATTCCTTCTTTCAACTTTTAACTTCATCAGTGCCTTGCCCTGCGTTTCAATACCCCACCCGCGGCTTCTTTGATAATACTGGTAAAAATAAATGCTTTAGGGTCTATCTCGTGTACCATGTTGCGCAATCGCCTTAACTCTAAACGGGTTACTACGGTAAACACAATATCCACAGGATGACTTACATCGAAGCTATCTTTCAGGAAACCGCGCTCGCCTTTGTAAATGGTAATGCCACGACTAAGCTGTTTAACCAGCATCTCTTTGATCAGCGCGTTTTGGCCGGAGATGATGGTTACGCCGGTGTATTCTTCCAATCCTTCTATCACAAAGTTGATCATCCGGGAAGCTGTATAATAGGTGATGATGGAGTATAGAGAGGTAACAAAACCCACCTCTAAGGCTGCTATCAGGAAAATGACAACATTGATGCCGAGTATGATCTCGCTTATGGTAAAGCTGATGCGTTTGCCGGTATAAAGTGCCAATACTTCTATACCATCCAGCGCGCAGCCGCCACGTATGGCCAAACCAATACCAGTGCCCATAAATACGCCGCCAAAAATAGATACCAATAGTTTATCTGAAGTGATCTTATCCGGGTAAGGCAGGTAAAGCAGGCATAGGGCCAACCCGATTATAGCCAGCATAGTGCGTATAGCAAATGTTTTATTTACCTGCAGCGCGCCCATAATAATGAAGGGTATGTTAGCCAGTATAATTACGTAGGCAATATTAACATGGTAAAGCTCGTGGATCAACAGTGAGATACCCGTTACCCCGCCATCAAAAAAGGCATTGGGTATCAGGAAGCTTTTTAAGGCAAACCCGCAAAACAAAATGCCTATAATAGTATAAATGGTGTCTGTTACAATTGATTTGGCATTTGGGGATGTACTCATTTCGGCGATAGTAGTTTTATTTTGTAAATCTCTTAAATTTTCCTGTTTTTTTGGAGACCTATTTTTTAACGATGTGGCGGTGAAATAATGATGGCTTTGCAGAAAGGTTATCTGCGTTTTGTCCCACTCGTTGATGTCGGCTCCAGATCCAAGTGCCTGCATTTCCTTGAAAAGCTTATTACCTATTGGGATAAAATCCTTTCGGCCTAAATAGTCCAGGTCGGCATCGCAAATGATCTGCTCCAGCAGGGTGGCAGGTTGTTGCGGCAATTGGGTGGCCATTATTATGGTGCAAATCTGGGCTATATCATCAGCGCTGTAGCCAAACCGCGGCAGTGCATCACGGGCAACATCGCAGGAAGCCAGTTCATGATCTTTAACGCTCTTCAGATATCCGCAGTCGTGGTAAAGCGCGGCAACGAGTAGAAGCTTCGTATCGGTTTCGTTTATGTTTTCATACTCCGCGATGGTTGCGGCGGAATAATAAACGTCGAGGGTATGATCAATGTTATGGTAATAGATTTGCACGGGCAATTCGTCCCGTAGCTTGTCTAAAATGTATTTTCCCTCGGGGCTATTAACCAGATCCATCATTGTTGCGCTAAGATATTAATTTGAGGGGAAAGTAAGGGCTTTGCTGTTTAAGAGTTTACTCACCCCGACTACGCTCCGCTGGTCGACCCTCTCTGCTTCGCAAAGAGGGTAAGAAAAAATAAATTTCTTTACCAGCTTTCCACTCAACGAAGAGAGGGTGGCCGAGCGAAGCAACGACCGGGTAGTAAATTAGCCGATGGAGGAGGTTTTTTTCACCCTGTCTGCTTCGCAAAGAGGATGAGAAAAAATATTTTTTTTAAACCCTCTTTCCGCGTAGCGCAGAGAGGGTGGTCTGGCAAAGCAATGACAGGGTGAGTAAATTAGCCGATAGGGAGGCTTTTTGTCACCCCAACCTGATTTTGTGACCGCAACGTCATATAAACGTGGTATAGGTGCAACAGCGCCTGTTTAGCACTAATTTTGAATAACAATTACAACAAAGCGGCTGTTATTATCAGCAGTAATATGACTACCATGAGCGCAAACAATTTAGCAGATATAAAATATTCGGTATTAGACCTGGCGTCGGTTACGGAGGGCAGCACCCCGGCAGATAGCTTCAAAAAAAGCATGGACGTAGCCCAACTTGCCGAAAAGATTGGATACACCCGTTACTGGTTTGCCGAACATCATAACATGATGAACGTTGCCAGTTCGGCTACATCGGTACTTATCGGGTATATAGCCGGTGGTACGTCGAAAATTCGTGTTGGCTCAGGTGGTATCATGCTGCCCAACCACGCGCCGCTTATTGTTGCCGAGCAGTTTGGCACGCTTGCATCACTTTACCCCGGCAGGATAGATTTAGGTTTAGGCCGAGCGCCGGGCACCGACCAGGTAACCGCCCTTGCCATTCGTGGTGAAAATTTTAACGCGGCGCATAATTTCCCCCGGGACATCGTAAAACTGCAAACTTATTTCTCGGCAGATAACGCCAATAGTAAGGTAAGGGCGATCCCCGGTGAAGGGTTGGACATCCCTATCTGGGTATTAGGTTCCAGTACCGATAGTGCCAAGGTTGCCGCCGCGTTTGGTTTGCCGTATGCCTTTGCCAGTCATTTTGCGCCAACTTATTTTAAAGAGGCTATCCAGATCTACCGTGATAACTTTAAACCATCGGAATACCTACAAAAGCCTTACGTAATGGCTTGCGTTAACGTGGTTGCTGCCGACACGGATAAAGAAGCGGAATACTTGTCTACCTCCGTGAAGCAATTTTTTATGGGTGTAGTAACCGGCAAACGCCAACTATTGCAACCTCCTGTTAAAAGCATGGATAGCGTTTGGAACGTTTTCGAAGAAGAAGCCGTAATGCAGATGCTGGCTTATTCGTTCATTGGCGGCCCGGAAAAGATCAAGGCAGAATTAGATGCTTTTGTAGAAGAAACCGGCATAGATGAGATTATGGCGACCACGCATATCTTTGATCATCAATCTCGTATGTACTCTTACAAGGTTTTTGCGGATATCATTCGCACAGCGGCCTTTGCGCCTTTAGCATAATTAACCATAACAGTATATACTGCCCGCATCCGCAAGGATAGCGGGCTTTTTTGTGAAAATTTCTAAATTTCTTAACAATTACCTACAACAAACAGGCGTATTAAATGTACTTTAGTCTGTAAAATGCTGTTTCAATAATTTTCGGCACAATATCTATCAATGAGCAAAGTATTTACAATAACAGAGGGACTTGAAAACTTAGGCGCCATGAGCACCGGTGGCCAGGGCTCGGTATATAAAGGCCGACGCATGGGGCCCGTACTAACAGCCATAAAACTGCTGCCAACACCGATACATACCGAAAGCGAGGATGATAAAAACTTCCGCAATTTTAGGAATGAGGTTACCAAGCTGCAAAAGGTAAACGAGCAGCCAAACCCAAATGTGGTAAAGATCTTAAGTTCGGGTATTACCGATAGCGGCTCGTTCCCTTACATCGAGATGGAATACATCGAAGGTCCCGACCTTTGCGAACTGCTTAAATCGCCACACGAGAAGATCTTCATGCTTAAGGAAGTGATCCGCGTGGCAGATCAGTTGGCGAGTGCCCTGGCGCATTGCCACAACGTAGGGGTAAAGCATGGTGATGTTAAAAGTAATAACGTAAAATATAACATCCATAACGGTAATTACGTGCTCCTGGACTTTGGTTTAGCTATTATGAGTGAGGAGCAGCGCCGCACCAGCATTCGCCATGCGGGGGCTATCGAATTTATGGCGCCCGAGCAGCACGAGGGCAAAATGCTGATGGAAACCGATATTTATAGTTACGGTATTATCTTGTACGAACTGCTTACCGGCGAGGTTCCATTCCCGCTGCATGGCGGTGGCGATGCAGGCCGTAACGCGGTAATGCTGGCTCATATAGAAACCCCTGTACCCGATCTGCTCACCGCCCGCCGTAATTCGCTTCCTGATAGTTGGGATGATGAAAAGAAAGGCCACGAAATGCAGGTACCCAAATGGTTATTGAACCTGATCGAAAAATGCCTGCAAAAAGCACCTAAAGACAGATTTAGCAATGGTACGCTTTTGCACGATGCGATTATAAAGGGCAGCATCAGCGCATCTGATGGTTTCGACTTGACAGGTGGATTAAGTAACGCCGCCCTGCGCAGCGAGAATGAACGCCTCCACAACCAACTGATGCTGTACCAACAGGCTGGCCCGCCGCCTGCACCGGTTGTTAGCGAACCTATTGAAGATTCATCGCGGGTATCGCTGTCCAAGCCATATTATTATACGGTGATGACTTTGCTGGTTTTGTTTATGGGCTTTTCGGTTTATTCAACCCTGTTGAAAAAGCAAGGTCCGCCAAAACAGATCAACCAGGATTCGTTACAGAATAGTGCGAGCAAAGGTGATACAGGTGTGAATTTCGGCTCAAAATTTCCGACGGATAATGCAGCCAAAGTGGATAGTGTACCAAAGGTTAAGGATACGGTTGTTAAGAAGCCTGTAGTAATACCACCACAAAAGCCCGAGCCGGATACTGCTAAAACAGAACCGGACACAACAATTAACCCGTAAGGAATTCCCGTGCCGATAGTTATCGGGATTATTAATTAGAATTGAAATATAAATGACCTCAACACCAAATTTTTGGCAACGAATAGGTATTCAGGATTGGTTTTTGACCAACGAAAGCACTGAGAAGGCAAAGGCCAAAGCCCTTACGCCCGATACGGTTTACAGCTACATTGTAGAAAAATTCCGCGACTCTATCAAGGACCTTTCCTTTGCAGACCGGGTGGTGTTTTATCACGAGTTTATCATCAGCTTTAATGCCGACGATTACAAGGAGTTTGTAGCCGATAAACAGGGCATCTTTGGCTTGATAGTACAGGAAACGGTTACCAAGTTTTACGAGATCCTGAAGGAATACCGCGCTCAGGGTAAAACTGTAAAACCATCGGGTTCTAAGTGGGTGTTCCGCCTGGTATCGCACCCGGATTATGCCCGTGGCGATAAAGGGTTTATAGGTAAATTACTGCCCGATAATAACCAGAAGGAGCAAAACCTGCGGGTGACTTTTATCCCCCGCCAAACGGGTATCGCCCAAACATTTGATGTAAGCCAGGAAGCTTTAAAAGGCTTTACCTACTACAGCGAAGGTTATTTCGAGATCCCGTATGAAGAGGAACTGGAGCCACAAGAAGAAAAAGCCGCCAAAGCATCGGCTAATATCGCAAGGTTAGAAACCATTATTCCCGACCAGCAATTCGCAGGCAAAAAGGTGGAATACTTTATGACGGATGAAGACCTTATCGTATCCGGCAGTGAAGAAACCCGCGAGGATTCGAACATATTTACCATCCCAAGCGATTGGGTGAACGCGCCGCACCTGCACATCAGGTATAACAAGGCCGATGGTAAATTTTACTTGGCATCTTTCGGTGAGATAACTACATTGAATGAAGTTACGGTTGAGCGTAGTGAGATCAACGCGCCAAAATGGGTGGAGTTGCCCGTTAACTCGCGTATGTTGCTGAACGGTATCATCGGTTTAAATCTCTTTAAAGCATAAGTATATGTCGCAAATATTATCCATAGGCTTATTAGGTATAGGGTTTTGCCTGCTGGTAACCCATTTTATTGATATTAAAAAATCAGGTAAACGCAATGGCTGAAAACTATTTTGGATTAACCGACACCGGCAAGGTACGTACCAATAACGAGGATACCTTTATCACCCAAAAGGTAATGGGCGGCCGCATGTTATTGGCTTCGGTAATAGACGGGGTTGGGGGCTACAACGGCGGCGAAGTTGCTGCGGCCATAGCTAAAGATATTTTTATTGATCGCCTTAGCGGCCTGCAGGGCGAGATCATCCCGGGTATGATAGATGCCTTTAAACTGGCAAGTGCTAAAATCTCTGATAAAAAGGCAAGCGATAAAGAACTGGATAGCATGGCCTGCGTAGCAACCATGGCTTTGGTTGATATGGAGCATAACCAGTTTTTTTACGCGCATGTTGGCGATACCCGTTTATATTTATTGCGCGATAATTCTCTGGTGAAGATCTCTGAAGACCATTCTTTTGTAGGCTTTTTAGAGGATAGCGGGAGGCTTACAGAAGATGCCGCCATGAACCACCCCAAACGTAACGAAATAAACAAAGCCCTTGGTTTTACCAGCCAGATAGATACCGACGAAAGTTTTATAGAAACAGGCCAATCGCCGTTTTTACCGGGGGATATGCTGCTGCTTTGCAGCGATGGCCTTACCGACATGGTAGACCGCACCGCTATATTGGATATTATCACCCAGAATATTCCGTTGCAGGAAAAAGCTGTTCAGCTTATAAATACCGCCAATGATAACGGCGGCCGTGATAACGTAACGGTTGTATTGGTGCAAAACGATAAACCACAACAAAGGCCGCAGGCCACCATGCCGGCGTCATCGCCCTTAAAAAGGAATGATGAAAACGATGATGGGATAACATCGGTGCGTACTGCATCAAAACCACTCCAACAAACAGAACCACCTATGGCTCAAAATAAAAGTAACGGACTATCTATTATACTCGGGCTGCTTTGCCTCGTGTTTTTAGCTTCAACCATTTGGTTGTATATGTCGCAACACAAATCGGCAAAAGCAATGGTTGCTGGCGGTACACCAACACAAAAGCTGCGCAACGCCGATGAGGTGAAACTACAGGATGCCATAGATGCTTTTAAGGGTGATACATTAGTACTGTCTGACACTTCATTTAAGAAACCTATCATTATTACCGATACCCTGCACATTGACCAGGATAGCATATATATCCATATAAAAGGTGATATAGTTTTGCAGCGCGATACCGCATACAAAGGCCCGGCATTATCCATAGCTAAGGATAGCAAAGTGGTGGTTTTAGAAAACCTTAAATTTGAGGGTTTCGATGTAGCTATCGACCTGCAAAATACGGACTTGTTTTTAAAAAACACGCAGTTTATGAATTGCCGCCTGCCCCTCCAACGTAAATACGAACTGGTTGCCAATAAATCCGTAACCGCCGATTTCCCGGCTACAAAAATTAACCCGCAAGCTGTTAAACCCAAAACCCCTGAAAAGCCAAATGGAGCCCGATAAGATCCAAACGGAAACCCGCTGGAAGGAAAGGGTTTTCCTTTTACTGATAAGTGTTTTATTTGTGTTTCTGTTCTTCAGGCTTTACACCGTTGTGCAAACCCGTTTTGCTGATGTGGATAAGCGGATGGGCGACGGCACCATGATAAACCTAAACGCGCCCGACCCGGCAGGGCAGTTAAAAACCTTGCTTACCAAAGGCTATTACTTTGAAGATAAGCGCGATATTAACCTTATTACCCAAACGGTTGCCAACAACATAGGCACCGGGCAAAAAATTGATAATATAGGAGAACTAAACAAGCGCAAATATTTTATTACTGCCGATGACGCTTTTCAGCAAGGCGGCGAATCATTTAAGGCGCGGGTTAATGCATCGCGGTCGTTATTAGGATACACGGGCGAAGATTCCACGCTGTTTGTAAGCGAGCGTAGTAATCCTGTAAAAGTACCTGCCGTTACTGATTTGGCTATGGGCAAGTACAGTATCAGCGGCATTATCACTAATAAAAAACAGCCTGTGGCGGGCGTGTTGATCCGTATGGATATGATATTGCCGCAGGATAGTATTTTTACCGATGAAGAGCTTGACGAACTAAAGCCTGTTACCGAAACCGGCAATGGCTTAAAAAAAACTTACCTGCCCGATAGTTCCGGCAAAAAACGCCTGCAAGCCTTAACTGCCTATGCCCGTACTAACGAGCAGGCCGTTGCCGAGTTTAAAAATTTACCCGAAGGCAAAGCCTTTAAATTATTGCCATTGCAACCCGGCTTTCAGTTTGGTACATCGCAGGGTGTGCAAAATTTGGATGAGGATGCAAATTTAACTTTTAGCCAGTCGCCCCATACTATCAGGTTGTTTTCTACAAGAGACTTTAACATCCTTAAGAAAGAGAAATCTCTCATTATCCGTACCCCGGCCGAGTTTAATAAATGGTTCCTGATTATCGCGGGTACGTTTATTGGGGCGTTCCTGTTTGTGCATGTTTTACTGTCGTGGAAGTTCAGCACATCAGATCAGCTGATCTTACCTGTGGTGATGATTCTCGCTGGCTTGTCATTCCTCACCTTGCTAAGCTTACAAGACCCGCTTCGCGATAGGTTTTTGGCGAAAGATATGCTGGTTTTCCTGGGCATTGGTTTGGTGGCCATGCTGGTAATGCTGCAATTGAAGCTACGCCGCTTTACGCCCGATTCGTGGATTTATCGCATGCTGGTATTCAAAAACAGCCGTAACGCGGCTAATGGCTGGCCATGGGTGGTGCTTGCTGCAACCTTATTAGCCATGACCATTAAGTTTGGCACCGGCCCGGAGGGTAGCGGTGTAAAGGTTAACCTCTTCGGTTTTCAGCCTAGCGAGATCGTTAAATACCTCATTATCCTTTTCCTGGCGGGATTTTTTGCCGCTAATGAAAAGTTGATCAGCGAGTACACCAGTTGGAGCAAACGCTGGTCGTTTTTCTCCTTCGCGTTAATAGCCATTTTGGTTACGCTGCTGTTGTTCCTGCTACTGGGCGATCTGGGGCCGGCGATGGTGGTGTGCTTTACGTTTATCGTATTGTTCTCTTTCTCTCGTGGCGATTTTATGTTTATGGCGGGCGCGGTGGTGCTATACGTCATCGTATCATGGGTAGTGAAGAATGTTTGGCTTTCGGCGTTGATAACCGCTGCTATTGCAGCCCTGTTCATGCTTTTCAAACGCAAGCAATTGAGCGAATCTGCCATGATGGTACTCATTATTATGGCGGCCTTTTTAACTATTGATCAGATACCATACTTAGGTAAGCTGTTCCCCGGCCCGGTACAGCGTCTTGTAGATCGTAAAGCCATTTGGCAGGATGCCTGGAATAACGAAGTTTACGGTGGTGACCAGGTTGCCAACGGCCTTTGGGCCATGAGCAGCGGCGGCGTAAGCGGCCAGGGCGTAGGCGAGGGCTTTGCCAAAACCATTCCCGAGGCGCATACTGATATGATATTGCCATCAATGGGCGAGGAATTTGGGTGGACTGGTATCGTCTGCATCTTCGTATTGTTTTTGGTTTACCTGCACCGGTCTATACTTATAGGGCGGCGAACGGGTACACCGTTCCTGTTTTACCTTTGCGCGGGGGTAGGCGTATCTACTTTTGTGCAATTCCTGCTGATTGCAGGTGGCTCAACCGGGGCATTGCCATTGTCGGGGGTGTCGTTACCATTCCAGAGTTACGGCGGGTCGTCGTTGGTGGCAAACTTGCTGGCGTCTGGCTTTTTGCTGTCGGCATCGTTGGTGAGGGGTACACCGATACAAATGAATTATATATCCCGCCAGCAGGATAAAAACCTGGTGCCGGCGTTGATAGCCGCTTTTGTAGCCGTTACATTATTAACGGTAAACGTATCGCGTTACCTGTTCAACAATAAAAAGTGGGTGGTACAACCGGCTTTAGTTGCCGATAAAAGCGGCGCGAGGATGTTCAGTTACAACCCGCGGATAGCTATTTTGATGAACAGGCTACAAGCGGGTGATCTGTATGACCGTACCGGGACATTACTCGCAACCAGCAAGCCCGACATGGTGAAAAAGCAACACCGCAAACTGGTACTGGCGGGTGCACAGGATTATAACATCGATTCTGCCATGCATAAAAGGCTGGACAGGTATTACCCGTTTGACGCGCAAATGTTCTTTTGGACAGGTGATGCCAATACCGGCGTTTTCAACGGCAGCCCCAACGGTTACTTTGCCGAATATGAGCATGCTGCAGAACTTCGCGGTTTTAAAATGCCCACGGAAAAATATAATGTTACCGCCAACCGCTATCAGGAAGACCGCTTTTTAGCGAGAGGCGTTAAAGAAATGGCAGTAGTTAAAAAAGACTATAGCGAGATAGCCCCATTGCTTATTGCAGGTATCAACAGTAAAGAGGTGGAAGCCTTTAAAAACCGTAACCGGGATGTAAAACTGACGATGGATGCAGGCCTGCAAACCAGCATCCAAACTTCTATGGCTACCGATACTTCCTTGCTGGATAACCGCGTATCTGTAGTGGTGATGGAATCTAACACAGGGGATGTGCTTACATCTGCCAATTACCCGTTGCCACCCGTTCACGATTGGGAAAAGCTGACCATGAGTTACTACGAGCAAAACCAGCTTTCGCAATGGACAACCACGCAGGACCTGGGTTTCACCCTCGCAACGCAACCCGGCTCAACAGCTAAATTGGCTACATCCATAGCGTCGTTCAATAAATTGGGGTTGGCCGCTGCCGATAAAAAGTTTAATGTTGAAAGTTACGAGCGCATCCGTACCAAAGGTTTGGAGCCTGATGAAACAGGTTTGATAACCTTGGAGCGTGCCGTAGCTAAATCAAATAACGTGTATTTTATTAAGTTGGCTAACCAGGAACACTTGCAGGAGGATATGGCAACCGTGTACTTAAAAACCGGGATGTTCCTTCATGGGGTAGGCGGTTACTACTACGGTCGCGGTAAAGAAAACGCCGCGCAGGAAGATAAGTGGCGCGAGCTATGGCGCAAAACAGAGTTTAACACCAAACCGAAATACAACCCTAATAATATCCGCAAAACTCGTGCAAAGGGTATCTCGGGTATGGCATGGGGGCAAGGCGAGTTGATCGCTACGCCGGCATCTGTCGCGCGTATGGCATCGGGTATCGCCAATCAGGGTACGATACTGCCAAACCGATATGTGTTAAAGGTGGCAGATTCTGCAACAACGGTTAAACCCGGCATCAAACTGACCAATGATCCTAAATACGCTGCCTTGCTTCGCCAGTATATGATAGAGCAAAGCGCGCCGAAAGAATCGATCTTGGGCCTTGCGGTTGCAGGTAAAACAGGTACGCCCGAACGGATCTGGAAAAAACAGCAAATAAATGATGGCTGGTATGTATTTTTCGCGCCAAAGGCGGACGGCAGCGGTAATATGGTGGTTTGCGTGCGGATAGAGTCGACAAAAGGCTCGTCTGATGCGGTGAGATTGGCAGCCAAGCATGTGATACCGTTCCTTAAAGAAAAAGGATACATTAAAAGCATCAAAGAGCAAACAAGTAAATAACCCTTGGGTTTAGGATAATATATATAGGATTTTTGGTTCAATAATAAGTACTACAGCGCAGCATTATGTTTAATTTGTTCAAGAGTGATAAAGCCGACAGGCCGGCAGATGTAAAGAGCATCCGTTACGAGTTGCTGCAATTTATTAAACAGGAATTGCAAAAGGCCGAAGGCGGCGAGGGTGGCAATATAAAAGGCTTGAACCTTTATGTGAATGCCCCCGCATCTGATATCCCGATGTACGAGGCTGCTGTTTACGCAGAACAACCTGAATTATTTAAGGATGAAGTACAGCGTATTGCCGATGATTACGCGGTTAACCTGCCCCAGAGCTGGTTGATGGAAGTGGTGTTTACAGAAGATTTTCCGCCTGAGGCAATAAAGTCGAACAAACTGGATGCAGCGTTCTTTATCAAAACAAGTAAAAATTTTATTAAGCAAAGCGCTATAGCTTATATCCGTCCATTAAGTGGCGAAACAGAGCAGAAGGAATATCAATTAACATCCGGGGGGGAGAAGATGCATATTGGCAGAGATAAAAAAGCGCAGGGCGATGACGGTTTTTTCCGCACCAACCATATTGCGTTCCCCAGTGAAAGCCAGAGCGATGGCAATAAATATGTTAGCCGCCAGCACGCCCGGATAGAATGGAATAATGATGCGGGCAGGTTTATGCTTTTTGCTGATGAAGGCGGTGTGCCTCCACGAAATAAGATCAAGATCCGCTCGGAAAAAAGTGAGGAGATCATCAAACTTACCTCTACCCATATCGGCCACCAATTACAGGAGGGCGACCAGATCATCCTGGGCGAATCGGCAGTGTTAGAGTTTAGTTATCAACCGGGAGCAAATGAGTAAAGTTTTTACCATAACAGAAGGCTTAGAAAACCTGGGCGCGCTACGCACAGGCGGGCAGGGCTCGGTATATAAAGGCCGGCGCATGGGGCCTGTGCTTACCGCTGTTAAGCTGTTGCCCACACCTATCCACTCGGAAAGCGAGGATGATAAAAACTTCCGCAACTTTAGTAACGAGGTTGCCAAACTGCAAAAGGTAAACGAAGAACCCAACCCCAACGTCGTAAAGATATTAAGCTCGGGCATTACCGAAAGCGGCTCGTTGCCATATATTGAGATGGAGTACATTGAGGGGCCAGACCTTATTGAACTACTGCAGCCCCCACATGAGAAAATTTTCATGCTAAAAGAGGCCATCCGCGTGGCCGACCAGTTGGCTGGGGCTTTGGCGCATTGCCATAAGGTGGGCGTAAAGCATGGCGATATTAAAAGCAATAACGTAAAATATAACGTCCACACCGGTAATTACGTACTGCTTGATTTTGGCCTCGCCATTATGAGCGAGGAAGAGCGCCGGAGCAGCATCCGCCATGCCGGGGCTATTGAATTTATGGCACCCGAGCAGCATGATGGCGCTATGCTATTGCAAACGGATGTTTATAGCTACGGTATCATCCTGTACGAATTATTGACAGGCCAGGTGCCGTTCCCGCTTACAGGCAATGGCGAAACCGGCCGTAATGCCATTATGCTTGCCCACATGGAAGCCCCCGTGCCAGACCTGCGGGATGCCCGGAAAAAAAGCATGACGAATGCATGGACTACCCTAAAGCAAACCCAGGAACTTCAAGTACCCCAATGGCTGTTGAATGTAATAGATAAATGCCTGCAAAAATCACCCGATGCCCGTTTTAAAAATGGGATGGAACTGCATGATGCCATTATTAATGGCAGCCTATCTGCAGATGGTAAGTTAAGCACCGCCGCTATCCAGGTAGAGAACGAGCGGTTGGAGATGATGGTAGCACAATACCAGCAGGACGAAGCTAAAAAAGAAGGGCAACTGATTTCCTTAAAACATTACGCCAACGAAACCGGAGCGCATTTTAATGATGCCAAAGGTGTTTACGAGCGTAACAACGAACTGGTGTTTTTGCCTAAGAAAGCGCTTGCAGGCATTGTAACCGTATCATTAATACTTTTAGCGTTTTCAGTATATTCGTTTTTTAATAGGTCCGCTACAGATAATGTTAAAACAGTTTATATAAGCCCTACAGATTATTTAAAACCGCCGATGATATTGAGGCCATATGCTCACGATAGCGTGATGAGGGCTTACAACCGCAAGCTAAATGCAGCGAAAAGAGCTACCGCAAGCAAGGCAATACTTGCTGCCTCAACAGATTCTATAACTGTAAAACCTTATCCTGTTAAGAAGAAGAAGCGTAAAAAGTTCCTCGGAATATTCTAAATTTCGGAGATGAAAAAGATTTTGCTGCTTTTGTGGATTATTTGCATTGGCTTCACTACCGTTGCTCAAAAGGTTAAGCCCTTTAAGGTGCTTGCGCTTTATGAGAATGGCGGCCATCATGTGGAATATTCTAAACGCGCCAAGATTTGGCTAAACCAATTGGCAACCAAAAAAGGTTTTACGATAGATTATATCCAAAACACCGACGAGATCAACGAGGCTTTTTTAACCAAATACGAACTTTTCATTCAGCTTGATTATACCCCCTATGCCTGGAAACCGGCGGCATCCGCTGCGTTCGAAAAATACATCAACGAGGGCAGGGGAGGCTGGATAGGTTTTCATCACGCCACTTTGCTGGGCGAGTTTGACGGTTACCCTATGTGGGATTGGTTCTCGCGATTTATGGGCGGCATAAAGTGGAAGGATTATATAGCCACATTTGCAAGCGGTAAGGTAAATGTGGAGGATAAGCAGCATCCGGTGATGAGGGGTGTGCCGGCATCGTTCATCGTTAAACAGGAGGAGTGGTACACTTACGATAAAAGCCCACGGCCAAATGTGCATGTGCTGGCCGGTGTTGATGAAAAAAGCTATCGGCCCAAACAAACCAAAGTTACCATGGGCGACCATCCGGTAGTGTGGACAAACCCGCATTATAAAGCACGAAACGTTTATATTTTTATGGGGCATTCACCCTACTTGTTTGATAACCCGGCTTACACCAGGTTGTTTAGCAACGCTATTTTTTGGGCTGCAGGCAGGTAATTATTTAACAGGAGAGTCGATATTCAAACTCTTGAATATGTTGGTATCCGGTTGTTTATCGGTATTGTTATAGCCACCGTTTAAAATACTTTGACCAGTTGTAGCGGGATTAGCACCATAACCTAAAGGCCATTTACCTTTAGTGTTGGTGATGTTTAAACCGGCCATTGAAGCGGCTTGCAAGCAAAAATCAGTACAGTTATTATTGCTAAGATGATAATCCAGGTCGCCGTATTTTTTGGTAAGGTTAAGGATGCGTTCAAAACTCTTTTTAGAAATAAACTTGCCCACTACCTCGTCCCACTGGTGGCTGGCATCGTCTTTCAGTTGCCCTTCGGCAGATGGATCCCACGGAGTGGCGAACAGGATCTTTTCTTTTTTTGGATAAAAACCGAATGAACAGGTTACGTAGGTAGAATCAGCGTTATATTTAATCAGCGTAATAAAAGTATGGCCTGTATTGCTGAATTTAAATACCTGCGGCTTGCCAGATACCGGTTGCTTCACGTGGAAAAGCAAGGCGTACGCAACAGTAGCTTTACCGTCATTAAAAGTACCTGCTATCTTTTTGTAATTTGTAAATTTGCTTTTGGATCTTTTTAAAATCTCGTTTTGCCGGTTAAGTAACGAATCATCTTTGGCATTGATGGGCAGTTCTTCTATATTAAGATCGTCGTCGTCTTCGGCTAAATTAGCTTCGCTTTTGCGGGCTTTTTTATTAGCCTTGTCAATTGTTTTGAAAAAACATTTCATAGCCAGTGGGTACAGTTTTAACCGTGCAAAAAGGTTGGCAAAACGATATAGGGCTTTATTGTTCTTTTCGTTCTCGGCTACGGTGTTGCCTAACTCCAGTTGTTTTAAGTAACTCATTAACTGCTTGCGCTCCTGTGATTTGTTCAGGTTTAGCGATATTGTTTTTTGCAGTTTATTATCATCATCGTCATCAAAAATGTTGGCGGCGGTGGCGGGAGTGAAAGCGGTAGTTTCTTTTCCTTCGCTAAATGGCAGGGGTTGGTTGGTGGTATCGGGCCTTGGTGCACGGTAAGGCATAGATGCCGACATTTGGGCACGGGCTATTGTAAAGCTGCTGCTTATGAGCAGTACTAAAAGTATCGGCTTAAATAAAAAGTTTAGTGTAGGGCTCTTCATTTTTAATATTGTGATTGATAAGGTAACGCGTTTAGGCGGGAGGAATCCTATCAGCAACAACAATATGCTTTTATTATAACACATACCAACATACATGCATTATGTGATAAATATAGTAACTAATAAACGCGTTACACAAACGACACATTAATTTTACATTATTTAACATTGCAACTACATATCTTTAGCTTTGCGCTACGTTTAATAGCTACTAATTAATTTGAATGAGCAACGACCTGCAATGCCCGGTAGACCATATTAAAGTGAACGAGAATAAAATTAGAATGATTGCCTTGTTGGTACTTATTCTTGCCGTGTTCTTTTTGTTCACAGGTTATAATTTCATCATAATGCTGCTGGTGTTCGATTTTTTTACCCGCACTTTTAATAAGCAAAAGTATAGTCCGCTGGGATGGCTGGCCGATAGGTTGGTAGTCCGTTTCAAGATTCCCTACAAACCTACCGACCGTGGCCCCAAGCGCTTCGCGGCAGGCATGGGTTTCTTTTTTGTATCGATAATGCTTACTGGGGCTATCGCAGAATGGACAGTTTTGTTGCTGCCTATTGCCGCGCTGCTCTGCATTTTTGCCTTCCTGGAGTCGTTCAGTGGGTTTTGTGTGGGGTGTTATGTATATACAGGTTTAAAATGGGTAAGAGGGAGGTTTGCTAAAGGGTAATCCAGAACCACTACATTTATAACCTATGTAGTCCTATACAACTAATTAGAATAATTTACTCTTAAAACGGCTAACATTGAATAACAATGCTAATAACCAAATACTTACATTTGTTTAACGTCAATTTTATTTGACGTGCCCGGTTAACTAATGGATATAAAACAATATATAGAAAGCGGCATCCTCGAGGAGTACATCCTTGGTTTACTTAACAATGAACAACAACGAGACGTTGATCGCTTAAGCTTACTATATCCTGAAATTAAATCTGAGCTAACCGCTATTGAGCTCGCTATAGAAAAACTGGCAACCCTTACCGCTATTGCGCCGTCTGAGAATGCTAAAAGCAGGTTGCTGTCTACCCTTGGTTTTTATGAGCCATTGGACATTAACAATCTACCGCTAACCAACAGCGAAGCTAATCACCTGCAATGGTTAGAGGCCTTGAAACATCTTATCCCCGAAAATCCCGACCAGGATGTTTTTGCTGAGGTTTTAACTAACGTTCCACAATTGTCCCAAGTATTAGTGGTGACAAAATGTGATGTTCCCGAAGAGATCCACGGCGATCTAATAGAAAGTTTTTTTATTTTGAAAGGCGAATGTGTGTGTACTGTTGGTGATGAAACATTTCACCTGCACGGCGGTAGTTTCCTGGAGATCCCGTTGAACGTAGAGCATACTATCAAAATTGTATCGCCTTACGTAGTTGGTATTTTGCAGCACAGGATGCTGGAGGAATAAGCTAATCCATAATTATTCTTTGGTTTTATTTAATTGTCAGTTTTTGTCGACCTTTAGAGTTTGCAACACCTAAAACCATGGAAACTCAACACCTCACTATAATTGATATCGCGCAACACGCCAATACTGATGTTTACAAGAATATCCCGGTTGCGTTGGTGAACAGCCATGTGGTGAGAATGAGTGTGATGACCGAAGCTTACTTCTGGCATCTCCATCCAAATTCAGACGAAACCTTTCTGGTTATAGAGGGTTCGATATTTATTGATTTGGAAGATAAAACGGTCGAACTGTCAACAAATCAGATATTTACTATCCCCAAAAACGTAATACACCGCACCCGCCCAAACGGGCGCAGGTCCGTTAACCTAACGTTCGAGAGCGGCAATATGGAAACGGTGCGTATAGAAGCACCTGCGAAGTAAATATATCGCCTTATAAAATAAGTAAATACCCCGCTATCATGGATTAATACGCCTTGAGTTTTGCATGCACATTGGTGACGGGTTATAATGACTTTGGATGTATTAAAAAGCCTTTTAAAATCTAGGTATCTCTGGTCCGTCGTAGGGTTTCTCAAATGCTGCGGCTATTCTGTGCAAACGGTGCCTGCAACGATGGTTACTTAAGTCGGCCATTAGATCCATATTGTTTTTTACGGCCTGTGCTACGTTATGCTGTGTGGTAGCGCGGTCTACACGTAAGGTTTCGGGTAATTTGGCGTGCTCAAAATATGCCATCAGTTCCTCATCTGTCATGCATCAAAAGTAAAAATAAATGCCATGCTGCGGTCAACATTTAAAAACAATTTGCGCTTTACACCGCTTCTGTTTATAATTGATGTAACAGGGGATATGCCCCTGATATGCTATTTAAACTATAATATATGAATATTGAAAAAGCCATTTTGGCTGGCGGATGCTTTTGGGGGGTTGAGGAATTAATAAGGCACCAACCGGGAGTTATTTCAACTATAGTGGGTTATACAGGCGGCGATGTACCTAACGCCACATATCGTAACCACGGCACACATGCCGAAGGTATAGAAGTTACTTTTGACCCTGCAGAAACATCTTATCGTAAACTGCTGGAGTACTTTTTCCAGATCCACGACCCAACTACCCGCAACAGGCAGGGGAATGATATAGGGGCATCGTACCGGTCCGCTATTTTTTATTTGGATGAGGCCCAACGCGAAACCGCAAACGCTTTAATTGCCGAAATGGAAGCATCGGGCAAATGGCCGGGTAAAATTATAACCGAGGTGGTACCCGCAAGCGATTTTTGGAACGCAGAAGCAGAACACCAGGAGTACCTGCAGAAAAACCCATATGGCTACACTTGCCATTTTGAACGCCCGGAATGGAATTTGAGTTAAATGATCTTAATTAAACAAGAAACGCCTTTAGATTTTACCTAAAGGCGTTTCTTGTTTAATTCTGATTGCATAATTTACTTACCTGCAAAAACGAGAGTCATTTTGTTTTTACCGGGTTTGATGCGAAAGATCTTGCCGTTATCGGGTTTAGAAAATTTGGCGTCGGGGGTGGCTACCTTGTATGCTAACCCCTGGAATTTGCTGTTGATGCTTTTACTTTCAATTGTGGTGAACGGCAGTTAGGCTTTTGGGGCTACGTTCAGATCTAAAAACTAATTGGTAGCATCCTTACCATTTACCGTTATGGTTAGTTTACGCTCATCCAGATCCATTACCAACATCCCGTTACCAGATTTTAACGGCCAGGCAATATGAAGCTTGCCAGGTTGGGGGTTGGTAATCTTTGGGTTGCCGCCTGTTAGCAAAACCTCTTTGCCGTTCTCGATAGTTTTAAACCGCAGCCCTGCAATATCATCAGGTGTGCTCCATAAGTAGCCATCAACAAACGGTAGGGTATAAAACGAACACACATTGGTTTCTACCTTTTTGGTAAGATAAGCCGATGGTAGTTTTTCATCAAATAAATGGATATCCCTAAAAAGCAACGTGCCCTTTTCCCAAAGCAAATTGGCGCGGTAAAACCTGCTGTTAAACCAAACGGTTTTACGATCGCTGGTGCCAAGGTCATTATTAACCGTTATGGATGTTGCCGGGGTAGTTTTATACTTTTTACGGAACCAGGTGCCCGATTCTAAAAGTGTTTCAACTTTAACTTTCTTCTCATCCCTCAGCTTTGCTATCAAAGGCATTTGTATCTCAAATCCTTTAAACATGGCATCCCACGTAAACGAATTTTCCTGCCCGGCCTGCGTATATGCAAATTCCATCGATTCGCCCTCTACCATTTCTTTAAAAAACCAATCAACCCATTCCTTGCTTCCGCCTGCTTTGGGGTACACGGGTTCAAGGGTTATAACGCCCTGCCAGGTTGTGCCAAAGCCGGTATCATATTGCCTCACCGGGTCGCTGCCCAGCATCCTGAAAATAGGTACAGGGATTTGGTTCTCGGCGTTTTGGGCCGGCATGTATGAGTTTAACTTGCTTGGGTAATAGGCTTGGTTCCAGTAACCGCCCCAAAGAGTGTACCCATCGGTGCCATACTGGTCCTTACAGTTACTGGATGCAACAATGTGATATTTTTGGTAAAGGTAATTTAACGTATGCTCATCAATAAACCACGAGCCAACAGATTTTGGATAGTAACCAAAGATCTGTTTAAAATCTTCCATGTAAACGTCGGCCAGTTTTTCTCTTTCTTGGGGTGTGTAACCTGTAGAGAAGCCGATGTTGGCGTGCCAGTCCCAGGGGTAGCGGCCGCGCCATTTTAGACCCGCTTTTTCTACCATTGGTTGCGGGATCTCCCACCAGGCGCCAATTTCGAAAGAACCGGGAGCAAGGCTTTTAAGTAATTTTTGATAACGTGTATCCATCAGCGCATCATATTGTAACAAAAAGGTTCCGCGCAGTTTGTACTTGTTCATGATCTGCACTTGCTTTACCACGGTTTGGTACAACACGTCCTCGGTCACCAGCGGGTCTCGTGGCTCTAACAGGCGAATGAAGTTTACAATGTTTACTATTTTGGGTTTGACCTTTGGTTTAGGCTTTTCGTTAAATGATGACAGCGCAGCAATGCAGCTTATGCCCATTATTAAAGCTTTGGCCTTTACGTTTAGTTTCATAGTGATAGTATTGTTTTGTGTATTGTTTAGGCAAACACTACTGGATCAATATCCGAAAGTACGGGTAAAAAAGAATATACAGCCAGTCAACTGTGCCCATCTGTTTCTGTAAGGCTTTTTTTACGGGCAAAAATTAAATTAATTGAAATTTCTTTAGGGGTAAGCATACCGGTTAATTGTCTAATGTCGAAAACCGCGATATATGCAACTGAAAGATTCTGATTTATTAAGAATTACCCGCCATTTAAATGAACCGGCTGATGAACAATTGGGCCATGAAATTGATGTATGGCGGTCTGAATCACCTGACAACGATAAAGCGTACAACGAGCTTTTAAAAGTTTGGAACCTTACCCCGGGCACCCGTGTGCTGGAGCAAATAGATGTAGCGGCAGCTGTTAGCAGGCTCGCTCTTGAATTAACTAATCACGAAGAATACGAACCTGAACCAACAATAACTCCGATACGCAGATCAGCCCTTTGGGGCTGGGCTGCCGGTGTTGCAGCTGCTCTGTTGGTTTCATTTGCTGCTTACTTGTTTTACAGCAGTTACAACACTGTAAATTATCTAACCAAAACCACGCAGGGCGCAAAAGATTCGGTATTACTGGCAGATGGGTCTAAAGTTTATATGGATGCCTATACCACCGTAAAATATCCCGAAGAATTTAAGGGTAACACCAGGCAGATCTCTTTTGTATCAGGTAACGCGTTTTTTAAGATAGCCAAGAATCCGGCTAAGCCATTCCTGATCCAAATGGATAGTGTAACAGTAAAGGTTTTGGGTACATCCTTCAATATTCACGACACTAAAGACATGGTTAACATTGATGTCAAGACCGGGAAGGTAATGTTTTTTGTGAAAGATGTACAAAAAACGGTTTTGGTAGCCGGCAAAGGGGCGGAGTTTAACAAACATAATGGTAGTCTGCAATTTTTTGACAGCGTTAACCAAAACAGCGATTCGTGGTTAACCGGCGAACTGATCTTTGTAGATGAGCCACTTGCCAAAGTGTTCAAAAAATTAGCAGACCAATATAAGGTAGAGATCGACCTTGATACAAACCTTAGCGCCCTGGGCAAGCTTAACGCGAAATTTGACAACAGCAAGTTGGAAGAAATTACCGGCGTACTGGTACAAACTTATCCTATTGTTATTAATCGCCTGCCGGGTAAACTGGTGATAAGAAAAGCAAAATAAAACAACTTTAACTAAACTATATCTACTTACTACTGACTCTATGAAAGAAAACTTTTACAAAAAGAAAGCTTTTACGGCTCGTAACTTACTGCTTCCCGGGCTATTGCTTTTTTCGGCAGTTAGCGGTAACAGCAGCGCGGCACAGGTTTCGCAGCCATCGAATGGAAAACTCGAACCCTATCTCAAAACCCTTGAGGGCAAGTACCATGTTAGCTTTGTGTACGATGCTGCAGAAATTAATAAGGGGGCATTTATCTCTTACAATCCGCGTTCGTCCAGTATTAATGATGCGTTAAGGCAGTTGCCTGCTACAGCCGGTATTAACTACACCATTGTTGGCGACAAAGTAATCCTTAAAAAAAAATCGGTGTCATCTATTCCGGACGATTATGTTATTGTAAGGGGAAAGGTATCGGCCAGGGCAGGAAAAGGCATCGAAACATTGCCGGGTGCAACCGTATCTGAAAAAGGTACTAAAAACGTGGTTTCTACCAACAATAACGGCGAGTTTAGCATTCGGGTAAAAAATGATGCAGTTTTAACCATTACTATGGTGGGATATAAACCACAAGAGCATAAGGTTACCGCGGCAAATCTATTTGTTGATATTTTGCTGGTTGAAGATAATATGCAACTTGAAGATGTAAATATAGTATCTACCGGTTATCAAAAACTGGATAGGAAACTATTTACCGGCGCTGCAGCCAGCTTAAAAGGCGGCGATGTAAAACGCGAGGGTATTACCGATGTAAGCAGAATGCTTGAAGGCCGCGTAGCGGGTGTATCGGTACGAAATGTTTCAGGTACATTTGGTGCCGCGCCAAAGATCCGCGTACGTGGGGCTACTTCTATCAACGGCGATAACAAACCTTTGTGGGTGGTTGATGGTGTGGTGTTAGAAGATGTGGTGAACATATCTAATGAGCAATTATCAACAGGTGATGCCAATACATTGATCGGCTCATCGGTAGCTGGTTTAAATGCCGACGATATCGAGAGCTTTACCATCCTGAAGGATGCTGCCGCCACCGCGCAATACGGCGCAAGGGCCATGAACGGTGTGGTAGTAGTAACGACTAAAAAAGGTAGAAAAACTGATGGTAAGCCAATTGTATCGTACACAGGTAACTTCTCCAGCTACCTGAAACCATCTTACAGTAATTATGATATCCTGAACTCTGCCGACCAGATGAATGTTTACCTGGAAATGCAGAACAAGGGCTGGTTAAATCATTCGTCGGTTGCCAATAACCCTACCGGTGGCGTATTTACCAAAATGTTCAATGAAATGTACAAGTACGACCCGGCTACGCAAAAATACGCGCTAACCAACAACGTACCAAGCCAGAAAGCTTTTTTACAACGTTACGCAAATGCCAATACCGATTGGTTTGATGTATTGTTTAAAAATTCGCTGATGATGGAGCATTCACTAAGTGTAACATCGGGTACCGAAAATTCGCAGTACTATGCATCAACCAGTTTTTTAAATGATAACGGGTGGACTATTGGCGACCACGTAAAGCGTTTTACAGGTAACCTTCGCGGTACTTTCAAGATCAGCGAAAAGCTATCTTTCGAGTTATTAACCCAGGGATCTGTTCGTGACCAGGTTGCTCCGGGTACACTTGGCAGGAACAGCAACCCTGTTTTTGGCAGTTACGACCGCGATTTCGACATCAATCCGTTCAGCTATTCTTTAAATACCAGCAGGGTACTAACCCCTTATGATGGTAACGGTAAACTGGAGTATTTTACAAGGGATTACGCGCCGTTCAACATCATTAACGAACTGCAAAATAACACACTTGGCTTAACGCAAATTGATTTTAAAGGGCAGGCAGGCGTTAAATACAAGATCATTAAAGATCTGCAATACAGCTTTGACGGTGCGTATCGTTTCGCCAAAACCAACCAGGAGCATAAAGTTACCGAAAACTCTAACCAGGCGCAGGCTTACCGCGCTGGTTTGGCCGAGCAAAATGCTACCATTATGGGTGGCAACCGTTTCCTTTACCGTAACCCGGATAACCCGAATGATTTGCCGGTAACGGTATTGCCATACGGTGGTTTTTACAACACGGTAGATGATAATATCACCAACTATTATTTCAGGAACGCGCTCGAGTATAACAAAACCTTCAATGGCGTGCATTTGGTAAATATTTATGGTGCACAGGAGTTGCGTTATATAAACCGCCAACACAAAACATTTGACGGCTACGGTTACCAATATGATCAAGGTGGTGTACCGTTCATCGACCCAAACATTGTAAAGCAAAATGTTGAATCGAACTTCAACTATTACAGCATGAACTATAACTACGAGCGGTATTTAAACTACCAGCTTCGAACGGCTTATTCATATAAAGGCAAATATAGCATCAACGCGACAGGCCGTTACGATGGTTCTAACCTGCTTGGCGAATCGCGTACTGCACGCTGGTTGCCTACCTGGAACATCTCTGGCGCCTGGAACATGGACACCGAAGATTTTATGATGAAAGAAAGCATCAGCAAAATCATTAACCGTGCTACCCTACGCGCTACTTACGGCCTTACAGCAAGCATGGGCCCGGCTACAAACTCGAGCCTGTACCTGTTGGCACGTAATACTAACCGCCCGTATGCATCAGAGAAGGAAACCGCTTTATATATTGCAGGTTTAGAAAACTCTGAACTTACGTTCGAAAAGCAAAAAGAACTGAATATTGGTGTAGACCTTGGCTTTTTTAAAGATCGCCTTACCTTAACGGTTGACTGGTACAAAAGGAGGGGGTTTGACCTGATCGGCTTGATCCGTACATCTGGCATCGGTGGCGAAGAAACCAAAGTAGCCAACTACGCCGACCTACAATCGAAAGGTATAGAGGTAACCCTTGGGGCTGCAATTATCAAACAAAAAGATTTTTCGTGGAACACACAGTTAAACTTTGCACATAATACCAATAAGATCACTAACCTTAAAAACCAACCGTTAATATTTAACCTGGTTAATGCTGATGGTGGTGCGCAACAAGGCTATCCGCAACGTGGTTTGTTTTCTATCGATTTCCAGGGCTTAGACCATGATACCGGCAAGCCGTTGTTTATTAACGAGAATGGAACTTTGGGTACCAACGTTTACATGCAAAGTGATGTTACAAAATACCTTAAGTACGAAGGCCCTATAGATCCAACCTTAAACGGTGGTTTTTATAACGCGTTCAAGTATAAAAACTTTACCTTCTCAGCGTTGGTAACCTTTAGCGCGGGTAATAAAGTAAGGTTGTCTCCACAGTTTAAAACAAGTTACAGTGATCTGGATGCTATGTCATCGGTATTCCTGAACCGTTGGGTGATGCCAGGCGATGAGACCCGTACCAACGTACCATCTATTTTAAGCCCGCGCGAAGTGGGTCAGTTGGACGGTTACCCATATAATAATTACAATTATTCATCGGCACGTGTTGCAGATGGTGGCTTTGTGAGGCTTAAGCAAGTATCAATGGGATATTTTATCCCAACCCAGTTGATCAAAAAGTTTGGCTTTAATAACGCATCTTTAACTGTAGTGGCCAATAACGTATTATTGCTTTACAGCGATAAAGCATTAAACGGGCAAGATCCTGAATTCTTTGGCTCGGGCGGGGTTGCTTTACCTATACCACGTCAGTTCACTTTATCACTAAAGGTTGGATTTTAATTAGCATCATATCATGACAAAAAAATACTTTATTATCATACTTACACTTGCAGCTGTATCAGCCACATCCTGCAAGAAATTTTTGGAGCAGGCACCTGATCAGCGAACCAAGTTAAACACGGTTGAAAAGGTTAGCGAAATACTGGCTACAGCTTACACCCAGGCAGATTTTGCAACCTTTACCGAAGCAGCATCAGATAATGCCGAGGATAAAGGTGTAAATGTTGGGGAGTTAAACCCTGCCAACCAGGACCCTTACTTGTGGAAAGATGTAGAAAGCAGGGATACCGGCACACCAACGTTTTTCTGGAATGCAAGTTACGCCGCAATTGCCGCGTCGAATGCTGCACTTGCCGCTATTGACGAGGCGCCCGATCAAACAGATTACCTGCCATACAAAGGCGAAGCGTTAATTGCCCGCGCATATGCACACTTTATGCTGGTAACGTTATACGCCAAGGTGTACGACCCTACAGCGGCTAACGATTCGCCGGGGATACCTTACGTAACTACTCCCGAGAAAGTAGTTTTTCAGAAATACAGCCGTGGAACCGTAGCATCAACTTACGCGGCTATAGAAAAAGACCTTTTAGAAGGTTTGCCGCTAATTAAAAACAGCGCTTACAGGGTAGTTAAATACCACTTTAACCAAACCGCGGCTTATGCTTTCGCGGCACGTTTTTACCTGTTCAAACGCGAGTACGATAAGGTTATCCAATATGCCA
This sequence comes from Mucilaginibacter sp. UYP27, assembly GCF_040547175.1. Lineage (NCBI taxonomy): Bacteria > Pseudomonadati > Bacteroidota > Sphingobacteriia > Sphingobacteriales > Sphingobacteriaceae > Mucilaginibacter > Mucilaginibacter sp. UYP27. Next base: position 657,302 of record NZ_JBEPPE010000002.1, read on the forward strand.
CGCAGGCTTTCCCGGGCAATAGTTATGCAAGTAACCTGCGCCCATGGAACACCAAGTATTACGAAGCATCGGCAGGTGAGCAAGAGATTATGTTTACCCAGGCAGCAGAAAATCCAAACCTTTTGTTAACAGAAGCGCCTTCATCATGGGCACGCAGCTATGCAGGTTTCAGGTACGGTATGGGTTTAACCTTAAACGTTGCCCTGCAGCAGCCAAATGTAACCGGCAGCAACTGGAGCGGTATTAAGGTTTACTCGGTTGGCGTGCCAAACTATAAGATACTGAAATACAGGGAACTATTTATCCGTTCGAGCCCCAACGCCAACATCGGTTTGGCTTTTACCATTTTGCCACAATTTACGACCGATGAAATGCTTATAAACAGGGCAGAGGCCTACATTAACACCGGCGATTACACCAAGGCCCTTGCAGATCTTAACACTTTTGCGAGCGTACGGATAAGGGATTATGACCCGGCTACCGATGCGGTAACTCTTGAGAAAGTAGCGCTCTTTTACAATACCGACGATATTAAACAGGGCTTGATAAATACCGTGCTCGATTTTAAAAAGACAGAATTTATACAAGAAGGCTTACGCTGGTTAGATATCGTAAGGCTTAAGTTACCTGTAACGCATAATATAAAAGCGGTTAACGGTACCAACACTTATATCACTTTAGAGGCTGAAGATCCGAGGCGTTTATTCCAGCTCCCATCAGAGGTCTCGCTTTCAGGCATCCCGTTAAACCCAAGATAATCACTCTTAATACAAGAAAATGAAAAAGATATTTTACAGATCAATCTTAATGCTCGCGATAGTAGCGATGGCATCATGTAAAAAGGAGGGCACGCTAAATGCTAATCTGGATGCTATTGACCGTAACAACCCGGCTAATATCGCGGTTGATACCTGGCTGAACGATAATTATGTTGTGCCTTACAACATCGAGGTTAAATACCGCTGGGATGCTTTTGAATTAGACCTTTCAAAAGATATGACCCCGCCAAAAGAAGAAATGGTGATTCCCGCCATGGAAACCGTACGCGATATATGGATAAAGCCTTACGAAAAAGTTGGCGGTGCCAATTTTATGAAGGTTAACTCGCCCAAGCAATTTGTTTTGGTGGGTAGTCCGCAATTTAACGGTGATGGTACCATAACATTAGGTACTGCAGATGGTGGCCGTAAGATAGTATTGTATGTGATAAACAACTTCTCTAAAACCAACCGCAGCGGTATCAAAGGCATGGCTAACCTGATGTACCACGAGTTTACGCACATCCTAAATCAAAAGCTTGCTTTTCAAACACAGTTTGCTTTGATAACCAAGGCAGATTATACCGCCAATTGGAACATCCCAAGTTTGGAAGAAGCACGCTCGTTAGGTTTTATCACCCAATACTCGCGCTCTAACCCTATTGAGGATTTTGCCGAGATGGTTTGTAACATGATCGTAATGGGCAGGCCCTTGTTTGATGCTACCGTTGATGCCCTGCCTGATGATCCGCGTACCAAGCTTCGTAAAAAAGAACAGTTAGTGGTAGAGTATTTTAAAACCGCATGGAACATCGATTTTTATGAGTTACAGAGCACCGTGCAGGATGCGATAGACCAACTGGCACCTGTCATCCTTAAAAACTCTATCGGCCCCAACAATTTGTATTCCACCTTTACTGCTAAACCTTCAGAGGAGCCGCAATCGGCAGATTTCCTGGCCAAATGGAATACAGCTAAGGCCTCTATGGACGCTGTTGGCTTTAAGTTAAAAGAATATAGCTTTACTTACCTGGCTAATAACATTGTAACGCTGCGTTACACATTCACCAATAGTGCCGGTACTACAACTTACTATGGTGATGCCGATTATAAATACACGATAGACAATGCCGGGGTTACGAAGTTTACGTTAGTTAATCCTCAAACCAGCGGAACAACCTATGGTAATATGGGTGTTATAAAACCATTTATGACAGCTGTTGACAGTTATATACAAGGCAACGATTTTAAAATTGATTGGGCGCCGGGTATCGATAACAGCACCAAAGGGTTGCCGGGGGCGAGGGGCGCGTTCTATAAGGTAACCGATCCAAGTTCGTATTTAACCGGGGCTTTAAACTAACCTCTTTAATCTTACTTACAAATGAAAAAATATTTAATATATAGTTTTATCACTATCGCCCTATTTGCAAGCTGCAAAAAAGGCGTAGACCCTGCCGCAGGCGAAAGGCCCGAAGAGCGAACAGCCACAGCGTTAAAAACGTACGATGATGCCCTAACGGGAGCTCCATACGGCTGGAAAGCGTTCCTTTACCCGTCAGGCGGCAGTGGTTTCTCTTTTTACATGACGTTTAACACCAGCAACCGGGTAAGCATGTATGCCGACATCAACAGCACATCTACCCAAACAAGCTCGGAAAGCAGCTACCGTTTAAAAGCAGTGCTGGCGCCGTCGTTATTGTTCGACACTTACAACTACATGCATATCCTTGCAGATCCTGCGCCTGAAGTTAACGGTGGGACAGCGGGGTGGGGCTTGTATTCAGATTTTGAGTTTACGTTCGATAAGTTATCAGGCGATAGTATCCTGTTGCACGGCAATATGTTAAAAAGCCAGTTAATATTGGTAAAGGCAACTTCGGCCGAGGCTGATGCCTACAAAGCCAAGCAACTAAATATATTGGTGAACAGCATTGTTGATTATACAGCCGCCAACAAAAACTTATACCTGCAACTTGGCGACGATATCAAGGTCCAAACCACGCTTAACATTACCTCAAAAGTATTGAGCTTGAACTGGGTTAAAGATAATACGGTATCGCAAAGCACTTCGGCATTTGCATTTACGCTTACCGGCGTGGTGTTAAAGCAACCCGTGGTTTACGAGGGTAAGAAGATAACCGAGTTAACCTGGGATGCAGCAGCCAAAAACCTTTACACTACAGTAGGCGGGGAGAAGGTTGTTATACAAGCATCGCCAACACCTATTTTGCCTTTACATTTACTTATTGGGGTAAGTTATAATAATATTATTGTACCTAACGCCACCAATTATGCGGGCTGGTCTGTAGATTTTGTAACCAGGCGCGCAACTGCCGCATTGGCAACACAAAAAGGCCCTTACGGTTTAAGGTTGGATAGGATGCAGTTTATATTTAATGTGTTAGAAAGTAGCCTAACCGTTACTGTAGATATTTACCAGGGCAACAATAAATTTTTGGCCGATTTCCCTTACGCTTACATCAAAACCGGCGACGGCGTTTACAAGTTTAACGCAATCCCGCCTACGGGTAATGCAGGGCTTATTGTAAATGAGATGGCACCGCTTACAACACAACGTATAGGTGCCGACCACTTTATATTAGACTATTTCTTTGACGCTAATACCGGCCAAACATTAGGGCAGTTCAAAAGTGTTGAACATCCCGATTTTGCTTTTACTGGCTCACTAAATTAAATAACAATTCAAACAGGGCCGGCTAATTACCGGCCCCGTTTTATTCAAATCGTGCGCTGTTGTCGTTTAAGTAAACATTTCATAAATTAATTTCGTATCTTGAAATATCATCTGTCCTGAAAAAATGCAATTAACTGTTAAGCTTAACAGGGTGTTTATCAATTGTCTGTGTCCAAATAATGTTTTAATTATTTGATGTTTTATGTTTTAATAACGTACGGAATTGAATATTGTAACTGATCAAAACACTTTTACAAAATTTTACGGCACTCATTTTCAAACATATGCGCTACTTGCTATGCAATATGTCGACGATATATTTGTGGCAGAAGACATTGTACAAAACGTATTTGTTAAATATTGGGAAAACCCCGCTGTATTAGAAAATCCATCTGCATTAAAGGCCTACCTGGGCCGTATGGTAATAAACAATGCTATCAATCATTTGAAAAGAAATAAAGACCTGGAGAGGCACCACAACACTATCGGTAATGACTTTGACGAACAAGATGTTTACCAGCAATTTTACGAGCAGGAACTTAAAGTAGCCATCTATAAAGAAATTGATCTGCTGCCCGAGCAGTGTAAAAAAGTATTTAAACTAAGCCGGTTTGATGGCTTAAAGTACAAAGAGATAGCCCACATGCTTGACCTGAGCGAGCGTACTGTAGAAAACCATATTGCCAATGCGTTAAAAGTGCTCCGTAAAAAGATCTTTACCGATACCGTAACCGTAGAAGCAAATCTGGCTAAATATAAATTTCTGCTGGTTTTTATTGGTGTTTAATAGTCTGTTAAAAAATATAACCACTATAAGCCAAACCCTTTGCTACGCTTTTAAAGTTATCGCCCGGGTTTAAGTTAACATGCGGAAAACGCTTCTGGAGCAACTTTTGAATACTACCAACTATAGATATACCACCCGTTAAAACTGAGGCTATCGATGTTTTTTGGGTCGATATCATTTTGCAGCATAAACGCATCAAGATAGTTTGCTATGCGGTTTACATCCTTTGCAATAATACCTTTATAAACCTTCATTCGCTTCAAAAATTAAGGTTTGCATCGTTACAGGGTTAATGTTATCCCCATTGATATCTGGTAACCATTACGTTCCACTTTATTTAGTTGTGTTTTATTGCTTTCCCCACTATTAAAAAAAAGTTCATCTATGCCTTTGCCGGTTTGCCATGTGTAGTAATTACCCCCGGCTTGGATAGTGATATTTTTAAAAAGTCTGTATGCCAAAAAAAGCTCACCGTCGATACCAAAACCTTTAGCGGTGTGACGGTAGCTGACTGGGTGCTGAAAGGTTTGGATCAGGTTCCAATCCGCGGCGGCATTATAGCTTACCTGGTTGTAGGTAGCAGCTAAGGATACTTTAAGTTTATTGGTGATGCCAAATGCTGATTCCGCTCTACCGAAAGGGCCTTTCCAGTTGGCTTTATAGGTGCTGTTAAGGTCAGGGAAGTTACCGGTCCGGTCCAAAATATAAAATGACTGTGTGCTGATGCCGTAACCTGCATAAGCATTCAAATTAAACCTTGATTTGTTGATTAGTTGGTATCCTGCCGCCGCCGACCAATCCCTTGAATATCCTTTATCAGCATTGAAGCGTTCATTATAGACCACATCGGTCCGGTTCTCGCCGTTATAATCATTATCTGTAACCGTACCCGAATGAACAAACACATGTGAGTAACGGGCATCTAACAATAGCTTGCCCCAATAATTCCATTGCAAAGCCGCGGTAAAAGTTTTTCCGGCAACTTTTTTCCATTGCAATTCCGAGTAAACATTGGGGCTTTCGCCTGCAAGATTACCCGCGATAGACCACTTTAGGTTCTGCTGGGCATAGCCTGTAGTTAAGCTTAACGATATTTTTCGGGGTATATTTTGCGCAAACACAGTGCTTATGCAGGTGACTGCAAACAGGCCGGTAAAAAAGGATCTTCTCATCAGAAAAATAAAAAGCCTGCCCTTTAGGGCAGGCTTAAACAGGTGATCTATTGGTTAATGCCAAACGCTTCCCAACCAGATGCCGTAGCTCTTGTACAGGTCATGGCCTGGGTGCCGTTCTCGCTGGAAATGAACTTGCCGTTATTGCCCCTAAGCGTTATTTTACCATCGCCGGTGGGCACCCAGTCAAACTTTTCCCAGTCGCCAATGGTGGTTCGGTTACAGGTGATCGCTTGTGTTCCGTTTTCTGATGATACGTATTTATTCATAGCGCGCAAGGCAACCTTACCATTGCCCGCATCAACTATAGTAAATTGCTCCCACGCTTGCGCGGCTGCGCTGGTACAGGTCATAGCCTGAGTGCCATTCTGGCTATTAACGTACTGGTTGTTAAAGCCTTTAAGCGTAACCGTTTGGCCAACTGGCGCTGTGGAACCAGTGCCGCCGGTTATGTTGTACACACGCACATAATCTACCAGCATGTTGGCTGGCAGCGCGCCGTTATTGATCGTGTTCCCGGGCAGGTCGCCGCCTACTGCAAGGTTCAGGATCAGGAAGAAGGGTAACTGAAACTCTTCGGTGCTATTGATGTTGTTTTGGATACTGCCCGTATGAAACAGTGTGCCATCTACAAACCATTTAATACTGTTGGCGTCCCATTCAACCGCGTACAGGTGGTAATCTGTAACGTTATTGACCTGGGTGTTGCCGCCGTAATAAACATGGCCATTATTGTTCCAGTGCATGGTGCCCAGTGTAGTATTGCTGGTATTGGTTTGCTCCATAATATCAATTTCGCCACACTGCGGCCAGTTTACCTGGCCTATATTGGCGCCCAGCATCCAAAATGCAGGCCAGCTCCCCTGAAAAGCGGGTAGTTTAATACGCGCCTCTATCCGGCCATACCTGACCGTAAACTTACCTGCGGTGGTTATTTTACCTGATGTGTACGGCTGCCCGCCCATGCTTTGGTTTTTACCAGTTATAACCAGGTTGCCACCGGTTACGGCAACGTTTGCCGATGAATAATACTCTTTTTCGTTATTTACGTTCGGGTTGCCGTTGTCAACGTTCCATTTGCTGCCGTCTACGCCGCTGCCGTTAAATTCGTCCGACCATGCCAGCGTTAAAGCCCTTGGCGTGGTGGTAGCATTTTCGGCACCTGCCTTAACATCCGCGGATTGGCTGATATCCTTCTTACAGGATATTAGAACGATCCCCGCCGCCAGGACAAGGCCGGCGCCTTTTAGCATTTTCATTAATCGCTTTTTCATATAGTTTAGTGTTTGGTTTATTGGTTAATGCCAAATGCTTCCCAGCCCGATGTAGTAGCGCGGGTACAGGTCATTGCTTGTGTGCCGTTTTCGCTGGAAATGAATTTGCCGTTATTGCCCCTGAAGGTAACTTTGCCATCGGTTGTAGGCACCCAATCAAACTTTTCCCAGTCACCAATGGTAGTACGGCTACAGGTTATGGCCTGCGTGCCATTTTCTGAGGACACATATTTATTCATTGCGCGGAGCGCAATTTTACCGGCGCCGGCATCAACTACGGTAAACTGTTCCCAGGTAGAAGCAACAGCGCTGCTGCAAGTTATGGCTTGCGTGCCGTTTTGGCTATTTACATATTGGTTATTAAAACCTTTTAGTGTGATGGTTGACCCTATTGGTGCACCGGTTCCGCCACTACCGCCGCTGCCCGGTGAGCCGGTCCATATAAAGGTTGCAACTGCACCCGCAGCTAAAGTATAACTAAACGATTCGCTGCCCCATTTTACCTTGAAGTTTACATCGCCGCTACCGCTGTTTGAGGCGATAAGCACTTTTGAACCATCACTATTTTTAAAGGCCACGTTCTGGATGCTCCCCGCGATGTTAGAGCTGATACGCACTGCGCCCGGCCTAACAAATTTTGAAGCATGCGCTATAATATAGTAGCCCACATTACGGGTTATAGATGTACCGCTAACCGTAATGCCACCTAAACACGTGCTGCAACCGCCGTTGGTGTGCGGGTTGTTATTTGGATCGGCGGCTAAATTCCATTCCAAAACATTGCGGCTCCAGTTACGGGTTGCGCCAATGATCAGGGTGTTGATATGCCAGCCAAGGTCGCCGCTAAAGTTGCTTGGTGCGCCTACCCATTGTTCGGTGAAATACACATTTTTATTTGGATAAGCATTGTGCACATCTGTAAGCGTGCCAATATTTCCTGCGTATAAGTGAAAAGCAGAGCCATCTACATATTGGCCGGCATTACCTACAACAGTAGTAGCATAACTTGGCACATCTGTGTTATGGTCATAAGCAATGATCTTGGTATTTAACCCCGCGTTGCGCAATTGCGGGCCAAGGTTATTGTTAATGAAATTTACCTGCTCATTTGCCTGCATAACCATACTTGGATTGTTGTAGGGGTTAAGCGGTTCGTTTTGCGGGGTAATGGCATCAATGGTGATACCCTGTGCTTTCATGGCCTGGATATATTTTACAAAATACCGGGCGTAGGCATCATAATAAGCGGTGTTTAAGCTCCCGCCGGTATAACCATTGTTGCCTGTAGTATTAACCTTCATCCAGGTAGGGGCGGTCCACGGCGTAGCCAATATTTTAATGTTTGGGTTTATGGCCAGGATAGCCTTGAGGATCGGCAGGAAGTCGGTGTTTTCCTGCGCCAGGCTAAAGTTATTCATGTTTACATCGCCCGACGTTTGGTTATAGGTAAAATCGGATGAACTTAGATCAGAAGCACCTATACTTATGCGAAGGTAACTGATGCCTATTTGCCCACTGCCGGTGCCAAATAACTCGTTTAGTACGGCGGCTTTATTGCCGCCTAAGCCGTTTAACAAGCTTGCGCTGCCACCAGTAAGGGTAAAGCCGAAGCCGTCTATCCCCTGGTAAGTTACGCCTTCGTCAACCGTAACGGTATTCGCGTTTGTACCAGCGTCGGCGGCAAAATTAACTGTGCTCTGGGATAAGAGCGCGCTTTTATCCCCTTTGGTTAAAAATACGCTAACCGGCCCGGTGGCAGCGCGGGCCGTAGTACCAGTTGCGCCGGGGACATCTGCGGCCGGCGGCCGAACGTCTTTTTTACATGCGTAATTCAGCAGTACAAAGGCGAGCAGCACCGCCGCGATCAATTTTAAACTGTAATTAATTTTCATAATAGTTATTTGGTTTGAGTAATTGGTTTGCATATTTTGGTTTTAACGGGCAAAAGGGCTATTAACTGATATTTAAAAAGCAAGCATACGTGATTCGAAAGACGAAGCCTTGAACTTTAGGTTTTTCAGTAAGATAGCAGATGTCGTTACAATTGGTTAAGACAAATTTAAAGCAATTTCTACGTTATAAACAAATATTTATTTTTATAAATAGCTGATAATTAGTTAATTAAATATTATCTGATACGCTTGAGTCACAATGGGTTTTTATTAATAGCTATCTTTAAATGATTTAAAGCACTATTGATAAAAAATAAAAAAAAGTGTTGATACGCTTTCGTCGCAATTAATTATAGCGAAAAAGGTGTAAATTATACACCAACTTAACTATTAGATAAATAAAGTTGCGGCGATTTTTTAATTTCGTAAGGAAAGTGTTTTCGGGTTGCGTGCTATCAGAGAAACCGGCGCATCCCAAAAACTTTAATTTATGTAATTATTCTGCTGCCGATGTATCTATAACAAGTTTACTCCAGCCCTTACTACCAGCGTTACGCAGTTCTTTTTTCATACCATCCATCGCCTTTTTAATACGCGTGCTGTACGCCCAGCAGGTACTTTGCCGGATAGCGAGTAACTCAGATAATTTATGCGAGGAGATCTGGCCTTTTGTGGAATACATCAGGAAGATCATATAAAATGCTTTGTTGATGGGTATACGGGTGTTTTGCAGAATAGTATAAGCGATAACCGATTCCTCGTACCCGCATTTAGAACATCGGCGGCTATAAGGCTGGTGCCCGTTACCATAGTGATCGTTCGGGCATTTTTTGCAGGCGTACCCATTGACCCATTTGATTTCAGCCAGGAATTTGAAACAGGTATCTCTATCCGGGTAAATTTTGCTAAACTCTTCAAAACCAACCTCAGTGAGCATAACCCGATCATATGTTATTTTTTCAATATTGTTATATAGTAAAATATTGTCCGTTTCCAGTAAAACGTTCATCCTGGAGATCTCCCCGGCCTGTTCTTGCAGTAGCTTATTCACCTCGGTAAGTTTCGTATTCTGTGTCGCAATTACCGATGTTTGGTCCAGGATCTCTTTTGTGCGAACGGCAACTTGCTCTTCCAAGCTCCTGTTAAGCATGTCTTTCAATTCCTCGTTCTTTTGCAGTTGCCTGATCATGCGCTCCTGTGCCTGGTCTTTTTCGCGCTTTAGCAGGCGCAAGCGGTCGCCAATGGCGAAAGTAATGAACAGCATTTCCATAATGAAACAAAAGCTAAGGCTGTAAAAATTAATAGCGGTAACCGGCAACCACCAAAGATTTAAAGCAATAAGCGTTTTTATAACAAAACCGAAAAACAGGAAGCTATAGCCGATCACAAAGAAACGCGCCGGCCTGTAACCTTTATATAATACATACCACCCTGCCGCATACGAGGCAGACAAAGGAATCAATTCTATGATTTTGTATTCGAACCAAGCCTTGTTGATAAGCAGGCATGCAATAAAAAACAGGCACCGCGCCAGGAGTATACCCGTTATGATTTTATTGTAGTGCGGGGCACGCTCTTTTAAATTGAGCAGGCTTTGCGCAAAAAGGGTGGCGAATATACTGGCCAAAAATAGTGCTATTCCATAAGCATAATGGTTCCATGCGGGGGCCATTTGCCACAAATATTGGTAAGCAATACCGTCGGTACACATTTCATAAAGGCCTATGCTTAGGTTATAAGCTATGTAATAAAGGTATTGCCGTTGCCGCATGGCAATGAACATCATAGAGTTATAGAGGCCAAAGACCAAAATCATACCGTAGAATATCCCGAAGAAGAAATACTCGTCAAGCGCATAGCTTATAAACCAGTTTACAGACCGCAGCACGATAATAACATTAGCAGACTGGTTGGAGCGCAGGCGAAAGTAATATGTATTCCTTTGCCTAAGATCGTCATCAAGGTTAAGTCCGAAGTTTTTATGGCTGTATACGCGGTCAGAGAATGGGCGGTTACTGCCCAGTTGCTTTACCGCATACCTGTTGTGAGCAGCCGGCGAATAAACGGTGATACTATCGATGGTTTGATCAAAAAACTCCAGGATCCAATTGTTCTTTGTGGCGATAGATTGATCGAGCGTAATGCGGTACCAATAGGTCGCATTAATATCGTTTAGCTGCGGGGTAGGATTAAGATTGGGTTTGAACTTGTTATTAAAAGCGGGGCCGCTAACCCGATTGATGTTTAACTGGTTGCCACGCTCTATATAATATTGTATTTCGCCGTACCGGAATACGTGCTGCTTTGCAGTATCGGTCACGGGGATAGCCACCTGCGCTTTAAGCGGAGTTAAACAGCCGTTCAATAAAAAAACAAGGCATAGAAAGCCAGGGTAAACTTTATACATGCTAAAGTAGGTATGTTGTAGCTGTTTTGCTTTTGCGCCCGGGCAGGCCTGCAAAAGCAGGTTTATAATTCGAAAAGCAATCTAATGATTTTATTACAATTCATAGGTCGTAATACATTTATTATGTAAAAAGTAACCGGCCTTCATTAAATGTAAGATGATGCTTATGATATAAATAGCATAAAATTTCTTTAGACATAAAACTATAGAGTCAACTAAATTAGCATAGTGGACCTTCATTATTTTTATATGTCTTAGTTCAGAATGAAATCAGATTTTCAGTATATCTTTAGATAAGATTACATTTTATCTGCTTGAATACCATTTGATTTACAAGAAATGCATAAAGAACATCATGTTACCGGCTCAGAAACGATCAGGGATATAGTAATAGGCATGTCCGATGGTTTAACAGTACCATTCGCGCTTGCTGCCGGTTTAAGTGGCGCCATAAGTTCGTCGACTATCGTTGTTACGGCCGGTATCGCCGAGATTGTTGCTGGGTCTATCGCAATGGGTTTAGGTGGCTTTTTGGCAGGCCGTACCGAAGTGGATCATTACAATTCTGAATTAAAGCGGGAATATGATGAAGTAGACCGTGTGCCCGAGCAAGAAAAAGCTGAGGTGAAAGAGGTTTTTGCTGGTTTCGGATTATCCGAAACCCTGCAACAACAAATTGCCAATGAAATGGCAAAAGATAAAGATAAGTGGGTTGATTTTATGATGCGTTATGAATTAGGCCTTGAGGAACCCCACGCCAACCGCGCTACAAAAAGTGCAATTACTATTGGATTATCCTATATAGTAGGCGGTGTAATACCTCTTTCGCCCTACATTTTAGTTGAGAGTACTCAAACAGCATTATACTACTCCTGCATAGTTACCTTGATAAGCCTATTTATTTTTGGCTATTTTAAAAGTAAGTTAACAGGGCAACCTGCTATAAGCGGTGCTTTTAAAGTGGTGATTATTGGCGCGCTGGCGGCAGGCGCTGCATTTGCTATGGCAAAGCTTATCAATGGTAACTAATAGCTGTGGAACTTTTATGTAAATATAAAGACCCTGGCCGATGCTGAACTTGCGCGAAAGTCAGTAAGGTTAAGCGGTGTTCCCGCCTTCGTTACAGTCGCCAACGAAATTATTTTAATGACGGGATTTATTGTATCATTAATTATGATGATAAACTCTTATTCGGCGGCGATGCAGTACAACTGCCGGTCGCCTACGGCGTGGTGGAGCAGGTGGGCGTTTTAGATGTAAACTTATATGCGGTAGAGGCGGATGGGGCGGTGGTGGTGGTAATCTCAATTGCGCATCGGCCTTAGTAAAAACAAACATAGCCACAAAGGCCAAAATCAATACTTTAAAGGTTTTCATTTGTTGCGATGTAAATTATATAAGCATAACCGTGTTTGCATGGTATTGTTTAAATTAAATCTATGTTAAAACTAAATGGCGTTTTTTACAGTATGTAATAAGAAAAACTTATTCTAATGAATTGTATTCTTTTATCGCTGTGTTTGTTTTTTAATAATCCGAATAAGTACAATGGCGATCAAAAACGAGAAAGCATGGATGTTAACGGCATCGAACGCGCGTACGTAAGGTACATTCCACAAACGGCCAAGAAAGAAATTGTAAAAATGCCCTTGGTTATTTCGTTGCATGGAGGCTTTGCAACACCAAAGGGGCAGTTTCATTTAGCTGATTTCAGGCGATTGGCAGATAAAGATAAATTTATTGTTGTTTGCCCTGCATCAAAACACATATGGCATGACGGGCGTAATAATAAAGGTATTGATGATGTTAAATTCATAGATCAACTTATCACCTACATGGTCAAAACATACCATGCCGACCCGGAACGTGTTTACGTTACAGGTATATCTAATGGAGGGTTTATGACTTCGCGCCTTGCGTGCCAACTGAGCAACCGGATTGCGGCGATTGCGGTTGTGGCGGGTAGTATGAACGAAAATGAAGGCTATGCGCCGGTAAAGCCAATGCCGGTAATATACATGCACGGAACCAAAGACCCGGTTTTTTCAAATAAAGGAGGTAAGTTTTTTGGCCGGCTAACATATTCACAAGATCGGGTAATTAAGTTATGGGCCACAATTGACAAGTGTTCGTCGACACCAGTTGTTAGTAGTTTGCCCGATACGGCAAATGACGGAACCAGCATTGTTAAAGAAGAATACAGCAATCCAAATAATGGGGTTAAAGTTGTAGGTTACACCATTAATAATGGCGGGCACACTTGGCCCGGCGGTTGGCAGTATCTGCCCAGATTTATTGTGGGAAAAACCACAAAAAATTTAGATGCCTGCCAGGTTATTTGGGATTTTTTTAGGCAATATAAATTAAATTAAACTGGTTTGGTTAATTTAGCCAAAGCGGAAATTTAGTATTATCAAATCCAATTATGCTTAAAGGAGTAGGGACAGATCTTGTGGACGTTGAACGTATTGCTCAAAAGTTGATAAAAGCCAACGGATTTAAAGAACTGGTATTCTCCGAACGCGAAATAACTTATTGCGAATTAAAAACGAATAAATTTGAACATTACGCTGCTCGTTTTGCTGCCAAAGAAGCATTTTTTAAGGCGTTGGGAACCGGCTGGGCAGAGCACACCAGCTTTAACGAAGTAGAAGTGATAAATGATCTCTCGGGCAAACCGGATTTGATTTTAACAGGCCAAACACAAAAAACGCTGAGCGGACAACGCATTGCTAAAATTTTGGTTTCTTTGTCTCACACCAAATCGATGGCTTCGGCAGTAGTTATAATAGAAATAGCAGAATGAGTTCGTCTACATTAGATAGCTTCGTAATAGTACAAGAGCAAAAACTGAAGCAACTGCTACAGTACGTTAACCAACACTCCCCTTTTTACAAGGAATTGTTCGCTAAAAATGCGGTAGACGTTTCCAATATTAAAACCATTGCAGACCTTTCGGCGCTGCCAACTACAACCAAGGAAGATTTACAGCGACGGAATGATGACTTTTTATGTGTAGATAGCGATAAGATCATTGAGTACGCGTCCACATCAGGCACGTTAGGCAGCCCTGTTATAATTGCTCTTACTGAGAGCGACCTACGTAGGCTGACGCTGAATGAATATAATTCGTTTGTGTGCGCCGATGGATCGGCCAGCGATATTTATCAGTTGATGCTGACGCTGGATAGGCAGTTTATGGCAGGGATAGCTTACTACTCGGGTTTACGCAAATTGGGCGCGGGCATTATCCGGTTAGGTCCGGGCGTTCCGTCCTTGCAATGGGAAACTATAGAGCGTTTAAAACCTACGGGTATTGTGGCAGTTCCCTCATTTATTTTAAAACTCATTCAATTTGCCCGGGATAACAATATAGATATCAATAGGTCGTCGGTAAAGAAAGCGATCTGTATCGGCGAAAATATTCGTAATGCCGACTTTAGCTATAACGTTCTGGGGAAAAAGATAACCGAGGTTTGGGATATTCAACTATATTCCACATATGCTTCAACAGAAATGCAAACCGCGTTTACAGAATGTAGCGCCGGTAATGGCGGCCATTTGCAACCTGAGTTGCTTATTGTTGAGCTACTTGATGATAATGATCAACAAGTACCTCCCAATACGCCCGGCGAGGTTACCATTACAACTTTAGGTGTTGAAGGCATGCCCTTACTACGATATAAAACAGGCGATATTTGTATGTATTTTGACGACGCCTGCGCCTGCGGCCGCAACAGTTTGCGTTTATCGTCCGTCATTGGGCGGAAAAGACAGATGATCAAGTTTAAGGGCACCACTCTTTACCCCCCTGCGTTATTCGACTTGCTTACCGAGATTGAAGATGTTCTTGATTTTGTTGTTGAAGTTTACTCAAACGAGATAGGGATGGACGAAGTGTTGCTGTATATAGTGCCGCTTAACACGACCAAAGCCTGTGATAACGGAATAAGGGCTTATCTGCAGGCCCGCCTAAGGGTTAGCCCCCATGTAGAATATGTAACTTATGAACAACTAAAAAAAATGCAGGACCAGGAAACTGGCCGAAAAATAACTAAGTTTTTTGATAAAAGAATCTGAACCTATAACAACGTCTACCTAAGTTTTGACCCTCAACGGGATTATAAACCACCGATTGAATAAACAAAAACCTATATTTGATGGTAGATGCTTTTGAACTAACATAATTAGCCTATGATACCAATTGGACAAAGCGTCCTTACTTTAAATGACCTCTCTGACGTCCTATTCAAGAACAAAGCTATCACCCTACCCGAAGCTGCTTTAGAAAAGATAAACACCAACTTTGAGTTTCTCCAGCAATTTTCGTCAAACAAACTTATCTATGGTATAAATACGGGCTTTGGGCCAATGGCCCAATACAAAGTAAGTGAAGAGAATTTATTGCAGCTGCAATATAATTTAATTCGCAGCCATAGTTCGGGCAGCGGGGTGCTTTTATCTCCGTTACTTGTAAAAGCGTTAATGGTGGCGCGGTTGAACAGTTTAATGCAGGGCTTTTCGGGTATACATCATGATATTGTGGAACTACTTCGCGATCTGATCAATAAAAATGTAACGCCATGTATTTACGAACACGGAGGTGTAGGCGCCAGCGGCGACCTGGTTCAATTGGCCCATTTGGGTTTGGTGCTCATAGGCGAAGGTGAGGTGATATACGAAGACTCCTTACGCCCCACTGCCGACGTATTTAAAGGCCTCGGCATTAAACCTTTGTCCATTCACATCCGCGAAGGTCTGGCAACTATCAATGGCACATCGGCAATGACAGGCATTGGCCTGGTGAACATTATACAAGCGCAGAAACTATTGGGTTGGTCGGCAATGCTTTCGGCAATGACCAACGAGGTAGTTGAGGCATATGATGATCATTACTCACAACAATTAAACGTTGTTAAGCATCACATAGGCCAAAACAAGGTAGCGGCAATGCTACGCGATATTTTAGAGGGTAGTAAAATGATACGAAGCCGCTCAAAACATTTGTACCATGCAGATGGAATAAAACATGATGTTTTTGAAGATAAGGTGCAAGAGTATTACTCGCTCCGTTGTGTTACGCAGGTTCTGGGCCCAATATACGATACCATAATCAATGCCGAAAACGTATTGGTGAATGAGCTGAATTCTGTTAACGATAATCCGGTAGTGGATCATGTTAATCAAAATATTTTTCACGGAGGCAATTTTCATGGCGATTATGTATCGCTTGAGATGGATAAGCTAAAGATCGCCATTACCAAATTGTCCATGTTGGCAGAGCGCCAGCTAAATTACTTGTTGAATGATAAGCTAAATCAAAAATTTCCACCGTTTATAAATCTTGGTGTTTTAGGTTTAAACTTCGGTATGCAGGGAATGCAGTTTACAGCAACATCAACCGTTGCCGAAAACCAAACATTGTCGTTCCCGATGTATGTTCATAGTATCCCTAATAATAATGATAATCAGGATATAGTAAGCATGGGGTGCAACGCCGCGTTAATGACAAAAAAAGTTATAGATAATACATTTGCGGTGTTAGGCATACAACTAATGACCATAGCGCAAGCGATTGATTACTTAAATTGCCAGCAAAAACTCTCGCCAAAAACACTGGAGTTGTATAACCAGGTTCGTGAGATGTTTCCTAAATTTATTGAAGATCAGCCGAAATATAAAGAAATGGAGGCGGTACGGCTGTTCCTTGAAACAAACCACCCTGCAATTTCAATTAAATCTTAAACTTGGTAAGATGAAAACTGCATTAGTTACCGGAGGATCAAGAGGGATAGGCAGGGCAATTTGCCTTGAATTTGCCGCTATGGGTTACCATGTACTGGTAAATTATAAAAGCAATGCACCTGAAGCGCAACAAACTCTTTTGCAGATAGAGCAAAGTGGCGGTACCGGGGTGTTACTGCAATTTGATGTGGTAAACAGAGATGAAATAAAGAGTGTTTTGAGTGGTTGGATAAAAGATAACCCCGAAAATGTGATAGAGTTATTGGTGAACAACGCCGGCGTTAGAGATGATAGTCTAATGGCTTGGATGACAGATGAACAGTGGGATAATGTGATGCATACGGGTGTTGACGCTTTCTTTTTTGTTACCCGCATGTTATTGGATGGCATGATGATGAACAGGTATGGGCGGGTGATCAATATTGTATCCTTATCAGGATTAAAAGGCTTGCCTGGTCAAACTAATTACTCAGCCGCTAAAGCAGGTATTATTGGTGCTACCAAAGCCTTGGCACAAGAAGTTGGCCGAAGCGGGATCACGGTGAATGCGGTTGCCCCCGGTTTTATAAAAACTGATATGACCGCGGATCTCGATGAAAAGGAACTCAAACGATCAATACCTGTAAACAGGTTTGGCACAGCCCAGGAAGTTGCATCTGCAGTGGGATTTTTAGCCTCCGCGGATGCATCGTATATTACCGGCCAGGTGCTGTCTGTAAACGGGGGCTTGTATTCTTAAATATTGAGATGACGTACCCGGAAATTTTATTATTTATCCCTCAAAAACCACCTTTTGTAATGGTTGATGAGTTGCTTTACGCGGATGGTACGGGCACGCAAACCGCTTTCACGGTTAGCGCCGAAAATGCATTGGTTGTAGACGGCCGGTTTACTGACGGCGGTCTTATGGAAAATATGGCGCAAACGGCCGCTGCGGGCTTAGGGTATCACAATTCGATTAAAAACAAAGTGATAGGTAAAGGATTTATTGGGTCCGTAAAGAATTTTGAGGTTTTTGACTTGCCCCGTGTTGCCGACAAATTAATAACCGATGTGCGCATAGTAGAAAAAGTGCTTAACGCAACCATCATTTCCGGGGTTGTAAGATCTAACGGCAACCTTGTTGCACAATGTGAAATGAACGTTTATATTGATCAATAATGGCAGATGTTTTTATTACTGGCGATAATATTTTATCGCCAATTGGTGCTACCACCGCCGATAATTTTGAGCGCCTCAAAGCCGGTAAAACAGGCATCCGGAAACATCATAATAAGCTACTTGCTGACGAGCCATTCTATGCGTCTCTGTTTGATGGTAATGAAGCTATCTTAATGGGGGGGAGTATGCATTGCACTAAATTTGAACGGCTGATCATCGCATCCATAACAGATGCGCTTAAGCAGTATTCCTGCAATTTAGCTTACAGAACAGCTCTAATTATTTGCTCAACTAAGGGCAATATTAGCCTATTAGAGACAGGGGACAATGCCCCGGCGTTGCAGCGTATTTCTTTGTCCGCGTCAGCTAAATTGATAGCAGATCATTTTGGTTTTACCGGCCAACCTTTGGTTATTTCCAATGCCTGTATATCTGGTTTAATGGGTATTATTACCGGGAAGCGATTAATACTATCGGGCGAATATGACAATGTAGTAATTGCCGGGGCCGATGAGATCTCGAAGTTTATTCTTTCAGGTTTTGGGTCATTTCAAGCCATCAGTTCAGGCCCGTGCAAACCTTTTGACATTCGTCGTGATGGCATTACGTTGGGCGAAGGTGCCGCTACCATGATTTTATCTGCACATCAAAATAGCGGCGATGACGTTAAAGTGACTGGTGGCGCTGTAAGTAACGATGCTAATCATATTTCGGCCCCATCACGCACGGGCGAAGAACTTAAACAGGCAATCACCAAATCGCTTGCTGAGGCAAATTTGAGTAACACCGATATCGATTTTATTTCGGCGCATGGTACAGCCACCGTATATAACGATGAAATGGAAGCCAAAGCCATAACCCTTGCCAATATGCAATACATACCTTTAAATAGTTTAAAAGGCTATTATGGGCATACACTGGGAGCCGCGGGTTTAATAGAGTCCATTATCGCCATACAATCATTAAAGCAAAATATTATGGTTCCTTCGTTAGGTTTTGAGGAAACCGGCACAACCAATAGCTTAAATATTTGCACCGAATTATTGAGTGGACATTATCAAAACTGTCTTAAAACGGCCTCAGGTTTTGGCGGATGCAATGCCGCCGTAATATTCAGCAAAAAATAAAAAGGTTTTGAAACAGGATAACTATATTACGTCGAGTTGTATTATTAGTAACCATACGGTTTACAAAAACGGCGCTGTTTTATTTTCAGAGCAGGCTGCTACGGATGTTCCGGTATTTTTGAACGCCGTTTATAAAACGCTGGATACCAACTACGCCAGGTATTATAAAATGGATAACCTGAACAAGTTAGGTTGGCTCGCATCCGAAATACTGTTAAGTGGTGGTTTTGATAAAACAAAATATAGGCCCGAAGATATTGGCGTTATCTTGTCAAATCGAAATTCGAGTTTGGATACCGACCAGCGATATTTAAAAAGCGTAGCTGACGGTGCTAGTCCATCGTTATTTGTTTATACACTTCCCAATATTGTAACCGGCGAAATATGTATTCGTAATCATTTTAAGGGCGAAGACGCCTTTTTTATCGCGGAAGATTTTGATGCCGATTTCATCACAAATTACGTTGGTAAGCTGCTTGATGATGACGTTTTACAGGCTTGTATTTGCGGCTGGGTTGAATTGCTCGGCAAGGAATACAAAGCTGCATTATTTTTGATAGAAAAAGTAAAAACTGGCGATGTGCCGCTGTTTACAAAAGAAAAAGTGACTAAGATATTTGAGAATAAAAAGCCCCTGCAAGACGTGTTTATAGCTGGTATTGGAGTTATTACTGCAATCGGCAATAATGTTGCCGATTGCTTATCATCCTTTGAGAAAGGCGAGGCGGGGATGGCTGATATTACGCATTTGGATACCGTACATGCGGGCAAAGTGCCTGTAGCCGAAGTAAAAATGACGAACGTAGAGCTTGCTGATATGAATGGCATGGAGGTGTCAATGAGCCGAACTACCATGTTAAGCTTAACTGCTGCCAAAGAGGCGCTGAAGGACGCTGCGGTTCCCGGCATAGAAACATTGCGCGTTGGCTTTGTTTCGGCCAATACCGTGGGCGGAATGGATAAGAGTGAGGATTTTTTTATCGATTTTATTGCCGATAACAGCAAAGGAAAGCTTAAAAATGTTTTTGATCACGAATGCGGCAGCATGACAGAAGTTGTGGCAAACCAACTAGGGATAAAAGATTATATGACCACCATTAGCACCGCTTGTTCGTCATCGGCTAATGCCATATTTTATGGAGCGAGACTCATCAGAAATGACGTGGTAGATGTAGTGGTAGCAGGCGGGGCAGATGCTTTAACAAAATTCACACTCAATGGCTTTAACACCCTAATGATATTAGATAAAGAATTTTGTAAACCCTTTGATGAAAATCGGCGCGGCTTAAATTTAGGTGAGGGTGCCGGGTATGTTGTATTGGTTTCTGAAAAAGTAATGAAAACATTAAACCGTTCTGCTTACTGCAAATTGAGCGGATATAATAACAGTAACGATGCTTTCCATCAAACAGCATCGTCGCCTGAGGGAACTGGCTCATACCTGGCTATGAAGGGGGCTTTAGAAAAGGCGGGATTAACAACATCTGATATTGATTATATCAATCTTCATGGAACGGGTACGCCAAATAACGACAATGCCGAAGGAACAGCCGTTAAACGTTTGTTTGATCCCCATTATCCGCCTATGAGCTCTACCAAATCATTTACAGGGCACACTCTCGGAGCCAGCGGGGGGATCGAAGCTGTATTTTCTGTATTGGCTATAAAACATGGGCTAATTTATCCAAACCTGCGGTTCGAAACACGCATGCACGAGTTTTCATTTGAGCCCGAAACAAGGTTCAAAAAAGGGGAGGCGGTTAGCCACGTTATGTCTAATTCGTTTGGTTTTGGCGGTAATTGTTCATCATTAATATTTTCTAAAATTTAATATGAAAATTTATATCCGCTCGGCCGCCTGCATTTCACCGCAAAAAACATTGCACCAAGACGATTTGCTTACCAACCCGGTTGAATATAATGATACACGATTAAAGGCAATTGAGCCGGATTACTCTGCCTATCTCGACCCGAAACTTACCAGGAGAATGAGCCACATGATTAAAATGGGTGTGGGGGCAGCTATAGAATGTTTACGAAATGGCGAAATAACTATGCCGGGTGCCGTAATAACCGGTACAGCTTATGGCTGCCTGGAAGATACGGTGACGTTTTTAACCAGGATGATTGATATGGATGAAGAAATGCTTCCGCCGACGGCATTTATTCAATCAACCCATAATACAGTTGCAGCGCAAATTGCCTTAATGCTAAAATGCCATAGCTATAATAACACTTTCGTACACAAAGGGATTTCGTTTGAAAGCGCGTTACTTGATGGTATAATGTTATTGAACGAAGGCGAGGCTGATAACGTGCTGGTTGGCGGTACCGACGAAATGACGGATGTTAGTTATACTATTTTGACAAGGCTCGGGTTATATAAAAGGTTTCCCGTTTCAAATTTATCGCTGTATAAAACCAAGTCTACGGGTACTATTGGAGGCGAAGGTGCTGCCTTTGTTTTGTTGAGCGATAAGCCATCTGCCGTTAACATGGCGGAGTTAACAGGATTTCAAAATTTCTATAAACCGACAGACATAGAAGATATAGAAGCACGCATAGTAGCATTTTTAAAGACCTATAATTTAAGTATTGCTCAGGTTGACCTGGTAATAACCGGAAAAAACGGCGATCTTAAAAATGATGCGGGCTACAATCAATTAGCGAACACCATTTTTAACAATTGCGCCAGAGCAAATTACAAGCATCTATGTGGCGAATATCCAACCTCGTCTGCTTTCGCTCTTTGGCTGGCTGCCAACATTATTAAAAGCGGAAAGGTGCCCGCTTCAGTATTGGAAGCTGGGGCTGAAAACATCAGGCCCAAAACGATACTTATTTATAATCACTACCTCAACTTATATCATTCACTAATGTTGGTATCTACATGTTGAAAAACAGCCTTTTTGCTATCACTACAATAGCACGCCAAGAAACGGTAATTGAAGCTGCGGTTATTATTAATGCAGATGATAGGATATTTGAAGGCCATTTTCCAGGCCACCCGGTTTTGCCGGGTGCCTGTATGCTGCAAATAATAAAAGAGGTTTTGCAAGAAGCTCTCGGCGAACAATTAATACTAAAAAAGGCAAGCAGCATTAAATTTTTAATACAGGTAGATCCAACTATAATTAATTGTTTAAAGGTTATTATCAACTATAAAAAAATAGATGCATTAGTCGAAATCATCGGGGCTATGATAGCCGGCGATTCGGCGTGCCTAAAACTAAAAGCGATTTTCGCGAAGCTTACTTAGTCCTGTTTTTATGAATGTAATCAACTATAGTGTTCACGTCTACTAATATTTTGCGGCCTTCTTTGGGGTCCTGAATAATTATCCCATACTCTTTTTTGAGTAAAACGATCAGTTCAAGCGAATCTATCGAATCCAATCCAAGCCCGTCGCCAAATAATGGTTCATCGTCTTTAATTTCTTCGGAGGTTAGAGGCGACAGGTTAAGAAACTCTATAATTTGTAATTTTAATTGTTGTTTTAATTCTTGAACTTCCATTTAGCTTTATTTATTCAAATTAAATTTTTCATTTTCAAACCAGCAATACTTAACGCTTGCAGGCATATTGTAATCAGCAATAAAGGTATAATATTTATCAAAACATCGTTCAGTGTGCCACCCTCTAAAAACAAACCGTAGTAAGCTTCAAGGCACCAATGCATCGGTGAAAGCTTCATCACCAGGGCAAATGATTGGGGCATTGCAAAACTGGGCACCATTAATCCACCAATAGCGGCGAGTATAACGATAGACACCGCACCAAACCCGTTCGCCTGCTCTGGCGTATGTGCAAAAACGCCAATACAAATGGCATAACTAACAGCGCACCAACCGCATATTAAGGACACAATGACTAATCCAAAAACATCAACCGGCAGATTTAGCGCCGGTAGATGGATCAACGGAAATAACCAAATACCTATAGCAAATATGACAGCCGCCTGCAACATTGTAACGGCGAGGTAGGTTATTTGTTTGGAGATTAGCGTAACCATGTAGTTAGTAGGAAGCGTTTTAAGTCTGATAAAGCTTCCACTCAATTTTTCGCGAACCATGCTTCCACCTAAGGAAATTACTACGAAAAACATGGCGAAGAGGGTCCACGCAGGCACATTATGCTGCGACGCATTGGGGTTGCTGTGGCTCCCACTTTTGGAAACTGGTATTTCGTTTATTGTTATCTTGTTATCAAGTAATTCGTTCTCCAGCCGTGCCGGCAACGGCTTTTCGTTTATAGAAAAGTATAGATTTTTTAATATTAGCTTACTTTCAATTAGTTGTAGCGCGCTATATATGGCACCTTGGACAGATCGCCGGAACGACTCTTGTAGTATAGGTTGGTAATATAAAGTTATAGGGCCAACATCGCCAGCGTTGGGGTCAGTTTTATTACTCTCCAAACCAAAGGTATTTAGTGCTTTATCTGCTATTATTTTCGCCTTTCCTTCCATCTTCACAGAAAAATTGTTTGGGATGATGATGGCAAGCAACGCATCTTTACCTTTCATGCGCGCCATTACTGTAGCATTACTCTCGTTTTTTGGGAGCGGGACGAGTTTGAACATTCCTATTTTATCTATAGATTGAATAAACTCTTTGCTAACCCTTCCTGTATCTCTATTGGCTATCAATAACGATATTTTATTTTTATCGATCAATTGGAACGTGCTGTTCTGGATGCTGGTAACAATAATTACCAAAAGTATGGGCATGCCGAACATCAGCAATATTCCAACCTTGTCTCGGGTTAGTATGCGAATGTCCTTAATAATGGTAGCCCAAAGTTTAAACATCCCTGTAATTTTTGCCCGTTAAATTTAAAAACAGGCCCTCAAGCCCAAGTTGTTTGTGCTTTACCAACAAAGCGTTCAAGTTATCGTTAGCGATTATTTTTCCATCATCAATTAGTGCTATCCGCTCGCACAGGCCTTCAGCCTCACTTAATTGGTGTGATGTGTAGATTAGGGTGGTGCCGCTTTCGTTTAATTGTTTAAGGTAATCAATTATAGCAAAACGGGTTTGCACATCAACACCCACGGTCGGCTCGTCTAAAAATAGCAACTCAGGGTTGTGCATTACACCTATAGCCAAATTCACCCGCCTTTTCATACCACCGGAAAATTTCTCTACCGGCTTATTTCGTACGTCCTCCAATCCTAAAACATTTAATAACTCATTTGTTCTAAGTTTTATCTGTTGCCTGCTTAAGCCATACCATGCGCCAAAAAACTCCAGGTTTTCGGCCGGGGTAAGTTCCTGGTAAAACGAAAAATCTTGTGGCACATAGCCAAATAACCTATTTGCCAATTTTCGATGGCTTTTGATTTTAACACCAAGAAGCTGAATACTACCTGTTTCGAAAATCAACAAGCCGGTCATCAAATTCATTAGGGTTGTTTTGCCAGCGCCATTTGGCCCAAACAAGCCAAATCGCTCGCCTTTGGCTATTTCAAGATCGAAGTTTGACAGTACTGGAACAAGTTGCCCGGGATAGCTAAAGCTTAAATTGCTGATGTTTATCGCAGATAGCTTCATGCTTTCCAGTTAATTTTAGATAAAGCTACAAAGGCTCTCCGTTCTATTTCGGATATCTCTAATAAATAATCTCCCATTACATTAAAATCGTGCTGGCTGCCAATGCGGCCCTTAAAAATACCAGCCGCCTGTACAGCAGCAGTGCGCCATAGATCGCCTGATTGGGTAAATGTTTTTGAGATCTCCAATAACTCATCGACCTGGTGATAGGCGTGGGCCTCTTGCAGAAACGCAGCATAAATATAACGGAAACCGCCGCCACCGGTGCCTATCTCTTCCTGCATGCGTACAAGTTGTGCAAGGTATAAACCTGATTTTTTTTCGCCCAAGCTGTCGCGCCATTTTTTTATACGGTTGCCGGTATATCTAATTCCATTTACGCCCAATATTGGCATTGGCGATAGCATATCGCTTGCAGTTTTTTTAATTCCGGTTACGATCCCTTTTTTTATTTGGTCGTTAGTAACAACGGACGCGGTTTTTGGATAGTAGATTTGCCCATTAGGAGCCAGCGTCCCTTTAGCAAATCGAACACGCTCCAATTCATAATCGCTTAACGCGGTAGTATTTTCCATTATGGGATCGCTGATCATATAATGATCTTCAACGTGCCCATAAACGATAAGGTTATGTGCATTAAAGTGGAAGCGGTATTCTTTAGGGAAATACGAAAGATAGTATACGCCAACCTGGCAACCTACCGGATGCCCATAGGCAAGGCATTCATCTAAAAATACTTTTGCTTTTTCCTTCGAGCTAAACTTTTTTCGAACAACCTCAATCCCCAAAGCTTTGCAAGTGCGTTTAAATATCAATCCGGGCATTACCCTAAAAGCTATAACCGGCCCGTTGTTTATTTTGAGTAATGGAATGTAAACGAAGAATAATCCCGACCCAATGCCAAATGCCAGCGGTTCTGTTATCTGGCTAACGCCTATGTTGTTTAACAAACTTCGGGTAACCCCATTTTCGCAGTGCGCCGACTGTAAGTGTTCAAAACTAAGTTCCATGTACAGTCATGTTTTTAAGATCATCAACACTTACATTAAATACTTCAGCGTAGTTTTGTAACTTTTCAAGAGGTAATTTGGCAAACACATTGGGTTGTAAGTGTCGTTTTATCTGCCATTTCCAAAAGCCGGTATAACCAGCTAAAATACCAATATCCATTAAGCCTTTTTCCATAAAAAACAATATCGGGCTTGCTTGCTTATTCAATACTTTTTGGCGTGCATCCGCAATCCGCAATTCAACGTCGCCCCATGCAGTATCGAGCGCGGTAATTTTTATATCCCAGCCACGGCTAAGTTCTGTCACGTACTTCCCCAATTCGTCAGTAGCGTAGCATACCTCTTTGGTTACCTTACCCAACGAACTCAAGTCCTGCGGAACGTCTTGCTTTTTCATTTAGCTGTGTTAACAAACGGTAAGCATGGCGTACATGTAAGAAAAACGGGCACTTTCTGGAACGAGTAATAAAATTTTCTCGCTTTTTTTTAATGTGCCGTTATTAAATAATTCGTTTATCATCAGAAAAACTGAAGCAGCACCTACATTTCCAACAGTATATAAGTTAATAAACCATTTTTCGTAAGGTATACCACCACCATACAGCTCTACCATATCATAGATTTTAGACCTGAAAAAGTCACTGGAGATGTGGGGTAAAAAATGATCAATATCGGAAGCTGCAAGGCCTTTCCTATCGAATATTTCTTTGATTTTTTTTCCGCCAAGGGGTACTATATTATCACTCAACAAATTAATATCCTGTTTAACGCTGAATATAGATTGCGTCATGATCTCTTCAGGGGTATAATCCATAAAACCCTTTAACGTACCGTCTGGCAGTTTATCGCCGCCCATATACATACAGGTTTGCATTTCGTTAGCATAAGATACACCCTCGATCCAGTCTAACCGAAGGCTAAGCCCGGTTTCATTCGGTTTATTAGACATCAGGAATGCGGATGCACCATCGGATAGCATCCATCGTAAAAAATCTTTTTGAAAAGCAATATAGGGGTTGTCGCTCAACTCTTTTAGCTTTAGCGCTTCTTCTTCAAAAACATCTGCCACAAGCAACCCCGAAAACCTTTCAGAACCGGTTGCCACAGCTAATTGCACATCGCCGGTTTTAATGGCCAGGTAGGCATATTTAATAGCATGCATGCCCGCGCAACACACTCCCGATGGGGATACCACTTCAATAGCTTCCGCCTCGGGCAACCACCCATGCGTCATTACGCCATGGCTGGGCATTACTTGGTCAGGCGAAGATGTTCCGCAAGAAAGCAGTTCAATGCCCTTTATTTTGCTGGGGTTGGTTTTAAATAACTCTTTTACCGCCAGCGCGGTCATCTGGGCATTTGTGTGGGTAGGTTTACCGCCTTTAGTTAGGGCGTAATAACGATTTTTTATACCGTTATTCCGCAGCACGATATTTTTCGACTTGGAAGGTTTACCATTAATAAACCCCAGATATTCTTCCATAGCATCGTTGGCAACGGGTTCGTTCGGAAAATAAGCCGATGTACTGTTAATAAAAACTTCGGGCATGAGACATATATCAGTTTAAATTTAAAAAATATTGTTTTCTTGCTGCTATTCGTTTAGGGCTACAAAATTTAAAAAAAATGGCATCGATGGTTATAACTATAGGGGCAACTATCCAAAAAGCTATTAATAAATAGTACTTGAATGCGGATAGCCAAAACGCCCTGTTTCTTCTTTTTACTATAAAATTGGCCCAGAGACCGAATATTTTGCCGGCTACAGTTTCAATGATCATTAAATTGTAATTCAATTTAACAGCGCCTTTTTTAACAAGCTCAGTTTGTAACCCATCCCAATTGTCATTATTCAAATGCGTTAGAACACTTTGGCCAAAAACGCCGGTATGTTTGATATCACTTTCCGAAACGCCCGGTGGGGGGAAAATGTTTAGGTATTTGTCTTTTTTTCCGTGCAGCATCCAATGGAAAATGGTGATAAAACTAATTGGATTTGGATGCGTGTCAACTAAAGCAATATTACCAACAAGTTTAGCTCCCGCCGCGTTAATCAGTTTTTTTACCCTCACAAAAGCGTTGAGCCACATATTTCGCGCTCCTGTAACCGTAATAACGGGTATGTTTTGTATTGCTGCCTTTAGTTTTGCTTGCTGCATTAAAGAGTTAAAAGGGATGCTGGGCGATAAAAACCAGGCTTGATAACCTAATATCACCAGGTCATAACTTGTTTCTTTTAATTCAAATGGTTCCAATTCGGCCGTTATATCCAAAACGCAATCGGGCATAACACTGAAAAAAGTATCAGCGGTCCACGGAAAAGGAAAAGGCTTGGTAAGTTGGATATTTACTATCTCGACTGAAGCACCTGCCTCAACAAGGGGTGTTGTTAAATAGTCAATAATCTGACCCAATTGGCCGGATTGTGAGTAATAAATAGCCAATACTTTTTTATTCATGCTTACAAAGAAAGATCTTGCGGGCGCAGTATTTTTGAATTTTTGCTGTAATCAGAGATCGCCTGCTGAACATTAAATGGCAGACTCTTGTACGTTGTTTTTACTAAAAGCTTATCTGCTTCAATTTCCTTCCTGTATTTTACAATCTTAGGTGCATGCTCTTGTATGATAAGGCGTAAAAAATGAAATTCGCCGTTATTGTTATTGTTGAGTAAAGCAGATTCTAACTTAATCCGGCCTTTTTTAAAAAATATTAATTTTTGGCCGGGTATTTTTACTAATCCCGCTTTTCTCATCAGCAAAGTGCCTTCATAAGCTTGTTTTTCAGGCAATTCAATATCGGCCAATAATGTTAATTCCTGGTTAATTTCTTCAAGCTTACCGGATGCCAGTATGGCGTAAAAAGCAGTTTTACTAAAGTTTTGTGCCTGGCTTTTATTAGTTGCCGAATGCAGCACCGAACTACAAAACAAGAATATTAATGTGGCTATTTTCATAGTTTGTATGCGTACGTATCTGCAAATATATTAATTATAATGGTTGCCAGCTAATAACCGCAATGCCGTGTTTTTGTTGTGTGGACCGCCGATAAAAAAGTAAGATGATTTTTATTGGCTGTAGATTTCGGATCTTTTGTTATCTTAACACCGAATATCTTAACGCCAATGGTAGCGATAAACTGAGTAGCTAAAACAATTGGTGATAAAAAGCATTAAATAATTACGTGTACGATAAAAGGAAATTTAGTGATTCCTGGGCAGTCATCCTGGGCGGATCAAGCGGTTTTGGGTTGGCAACCGTTGAAAAACTAGCAGAATATGGTATGAATAGCGTGGTAGCGTACCGCGAAACGGCTATGCAAGAACGCATTCTGAGACTCAGAATGGCGGCGCTGGCCGAGAAACAAAACGTTTCAATTGAATTATTTAACGTCAACGCCTTGGATACGGTAGGCCGGCAGGCGCTTATCCAAAAATTAACAGAAGATAAGCAAAAGAAAGGCGCGGTGAGGCTATTACTTCATTCGATAGCCAGGGGAAACCTAAAACCGTTGATGCCGCAAACGGGTATGAATGTTGAATCTATTGAAACGCTGTCAGTTGAAGATATAACATACACTTCATACGCAATGTCTACAAGTTTGCTCGATTGGGCAAGAGAACTTTTAGCAGTCGGACTTTTCCAAAAAGACGGGCGTATTATTGGTTTAACCAGCGAAGGAGCCCATAAATATTGGGATGGCTATGCCGCGGTATCAATCGCTAAATCATCACTGGAAAGCTTAAGCACTTATATGGCAATAGAGTTGGGGCGGTTTGGCCTTAAAACTAATTTGATTCAAGCGGGAATAACAGAAACGCCCTCGCTTAATAAGATACCCGGAAGCGAAAAACTGATACAGATAGCAAAAGAAAAAAACCCTTTGGGCCGTGTAACCAAAACCACAGATGTTGCCAATGTTATTTACCTGTTGTGTATGGATGAAGCGGGATGGATAAATGGTTCGGTGATTCACGTGGATGGGGGCGAACATTGCCGGTAATTTGTTAAAGTTTTTGAGATGTATAACAAAATCATAGCCTGTTTACCTTACAAGTCATCGTTCCTTTTTGTTGATAACGTTACGGCGTTGAGTGATAATGGCGTTACCGGAGACTATACTTTAAAACCCGATTCTTTTTTTTATGAAGACCATTTTATAGGAAACCCGGTAACACCGGGCGTGATTATCACCGAAATAATGGCGCAAATAGGATTAGTTGTATTGGCCACCTATTTAATGATAGATAATAAGATCAGTACAGATGTAGTAATGAGTGAAGATTCATTTCCGCTGCTAACTTCAACCGAGGTGTCTTTTTTTAAGATGGTATTGCCTGGCGAAAAAGTAACTGTAAGTTCTGCAAAGGAGTATTTTCGTTTCGGTAAATTGAAATGCAAAGTGGAAATGCATAATGAGCATGCAGAATTGGTGGCGAGGGGTGTATTTTCGGGCATCGTAAAAAATGCGCTAATAAAAAAACAAAAATGAGCAAGCGTGTAGTTATAACTGGTTTAGGTGTGATATCACCAAACGCAATGGATTTGCCCAGTTTTCTCCATGCGATCAAGAATGGTGTTTCGGGCATAAAATTTATGCCGCAATACGAAGAGCTAAGATTTAATTGCCAGGTAGCCGGCTCACCGGCATTCGAGTGGGACGATTTGAGAAACTATCTCACCGAAACGAGTTTGTATGGTTTGAAGGGTAAGGGCATAGCATTTGGAATAAAAGCGGCGCTTGACGCCTGGATGGATGCCGGTAATGAGATAGCCAGCCAAGAAACACTGTGGGAGACAGGGTGTGTTTTTGGCAGCAGTGTGGCTGATACTGATGTAATAAAAAACGCCATTACCCGGGTAGACGCTAAGGAGTCCAGGAAACTGGGGTCGAGAGTGGTAGAGCAGATTATGAACAGCGGTGTAACCGCTTACATATCTGGCAGGCTTGGATTAGGCAATAAGATCATAAGTAATTCGTCGGCCTGTGCCACAGGTACGCAGGCTATATTAATGGGATATGAGTATATCAAATACGGCATGGCCAAACGAATGGTGGTGGGTAGCAGCGAATACGTTGATGCTTACATATTTGGGGCATTTGATTCTATGCGGGTGTTATCCAGGAAATACAATGACGAACCTGCGAGGGCGTCAAGGCCGATGAGCCTCACAGCCGGTGGTTTTGTTCCCGGCTCAGGCGCTGGCGCTTTAGTATTAGAAGATCTTGATTTCGCACTTGCCCGTGGTGCACGTATTTATGGCGAAGTGCTCGGCGGAAGTAACAATTCGGGCGGCCAGCGTGGTGGTGGATCAATGACCGCGCCAGCTGCTACAGGCGTTATCAGGTGTATACAGGAGGCTATGAATAATGCCGGCATAAACGGACAGCAGGTGGACCTGGTAAGCGGACATTTAACCGCTACGATAGCAGATACCTTAGAGATACAAAACTGGGCGCTGGCTTTGGGCCGTACAGCCGATGATTTTCCGATGGTTAATTCATTAAAATCAATGATCGGCCATTGCCTTAGTGCTGCCGGCTCAATTGAGACCGTAGCCGCGGTTTTACAAATAGTTCATGGTTTTGTACATCCAAATATTAACCTGGAAGATGCTAACCCAGAAATTATAAATTTAATTGGTGCAAACAATTTGCCCACAAAAATCGTAAACAAAAAGATTAATATTGTTGCAAAAGCTAATTTTGGCTTTGGCGATATTAATACCTGTTTAATTATTTCCAGATACGACAAATAAATATGGATAGAACAACTATTTTAACTGAACTAAAAAAAGTGCTTGCGCCTTACACGGAAGATAAAACAATGCTTGAGGGGATCACCGAGGAAACAGATCTTATAAAAGATCTTAAAATAAACTCGGCTAACCTGGTTGATGTCATTATAGATGCAGAATCGCAATACAATATCGAAATTGATTTTGATTCCGCAGAAAAAATGTACCTGATAGGAAATTGCATAGATATAATATCTGATAAACTAAATAGACCTGCTTGATAAGCACCGGCAACGATATTGTAGCCCTTGATCTGATAGATATCAACCGAACCAAACAGGTTCGGTTTTATACACAAATACTTTCAAGCTCCGAACAAAGATTATATCAGCAGCTGGTGTGCCCGCAACTGAGTTTTGAACTTTACCTATGGCTGCTATGGTCAGCTAAAGAGTCCGCATTTAAGTATCTCAAAAGGTTGACTCCAGAATTAGCGTTCTCGCCAACGCAGATCATCATTCAGGACCTTAAATTTACAGATAGCCAAAAGAATGATGTAAATACAGGGCATTGGGAAAGCATAGATGGCGATGTGTTTTATAACGGTACAATTATGCACCTGTCAAACACTCTTTATTTTCGCTCAAAAATTTCTGCAAGTTGGATAGCTACCGTCGTCAATCATCACGAAAGTTTTAAAAATATTTATTGGGGCGTTAAATCGATTAGAGAAAACTCAGCAGAATCTCAATCAGTTGAGGCGCGTTTATTTTTGATAGACAAACTGCGCCCTTATTTTAATGATCTTCACATCAAAAAAAGCCCAATAGGATACCCTGTTATCTTCAATAATGGCAATGAGCTTAGTGTACCTGTGTCTATTGCGCATCATGGTAACTACGTAAGTTATTCTTTTGTATTGGATTAGGCTGATCAGATTAAGAGTGAAATTTATCGGAAGGCGTAGCCTCGACCCCTCCCGCAGGGTTCATAACAGCTGTATTAAATTCGCTTCTCGGGCGAGCCTTTTGAAAGTACAGGGAATTTGGCGCGCTGATGGTATTACTGATACTCTCCGGTACGTGCTGTAATCAAGATGTTCAATCGATGAACGGGTTGTATTACAGCAACTTATAAGGTTTGTGTTGACTTGGCGGTCTTTACATGCAACAGGTTACCAATAGGATGCGATTTAATGAACAATTCGGATAGGTCTTAAAACAAAAAACGCCTTAAATGATGCATTTAAGGCGTTTTGAAATTGTTTGATATACAATCAGCGGAGAGATAGGGAACAAAAATAGATTTACTATCTCCTATAAATCAATGCGTTATATATCTAAAATCTATGAAGGTAACCTAACAGGTCACCCGAAAAATGTTCAATTATCGCTAATGCTTATAATGTAGATATTAAAAAATCTTACTTACAACGAATATTTAATTTTCTTTAGATAATGAATGTTATTTAACACTTAAGGAAATGTTTCAGACATCACTTAAAGGTTTGCTAAAACGTTGCTTAATGAAAGTAGTTGCGGGTAGAAAATTTAGTTCTTACTACGCGTCCAATATTTCAACCACAGTAGCTTTTGCCAGCAATTTTGAACTCCTGGCAATCCTTAAACTTACCCTATCGGTTTGCTGCATTTTGTAAGGCTTGTCGTCCAGTCCCCGGCTAATTTCGACGGCTCTTAGTTTAGGCTGATTATTTAAAATTTTAAATTTTTGTAGATTGAGTTATGATTATGTTCAATATGTCACAAATGCGCCTTTTATTTATTAATGATTAATTTAATTAACTTCAACAATAAACAATATTTGAACAACCCTGTTCAATAAAAAAGGATGTTATGAATACAAAGCCAATTTCTTCTAAAGTGCACAGCCTTATTGATTATGCCCTGGTCGGCAATTTACTATCCGTTGCTTACTTGTTAGGGTGTAGTAAAAAGTAAGCAGTTATACACAGTCGAGGGCTTGGTGCTTTAGTGTATGTAGCGCTAATTAAACAACCTGCTGCCGGTAAACTGATTATTCTTTTACGGTGCATGATAAAATAGACCTTTTTAATGTATGACAATTTGTTTTGCAAACATTTTTAAAACCGTTTAAAAAAAGGAAAACAGGTACGGTTATTTAATACAGGTTTCACCATCGTTGCAGTACTTACATTACTGCTGACTGATTGGCATGGCCGAACAAAAATTAATTAATACTGTCAAATGAAAGCTAAAACACAAAAAGATACAACTTCGCCAAGAGATGGCAACAAATTAAGCCCTTGGCAAACAGGTATCCAACAAAAGCCTGCTGCTACTGTGTTATACGGCACCGATAAGTTTGATGTGCTCATTATTGGTGCAGGCATCACCGGGGTATCGGCCGGGTTACTTTTACAAAAAACCGGAAAAAAGGTACTCATAGTTGATGCACACACGCTGGGTTTTGGCACTACCGGCGGTACAAGCGCGC
Organism: Mucilaginibacter sp. UYP27; assembly: GCF_040547175.1. Lineage (NCBI taxonomy): Bacteria > Pseudomonadati > Bacteroidota > Sphingobacteriia > Sphingobacteriales > Sphingobacteriaceae > Mucilaginibacter > Mucilaginibacter sp. UYP27. The sequence continues at coordinate 691,098 of NZ_JBEPPE010000002.1, forward strand.
ACATCAACACCTTTGCCGATACTACTTACAAAGAAGCGGAAAGCGCATTTGGAAAAGAGGGCGCCCAACTGTTTGCCGATGCGGTAAACGAGGGCTTTGCACTGATCAAAGACAATATTAATCGATACAAAATCAATTGTGATTTCGAGGACAAGCCCGGTTACCTGTATGCGGAAGATGAAGATCAGGCAAAGCAACTGGATGATATTTACCAGGGTGCAAACCAGGTTGGTGTAGCTGCAGCATATATACAAGAGGTACCTACGCCGTTTAATTATGTGAAAGCTTTGCTATTTGAGGGGCAGGCGCAATTTCATCCTTTAAAATATTTACAGGGGCTATTGGCTGAGTTTAAAAGTAGTGGTGGTAAGCTGCTTGAAAATAGCATGATTGACGAAATATTAAAGGATGGTGAGGTGTATATTGCTAAAGCCGGCAAACTTGATATTAAGGCCGCAAGCATCATTTATGCTACACATATCCCGCCTAAGATAACCTCGTTCAGCTTTAGGTGCGCACCTTATCGCAGTTACATTATTGCGGTTAAACTTAAAGGAAATGATTATCCTAAAGCTCTTATTTATGATATGCAAGAGCCTTACCATTATTTCCGTACGCATGAAATAGACGGACAGCCATTACTGTTGGTGGGTGGTAACGATCATAAAACCGGCCATGATGATCCTGAAACGGCTTTCGCCGACCTTGAGAAGTACACCCGCGAGCATTATTCTGTTTCTTCGGTAAAATACCACTGGTCAAGCCAATACTATGTACCGGTGGATGGTTTTCCATATATCGGCCAAATGCCTGGCGCGCCTGCCGGCACCTATTGCGCCACCGGGTATAATGGTAATGGGATGATGCTGGGCAGCATTGCCGCAAAGATCATCAGTGACCTGATATTAGGGATAGAAAGTAAATTCGAAAATGTGTTTAGCCCGTCGCGGATCAAACCTATTGACGGCTTTACAGAATTTGTAAAAGAGAACGCAGACGTTGCTTATCATTTTATTACAGATCGTTTTAAAATAAACGAAACAGACTCGCTGAAGCGGATGGCAAACGATACTGGTAAAGTAGTAGAAGTTGATGGCGAAAAAATAGCCGCCTACCGGGACGAAAAGGGGGTACTACATACCTTAAGCCCGGTTTGTACACACGCGGGGTGTATTGTTAACTGGAACCAAGAGGAAAAAAGTTGGGATTGCCCCTGCCATGGTGCAAGGTATAGTATTGTCGGAAAAGTACTGACCGGCCCGGCAGACCGCGATTTGCAGCAACTTAACCAGGACTAAATTAATTAATAAAAGTAAAGTTAGATATGGACGACAGATCAAAGCCGGAAGCCCGGATAGCAAATTCATTAATGTAAACGAAGATTACGAAGTGCAATACTGGACAAAAGAACTGGCTGTTAGCAAGCAAGAACCGGAAGTTGCGGTAAAACCGCCGGGACTACAGTAATTGCTATACCCTAACATCTTACAAATAAGTACCATGAGAATCATTAAAAACTTATTAGGAGGGCTGGCCGGCGCGGCAGCTCTTAACCTGCTTCACGAAACTGTGAAGCGGTTTGACCACGATGCACCCCGGGTTGAACTGGTAGGTGAAGAAGCGATAGTTAAAGGTATGGAAGCGATAGGTAAAGAGCCGCTATCCGGCGATGCACTGTATGCCGCAACATTAGCCGGCGATTTGTTAAGTAATACCTTTTATTACAGCCTGATAGGTGCCGGAAAGCAAAAGAACCTGCTTTTACGCGGTATAGTTTATGGTGCCTTTGCAGGGTTTGGCGCAATAAAACTTACCAAGCCCGTAGGCTTGAGTGATGCACCGATAACCCGTACAGATAAAACAAAGATATTAACCGTTGCTTACTACACTTTTGGCGGGTTAGTTACGGCATTAGTGATAAAAAGCATGTGCAAAATAAGCTTGTTATGACAGAGGATAAATTGAGCCGCTTTATTGACGCACAAGCGAAAGATTACCAAATTGCGCTAAGCGAAATAAGAAGTGGTAAAAAACGTAGCCATTGGATGTGGTATATTTTCCCCCAGGTGGCAGGATTGGGGATGACTGAAACCTCGCGTTATTATGCTATTAAGGATGTAAAAGAAGCAACCGACTACCTGGAGCACCCCAGGTTAGGGATTCGTTTGGTCGAAATATGTAATGCATTACTTGCGCTGCACATTAACGACCCCAATGCATTGTTTGGCAGCCCCGATGACCTGAAATTAAGATCGAGTATGACGCTGTTTGATGCGGTGCCGGCTACCTATCCCATATTTAGCCGTGTACTCGAAAAATTTTACAATGGCCAGCGCGATCCACGAACGCTGCAAATTTTAGGTATCGGTTAGTGCAGTTTGCAGTAAACAAAACCTGCTAAGTGATTTTTAGAAAATGAAAAGTATTCCCCGGATATAACAGAAATTATCCGCCAAGTCACAAGAACCTGGAAAGGGGGCAGATAAGCCGATAACTAAGAGCGAAGGGTTACTGTGGTACCCAAATTAGTCTTTTAGGTCGGCGATAAGCATCTCGGCAGTGGACTCAACTGTTTGATGAATAATATCCTCGCAAGTGCCTTTAAAAACTTTACGGAAGTTTAGTTTTTTACCCTGGTTAAATGCATATACAAAGATAGTTCCAACCGGTTTTTCGGCCGTTTCACTTATTGATCGTGATAGCCACTAAATGCTGTTTTAAGCACATACTTGCCTGTTGGAACATTGTCAAATTGAAATGCACCGTTACCTTTAGATATCGTGCGCTCACTAGGGAAGAATCTGCACTTTTTAAAAGGCGATACTGGCATATTCTACCGGCTGCTTACTTTGCCGGTCGGTGATCAACCCTTTGATCGCGCCAGTTTGCGCCATGAGCAGATTGGATAATGATATCAATAAAACAAAAAAAAGCACTTTAAGCATATTCATAGATAGTACAGATACGGACACCGCTAAGATATTGTAAGAGGAGTATATTATTACAAGCAGTACGCATCCTTTGAATACCTTACAAGGTTTTTAACTTCACTTGTTCCGCTTCTTCCCAAACCAACAGAAGTTTACTTTCAGGCAGGCCTATAGTTTTTAAATAACTGCCTCTACTTACATCGATCACTCTATTGGTTCCGACATATTTTATTTTAAGGTTACCGTTCTCGGAAAATGAAACCACGTTTTGGCCGCCTATTGAACTGATACTACAATCACGCCCTGTGCCTAATTCTAACTCATTGCTGCCCGGCTTAGCATAATAAACAGTGCCCTGTCTTTTCCAAATCGTCGAGATGGAATGATCGGTATTGAATGTCAAACCGCCGCCGTCCATTGGGCAGGCGTTGAGTTTCCACGTACCGGTCCCTAATTTTTGCGCGGCATCAAAAGTAATTCCCCGGTTTTCTGATCTGACGAGGTATAGATCTCTCGACCCCATCATCCAATTGCGGAACATGATCGCTACCCGGCTTCCGTCCACGGCGATGCTTGGACGGCAACATTCACATACATGGCCGTCCGGCGAGTGATAAGCCAACCTGTTACGGCTCCATTTATTTGGTTTCGGTGCTAAAGAGGAGAAGTAAATGTTATTTTTTTTACCAATACGGGTATCCAGCCATACCGCATAGAAGTGATCCTGCACATCCGAAGCTATATTCATTAATCCTTCCGGCGCAGACGCGCGCTGGTCGTTTAAAAAGCCCATCGCCTTCCAGCCTTGCCTTGTTCGATGGTTCAGTGTGAAATAATGAATATCCCCTTTTTTGTCGATAGCCGTTACCAGGCTATAAGATACTGAACTGGCCAATTGCGGTCCCCTGGCCATGCCCAGATGCATATCAGGCACGATACCGACTAAAATTGGCTTTGAAAAGGTTTTACCTACATCAGTAGAGGTTGTACAAAAGATACTGTCCGTTCGGCCATAGACCAACCTAAGCGTACCGGCTGCATCCTTAGCGACCTGCGGCTGGCGACCCTGAAAAGAAGTTTGTGCAGTAGCAGTGTTCCAACTGATAAAGCATAGTAGCAAAGCAAATAAGTTTTTCATAGGGTTTGATCATGTCAATAACAAGGTAAAATTATGTAAAAAACAAACGGAATGCTATAAAATTACCTGCGGGGGTATGGGTTAATTTTGTGTCGTTAGATAATAATCATGGAAACAACAAAATTACAGACACTGACTTTTCCCGTTACCGGCATGACTTGTGCCTCTTGCGCATCCAGCGTGGAATCCATGATCGGTAACCAAAAAGGCGTAGAAAAATCAGAAGTCAATTATGCCACACAATCGGTAAAGGTCGTCTTTAATCCTGAATTGGTACAGGCCATAAAATTGCAGCAAGCCGTTCAGTTAATCGGATATGACTTGATCATCGACGCGGTTAACGGAAAGGAAAAGCAGGAAGAAGCACAGCTGAAACAATATGATAAGCTAAAAAAGAATATTACCTGGGCAACAGTGTTAACAATTCCGGTGGTACTGATCGGTATGGTGTTTATGGATATTCCCTATGCCAATTACATCATGCTGGTATTAACAGCACCCGTGCTGTTCGTAGCCGGAAGAAGTTTTTTTACCGGAGCCTGGAAACAAGCCTCCCACGGAAAAGCCAATATGGATACGCTGGTAGCCATGAGTACCGGGATCGCCTTTTTATTCAGCGTTTTCAATACCGTCTATCCGGAATTCTGGCACCGGCAGGGCTTGCATCCCCATGTTTATTTCGAGGCGGCTTCCGTCGTGATCGTTTTTATCATGTTGGGCAAACTACTGGAAGAAAAGGCAAAATCCAATACTTCATCCGCGATAAAGAAGCTAATAGGCCTGCAACCAAAAACAGTGTTGCGCGTTACCAAGACGGGCGAAACAGAAACCGCCATTGAAGATGTGCAGGCCGGCGACCAATTGTTGGTTCGTCCCGGCGATAAGATCCCGGTTGATGGTGTAGTTTATCATGGCAACTCATTTGTCGACGAAAGCATGATCAGCGGCGAACCTGTTGCCGTGGAGAAGAAAGCCGGTGACCAGGTGTTTGCAGGTACCTTAAATCAAAAAGGTAGTTTTCGCTTTACGGCCGAAAAGGTGGGCAGCGGCACGATGCTGGCCCAGATCATGCAATTGGTGCAGGATGCGCAGGGTTCTAAAGCACCTGTACAAAAATTGGTTGATAAAATAGCCGGAATATTCGTACCTATAGTGATGTTGATCGCTTTGTTAAGTTTAGCAGCCTGGCTGCTATTTGGCGGTCAGCACGCGTTTACGCAAGGGTTACTGGCGATGGTAACGGTCCTGGTCATTGCTTGCCCCTGCGCATTAGGATTGGCAACACCCACGGCCATTATGGTGGGTATTGGTAAAGGTGCTGAAAATGGCATATTGATCAAAGATGCCCAAGGTCTGGAATCAGGTCATAAAGTAAATGCGGTAGTTTTGGATAAAACCGGAACGATCACTGAAGGTAAGCCTGTTGTTAATAAATGGGTTTGGTCTGACGCTGCTACCTTAAACCAAAACCTTTTACAATCGTATTTTTTATCTTTAGAACAACAATCGGAACATCCGTTGGCCGAAGCTATTGTTGCCTATTTAAAGCCGAACAGTTTAGCGGCAGTTACCGCCGACTCATTTAATAGCCTTACCGGCAGAGGTGTTGAAGCGCAATTTGAAGGCCGGGTCTATTTTGCCGGCAGCCATAAGCTGATCGAAGAAAAAGGAATAACGATCCCTCAAGAATTATCAGGCCCGATTACCAACTCGTTAAAAGAAGCAAACACCGTGATTTACTTTGCGGACGATGCGCAAGTACTGGCAATGGCCGCGATAGCCGATCAAATTAAACCGGGTTCAGTGGATGCGGTAAGACAATTAAAATTACAGGGCATCGAAGTCTATATGCTCACCGGGGACAATGCGCAGACCGCTGCGGCGATAGCAGCCCAGGCTGGTATTGAACATTTTCAGGCTGATACTTTGCCTTCGGCTAAAGCTGCTTTTGTAAAGCAATTACAGCAACAGGGCAAGGTTGTGGCTATGATCGGCGATGGGATCAACGATAGCCAGGCGTTAGCGCAGGCTGATGTTAGTATTGCGATGGGAAAGGGTTCGGACATAGCGATGGATGTAGCTAAGATCACTTTGGTATCATCCGATCTGCGGCAAGTACCTAAAGCATTAAGGCTCTCCAGGCTAACGGTTCGTACAATCAGGCAAAACCTGTTCTGGGCCTTTATTTATAATGTTATCGGCATACCTATCGCTGCAGGTCTGTTATACCCGATCAATGGCTTTTTACTCAACCCGATGATCGCCGGTGCCGCAATGGCGTTGAGTTCTGTATCGGTAGTCAGCAACAGCCTGAGGCTAAAATATTTAAAACTTAATCTTTAATTTAAAACTTAATCAAAATGGTAACTACAAAATTCAAAACCAATATTAAATGCGGTGGTTGCATCGCAGCTGTTACACCTGCATTAGACACCTTATCAGGTATCGCGAAATGGGAAGTTGATACTGTCAACCCGGATAAGATCCTCACTGTAGAATCGAACGAGGGACTAACACCCAACGAAGTTATTAGGGCTTTAAAATCCAAAGGCTATAATGCAGAAAAAATTTAGTCGTATTTTTGATTAAATAACACATGGTACTGCATATCAAAAATATGGTTTGTGACCGCTGCATCATGGTGGTCAGGCAGCAGCTGGAAAATATCGGGCTGAATGTAGGTGAGGTCAATTTAGGCAGTGCTGAAGTTCAGCCTGCTCCGGACAGTGAACAGCTGAATTTGATTTCATCTCAGCTTAAACTGTTGGGCTTTGAGTTGCTGGATAATGAAAAGGACCGCATGGTAGAACGGATCAAAAACCTGATCGTTGAAAAAGTGCACTATAGCGACCTGGCAGATGCCCACCTGAACTTTTCACAATACCTGTCGGATGGCTTGAAAAAGGATTACGCTTACCTCAGCAGGATGTTTTCTGATGCGGAAGATATAACCATCGAAAAATTTATCATTCAGCAAAAGATCGAAAAAGTAAAAGAGTTGCTGGAATATGGTGAGCTAAATCTGAATGAAATTACCTGGAAGATGGGATATAGCAGCAGCGCACATTTATCTGCGCAATTTAAAAGTGTAACCGGTTTAACGCCCAGCCAGTTCAAGTCGTCAGGACAGGGCCAGCGGGGGGCTATTGATAAAATTTAGCGGGTACGGCAAGCGTACCCGCTAAATTTTAGTGTACGGGATGTGGTGTGCTTTTTTCTTTCAAAAAAAGGCAATGTGCAGCGCAGGCATGTAACTTATAATTTTTATGAGTTGTTCCGAAATTATGGCCCTGCGGATCCAATATCTCACACTCTTCCGCGTCTTTATCTTTTACCGTTAGTATCGTTTCACCAACATTGTTAAAGTAAAAGCCGTTCTTTTTTGCCATTCCTAACTTGTTCCCTTTGGCATTAATAACGTTACCATTTTTGTCAATAAAATAAATGGTTTTTCCTTGATTGTCTCTGACGATGTCGTCTTTTCCAATTTGTCCAAGAAGTGTACCGCCATGGTCATGTATACCGCCCTTTTTGTCGATACGAATAAAGTTTGATGTGGCTTTTGTTGGCGCTTTTTGCGCGAATGCGGTAGTAAGGGTAAGCATTAGCAGGGCCGTTAAAGCTAACACGCTGGTTTGGATCTTTTTCATGATTGTTTTTTTAACCAAAGGAAGCTGGAAACCCGCTTTAATTAACTGACGAACAGTAAGAAAAAAGGTGATCTTAGTCATCCGGGGTTGCTTGCAGGTACATCATCACGTACCCTTGAGCAAAGCGGAACCATCACAGTAGAATAATATCTTTATAATTACGTTTGCGCAGGAAGCGCTTCGGTGCTTATTACCGCGTTTAACAGACCAAAGATGCCTACATACATAATTATGCAGTAAATGCTTTACGCATCTGCTGCATAATTATAAAAGCTCACTTAGGTGAATCTTATTTCTTATTTAAAATATGGTTTGCTGCCAGCACCAAAAACATATAATCGGTAGTTCCCCCTCCTAAAACATATTCACCTGTTGCCATAAGAAAGGCCAGTTCAGCAATCCCGGGAAATCGGGCCGGATTAATGCTGTTCCGGATGTTATACCACTCGGAATGTATGACCAATTTGCCCGGTTAAACCCATAAGCGGTAGTCATCGATTTGGCACCAATTTCCGATGCAAAAGATGCTGTATTGGAGCCGGGATGGCAACCCAACACAAAATTCATTGCACTTAACATATACTCGTCTGTAAAAATATCAGGGAAGTAGGTGTAAAGGAAATATTGCTTGTAACCAAATTTTTGTATCCCCAAGCCCGCGCCCATATTGATGGCTCGTATGGTAAACCATAAGGCGTTTTAGTGCCTTGTATTTTTATATGTGCATATAATTTTTTAACGGCGTTGGTTATTCGGTCATGATAATTTTTATCGCTGATCAATGACATGGTTCGTGCAACCAACCAGCCGTTATAATCTATACTGGACGCGATATTTTTGGTTTGGCTAACTAAATAGTTAGCGTACATAGTGTCTCTGGTTGTTATTAGCAGTTCTACCGCCAAAGGTACTCTCCCTACCGCGTTTTCACCCTTGCTACCGTTCCAAATTTCTTTAGCAATTTGCAAACATTGCGTAGAAAGGGTATCATTATAACCTTTCATTACCCTGCTTGCCGCCGCCATTGATGCGGCAGTAGCAATGCTCCGTGATGGGTTATTTTCCGTAAACACCCAGCGGTCATCGGGCGTATTTCGAAAACCCGAACCAACTGCGGGGGCTTTGCTGCCGGCCGCCGGTTTTACTGCCAGAAAATTTTAGCTTTTTTAAATCAAAACCGATAGATCGTTGTTTCCATTAAATACTTTAAAAGACCTATATTTTAAAAACAATGACTAAATCCGCAATTGTTTTCACTCAACAAAACGATGGCCGCGCTGCCGGAAAAGAGCTTGGAGAGAAAATCATCGAAAAACTTGTTGACAAAACACCAAACGTGGTGATCGTTTTTGCCTCCTCAGTGTATGATTACGGTGCGCTCCTCCATTCGATAAAGGAAACATGCATCCCGGGAATCCTGGTGGGTAGTTCTTCGGCCGGCGAATTTACCTCAGATGATTTCGGCACTGATTCCGCTTGTGCAATAGCCTTGTATTCTACTGAGATGCAGTTCAGGGCGGGCATCGGAGAAGCTATAACAACCAGCCGCGACAGAGTAGCTGATGAGTTGTTAGCCATATTATCCCCTGTGCACGAATACCAATATCAATATTATTCTGCAATGGTATTTGCCGACGCGTTATCGGGTTTTACCGATGAACTGATAGAATTGTTAACTGAAAAAACGATGGGGAAATACCAATTTTTTGGCGGCGGCGCCGGCGACAACGCAAATTTTCAGAAAACCCATGTATTTTACGACACGGAAGCTTATACCGACTCTGCAGTTATATTAGAAATATTGTCAAACAAGCCAATTGGTGTTGGCTCTGCCCACGGCTGGAAAGCTGTTGGTTCCAGGATGCGCGTGACAGAGACCAATGGAATGACGCTGGTTAGTTTAAACAGTCGCCCTGCAGTGGAATTATTTAAAGACCATGCAGATAGCACCGGGCAAAACTTCAATGCTGATGAGCCTATTTCTTTTTTCCTGCACAATATTATTGGGATAGAGGTTGCTGGTGATCATAAACTTAGGGTGCCATTAGCTGTTCTTCCTGATGGTTCCATTGCCATGGCGAGCGACATCCCAAACGGCGCGTATGTCAGTTTTATGGCGACAGATAACGATTGTTCAAAACAAGCGGCGATTCAGGCTGCCGCGGGCGCGATAAAACAACTGGGCGATCATAAGCCAAACGTAGCCTTATTTTTTGACTGTGTAGCCACAAGGCTCCGGATGGGAAAAGAATTTGACTTCGAGCTTGAAAAGGTTAATGAGACGCTTCAAGGGGCTAATTATGCAGGCTGCAATACCTATGGGCAAGTGGCAAGGGTAAACGGACAATTTAGCGGTTTTCAGAATTGCACCGCCGTGGTTTGCGTAATTCCCGATTAAATGTTGTCATCACTCGTCGCAGGCTTAAATGACCCGACCAACCGGTTTCAGGCAGCAAACAAGTTGGCGCACTTTTTTGGTTGCTCTCATTTATTTGTATTTATTGTCGATTGTGAAATCGGGATATTATTACCTGCGCCAGGTTTTCCTCAAACTTTACCGAATGGGAAATCTTGGCAGGACTTTACTTCAGGTTGTTCCAAAAACGGGCACCAGCAGGGCTTGTTACCATTCCCTGAAGCTAACACGTTACAAAACTCCATCGGTTTTTTGGGTCCGGAACAGTCTGTAATTGTTTTCTTGGGCGGAGTTCCAACGCGTGAACAAGTCAGACCGTTGATAGAAATTTTACCTATCCTAATAAATTTATTTACCAGGGAGTTTGTTGAATTCAGTACTCAAGCCCGCATCGACTTTGCTGACAAGGCGGTGACCAAAGCGGAAAAATTAGCCGCGACTATTGATGTTATGAGGTTGCATTTGAAAGATGCGCTCGTTGAACAAAACAAAGACAAAAAGGCTATTGAAGAATTAATGCAAAAGAAGGATGAGTTTATGAATGTTGCCAGCCACGAACTCAAAACGCCCATTACTACCACCAAAGCTTATCTTCAGATCCTCCAAAAAATGATTCCTCCGCAGGGAAAATCCTCCGCCGGAGATTTTATTTTTAAAGCCAATAGGCAGTTAGGCAAACTAACCGACCTAATTGATGACCTGCTTGATGTAAGTAAGATTCATGCTGGTCAAATGGTTTACCATTATGCTGAGATCGATTTAAAAAATCTTATTGAAGAGGTAGTAGCGCAAGTACAGGTTACCAGCCAAACTCATCAAATTATTATAGCCCATAATGTTTCTTCTAAAATAAATGGAGAACAACACCGTCTGGAACAAGTTATCAATAATTTTTTATCCAACGCAATCAAATATTCGCCGGGAGCCGAAAAAATCATCCTCAGAAGTGATATAAACAACTATACCGTTAAGTTGTCGGTAAGGGATTTTGGCATCGGTATACCACCCGAAAAACAACAGTACGTTTTTGACAGGTTTTATCGTGTACAAGAATCGTCAAAAAAATTTTCAGGCCTGGGGTTAGGATTATATATATCGGCAGAGATCATCAAACGCCACGGTGGAACCGTAGGTGTAAACAGCGATGCCTCCGGGTCAGAGTTTTACTTTACATTACCTTTAGTAAACTCCTAAGGAGATCGACTAAGACTTTGCCTCTGGGTTATTGAACCAATCTTTACTTCCTGCGGTTAGCTGTGATAACGATTATTTTTAAGCGAAGAAATATTACAGCCTCCGGCAACAAAGAGGGGGCAATTCCCAGCATTTTTGAAAGTCCCCCGAGGGCGCGTTAGTGTACAAGCAAACTCGCTTTTTATGATTAACGCCACTAAAATTTATAAAATCAATGTCAGTATTCGATAGTATATTAGAGATATAAAATGACGGGAACAGGCGGGATAACATCTTTACCGAAGACGGAAAGGTACTCGCTGAAAGATGGTTATAACTTGCCCTAATGATGTTGAAGGAATTTACAGAAGCTATAATCAAGTCCGTTCTTCAACACCCCGGTAAAGAAAAAAACTATTTTGCTTTCCAAAAGGGATGTTGTTGTAAAGCCAATAATTTGCTTAAGACTAGAAAAAGTGTTCACAAAACATAAAGGAATATTGAAATACTTGGGCCGGATCTGATCACGCAGATCAAATACAGTTTTTATATGTTAAAAAAGTGAGGTTAATGAGTGATCTGTCGAATAATGTTCGGGAAACTTTTAGCATCTCAGTGAATGGTATCGATCTTATCATGGATGAGTCTAACCATACCATCTAGTTCATCGGCGCATTTGCCAACCAACTTAATTAACTCTTCTTTTTCATCGTGATCAGTAGATTTTTCGATCAGGTCCATCAATCCTTGTATAGAAGCAACCGGACGGCGCATTTCGTGAGAACTGGTCCATGATATTTCCCGAAGGACGGTGTTGTGGCGAAGGATTTCATTGTCGGCCGCCACACGGCTACTGATATCCCGGAAATTACAGACTATAGCGTTGACACTGGGCTCCGCCAACATATTGGTAAACAAGCATTCCAGCCAAATATAATGCCCATCTTGGTGGCGGGAGCGAAAGCTAACCATTACTGGTTGAGCTGGATTCAAAATTATCTCATCAATTGAGGCATGTACCCGCTCTTTATCGTCCGCGTAGACAAGTTCGTCAATGTACGTGTACTGCTGCTCATTGCTCCACCCATTGATGCGTGTGGCCGAGAGGCTTCTGTAGAAAACGCGAAAGTTCCGGTCCAGCAGGGTAATACCATCGTAACTATGCTCAATCAATTTGCGAAAGCGCAGCTCGGTTGCAACTATCCGGCCGGTTTGTTCTTTTACCCGGCGCTCTAATTCATGATGCATTGCCTCACGCTGGTCTTCCGTTATCTTTCGCTCGGTCTGGTCACGGGTCATTTTTGCAAACCCGATATGCTTATTGTTTTGATACAAGGGTGTAAACACGATATTTGCCCAGAATTGCGAGCCATTCCGACGGATCCGCCAGCCTTCACTTTCATGGGCACCGCTTTCCAGGGCTTGTGATAGGTTGTGTTGAGGCTCGTTGTTGAGGATGTCTTCCGGGGTGTAGAAAATCGAAATATGCTTACCAACAACATCAATTTCCTTATAGCCCTTGATCCTCGCAGCCCCATCGTTCCACGTGAGGATATATCCTTCGGGGTCAATCATAAAAATAGCGTACTCCTTAACGCTGGCAACTAATAGTTGGAATAGCGACTCGTCAGGATTGGAAGATTCTTGTACGATATTTTGCTTAACGATCACGATGTTTTGGTGGTTAAATATTTAGTTGTTTACGCAATTTATTATTTTCACCTCGATATTTCAAATTCTTTTGTTAACCAATTATAAGCGACGATTTATTGTAACGGAAGTTGACTTAGAACTTAAATATATTTCTGCTTTTACTTGAAATAGCAAAACACTTTTGTTTAAATTGCATATATGCTTTGTAACCTATTATAGCCAATATGTCCAAACTGCCATCATTAGTTTTTGCTATTGTGTTCCTGGTCATGTTGGCGCTAACCCAATTGCTAACCTATCAGCAGTATAAATTTTCAATCAACAAACACAAGAATGAACTTATACAAGAGGCCGCCACAGCAAAAGATCGTTTCCGGAATATATTATTCAACGACATCGCCGCAGCTAATACCCTTGCTATTATTTACAAACAATACGGCGTTCCTGCCAAATTTGACAGCGTCGCCCGTCAAATAATATATAACAGCCGATATGCCCAGGCGTTACAGATTACTGAAAATGGAATAGTAAAAAATGCTTACCCCGATGCTCGTTATAAAAGCACTATTGGCACTAATGTAAATGCTGATCCGACACGTAAGGCCGAAGAGGCGCGCGCTGTTGACCGAAAGGATATTTATTTTGCAGGCCCGCGTCGCCTACGTTTTGGCGATACAGGGATACTGGGCAAAGTACCTATCATTGTAAACAACAAGGTCGTGGCAGTTGCGACAGTGCTTACACGGCTTAACATTATAAAACAACAGCTTCAGCATCCAGGCTACGATAAAAAATTTGCTTATCAATTGGTGAAAACTGAGAAAAAACGCTCTGTACCGTTCCTGATATCTACTGCTAAACCTGCCAAAGAAAGTGAGCATGTTTATACCCAGATACCCGAAGGCGACTGGTTGTTGCGTGTAAGCTATGCTGATGGCTATGCTTTATATAGATTTCCATTTGAAATGTCAGTTTTGGGCATCTTATTATCGCTTGCCGCAGGTGTGCTTGCCTACAGAAAAGTGAGGGAACCCTACAAACTTAATGCAATAATTGATGTTAAAACAGCACAAGCTAATAAAGCTGTTAAAGAGTTAAACCTGCTTAATCAGGTAAATGATATTATCCTGACCGAGCAAGACATTCCTAACCTGTTTAACAAGGTTTGTTGTTGCATAGGTGAGTCGGATAGATATTTACTTGTCTGGATATGCGAAAAACCGCCTGAAAGTGCAGTCGATCAAACAATAGTTCCGCTGGTGGCAATTGGCGCTACCGACTATTTGAAGGATGCAAAGATAGTGCTCAATGACCCCGAGCGATCTAACGGGCCTACCGCGAGGACTCTACTTACCGGAAAAACTGTTATAAATAATGATGTTGCCCATTCCGCGTATTTTGGTCAGTTTGTAAAAGATGCAGACAGGTTTGGCATTCGTTCATCGGCCGCATTGCACCTTAACCTTGGCAGCGACGAAAGCGGGGCGTTAGTCATTTACGCGGGGCAGGCCAACGCATTCGATGAGCATGAGGTATCAACACTTAACCGCCTTGCGGCAAATTTATCCATTGCAGTACAAAACATTAACACCCGCAAAGAAAAAGAAAGCACCAGGCGTCAATTGCAGGAACGGGTAAAAGAATTGACCACTATCTATAAGGTTAACCAATTACTTCAGCAGGAGCATTTGGATACAGACACACTGTTACAGGAGATAGTAGAAGCGTTGCCTCCAGGCTGGCAATATCCTCATGTATGCCAGGCAAGGATATGGTTTGATAATAAGGAGTATAAAACAGAAAGATATACAGATTCAGTATTTAAACAGACAGCTGATTTTGGTTTGCTTGACGGCAGAAAAGGAAGCGTTGAAGTAATATATACTGAAAACACCCCCCCCCGAAGCGGAAGGGGTATTCCTGGAAGAAGAGCGCAGCCTAATTAATTCTATAGCCGAAGCCATAGAGGTTTATTTTGACGAGGATATTCAGCAGTCGGAACTTGCGAAATCTGAAAACAGATTCAGGGGAGCTTTTGAGGATTCAGCAATTGGAATGGGGCTTACCTCGGTAGAAGAAAACTCTATGGGCGATGGATAAAGGTAAACCGATCATTACACGAAATGCTGGGGTATACCGAAGACGAACTTTTATTGCTCACCTTCATGCAAATTACCCACCCCGATGATTTGGCAAAAGATCTGGCAGCTCAAGACCGTATCTTGAGGGGAGAAGCAGATACTTATCGTTTAGAAAAACGGTATATCCATAAAAACGGAAGCATAATTTGGATAAATCTTAATGTGTCACTTATCAGAGATAAAGATAGCCGTCCGCTGTACCTTGTTGCCCAGATGGAAAACATTACTGAAAAAGTAGAATCTCAGTTTAAGTTTCAAAATCTGGTAGAGAACTTTACGGTAGGGGTGTACATAATCCAGAATGAAAAAATGGTATACGTAAATCCGAGAATTGTAGAAGAGATGGGGTATGCCGAAGAGGAGATAATTGGACAGCCATTTGAGAAGTTTATTTACAAGGACGATATCAAGCTGGTTAGAGGAAACATGAGGGAGCGGGTAGAAAAAAACATCAAATCTACCAGCAGGTATGAAGCTCGGATAGTAAAAAAAGACGGACAGTCGTTATGGTTCGAGATATTAGGCGGGGCAACTTTATACGGTGGACAGCCTGCCCTGATAGGTACAATGGTGAACATTACCGAACGAAAGGCAGTTTATGATGAACTGGAAAGGTCAGAGGCCAATTTGAAGTCGATGTTCGAAACTACAGATGTATCATACATGTTGTTTGATACCGAATACAATATTATTGCCATTAACAAGCACATGAAAGATATTTACTTACATGCTGCCGGTACGGAATTAAAAGCAGGAAGTAATATGGCCGATTCGCTCTTACCCGAAAGACGGGAGAAAGCCCTTGAAAGATACGACCGCGTATTACAAACAAATCAAGCAGAAGATTACGAAATATCCTATACAAAAGATGGTGTTTCCCGTTATTATATAGCCAACGTAAAACCTGTTCATGATGGCAAAAAGGTGATAGGTTTATGTGTTTCGGGTATTGACATTACCGAACGGAGAAATGCCCTTGAGCAGTTAAAAAATGCGAATACGAACCTGCAACAACGAGCCGGAGAGCTGGCTGTCTCAAACGCCGACCTGGAGCTTTCGAAAAAAATGTATAGCGAGCTGTTTAATTTCAGCCCCTTACCGGCATGGGTTGCGGATATTAATACTTTACGATTTTTGGACGTTAATAATGCTGCCGTACTACATTATGGCTATACACGTGAGGAGTTTTTGTCAATGAGTTTGCATGTGATAAGGCCTACAGCAGAAATTCCTGACATGGAACGTGCTGTTAACGAACGTGCCAACCAAAACGAAGGCATTTACAGTACGATATTGACCCATAAAAAAAAGAATGGCGAATTAATGAGTGTCGAAATTCAAGTCGCGCCAATTTTCTATTCGGGTGTTAAAGCCAATATTGCGATAGCTACAGATATAACTGAAAGAGAGCATTATATCAAGGCAATTGAGGCACAAAATGCGCGCTTACTTGAAATATCGTGGATCCAATCTCATATAGTGCGCGCACCTCTTTCACGAATGATGGGACTGATCCCCTTGCTAGAGGGTTCAACCAATACCGCGGAGGAACAGAAGATAATACTGGATTACCTTTTAATATCGGCTCATGAGTTGGATGAAGTTATAAAAACGGTTACTGATAAATCAAAAATTGAAGACTTCCAAACATTAACGCCCGATATAAAACGTAGATAATGTTGCTTGCTCAGCTTAAAAAACTCCGGACTAATGCTTTCCATTCCTGGGGGCAAAGATACGTGAGGCCGACCTGGCCAACTTTCCGGTACGCGTAATCGGCGTTGCCCAGGTCAGCCTCTTTACGATGCAGATAAGCATGAACCCAGGCGGATTCCCGGTCGCTGAGCTGGTCGACCAGTTTGTGGGCTGATTGCCATCGCCCTTCGCATTGTACCAAAGGCTTTTAAGCTGCAAAGGCAACCCGCAATCGGGCTCATTTGCATTTAAAGAAGTGTTAAGTCAGTTAGCGTTTGCATTTGTATAAAAGAAAAAGCCCCTTAATTTTGCAATTAAGGGGCTTTGACACTTTTGTTAATGTAATCAGCGGAGAGCTAGGGTTCAGAACCTAAGCTCTTATGTATTGATTATCAGTACTTTGCATTTTAAAAGTTACCTTACTCTACGAATGACGCAAATAGCAAGTTTACTCTAATTGTTAAACCAAATATAAGGCATTTTTCCCTGTCTAAAGAATTTTTTAAATCAAAATCACCCCTTTCGAAGTGGAAATACTATCAATGCAATCCGTTATTCCATAAATAAGTGATAGGTATATTAATATAATGCTCGGATTTACACAACAAAATATTGGGATAAGCGTATACCTTGCTTTTATAAGCGTATGAATTTCTTAATATACTTTGCAATCTTCTTCTTGGCAATTGCCATACTCCTTATCTTAGGAATATTATTCTTTAGCTTTCTAAAGTATATTAAAAGGAAGTATTATCCCAATTGGAAGTTTCCTGATTATGTGAGTGTAGGGTATGCGGAATATCTATATCATAGGTATATTAAGAACGACGTAAAATAAAGCCCGGTTAAGGGCTTTAAATTTATGCTGGTTCCTATATTACTGATAAGATGCAATCCGCAGCGCGTTGAGCCTGTACAGCAGCTTTAATAACTAATGTTTTATCATTCTTTAATGCTTTAAGCCAGCTTTCAAAGTAGGCTGCACGGTTGTCGATAGCTCCATACTAATGTGATCAATGATCTTCGCTTGCAGCATCCCATCCTCATCCCTGTCCGCACCTACATTTAGACGGACGATTTTATGCGTTCCTATAAAGGCATGATCTCACCATCATAGATATCAATAAGGTTTTCAAAAAAGGAAACCAGGTAAATTCATTTATGTCAAGCTTAAAGGTAACTTTAGACGATTTAGAATTCAAGTAATTCTTTTGCTTCTATATTTAGGCCTTTTGCAAGTTCTTTCAATGTCAATAAGCTCAAATTGGTTTCGCCTTTTTCGTATTTTTTAATGTCTGCGTGATCAATCATGCAATTTTGTGCCATTTTCCTGTAAGACAGGCCTTTGACTAATCTTAATCTAGAAAGATTTTCGCCAAAATTCTTTAAAAACGAGGTGTCTTTATAATTTTTCATTTCCGCAAACTTTGCCGTCGGGAAATTCTATTTTAAAAATGTAAAAAGTGTTGGTGAAATCACCAACACTTTTTACATTTGCAACAGATTGAAATATGTGAAAGGCAATAATTAGGCTATCCAATGCTATGAATAATAATGAAATTTTTAAACCAATGAAATATAAATACTTTATTGGCATAGATATATCGAAAAACAAACTAGACTTCGCCGTAGTAAAGGATAACAAAGTGCTTTTACAGGAAATTGCCTTGAACGAACCAAAAGCGATATTAGCGTATTTGGAGACATTGAAAGCAAGATTGAGTATCAAACCATCCACCACGCTTTTTTGTATGGAACGGACTGGCATTTATGGCAATCATCTGATTGCCATGCTTTGGAAACGGAAATTTAAATTTGTCGTCGAACACCCGCTACATATTAAAAACTCAATGGGCTTAGTTCGTGGAAAAGATGATAAAATAGATGCATTAAGGATTGCAAAATTTGCGCAAAAGAATTGTGAAGAAATCAGGCTTTGGGTTCCTCAACGATTGGAAATGGGGCGATTGAAAAGCCTTGTCTCATTGAGAAATAAACTAATGGGAATCAGATTAAGTCTTAAAATGCCGATCGCCGACGTGGTGACATTTATGCCTAAATTGATAAAAGATCAAGCTATTCAAGCATGTGAAAAAAGTCTGGAAGCGCTAAGCGATGACCTGTCAAAAGTTGAATTAAAAATTAAGCAGGAGCTAACTGAAGACAGTAGATTCAACCGGTTATTAGAAATCCTGACATCAATCCCAAGCGTTGGAATAGTAATGGCTGTGCAATTTATCACCGCTACGAACGAATTCAAAGATATCACGAGACCAAGGCAATTTGCATGTTATGCAGGAGTAGCACCATTTCGATTTGAATCGGGAAAAATCATAAAAAAGCTTAAGGTATCTCATCAAGCTAACAAAAAAGTAAAATCGCTATTACATATGTGCGCGATAGGAAGTTTGAGAGTGGATAAAGAATTAAAAGCTTATTTTGACAGGAAAAAAAAGGAAGGGAAGCCTGGGATGCTTATTGTCAATGCAATTAGAAATAAGATTATCGTCCGCGCTTTCGCATGTGTGAATCAGGATCGACTTTATATAGCTCGCGAACAAAAAGATGACGAAGATGAAAATTGTTTAATGATATCCAACCCTTGATTTTTGGAAATTAAATATATCGGGTTTAGCAGCAGATGATTGTCCCTCGTACAAAGTTAAAGACTTACACGTATTTTTAATCTCTGTTGTTAACCTGATATAATTTGCATTGAAAAACTATATAGTTTCATACTATCATTATACAGCATTTATAAAATGCGGCGGAAAACTTGCGAAAGTTAGATTTAAACTTTTTATGAGTAGCTTGAATCTTAACAGTTCAGGTGTACTATGGAGGAAAATAATTTTAGCTTTTCAAGTTCTCGAGCCGCTTACTTTTTTGATCAACAAAGACGTTATCGCGCCTCAGTAGCGAAGTAAAGTACATAGTTATCGCTTAGTTCTTTAAGCGAAAAACCTTTGTACCCCGGGAAGGATTTTAGGATAACAGATGCCCTTATACCAATATAGTATTGGGGCATTATAATATAAAGCGGGCCCGAGTAGCCCTTGTGGATATATTGATCAAAGTCTATATTGATGTCTGTGTTAAGTGCATCGAGTGTAATTATCCGGTTACGCTGTATCTCCAGCCCAAGATCGGGGCTAAAGAAAACAAAGGTGGCATCTTTCTGCTTGTCGTCGAGCAGTTTAACATAATTAAGACTTTCCTGGTCTATAAATTGTTGCCCAATGCCCGATGTGCCGTAAGCCGTGTAGTGATGCAGTCCATAACTACTTGTACAGTAAAATATCACCGAAAAACAGCCAATTACAGCTATAAAAGCGCCCAAGATCAGTCGATAAGCCATCTTATACCGACTAAATAAATACAGCATTCCCGGTGTAATAAGTAAACCTATAATTCTAAAGTGCCTTGCCTCATAGGAAATATCTAACCGGCGCAAAAATGCCGAACCGAAGAACAAAAGTGATACACTATAAAATATGATAATGATGTTGCGGTAATTTTTATCGGGGACTTGGGTACAGATCTTGCATATCAAAACAATACTCAATAGTGCAAGCAGGATGAGTAGGGCGGCGGCCCAGCCGGCAGATAGTACGGCGCTATCATTATGAAAAATAAAGCCGTTTACCAGGTCATCAGCCGAAAAGCCCGCAAGTATTGGCGATGCGATAGGGAAAGTGAATACCTTCCAGCTCAAATCAATACCGTTTGATCCCGAAGCGGGATTTTGGCCTTTAGACAAGTATGCCCATGATATAACTACTACAGATATCAGTGCAGGTATGCCAATCCAAAATCCTTTAAAAAGCCATGCTTTGACGTTGCGGCTTTGGCCAAATAGCTGGATCCACAGGAAGAATAACCCCGCAAAATACATCCATATGAATGAGGATTTGCAGATGAATCCAATCCAGCCGGATAGCAGTACAAACAGTAGCAGTTTCCAATCGGGTTTGTTAAATACCAGGCAACCGTACAGGAACCATCCCGCGAAAGCGAATAACAATGTTTCGCCGCCGATGTAAAAGATATATGGGGTAAAAAAAGCCTGCTGGCAAATGGTCACCAATAAACTTAAAGCGCTTATAGTTGGCGAAAAACCAACTTTTCTAAAGAATTTATAAAAGCCAATAAGCCCAAAAAATTGGCAAAGCATAGTGGTTACCGATGCAGCGTGCCCCGTATTTAATCCTAACAGGGCTTTAAAAAAATAAGGGATAAGATACTGCCCCGGCGACCACCACGATATAAACTCGCTGGTGTTTTGGGCTATATTTTGCTGGCTGGGTTTGCTGAGCACATTAAACGGCCCGCCAAACTCCATCGACCGTAAAACCTGGAACCCCCAGCTGGCATCAGGGAAAATTGCAGCCGGCGTAATAATAACTAAAATGCCCAATACAGAAACAATTGTAAAAACTGTTAGCAGGATGATACGGTGCGAAGGAAAGGTGTTAGGCATGATAGATATTTATTCGATAGAACGGCCCCGTACTTTAACGGCGGGGTTACCCTGGTATATGCTATAAGCTTCAAGATCTTTTGTAGCTACAGACCCACTGCTTAATACAGCATGGCTTGCTATGTTAAGCCCCTGGTTAACAATTGCGCCGCAACCTATCCAAACCCCATCCTCTAAAGTGATAGGCTTGGTTATCAGATCGAAAGTAGCTTTTTTATAATTATGGCTGCCGGTTTGTAAAATAGCCCCTTGCGAGATGCACACGTTACTACCGATAGTAACCGTAGTGAGGCTGTCTATCCAAACGGCTTCCCCTATCCAGCTGTGGTTGCCAATTTTGAGGTGCCATGGGTATTTGATGTTTATGCAAGGTTTTATCATAACACCTTCGCCAATTTTAGCCCCAAATAGACGCAGCAGTGCAACTTTAACACCGCTTACCGGTAACCAACCCGATTTAAAAAACAAACCGTTTACATAATACCACAATAACCTTTTGAGGGCGTTGCCACCGGGATGGTAGGGATGATTGTTGTATACCGATAGGTTAGTTTGCTGCATTTAAGGTTGTGGTTTTGTCCTGGTAACGGGTATAAAAATACAAGCTAATGGCTATAAGTATGTACACTACAATGTTAAAAATAGTGTGGTGATCGGATAAATAGACGTTTGTATTTCGTTTCCAATAAAGCGCGAGCAATACAAACCGCAATATGTTTAACAATTGAATGGTAACCACCCCTACAACCCAAAATAATACTTTAGATTTTAAGCTGCCCGGGTACGCAACTACAAACGCCGTAAAAAAACACATTACACCAAAACCAAGGCAATCATAGGCTATA
Source organism: Mucilaginibacter sp. UYP27 (assembly GCF_040547175.1). NCBI lineage: Bacteria > Pseudomonadati > Bacteroidota > Sphingobacteriia > Sphingobacteriales > Sphingobacteriaceae > Mucilaginibacter > Mucilaginibacter sp. UYP27. The sequence goes on from NZ_JBEPPE010000002.1 coordinate 713,219, forward strand.
TGTAAAATGTTATGGCTCACTACCAATAGTTGATAATCGTTTGTACGTGTTTGGTAGCCAAGTATCCTTAAAATTGAGGCGCTGCTTTCTATTAAAATATAACGCAGGCCGCTTATCATATTCAGGTGCTTTTCAAAAAAAGGCATGTACAAACCACCCGGGCTTGTGATGCTTACATAGCCAATATAAAAGCCGTAAAGCAAGCCGAATAAGCATAAAAACTTAATCGCAAAAATTAAAGCAGGGTTTAATTTGGGCCTATTACCCTTCATTTTTTTGTTGCTTTAAAAGTTCGTAAACCTTAATGTCTATCATCATCCGAAACCAAAAGCCCTGTAAAAAATGGAATACAAACCCCGTTTTACCATCTAAAAAACCAAGTTTAATAATATACCTTATAAAGTAATATAATACCGGCCGCACAAATAACGGAAACGCCTCATATTTCTTTTTCATGTAACGTCTGCGCTGCATAGGGTTGCCCCAAAACCTTGGTTCAATTAGCTGCACATCGTTATTTTTGTTGCGTTGATCAACCTGGTATTGCGCTTCAAGCGTTGCCCAGTGATTGTGCCTTATTACAAAAGTATTTATCGAATCGGTAATTATATCGATGATATCACCCTTTAATATTTTTGTTTTACCGTTAACCAGAAAATGCTGATCGTACAGCTTTACTTCGCAACTGCCAAAGCCGTTCCTAAACATATTGGCGTGGTAGGTTGGGTAGTGGCCCCCATGTTTTATCCATTTGCCCATAAACATGGTGCGGCGGCTAATTAAAAAGCCGTTTATATCGCTTACGGTTTGGGTTGTTAGGGTGGCATCAAGTTCGGTAACAAGCGCTGCGCTAACCCGGTGGTCGGCATCGAGGTTAAGTACCCAAGTGTTTTTTAAGGGCAGGTTTTGTAGCGCCCAGTTGCGTTGCGCCGCATAGTTCTCAAACGGATTGGTGTATATGTTAGCCGTGTATTGGCGGCAAATTGCCAGTGTATTATCTGTAGAACCCGAATCTACAATATAGATCGTTGCGTTGAGCGGTAGCACGCTTTGTAAGCATGCTTCAATGTTTTTTTCCTCGTTGAAAGTTAAGATAACGATGTCTAAACTTTCCGTCACTTTAATCGCGATTTGATTTGGCATGGGTTGTCGAAATTAGACCCGTAAGTGTTATATGATTATCAGTCATTTATATGTTGCTTGTAAAGGCCTGTATAAAGTTTGGTTAATGGTATTTCGTTAAAGTTGTTTCTTATGATAAGCGGCGCGTTTTTTCTAATCGCCAGTATTTCATGTGTTTTGTATGTAATGATTTGGTTGAGAGCGAAGCTTACCGAATCTGCGCTGCGTTCACATAACCAACCTAATTTGTTTTCAGTCACGTAATTTGCCAGGCCAACGTCCGTACTTATCAGCACTGGCGTACCGACGCTTAAGCTTTCGATAATTGCGTTTCCAAAATTTTCGTCGTATGATATTAAAACAAAAAGATCATGCCTGGAAAGCACATCAAACTTATCATCATTTAGGAAGCCAACCCATGTAATATGTTCAGCAATATTATTTTTTGTCGCTAATGCTTTTAGTGTTTTTATATAGCCGGGATTTCCATCACCGGCTATAGTTAGATGGTAGGGGGCAGCAACATCGGGAAGTGCATTGAAAAGTATTTCCAAATTTTTCTTTTCCTCTATACGTGATAAAAATATGAGTTTGAAAGGCTGAGCCAGGGCTAGTACATTTTGCGGGTAACCTTTACCTAACTTAACAAAGTTAGGTATCGTTGTCATACTTTTAGGTGATACAAGGCTTTGAATGGCCGTATACTCGTGTTGAGATGTTACATGGATGTGGCTGCGATTTAATAGTAACCTCCCTATTAAATTATGTAAAAGTTTTTTTATACCGCTATTTCTATTTTCAAACGAGTAAGGGCTTAGCGTACCCCTTGGTGAGATAAATACAGTTACGCCGCGCATTAAAGCAACAATGCATGATAATACCGACACGAGATTCCACCAGGCGTGGATGTGGACGGCATTATATTGTCGCGCATTTTTCCAAAGTGAGATCAGCAAAGCAGGTGAAAAATGGGTATGATCTTTGGTGATACGCTTAAAATAGATAACATTGACGCCATCAATTTTAACAGAGGCGTTTGGCACAACATCCAGTTCGGCCAAGCCGTTAGCGGTTGTTGCATAAACATCTATTTGATGACCGCTCGCGACCAACTGTTCGCACAATTTAGCCACAGACATGGTTGGCCCACCATAAATATAGGCCGGTTTATATGCCGCTATTATATGCAGTAATTTCAAACCTTTTTTAAAATTTTAGCTCTTTTCAAAATCATGAAAATTACCAGCATACTGATGTAACTCCAAAATACCGAGTTAAACAAAAACTCGAAACTCAACCCGCGCCACAATATTTGGAACAATCCGCTAAAGATTAATGCTGAGCCTAAAATGTATCCGCCAAAAAGGGTTTCGGCTTTAACTGATATCAATTGGGCGACAGCGCCGTAAATAAATAAGTAAAACATTATCCCTGGCGCACCTCCGGACAAATACGCATCAACCACAAATGCCGGCTTTGCTGAAACACTGGACAATCTGTTCACTACACCAGCGTTATAAACACGTTCCATCACCAAATCTTCAGTGATCGGTTTTTCCGGCCAAAATACCCGGGGAATAATTGCTATAACGGATTGTTCTAACAAAACAGGGCCATAATAATCAACGGTTTTTGGTGTAGATTGAACGAACAAAGTAAACATGTCGATCTCGCTTAAACGATAAGCGAAAAAGTCCCAGTTCGATTCTTTGTTATCTTCGTTTAATGCAGCGTCAAGTGCGATTTGCGATGATTCTGATGCATCTGCCTCACCAGACCATGCATTTTGCCTGAAGCTATTTACGTAGGTCGGTAATATCAAAAACGCAAAAAATAGTAAGGGCCCAAAAATAACAACAACCAGTTTTTTATAAATAGGATATAAAAACACACCTAATACAAGTACACTTATAATAATTGGTTCTTTAAAGCCGGAATGAAATGCCTCGTAAAGATTAAATGCATATAACAACGAACATATAAAAGTGTTAAAAGATTTTTTTAAAGGAATAGCAAAGGCAAGCGCCAGTGTACCTGCAATAAAACTCAAAGAACTAAGCTGGTAATAGAATTGGCTGAGGCCGGGTATCTTAAGAAAAAAAATAGACACAGGAAAACTTATAACAGCGATCTTAAGTAAAAGGTTGGCTATTGTGCTATTCTCTATAAAATACGTTTTCTTGGCAGGGTATTTCATGAAGACCAAGATCCCGGTGACAAACGATGCATGTGCCAGACAATAATATCGCTGGCATTGTGCCACAAGCATCATCCGGCTTTGGTCAACTAAATAAAAGTCGCTGAGTTTTTTAAAATCATTATAGCCAAGGGTATCCAGGAAATAAAAGATTGAAGTGCAGCTCATAAACCCGGCAAATATTACCTGCATAATAAACAAAGGACGCATCAATTGCTCACCTATGCTTCTGTCTCCGGGAATTGGTTTCACCCATCCCGATAAGCTTATCAAAAAAATAAAGAATGAGCCTGCCCATGAAATTATGTATGATGTAATGGGATCTTGCTGAAATACTACAGCCAGGATCGATGGAATAAAAAGCGCTAAATATCGCTCAAATCCTTTATTATGATGCATTTTTGCGATTAAAAGTTTTTTGAATTTTTGCAGTCCTATAGGTAATTTCCCGTGCAATTTCGGCAAAATTCCAGTTTTTTATTATTTCCGCAGATTGCTTTCCAAAGTCTTGCAAAGATTTTTTGGAGGTAGTGAGTTTAGATAAATATTGATGTAATTCACGTTCGTTACCTGCTCTAAATATATAGCCATTAATGCCTGGCTTGACCAAGTCAACAGCACATCCAACCTTATCGGACACCAATATTGCTTTTCCACATGCCATAGCTTCGTTTACAGCCAGGCCCCAGGTTTCTCCAGGTCCTTTTGAAGGAAGACAAAATAAATCACAAGCCTGGTAAAATACCGGCATTTGCGTTTGATTTTGAAAATCCATAAAATGAACGCGTTCGTTTTGCACTAAACTCGTTAGTTCACCGCGTAAATCGCCATTGCCAACGAAAAGTAAGTGAGCGTTTGAAGCATCTAATCGTAAAAACGCGTTAAGCAATAAGAGTGGATCTTTTTTAACTTCGAACTTGCCTGCAAATAATAAAAGTGTGTCGGCTTCTTTAATCCCAAGGCCTGCACGCAACTGGCTTACTTCGTTGCTTCTATCCTCTGAAAACCGGTTGTTGTCGACTGCATGCGGCGCAAACGATAACTGACTGTCATTCAAACCAAACTTCTTGTAATAGTTGAAGTTATTTGTCCCAGTGTAAAACGCGTGATCTATAAAACTGTAAACCCATTTTAAAACCAACCACCTGAGCTTGTTTTTTAACCATGGTCGATTATCCAGCAAATTTGAATCCCCCCGAAAAAATAGGGGAACCTTACCTTTAAAATAACGGAGCAAATTTAAATGGCTTTTAAAGGACCAGCCAAAAACTAAAATAGCATCAGGCCGCCAACTGGCAATCTGTTTTACCAAACCTGGATTTATTATACCTTTATAATTTGATGAACCCGGGTTAGCAGATGTATTATTTACCCATTCATAAGGGTAACCATCCAACAAAGGAATATCCCAACTGATTTTTTTGCCAAATCCGGGATCAAACTTATGCTGTGCAGCCTCACCCCAGGTGTAGAATACCTTGATCCCGATCTGTTGCTGCTCGTGCAGTAGTTTAAATACCGGGGCATAATATTGAATTGGATGGGTGATGATAATGGCTAACTTTTGCATCAGATAGTTTCGTTCATAACAAATTGGATTTGTCGTTTGTACGAGGATTTTTATAAAAGCCCGCTTAAAAGGATGATAGATATAAGAATTAGCGCGGTCGGAAGTCTCCCGTTCATGGCTGTCATGTTACTTAATCCCGCTGCCTCTAAACTTAAATAAGGCTCTTGAGACCCCTGGATGGTAATTGCTATCTCATAAACGCTACAATTCTCTTGCGGACTATACATTGCCGAAAGACGGCTTATTATAAGCTCAGGGTACGTTCTGTTGATCACATCAAATTATTCTATCAAACAAACGGCACTGTGCCCGTGTCATTTCAGCCGCTGCGTATTTTTTTACGGACCCTGCATTATACTCAACCTTCTTAAAATTTCCGTTGACGAGTTGATTAAAAAACTCATAAAGATCTGAAGGGGTTACCTCATCATAATTATAAACATGCTGCACGCCGTAGTCGTGCATAATGGATATTGCCGAGCTGGCTTTGTTGAAAATGGCCAGCACCGGTTTGTTTGTAAGCAAGTATGGAAATATTTTTGATGCTGTGTACTGCGGATCATCAGATCCGGGGATGAATAATACATCGGCTTGCTGCAATGTAAGCAACGTGTGGTAATAGCTAATGCGGTTAGTCGTTTCGATAAGATTTGCCTCAATACCAAACTGTCTAGCAAGCGGTAAAATGGTGGCAATGCCATGGCCGGCCGGGGCATAACTGGTACCGATAAAATGAAACCTTACCTTTGAAAAACGCGCAGGGTCATTTGTCAAAACCGTTTTAAAAACCTCAAAAACCGGGCTGATCGCCCTGTACATATCCTTTCCACCGCGGCCTACATATACAATATTAATAAAATCCTTGCTTAAAAGGGATTTAAAGCTCTCCCGGTTTTCTTGAGCGATCTTCAGATCCGGGGCAAAAGCGCCGAATGTAATTACAGCCGAGGGAATGTCCTTAATTTCCGGATAACGGGATTTGACCTGGTCAATGTAACCGCCAGATACGCTTATCAACCCGCTGGTGTTTTTCAGAGCGATGGGCTCCAGGTATTTATTTAGCCTGTAGGCGAACCAATATTTTGGCGGGCGCTGGCTTTTAGGTTTGTTGAGATAATAATCTGAATGCCAGGGATCTTGTATGTCTATAACATACGGAATGCCAAAGCGTTTTTTCCAATAGGCACCTAAAATACAAACCGGGAATTGGGTGGTTGAAAAATAAATAAGATCAAATCTATCCTGTCTTAAAATGCTGTTTACCTTTTGGCTATAATGCCAAAGGCTGCGCAATGCCAGACTGCCCAAGCCAATTTTGGATGTAACACTTTTTGGAAACGCTTTGACATAGTGTATTTTTACCGAAGCAGGAACACTTTGCGACAACAATTCGTCCTGAGACAAGTCGGAATATTCAGGAGCAATGGTAACCACCTCTGCCTGCCAGCCCTGATCTGTCAGGTACGGCAGACTCATGCGTACCCGCTGCATATCGGCAGCGTTTACCGGCGGAAAATACGGGGAGATGATAAGTAACTTTTTTAGCATGCTAAGATGCGTTTTCTACAAAATCGTAAAAAAACTGGGTAAAGCCCCAAAATCATGTTCAAACCGCGGCTTTGATTCAATAGCTTGATATTGCTTAGATTTGAGATTCCCTATCATACCATCATTACGATCGTATCAATAGCGTTTTCTGTTGTTTGTTTATCGTTGTCGTTTCCACCATCTGCTTTGTTTTAACTTCTGCCTTGCCTCTGTCCAATCGCAAACCTCATCAATGATATCATAAAAGCCTTGTTGCTTTTGAGGCAGATCATTGTTTTCAACCCGTTTAACAATGATGGGCAGTTGCTCATAAAATGATTTGGTACGGTAGGGTGGGTGTAACGACCACATCCCTTTGCCTGATCCTAAAAAGTCGATGCGTTTCAGGTTATGTGTTTCAATATAGCTGGCTATCAAATGTTCCGGCAGATCGGCGATATGATGCATTTCAACTAATGCTTTTAATTGATTTCGCCACGAAGGCCTGGCTAGCGAAAGCTTGTTGGTCCTGAATTTTGATGTATCCATTAGAAAAATCCTGGTGCTCATGCCGCCCAGCCGCCAGGTAAAGGGGGCTATTTTTTGGATTATGTTCTGGCTCATTAAGGTATCGTCAGCATTAGGCGGCCCGGGAAGGGGGGCCATTACAAAGCAGGCGGCATCAGCAGTGAATTGTTGTACTGCTTCCGCTATCCATTTTTTACTGCCTCCGCCCAAAAACATGTCCGAATCTAAATGAAAAACAAGGTTATTGGCTGAAGTATATAAGCCGAAAAAGTAAGCATAAAATGGCCCTCCCCTGAAATCTTTTACCGGCATAATATCTTTCCCAAAAAAGTACTGTGCAACTTTTTGCTTAACGGCGGGCGTGTAATCAACAGGGATGATTTTAACCGGATAATGTGGTTCAATCACTAGTGTCAAAAATTCATCAAGAGAATTTTTGTATTTGAACCAACCTTCGGCAAAGCGGCCTTTGCCCGGTTGGGTATCTACCGTTAAAATAATCTCGTCGACCTGGGACTGGAGCATCATCAATTGGTGCGGAAGCAGGTGCCTGACATGTGGATAATCGCCTGGGGCGAGGTTTATCTGTAAGCTAACTTTCTTTTTCAAAAATGCGATTGATAAGATTGACCAATTTGGCGGCTTCGCCGGGCCATGAAAATTTCGATGTGTAAAAATGAAGTATTTTGCTTTTCAAACGACTTAATTCATTAGTTTGTAATTTTGAACCAACCTGATTTAAAATGCCTGTTAATTCCACTGCCTGGTTTTGTTTATACAGGAATATAAAATCGGGGCATTGAGTAGCTATCTCGGCATGCCCCTGTGTATAAGAGGCTATAACCGGCAGACCAGCGGCCATATAGTGAAAAAGTTTATTTGAAACAGTGAGGTCTTTATTTGGTGGGTTATCCGGCTCAAGCGCCAGGCCGATATGGTATCTGCCCGTATCGGCTAGAATTTCCTGGTTTTTCAGCAAAGGCAAAAAAACAATTTGATCTTTTGGAGATAACCGTCTGCTCAAACTATTTTTGTAGCTTTCAGAGACATTGCCCCTCAGGCTCAGCTTGAATTTCGTAGTGCTTTGAGCCATACAATGGATAAAAAACTCCAGTCCGCGCCCTTCGCCTATAGTTTGCGAAAGCCAGTACAAGTGTAGAACATCCTGTTTTTTTGGCACACAAACGCTACTGTTTGGCGAAAATGAATTATAAATAACCGAGGGCATATTTGTTGTTTTATAAAAAGCCTGCAGCCCAAGTGCTAATGCGTGCGACGTGGTATAGCAGGCAACACCGTCTTCGATGGCGATTTTTTCGGCGCGTTTTAGAAGTTTAATCGGTCTTTTTTTGCGGGCACTGGGTAAAAGATCTTGTGAGTACCAGTCTTCTATATCGAAAGCTACTTTAGACGTATGTACCATTAAGCTGCCGGTTACGGTCGCTAGCTCCTGGTGCATGATGTACAGGTCGGCCTTTTGCATGCAAATCCGTTTTTTTAACCGTAATGCACCATAGCCTAAACTAAGCCTGCTTTCAATGCCCGCTGATTGGGCAAATAGCCAAAACTTTTTGGTTAGCCGGGATATAAAACCGGCAATGGCAGGCTTTCGCAAGTCACTGTAAATTTCATAGGATATGCCCGTTCCGGAAAGTAAGGAAAGATCTTCCCGGTATAATGGATCACTATAAATTGCTGTCAGTATGGTTACCCGGTACAACGCAGCTGAAAGTGCCAATGCCTCCTTCAGTACCCTGGGGTTGCGGCACAGGTGGGATTGGCTTACAATGCAAATTTTAGCTTTATTATTATTCAACACTGTTTGTTACAAGACACGGCCTTTTAAAAAAAGTTTCACCCATTTAGTGAGTTTCCAACCTAAAACAGGCAGCAGATAACTGGTAAAGCCCCCGGCCATAAATTTCAGGTCTGGCTTAGCCAATTGGTCAATTTCCTTTTGAGCTATGGCAATCAATTGCCGATGAGAGGGGTAAAGTTCGTAAATGAAACCCTGTAAAAGGTTAGCGCAGCTTCGCTTTATTTTTGAATTATTACCTCCGGATTGTAGTACCAATTTAATGGATAAGCTGATGGACCGGTATAATGAGCGATAAGCCTTATCACCTTTATGGCCCGAAAGACCGCCAATATCAGAGCGGTAATAGAGAAAGGCCTCGTTACAAAATAGAATCCTTTCGGCTTTGGTAAACAGGCGGGTGTAAAATTCCAGATCATCATTAAGGCTCAATTCCTCATTCCATAACCCTGCCTTGTCTATCAGTAGCCTCGGGATAATGGCCCGGCCAGGAGCTGTCATGGGGTTGCCCCTGTACCAGTAAGTATTGATCCAGTCGGTGAGTTGCATTTCCTGATAGGGGATCAGTTCTTTTTTAAAAGTGCTGAGATCGTCATTATAAAAGCGGCCCCATCCTGATAATACAATAATATCGTTTCGGCCTGCTGCCCTTTTGACCTGTTGCTTAATAAAATCAGACGGGAGCAGGTCATCAGCATCAAAAAAAATAATGTATTCGCCGGTCGCGTTTTGATAAGCCGTATTGCGGGCAGCCGAGGCACCCATATTTAGTGTGGATATTGATCTTAAACGAGCATCATTGATCTCACAAATTTGTTTTAAAGTACCGTCCGTGGAACCATCGTCGACTACGATGACTTGTACATTAGCATAGCTTTGCGCCAATACCGATCGAACTGCATCGCCAATATATCTTTCACAATTGAAGGCAGGCATACAAATTGAAACTAGCGGCATCGATTTTAAACCAGTTTTTTCCATGCCATTTTGTAATAGCCTTCCTTTGAAAGGTCAACATAGTGATGTAGTACCCCGTTTTGGGCGGTTATGGTTGCCATATCCGGGTTTACAATGTATTTGCCGGCCGGCAATTCCGTCGCCTTGTCCTCGCCGATGATCATGGCAGATAAGGCCTGCTCCAAATAATACGTAGTGCCCTCATAGTGCTCCAGCGCAGCAACCCACCTTTCCAGGTCGTTCCAATCTATTGTGTCGCTGTTTAAACCGATTGCTCCTACGTTTATCAGTGGTTTGATAGTATTGCCGGCTACTTCTTCCATTAGTTTTTTTGAATAACCATAAGCTTCCCCACAATCGATGATATGGAGCGGATATAGCGGGTTGTTGAGCCAGGTAAGCAATTCCTCAGGTTCGTGCCAGAAAAGCATGTCTGAATCAAGTACAAGTTTCCACCCACTGCCGGGGATGGTATGGATATCGGTTAGTTTTTTGATGTGCGGATAAACATCCCTTTTATGGTGGAGGCAAGGGTATTTCTCAATCGGGAGAACATTCTGCAGGTTTAATGCTATTAATTCTTTAGTTATGATTTTTGCTCCTGGAAGTTGTTTTTTTATCCTGTTAATAAGGACTTCGTCAAAACTGCCGTCATCAACTAATACAAACCTGAATTTTTTTTTGGATACCAGCACCAGTGAACGAATACAGAACAAGGTTTGATACAGGTAATTTTGCCCCGTTAAGAAATATACAGGAAGCCCATCATTTCCCGAAATGACGGGTGGCAAATTGAAGGACACCTTTTCCATGAGCTTACGGGCTGCCATCATTTTGCGATAATTGATATACCCGCCAAAACGCCTGAGATAGTTGAGCCTGGCTTTAGGGTAGCGGTATAGAAGGTTGATAAGTGCCTGCATGTTATTACTTTTGAGGTAGGTTGGCCAATCCCTCAAATAAGCCGCATGCCCCCTGCCATTTGATATATGAAGGATTATTTTGCCATGCTTTATAGGTAAACCATGCTTTTATTTTCCTTGGGAGCACACCTGACACTGATATCTTTTTCCATGGATTGATGCCGTGACTGTGCAATAACTGTACCCATGACCTATTGGTATTGTGAGCCAAACGGGCTAGGTATGCTGGCTGCATACGCTCGGTCGTTATGATATGGTGCAATTCCAGTTGAGGAAAATAGCCAACCTGCCAGCCCGATTTCAGCATATTGAGCACGAGGTCATTATCGCCTCCCGAACTCAGTGAGGTTGCCGTGCGGTCGCTGATGTTGCTTTCGCCTGATTTAATTCTTTCGATGTACGATGTCAATGCTCTACGCCTGATTCCCATGCCTGCGCCGATTGGGGCGGCGTCGGGATATCTATTATCCCAGCCATAAATGATTGTGTCGTTACCCGGATTGCGGAGGGCTAGGTTAATATGAAACTCATTAAGCCATTGAGGCGGGGGGGTCTCAAATAAAGGCAAAGATTTACCGCCGATGGCTGCCAGTTTCTCGTTTTGATCAAAGATAGTTAGGACGTTTTCAAGATAAGCGCTGTTCAGGACATTGTCGTCATCAACCATTACGATTATATCACCTTTAGATTCATTAAAACCCCTAAGCCGGGCGTAAGTTAGACCTTGCCTGGTTTCTGTAATAACCTGGGAAGCAGAATGCCAACTGAGATCATGCTGCTGCCGGAAATTGTTCGACGAGTTGTTATCTATAATGATCAGTTCCCATTCGCGCCTGGCTAACGACTGTATTTTTAATCCCACAAGCGTTTGCGCTAGTCTTTTTTGATCAGGGTTGTAAGTAGGGATGATAACAGAAAGCCTCATTAATTCTTATTTTTTTACAAGCAGGGTTTGGTAATGCTTCAATGAATTTGCCGCTAGTTGTTCCCCTGTAAATTTATCTTCCACCGTTTTCCGGGCGCTGAGTCCAAGGTTTTTACGTAGGACCTTATCGTTTACAAGTAATATTATCTTGTTGGCCAGGCTTTGAGCATCACCTGCATCAGCAAGTAGACCATTGTAGTTATCAGTAATAATATCCGGCACACCACCTACCCGGCAGCCTATCACAGCTTTACCATAACTCATCGCCTCAATAAAGATGATCCCGAACGATTCGTATCTTGATGGTGCTACAAAAATATCGCAATTGTTATAAGCGTCTGCCAAAACCGTATTGCCAGTTCTGCCCCTAAAAAACACCTTATTAATGACGCGGTCATCGTTATCATGCTCAAATTTGGTTTGATAATCGTTACCCGGATCATTGCCTATCAATTCAAATAGTATGTTTTGATTTTGTTTTAATACTAAAGGGATAGCGGCCAGCAGCACATCGGAACCCTTTCGGTATTCAAAGCGACCGGTATATAAAATTTTAACGGTGGCATCATTGTTATCGCTTTCCCGATCCAGCATGGGAAGCTTTACGCCATGCGGAATGATGGTAAAACGTGCTGCGTTAATGCCGTAAAGCCGCTCAAGTTCCAGCCCGTGACTTTTGGCATGTGTGAGTAGATACAGGCTCTTTCTTATGAACGCGATTTCCATAGCGGCAATAAGATCCATCCCCCGCGATTTAAAAGGGTAATGTTCCTTCATCATTTGTGAAAAGGTTGTGCTAACTCTTATCGCTATCGGTGGCTTTGTTTTTTTAAACAGCGTAAAATAGCATAGTGAAAAATAACTGCTGGCTTCAATTACATCTATATGATATTGCTTTACTATTTTATTCAAAGCCTTGGCCGTAACAAGCATACACTGCAGTTTTAAAGCTAAATCAATGACAGCCCATTTGCTTTTAAAAAGACGGTATACCGCTGCCGGAACCTTAACTTTGAAGGTCAATACCGTTACGTTGTCAACAGGCGCGTGTGAACTGAATGATTCGTGCTCATTTTCATAGCGCCCCCTTACGTGCATCACAATGACCTTATTGCCGCCGGCTGCAAGACTTTGGGCCAATAATTGATAATGATTGGCTATACCGCTATCCATGGTATGCTCATCGGGGAAATAAGGTGTGATTAGTCCGATGTTCATTTTGCAGATCGCAGGCTCCAGGCTAGCATTCTTAAAAGAGTTTTAACCCTTGCTGCAAAGCTAAGCGGGCTGGGGGAGTATACATAATATAAAATATTGCTCCAGGCAAATTTCAAGCTCTGTTTTTCTTTGGCTAAATAAAGGCAGCAATAAATAGATTGGTTTAGGGAAGCCTCTTTATCCACTATGTTATTGACAGCGTGGTGCAGGGCCAAAAACTTGTAGTGATAACCGTAAAAACGATAATCATACATAGTTGAGCTTAATCCGGCCTCGCCAAAGTGCGCTACATCTAGTTTCATGTATCGGGTTTTGAAAGCGGGGTTGCAAAATACCTTTAAGGTTAAATGATAATCGGCGGCTACTTTAAAGCTAAGCTCGTATTTTCCGGTATAGTCAAATATCCCGCGCTTATAAAATACCCCCTGGTGATGTATGCCGCGTGACAACACTTTGTTTAAGTTATCATCGGCATATTTTATGCCGGATTTTGCGCCGGTTACATTGCCATAAACCAGATCGGCGTGCTGATTTTGTATTTCATTATAAACCTTTTGCAAAGTATCGGGGCCGGCAAGTATATCATCACCACCCATAAAGTATAACCACTGCCCTTTTGCGAGGTCAAGGCCTTTATTCATGGCATCATAAATGCCTTTATCTGGCTCGGATATGAATTGGGCGGCGGTGTTCCTGCGTTCTTTAAAATTGCTAATGATAAACAGGGTATCGTCGGCTGATCCGCCATCAATAAATACCACTTCCAGGTTCTCAAAAGTTTGCTGACTGATACTTTCCAGCGTTTCGGGCAGGGTGTTGCCACTGTTGTAAAGTGGAATGATGATAGAGAAAAAAGGGGTCAATTGGTCTCTGTCTTTAAAATTTCGTTTACTTTTCTTACCCAAATACCATAGCCTAGGTCATTCCAGTGTGCGTCACTAGGCGAGTATAAATTCCTATTATCCTGTTTAAATAAGCCGTAAACAGAGATTATGGGAGTACTTGATCTACTTTCAAGGCGCTGGAGTAAATGGTTGTAGGTAAAACGATGAGCATCATAAACTGAGGCTGCGTTAGGAATAACGGAAAGGAATACCTTTTTAAAGCCTAATGATAGGTATCGCTGCTGATCGGCAGCGAGGCTTGCACTTACCGAGTCGATTTCCGTATCGGTAAGGGGTATGAAAACAGATTTGGGAGAAGTGGTATCCACCGTCATGTTGAGGAGTAAGCGTTTCTTATCGGTGCTGACTGCAACTTCTTTTGGCAGTCTCCCTAATATATGATAATTAAAAGATGCCTTAACTTCTTTGGCCGGACTAAATACCTTATCGTCAAAAAGCAACAGCTCGACGTTTTTATTAAGGTCTTTATTAAAAATGATATTATCAATTCGTTGAAATATGCCAACCGGTTTTGGTCCGGTTGGCAAGTCTGCAGCATTTGTTATCTCAAAAGATTTTTTTGAACGGTAGCCGGCAGTGTTCAATTCTGAAAACTCCATTATAAGGTAGTTTTGCTTACTGGTGTCGGGTTTGATGGGGCCAAACGGAAACCGCCTGTCTGAAAAGATCACCTTGTCAAAACCGGTGAAAGTATCATCAAAGATCTTATCGGCCGTAAAACTATCCCCTATGATATACAGTATTTTGTTGGTCGGTTTTTTGCCATCACGGTTATTATAAATTTTAAACGGTGTTAACTTGAGCCGGTACTCTGGTAAAAAGCAAATGCCATACAGGTCGCCATATTGCCACCTATCGGTACGCATAAAGACGTTGTGATAAAGTGATTGTGGCCTTGCGCTTTCAGGTATAAGGTGATCATAATACCTGTCATGTTTAACCCGGTTTATAAAGCCTTGGTTCATAGCTGTAATCAAGACAGCCAGGCCTGCAACGGTAATCAATATGCCGGTTATCTTACGCATCAAAACTGGAAATAAATAAATTGGGCCTCGTTAAAAACACCTAGAAAGTAGCATAAAATAAATAGCACAACTGAAGTCAGTATTTTTTTAGAGATGCTCCGGTCTGCAATTTTATACAGGTTTTTCTCACCGGCCATCAATATCATAATGATTAAAAGGCAATAGAAAATCTCCTTGAAATTCATCAGTCCGGAAGCAGTATAAGTCATATTGTTAAATGTTATTATATGGCCGAGCATAAATAAAGCGTCACCAATCGTATGCGCCCTAAAAAAGATCCAGGCAAAAAGCAAGTACATGAAGGTGAAAACTACGCTTAAGCTTCGATACACAGGTGCCGGAATTTTTTTTGACAGCCTGTTACGCCGCTTTTTAGTATACACCTCGTAACACATGGCTAAAGCATGTAATAGTCCCCAGATAATAAAGGGCCAGCCAGCCCCATGCCATAAACCGCTAATGAAAAAAGTTACTGTCAAACTGAAATATACAGCCCCTTTACCCCAATCACGTTTATTAATGAGGATGGGGGTAAACACATAATCGCTAAGCCAGGTGGATAGCGAGATGTGCCAGCGCCGCCAGTAGTCGGTTATCGAGGTGCTGGAGAACGGGAAATTGAAGTTCCGCATAAGTTCAATGCCCAGTGTAAGCCCTGCACCTACGGCGATATCTGAGTAACCGCTAAAATCGCAGTAGATCTGGAAGGCGAAGAAGAAAAGACCCACGATCATATCAAGCGCTGAATGCGCATGCAGGTTGGCAAACAATGGGTCAACGTACAGGCCCAGCCTATCCGCGATCACCACTTTTTTAAATAGGCCAAGCATCATTAAGAAAATGCCCGTCACCAGATTCTTGGTACTGTAGTTGTTAACTCGGTGCAGTTGCGGTAAAATGTGCTGTGGGCGCTCAATAGGGCCTGCCACCATCTGCGGGTAAAACATCACATATAACGAATAAATACCTAAATGGCGCTCGGCCGTCTGATTGCCACGGTATACCTCAATAGTATAGCTCATGGCCTGAAAAGTATGAAACGACAGCCCAATAGGCAAAATAAAATTAAGAAGCGGGATTTCGTGCGCATGAAATGAGGCGCCAAGAAGATTAATGTTTTCTGCTAAAAAGTTGAAGTATTTATAAAAAGCCAAAATACCAATATTTGCCGCAAGGCTTAAAATAAGGTATGTCCGGCGCTTTCGACCATTTGACCTTTCAATCAATATACCGGCGCAATAATCAACAATGATGGTGAAAAATATAATGAGAATATATACCGGTTTAAAGTACATATAAAAATAACAGCTTGCGGACAGCAGCCATACCCAACGAAATTTATGGGGCAGCAGGTAGTAAACAGGTGTTACTATCAGGAAAAAAAGCAGGAAGAGAAGGGAATTAAAAAGCATAGGATTGGCGAGATGTCAGTACCTTATTTCTGCAGCTTTTGCGCTATCATGCTGCACATACTGCCAACATTCTCCCAGTTGTAAATTTCGGCGGTGGTAAAGCGTATACCGAATTTTTTCTCTATGGCTACTATCAGTTGAATATGGTTTAATGAATCCCATTCCTCAACATCTGTAGCAGTAGTTGATCTGGTAAGCACGATGTCGTCGTTTTCAAGTACATCTTTAAAAATATCATTAACTTTTGTTAATATTTGGTCGGTATTCATTATTGTTTATAGGTAATAAAAGTTTGTTTAAGTAAGTAATTGTCTGTAAGTAGTTCCCAGGTATCCCCGTTTTTGGTGAAGCCAAGTGTTTGATAATGATCTTTCACAATGCCGTTCTTTTTGGAGGGCAGGTACTCGCCAATGATTCGGCTGAAACCGTTGGTTCGGACCGTTTTTACAATATGGTTGAGGGTGAAGTTTTCCATACCGCGATTTAAAACCCGGCAGCTCATGATCCAGGTATCTATAAAAACGGTGTTCCCGTCGGTTTTTTTCAGGATCACAACAGCGATTAACCCGTTATCGCCAAATTTGTCCTCAAGGCTAAAGGTCAGCGTTAAATACTCTTCCGATTCGCAAATTGCGGTTAGATCGGGCTCAGAATAGCGAATTGTGCGTAAATTAAACTGGTTTGAACGAAGTGTTAACTGGGTAGCCCTTGGCAGGGTGAACTTATCAATGCTGTTTACCTGGGCCTCCATATCAAGGCCGGCCAGATATTCGGCCTCATTAGTAAATTTGCTTTGCAAATTGTGACGCAAGGCTTGCTGTCGGTATCGTTCGTTTCGGCCTTTATCATCCTGAGTATAAGATGCTGTATCAAACAGATTAAGGCTACGTAAAAACAACATGAAATCGGCGGGGTCTTCTGGCAATGTGGGTATCGTTAACTCCGGGATGGCAGTTTTGACCATATCGCGCTCAAAGGGATTGTCATCTAAAAACACTATGCTGTCCATCCCTATATTCAATACCTGCTGTATGTACCTGATGTTATCAACTTTGTTTTCCCAGTTTGCTACGAAAAGGCTGATATCATCAATTTTGAGTACCATATCCGGATGCGAGATGAATGGTTCCCTGGCAACTTCGAGCGTATTTTTGCTGCATATCGCCAGTATAATGCCCCTGTTTTTAAGTTCGCGGCACCAAAGCTGCAGTTCGGTGAAAGCCTTGCCCATTCCAAGGCTGCCTATTTGGATATTCTCCAGACCGTCATCGCCAATAATGCCGCCCCAGAGTGTGTTATCAAGATCGAGAATAAGGCATTTTTTTGATTTACCGAAGTTGGAGGCGATGATCTGGCAGATGCTTTGGGCAAATGCCGGTAAGAAATCGATCCCAAAAACCATATTTGCGTGTAGATACATTTTGGTATCGAAACTGTGTTCATAACCCTTAAACGCCGCTATCGAAGCCAGATCGGTGATATGGATCCCTGGATTTTCACCGGAAAGGTCCATTATACCAAGATTGATTTTCCTGAGCTGGTATAGGAATGATGTTTGAGTTTTAGCGGCATAGCTGCCGAAAACCTGGTCGTTTATTTCAATGTAGGAATTGATGATTACCTGTGCTTTCAAGCGCTGCGACAAACTGCTGTACAAATCGCCGGTTTTGGCAATGATCTGTTCTGCGAAGCCGGCACGGTTGTCCTGTTTATAAAAGCTGTGGAGCAGATGCTCGGTCGACCGGATGATAATGACGTAGGCAGGCTCAAAAGCGTATAGCTCAGATGTCGGGTTATAAACCTGCTGTTCAATCTGGTTGTAATCAGCCTCATACATTTCCATGTTCAAACCCAGCTCAATAGCGTAACCCCTGATCGCTGTATTCATAAGCTGTGAAGCACTATCAGCCAGTAAAGCCACTTTAACAGGCATTGAGCCAGTTGTATCTTTTTTTAAATTCTTCTTAAGATCGGAGAATAGGAGCATTAAACAAAATTATAATAGGTTAAGCACCCGGTAAATCTTTACGCGGATGCGGTTTAAAAAAGCTATTCTTTTCCACTCGTGAACTGTACCATGAGCGTCTGCCGCCCAGATTCTTTGATGATCCGCCTCCCACTGCGCCTTCATTTTAGGTGAATGAGTTTTGGCCTGTTCATGGATGTGCGCCACGGACAGCGGTTCTTTTATGAAAGCCCTGCTGCGCCCTTTTACCAACCTGAGCCATAGTTCATAGTCAAGCGCGCAGTGCAGCTCCTCCCAAATGGGCTGATGGATGGCGGCACTCCAAAAGGTGGAAGGCTGTACCAATCCCGGTATTTTGATGAAGTAATCGATAAAGGGAAGAATGCGGTTAAGTTTATCCTCACCCGTTAAAACGTTATGGTCAACGCCGTAACCGTAGATAAAATCAACCCCAGTTTTTGCAAACGTATTCAAGACTCTATAAAAAACTCCTTCCAGGTAATAATCATCACTATTGATCCAGGCATGATATTCACCAGATGACAAGCTGAAACCCATGTTAATGGCATGACTTTGACCGCGGTCTTTTTCGCTTTGATAATAGCTGATCCATGGGGCATATTTTTCCAGTATTTGAAGGGAGCCATCGTCGCTGCCGCCATCCATTACAATATACTCCAGGTTAGGATAGTTTTGCAATAAAACCGCCCTGATGGTCTGCTCCAAAAAACTTGCCTGATTATAGGATGGCGTAATAATGGTAAGCTTCGGCCAATTTATTTTATTCTCATAAATTGCCGGGCTGGTTTGCCGGTTCCAAGGCCAGCCGGCTTTGTCCCGCGGGGGCGCAGGTAGCGTACCCAACAGACCGTTTACATTGTGTTCAATTACAGGTAGCGAAAGCGTTATGCCTTTACTTTCAAAGTGCGATCGATAAGCGGCAAGGTTAGGCAGGTTCATTTTATACTTGGCTTTTTATAATCAGGGTTTTAACATAATCAACAAATGCTTGCTCTTGCCGGGGTTGAACTAAAAAGGGCGGAATAGCGAAGTCTCCTGAACGCAGAATTTTCTTTAACTCGTCATAACTGTCGTAAACCATCAAGCCTTGAGCTGGGGGGCAGCTTCGTGCCGCATGGGTGTTGGCAATTACCGGCAACCCGGCAATCAATAATTCAGGAATGCGTGTCAAAGCGCCACTTGACGGTTGCTGGTGAACTATGGCACAATCGGCAATTGTTATCAGGTCTGCCAGGGTTTCGTTATTTACGGAACCCCATATTTGGATATTGTTTCCTGTAAAGAGATCTTTTAGTTTTTCAGAACCAAAGCCTGCCACATTTATTTTCAGGCCAGGTATTGCTCGGATGTACTGCAGAAGTTCCGTAAACCCAGTAAAAGTGGGCTGGTTATGGAAGGTTCCAAGTAACAGTATATTTTGTTGTTTTGTATCAGGTTTAGCGGTAACAATACTTCTCCTTTGCCTTATATCCAGCAAAAACGATTCAGCGGTAGGGGCCGGATAATATGGTAAATAACCCGCGTTTACACCGTAGTTTGACGCTAACCAATGTTCCTCCTGTGAAATCGTAAACACCTTATTGCACAGTTTTAGGTAATTCATTTCTTCTGACAGCCATAGCGGCGCAGGCTTATTTGAAAATACACTTTTAGCGCCTGCTACCAATGATTCTAGGTTATGCGGCAACGCAATAACAGGTACGTGGTATTTATAGAGTACCTCGGCCAGGATGAGGTGATATTCCACCGTTGATTCCCAGATAAACAAGCCGGGTTTGTATTGTTTCACAAACTGCTCAAAGACGGCCTTATACCGGCCGATGGCATATTTGTTTTTATTGCCCGTTCTTAGGGTCATATTTTGCTGCAGGCCAACTAGATAGTGCGATAGTTTGTTTCCCGTAGCTATAGTATAACTTAAATCGGCATCGTCAGCGGAAATCCCAGCTTCCGAAAGCAAGTGCTCGATTTGTGCCGTTCTTTTATTTCCGCCATGTCCAAAAGCATCCGGCAAAAAATGGGAGTGTTTATAGGTTTTAAACAATGGTTTTTTTAGATAAATTTAAGCTCAATTGCTTGATTTTTATAGCCTCGTCCGAGACTTCAGCTAGTTTGCAGCCATTTGTTAGAAAAATCGTTTCCGCCTCGTAGGCATAATGCCACTTTTTAATTCGCGGAAAGATTTTGCAAATGGAAAAGCGAATCAGGCTTGTGCATAAGAGTATGCATTTTTTAGTGGCCGATAACCGGTTGATGGCAATCTGTTTGCGGTAAAGGTTCAGCACAAGTTCCTGATATTGATTAATCTTCAAAAGTCCGTCTTTGTAGCCTTCGGCCAGGCGGTTAGGGAGGATATAATGGCTAAAAACCAGCGCCTCATCATAATAGAGCCTGTAACCGGCTAAAACAAACCGCATGCAAAGCTCAATATCCTCAGCCCTTGCGGTTTCATTTTGACTGGGGCCAAGCAAAATGGCGGGCAAATCACGGTTAACTTCTTTATAAAGAGATCTTCGGAGTATCATACCCGCTCCCCAAAGGTAACCTTTGGCCGTTATATCAGCGGAGCTCGCGTTCGGCTTACCTACCGCATAACTGTTCTGGCAATCCCAAAACCAAACGGGTATGTCAATGTCCGATACCGCGATGCCTTGCCCACCCACAGCCGCTAATAGCGGGTTTGAGTTGATGATCTGAAATGCCTCATTTATGTAATTGTTACTTAACCAGTTATCATCATCGCAGATAACGATGTATTCATATTTTGCTTTATCTACCCCGGTAGACAGCGCGTGATATTTACGTGGTCGTGTTTCGCTTAAGACTGTAAAGTCTATGTTAGGTAAATCGTATTGTTGCCATTCTGCGCTGGCAACTGTAAAAGTGTCATCAGTGGAGGCGTTATCGATAACGATAACCTCCCAGTTAATTGCCGGCGATACCACCTGCAAAGCCAGGTGCCTGAGTGTTTGCGGTAATTGGGTGGCACCGTTATAACAACAAATAATTACCGATATACCTGAACCTACAGGTTTAACCATTACGTGTCATTAAGCTTTTTAGTGTAGCGGCGTCATTTGTGGTTAGCAGATAAGATTTTTTCAAGCCCTGGTTGTTAGCCAGGATCTGCGCGTCGAAGGCGGGTGCGTCATTATCTATCAGTATTAGAAGCTCCATCACCGCGTCAAGGTGAGGGCATATGTTAATATAATCATATTGCTCATCTGCAAGGGAATCATCACAATTACAAAAAATTGCTTTAAAACCAAGGTTGATACTGTCAATAGATGAGTAACCCATAAAACCGCCCACCGTAAAGTTTAAAAAGTACCCGCTTTTAAGCTCGTCGGTCAGTTCAGCCATCGGAATAGATCTCTTGGTAAAGGCAATGTTTTCGGTAACCCCGAGCTGATGGGCCATCCGGATGATATTCCGGTATATACTTTCATCTTCAACAGCACCAATAAAAGTTATCACAAAGTCCCGTAACCCCCGTTGTTTAAGCTTATGGCAAAGGTCAACCAGATTTGGGAACGAATTTTTGTCCCCGGCTATACGGGCTACTAAATTAACCCTGATCATTGATGAATAATTTTGACAGCACCAGTTTAGTTTTCAGCGCATCGCCATATTGGCTTCGAAGTTCACCTTCCTGGTAATTATTAATGCATACTATGGTGTCATTACTGTCCCCAAAAAGTTCCTGCTGATAACTGTATTCCCGATTAGGGTATTGAACTGCGTTGTTCACATTCCAAAAAAAACGTTGCGGATGCAAAATGGTATCAAAAACTTTATCTACATTATACAACCCGATGGTATGGATGCTGGTAAAATATTTTTGAGCAAAATACTTTAGTTTGATGGCCCAGTATACCGAACGCAGCATTTTCACCGGCGCCCTGAGGTGTCTGTAGGCACCGATACGTGTGCGCACTACTTTAATGCCTAAGTTTTTTAAGACCTCATCGTAATATTCAATATCGTAGTTGTCCAATATCAATACCGTCGGCCTAATGCTATTTTTTCGAGCGAATATTGCAAGTTCCATCAATAATCTTTCAGCCCCGCCGATCGCTAACTTATTGCTGACAATCAAAATTTTATCCATGAAACAGGCGGATGATTTCACACACATATTTAATTTCCCCTTCTGTCATACCCGGGTTAAGCGGCAGGCTTAGGCAAGTTTCGGCCAATTCCTCGGCTATCGGGAAATCACCTTTTTTATAACCCAAATGCCCATATGCTTTTTGCAAATGCGGCGCAACAGGGTAGTGGATCGCTGTTCCGATTCCCTTGCCTGTCAAATGCTGTTCCAACTCATCGCGTCGGGCGGTACGGATCACGTACAAATGATAAACATGATCGGCCCCCGGAGCGGTTACCGGGAGTATTAACCCCGGAATACCCGCAAGCTGATCGGTATAGGCAGCAGCAATTTGTTTTCGTTCATTTAGCCAGCCATTCAAATATTCCAATTTTACTAAAAGAAAGGCCGCCTGCAATTCATCCAGTCTCGAATTTACGCCGATAACGTCGTTATAGTATTTTTTTTCCGAACCATAATTACGGATCAGTTTTGCTTTTCGCGCCAGACCTGCATCGTTGGTCGTTAAAGCACCGGCATCGCCGTAAGCGCCCAGGTTTTTTGTCGGATAAAAGCTGGTGGCGTTGATATTGCCAAAGCTTCCGGTGGGTTTGCCATTATAGGTACAACCTTGTGCCTGAGCATTATCTTCCACCACATATAAATCATGTTTACTGGCTATCTGCATTATGGCATCCATCTGGCACGCCTGCCCATACAGATGTACCGGCATGATTACTTTTGTTTTTGGTGTAATGACCGCCTCAAGCCGGGTCACATCTAAATTGAAAGTTCCCGGATCGGGCTCAACAGGGATAATAGTAGCGCCAGTCTGCGATATAGCCAGCCAGGTGGCTATAAAAGTATTCGACGGCGTTATCACTTCGTCTCCTTCACCTACTTCCAGAGATTTGAGGGCGATGTGCAATGCATCGAGGCCGTTGGCCACACCGATGCAATTCTGCACCTGGTTATAGTTGGCGTAAGCTCGTTCAAAGTCGCTTACCTCTTTACCCAGTATATACCAATTGTTTTGAAAGACCCGCTCAAAGGCCGCGCGGATCTTCGCTTCTATTAAATGATTCTGGCCAGTAAATGATAAAAAAGGAACGTTCATTATGGGTCAGCTAAAAGTTATTACAGTTGCCCCCCAGGAATAGCCAACGCCAAAACCGGCCAAGAGCCAGTTCGCCCGTGGGCCCGCCGGTTTTTCTTTCATAGCCTCGTAGAGTGCAATGGGTACCGATGAAGAAACCGTATTGCCAATTTTAGCCATGTAAATAAAAAAGTTTTCTGTAGGGATTTCCATCTTTTTGCGCAGGTGTTCCAGCATATAACGGTTAGCCTGGTGTAGAATGAACTGCCCTATTTCTGTTTTGTCGAGCATATTCTTAACGAGAGTATCTTTAATGAGTGCCGGTACAGCACGGGAGGTAAAGGCGAATATCTCAGGCCCATCCATAAATAAAGTGCCAGGCGATTGTTCGTTTCCATAGGCATCGTTCACGCTTTCGGTGTTTTTATCAGGATAGCGGACAGCACCTTGTCTTACTATGAGGTTTTCGGCGCCCTTGCCATCGGTGCCTAATTCAAATTGGCCAATCGCGGCAAAGCCATTGGTACTAACGAGTGTTGCAGTAGCTGCATCCCCAAAAATGGTGCGGTTACCTTTATCTCCGCGATGGATGAATTTTGAATATGTTTCTGAGGTGAGCAGGAGAATATTTTGGGCTATCCCGGCTGAAATCAGCCCTTTGGCCAACGCCAGGCCGTAAATGTAACCCGAGCAGCCTAAATTAAAATCAAGCGCACCGGCGTTTACGGGGATGTTCAGCCTGTCCTGTAAAATGCAGGCAGTGGTGGGTAGGAAATAATCCGGGCTTTGGGTACAGTACAACACAAAATCAATTTCTGCCGGACTGATATTATAACGCGCGAAAAGCTTTTGTGCGGCGGCAATGGCCATGTCTGACGCAAATTCATCAGCAGCGGCAATGTGCCGTGTATCGATGCCAATCTTATTCGCTATCTTTTCTACGGGCCATTCCGGGAATAAAACTGACAGCGCGGCATTGTCCAGCTGGTTTTGCGGAAGATGATAGGAAATTGCTTTAATGTATGCCTTCATTTTATTGGGCGGTAAAGCCACCGTCAATAGTTATTGTGGTCCCTGTTATCCAACTACTTGCACCCGATAATAAAAATAGGCAGCAACCTGCTATATCGGCAGGCGTGCCGTACCGGCCTAATGGATATTTTTTTTTATCAGCCGCGATGCTTTCGGCAGATACATGCTCGCCAATTTTAGCCGTTCCTTCAGTTTCAACCATAGCCGGCGCAATACAGTTGATCCTGATTTTGTTGGTTGCCAGCTCAAGCGCCGCCGATTTACAAAATGATTGCAGACCTCCTTTGGCCGAACCGTATACTGAATTAGCCAGGGATCCTATTACTGCACCGTTAATTGACGAAAGCAAAACGATAGAAGAAGCCGGTTTTATTTTTTTAAATTTATGCAAAGTGGTTATCAGTAAAATAGGTGCGCGCAAGTTCACGCCCAGCATCGTGTCAATAAATGCAGCATTAATGAATTTTAGGGGTACCAATTTCATTAAACCTGCGGATTGGATGATGCCATCGACCGCAGGCATGTTTTTACAGGTAGTCTCAATGAATTCATCATCTTGCAAATCGCCGGGAATCATTTGGTGACTACCGCCTGCAAGTAATGCCAGGGTCTTTTTAAGGCGGGCTTCATCACGGCCGAGCATGATTACCGTTGCACCTGCTTTTGCGCATTCAATGCTGACCTGTTTACCAATACCTGATGATGCACCTGTGACAAGTATCGTTTTCTCGCTGAAGTTGTAGTTATAATCACACATAATATACCAAGTCGGGCACTATCAAATTGCTTGTTGTAAAATGTACGCTGCCCCATGAAAGTCCTACACCAAAACCGCAGGCAATGTTTTCATTCTTCCCAATCCGCAAGCTATCCGCACTTTGAGTAACCATAGTAAGGGGAATAGTGGCGCTACTTGTATTGCCATAGTTTTTTAATGAAAACGGGACCTTTTCTTCGGGCAGTTGCAGTTTTTTTCTAATCCGTTCATTCATCATAAGGTTGGCTTGGTGAAAGTAAAAATTGTCAACCTGTTCTCTATCGATCTCAAATCTTGCAAGCAAAGCATTTACCGACTCCGGGGCTTTCGAAATACCGAACGAAAATACGTCCATGCCATCCAATACAAGGTGCAGGTTTGTGCGGGTAATACCTTCTGAAATAGAATTGGCAATTATAGACGTTTCGTTAAATTTGTTTCTGTAACCGCCATGATTGATAATGATGGCCTGGTAGCCACTGCCATCGGTGCCTAATTGAAACTTTAGCCCTTCCTCTCCTTCTATAAATTCCAGGGCGGTAGCAGTTCCTGCATCACCGAATAGCGGGTACGTGCTTTTATCATCTTTTGAACTGGTAATAGACGAGGTATCGCCGGTGAGGAGCATGGCCTTTTTGATCATGCCCGATTGCATATATCCTGCTATGGTACTTAGCCCGTAAATAAAGCCCGAACATCCTAATGAAATATCCAACGTAAAGCAGTCTGTTGATAGGCCAAGACGGTTTTGCAACACGCATGAAGTGGCTGGCAAAATATAATCCGGCGTTTGAGATACAAACACCAGCCCGTCAATATCATTCTTATCCCAATTGAGCTCTTCAATCAGCTTTTCGGCAGCTTTGAAACAAAGGTCAGAGGTGCAGGTACTTTCGTTTACAATGTGGCGGCGCTCCACCCCGGTGGTTTTAATCAGCTTTTGCATATCCACCGCCGAAATATTGGTAAGGCTCGTGTTTTCCTGAACCGTCGCCGGCACACAGGCTGATACCCCTTTAATTACCACATTTTTTATATGCAGAAATGCCATTATGCGTTTGCTTTTGAAACTACAATAGTATAAATGTCATTAATGGTTAATGATTTTCTGACATCATCACCAGTAAGCCTTACCGAGTAGCTTTGATCAATCATTGCGATTACCAATAGGGCAGTCATTGAACTCCACTCCTCGTTTTCTTTGAACAGGGTATCGGCGGTAAATGGTTCGTCCGGTATTTCGTCAAATTGTTCGGCGAATTCCTTTACAAATGTTTCTATATTCATGCTTTTGTTATTTGGGGTCAATAATATCCGTTAAAAATTTATGCTTACGCATGTAGCCCTCTCTACGCATCTCGAGGTAAATGTTCTGTTCGTCTTCACCGGTTTGCGTAAAGAACATTTTATGGTAGCGTACCAGTTTTTTGTTCTCTTTCCTTACATCTATCATGCAGCATTCAAAATTTAATTCCTCAAAAATGATCGAGGTAAGAAACAGGTCGGCTTTGATAGAATCTAATGCGTTATTATCCCTTTCAGCCAGCCAGCTGCCTGAAGTTACGGTAGCTCCGTCAATGTTATATAACCTGAAAACCCCAAGAGGCTGATTTTGCATATCGGTATATAAAAAGTAATATTCCTCGGCCCTTGCTTCCCGTTGTTTATAGTTACAGATCCAGCTTTTTTGGGCATCGAGATCGTTTTCAACTGGCGAAACGTGTCTGGATAACTTGGGGTTGGTACGCATGCCCAAAATAAAAGCCGCATCATTTTCTTCCACTAGCCTGAAAATCAAGCCATAACGATGTGTTGGCAGTTGTATCAAAGATCTTTGTATTGTTTAAACGCCGGGTAATCTCTTAAATAATCATCTTCGGTGTATAGCATAGATGCCAGTACAAGGCAAATAGCACCCGATGAGAAATTGGAAATATCGCGCCAGATACCCGGTTTTATATGAAGCGCCATGTAGGGGCGGTTTAATTGTACCGTTTTTTTATTAACGCCGTCATCAATGGTGATATCGAAACTGCCGCTTGCTGCGACAATAAACTGTTCCAGTTGTTTATGCCCGTGCGCAGCCCTTGATTCGCCGCCGGGGATGTCATACAAATAATAGATCCGCTTTACATTAAACGGAACATGAATATTATTTTCTACAGGGGTAATATTTCCCGCCCGGTTATGAATGCGGCGCAGGTGAATAATGTTGCAATCAAAAACGGTTGATGTTTTACTGCTCATGCGTTTTGTTTACAAACTGGTCAAAATCCCTGATGTAATCCTGCTCGTCATACTTACCGTCGGCCAGGATGAGTGCGAGCGAGTTTGTAGAAAAATTTTCAATCTCTCGCCACATCATTTTAGGCACATATATACCATAGTATGAACGGTTAAGGCTAAATCGCATTTCCTTTTCTCCGTCATGAAGTACTACATCAAAACTACCGCTGAGGGCTACTATGAATTCCTGCAGGTTGACGTAGGCATGCCCGCCCCGGCGTTCACCACCCGGTACGTCATAGATCCAGTAGGTACGCTCAATTTTAAAGGGAATATGGTTATCCTCCTCAATGAACGATAAGTTACCCCGGTCATCTAAAAACTTGGGCAGTTGTATAATGTGTGGGCTTTCCATATTATTGAGCCTGGTAACTAAAGTTAAAGGTAAGTTTTGGATGGATCACTCCAGGGGCTAAAGAACTGTTGCTCCCTTTAGTTTCGTTCTCCACCTCAAAGCCGATAAAATCATCGGCACCAAATAAGAGGTGTCGTTGGTTTTCGCCAAAGATCAGCTTAAAGGCATAATTGCCCGCATTTAACAAATCAGGGGGGATGACGCATTTAACGGTATAAAGTCCGGTCCTTGAATCATTGTTGGTGGAAAGGAGCACGCCGTTATGAAACACGGGTATCTCATCGCTGTTTTTTAATTCGAAAGTAGCATCAAGGTTGATACCGGCCTTTTGATTAAAAAAGGTCATTTCGAAGCTTAGCCCTGTAGACATGGAGATACTGTCGCCATCAAGCGGTTTGATGACAAATTTCATCACCCTGATGTTTTCATTTCCTGGAGCCGACTGGATATCCCCATGGTGCTCAAAGCTCGATTTAGTATTGTTGTTTTTTTGATAAAAACTCACAGCTTCCAGCTGTTTATCCTGGTAGATTAGCTGTCCGTTAGCTAAAACTATACCTTTGTTGCAAAGTGTTTTCACAGCCGCCATATTATGGCTTACAAACAAAACGGTACGGCCTTCGCCCCGGCTAACCTGTCCCATTTTTCCGAGACATTTTTTTTGAAACTCCGCATCGCCAACAGCGAGTACCTCATCGACAATCAGAATCTCGCTTTCCAAATGGGCTGCGACTGCAAAGGCCAGCCGCACGTACATGCCCGATGAATATCTCTTTACCGGCGTATCTACATAACGTTCTACACCAGAAAAATCAACAATCTCGTCAAACTTGCGCTTGATCTCAGCTTTTCGCATACCTAAAATAGCGCCGTTTAGGTAAATATTTTCGCGCCCCGTAAGTTCCGGATGAAAGCCGGTGCCAACTTCCAGAAGACTGGCTATTCGACCGCGCATTTTTACGGAGCCGGTGGTAGGAGAGGTAACCCTGCTTAAAATTTTCAGTAACGTACTTTTACCGGCTCCGTTACGGCCAATAATCCCTACCGCATCGCCCTGTTCCACTTCAAAATTGATATCCCGCAAGCTCCAAACAACGTCGCCTTCACCTTTTAAAGTTCGATCGTTCATTTCACCTATTTTAAGAAAAGGATCTCCTTTGCCGCGTATTTTTGCCCAATAGCGCTCAATATCGCGAGATAGGGTACCTGTTCCGAAATCACCGAGCTGGTAAGCCTTTGAAATATTTTCTACTTTGATCGCCTTAGCCATTACACCGTATCGATAAATGTTTTTTCAACTTTATTAAAAACGATAATCCCTGAAAATAATATGACTAGTGTTACACCTAAGCTGTAGCAAAGTAACCCCCAGCTAAAGACCCCGTTACCCAGAAATCCATACCTGCAAGTTTCAATAATGGGAGTGATCGGGTTAAATTTAATAATCCATGAATAGCTGCTGTATTTTTTTATTACTTCAGACAGGGGATAAATAACGGTTGTAGTATACATAAGTAGGGGTACGCCAAACGATACGACAAAAGCCAGATCGCGGTATTTAGTAGTTACCGCCGAAATGATCATCCCAAAACCCAACCCGAGCGCGGCAATCATCATCATCAAAAATGGGAACAGCAATGCGTAAATATTGGGCGAAATATGGTAGCCCGCCAACATGTAGTATAGCAAGAGCACGGCAAATAACATTAACTGTACGCCAAACCTTATTAAATTGGAGAGCACAATACTCAACGGCATGATTAAACGAGGGAAATAGACCTTACCTAACATCCCGGAATTGTCTTTAAATACGGTTGATGTTTTAGTGAGGCAATCGGCAAAATAATTCCAGAGGATGGTTCCGGCGAGATAAAACAACGGGCCGGGTATCCCATCCGTTTTAATTCCTGCCAGGTTGCCAAATATCAAATTGTAAACTAAAATAGTAATAATGGGTTGTACAAAAAACCATAAAGGGCCAAGTACCGTTTGCTTATAAAATGATACGAAATCACGCCGTACCAAAAGTAACAGCAAGTCACGATATAGCCAAACATCTTTCAGTTTGAGATCAAGCAAGCTGTTTTTTGGGCTTATCTCCAAGTCCCAACTTTCGTTTGGTTCAGTCATTCATTAACAAGGTTTGCAGCTCCCTCATATAAGATCGCTCATTGAAATAATGCAGGCACCTATGTTGTAAATGCTCGCGTTTATTTAAAGTTAAATATTCCTGGAGGTGCCTGGAAATACAAGCCTCCAATTCATTTTCATCATCGGTATTTATTGCTGTTCCCAGTTCGCCGTTACGAATAGCGTCAATACTTCCATCTGCATTACCACAGATAACCGGCAGGCCGCATGCAAGTGCTTCAATAAATACTATTCCAAAGCCTTCTTTTTTACTTGGTAATACGAACACGTCAGCAATTATAAAATGATCGGGTAGCTCTTCCTCTTTAACAAAGCCGGTTAAAATGACGTGGTCGGTTACGCCTGTATCTGCTATTAGTTTTTTCACCCGCGATCCTTCGGAATCATCATATTTGCCAGCTAAGATGTATTTAATACCCGGGAATTTATGTTTAAGTATCCCAAGCGCCTTTATGACACCGTCATGCCCTTTATAAAGTTCAGTTGACGCCAGCCTGGTCAAAGTAAAAATAACAGGGGTATCCTTCGTTAAACCATAACGTTCCATTAAGTACGCGGGCCTTTCAAAATTGTCAGGCAGCTTCATAAATGGATCCAAAGGGTTGTTTAACACAACACATTTATACGCGTTGGTCTGATGCATCGAGTGTAATTTTGCTTTTGTAAAATTACTTACGCAAATAACCTTGTCGCATTTATTTAAAAGGCGTTTTTTAAGAATGGATAATGGTCGCCAAACCTCAATGCCATGTGCTATTAACCAAACCTTGGTTTTAGGGCTTATTAATTTAACCAAAAGGCCAACAAGGGAAAGGTTTATATGGCTTAATATAATTACATCATTTTTCCTGGCGTAAACCAAGGTTTTAACAATAAAAGCCATGCGGTTTTTGCCAAAGCCTTGAAAATTCTTGGCCGGTAAATATTGCGGCATCAGGTCGCTATCTTCATCATATAATGATCCAAACTTAAAATTCCAGTTATTTTGGTTGCAAATATAATTTAGAGAATGGGCCAGTGTGCGGGTCATTTTTTGAATGCCGCCCGTTGTACTAAACGTTTGTAACGAGAAAAGCGTAATATGTTTAGACATGCCCTTGTACCTGGTATAATGCGAAGGCCCTTGACCAATGTATTGTCCCTTTGTTAAAACTGTTTATTACTTTTTTTGCCTGTACACCTTTATAATAGTCTTCATTGCTTATCTGCCCGTTAGCTGCCATCCAGCTTTGAAGCGGGAATGTGAAACCCATTTTTGGCCTGTTCCATACCGTTTCGGGTAACAAATATCTAAAAGTATCTACCAATAGTTTTTTCGGGTGTTTATCATCAAAACGTATGGAGGGGTCTAACTGCGAAACAAATTGCTGAAAATCTTCATCAAGGAATGGTACCCTAACTTCAAGGCCGTGGCTCATGCTCATTACATCAGTATCATGCAATAGTTGGTTTTGCATATACATGTTGGTTTCTAACCAGGCGGCATATAATTTATCACGCCGTCCAAAATTAGGTATGTCAAGGTCATCAAAGAGTATGCTGTTAACTTCATCCTCTGCCATGCCGGTCAATTTGGCAATATCTACAGTTGTGAATAAACCGCGTAAGAACAGGTAATCGGCAACGGTGCCATCGTGTTTAAGATACCCCAGCTTTTTAAAACGGTCCTTGCTAAACAGCTTGGCTAATGTAAACGAAGCAGATGGCAGCATTTTTAAGTATTGCAGGTATTTGATCCTATTAAATGAAGGGTAACCTCCCAGCAGCTCATCGGCACCAACGCCAGATAAAACTGTTTTTAAACCACCTTCTCGGGCATATTTACTAATAAACCACGAGTTAATGCCGTCGGTTGTTGGCATATCCATGGCGCTCAATATTTGCGGCAGGTGCTTTTCAAAGTCGTGTTGATTTACCAGGTGGGTAAAATTATCACCGCGCAATTTGTCTAATACAGCCTGTTGGTAAGAGCGCTCGTCGTAAGCCTTTTCATTAAAAAATATCGAAATAGTTTTTAGCTCTTCTATCTGCCGGGCAGCCAAAAGGGTGAGCAGGCTTGAATCGATGCCACCGCTTAAAAACACACCGATAGGCGCATCGGCAATTAATTGCCTGTTTATTGCTTTTGTAAGGTGATGTTTTAAACCCTCGCGTGCGGTATTAAAATCTTTAATATGGTTGGGAATTAGCGGCCTGATATAGTTTGTTATAGTATAGTCTCCGCTTTTTTGCCAGCATAAGAAATGGCCTTTAGGTAAGCTTAACACGCCCTTTAAAGTAGTAAAAGGCTCTGGTATGTGCCCAAAAGCCAACAGCCAGACAGGCCAGCGGGCGTCGCCGGTGGTGGTTATGCCGGCAGCTTTAAACGCTTTAATTTCCGACGCGAAAGTAATTTGGCCATCTTGCGTGTAATAATACAGGGGTTTAATACCCGTAGTATCGCGCACAAGGTAGGTTGCCTGGCTAACGGTATCATAAAGGGCAAAAGCAAACATACCCCGTAATTTGGTAAACGAACCTGTGCCCCAGTGTAAGTAAGCCTGTATAATAACTTCGGTATCGGTGCTGGTTTTAAAGGCGGCGCCTAAGGTTTGCAGCTCGGCCCGTAACTCGCGGTAGTTGTAAATTTCGCCGTTAAATGTTATCCAGGCTTTACATGCAACATCCGCCATAGGCTGGTGGCCGTTTTCGGTCAGATCAATAATGGATAGCCGTCGATGTCCAAATACGAGCTTGCCGTCGTGACTGCTGTAGATGCCAGCATCATCAGGCCCGCCATGCTGCAACTCGTTGCACATTGCAGTTACCATTCTTTCTCCTCTCGCGTCATTTGACTGATTACTAACCAGCCCTGCTATCCTACACATTAAATCTTATTATACATAGCTTCGCCCCGTAAGTCACACTCTATTTTGTAACTTATTATTTATCAATAGCTTATAAAGCTATTTCATTATGTTATATTCAGGCTTTACTGCACCTCTATCATGCAGTTAAGCTCTTTCAATTAATGACGCCGCCACGTTTACGATGATTGAGAAACCAAGGTTTTCTAAACGTAATAATAGTTGTTTTTGTGACTTGTACGCTATAATTTCGCCTGTAATTCCTTTTAAGGGGCCCGCTTTAATCCTTATCTCTTCTCCCGGCTGTAAATTCTCTTCGGTCACTTCCAGCTCAAGGGAACTGGCCATGACTAACCTGAGGTCATTTATTTGCCTGTCAGGCATAGCTGCTATTTTACCGCAAAAGTATAGGAAGCGGGCTACGCCCATGGTCATTAAAACACCGGCTTGTTCGTTACTGGCAATGCGTACAAACAAATACGATCTAATAAGCGGTTCCTCCACCCATTTTTTTCTGTCGCTCCATTGTTTTAAACGGCGGCTAAGTGGCAGGTATGCTTCTATCCCTTTTTCTAACAAAGCCGCATACGCTTTTTTTTCTGCACGCGGATGGGTATACACGGGGTACCATTTAAGGTCACGATCGCTTGCCGTTAAAACCATATCGTAAAAGAACACTTATTTTTTGAACCAACGACTAAAATTCCACCACTTCTTTTTGTCGTCTTCGATATAGTAGCCCGAGCTTTTGTAACCGCTATAATCCGAATAGTAATAATACTTGCCATAGTTTTCGCCGGTAAAGCGTGTTGTATAATATCTGGAATGTAAAAGGTCTTCTGCAAAAGCGTTCAGTACGATCACCGTATTATCCAAATGATACTCCTGCGCAATACGCTGCGGTATTGTAGCGGCATAATATTTTGACTTACCCGAGCGTATTACAAAAATATTGATGTCGCTTGCACGAATAAGTGGTATGGCATCAGAAACAAGCCCTATGGGCGCGGTATCTATCATAATGATGTCGTACCTGGTTTTAAGAGCTTTTATCAATTCATCCATTTTTACGCTGTGCAGAAGCTCGGACGGGTTGGGGGGAACAGGGCCTGATGTGATAAGATCTAAGTTTTCCTGCCCGGTTTTGATTACAATATCATCCAGGTCAGACTGGCGAGAGAGGTAAGTACTGAGGCCAACATCATTGGCGACGCTAAAAGTTTTATGGAGCTTTGAACGGCGCAGGTCCGCGCCTATCAGCACCACTTTTTTATCTATTAAAGACAGCGTACTTGATAAATTAACCGCGACGAAGGATTTACCCTCACCTGCTACTTCTGACGTGATACAGATTACTTTGTTCTCCTTATCAGCAGCAAGAAAATTTAGGTTGGTACGAACAGACCTGACCGATTCTGCAAACATCGTTTTTGGCTTGCTTATGGCGAGGATCTGCGAGTTGTTTTCATCGATCTTTTCAGGAAATTCTCTTATGACCCCTAAAATTGGTATTGAAGTTAGGCTTTCAACGGTTTCTTTATCGAAGATATAGGGGTTTAACATCCTCAACAAGACAATTAAGCCAAGGCCGGTTAGCAAGCCGAATATTATCGCTGATCGGTGGATCCCGTGCTCATCCGGCGAAACAGGCGCGTTATTTATTTCTGCTTTTTCGACAATAGTTGCACCGGGAAGTATCCCCGCACGACTTATTTGAGCGGACAGCTTCTTTTCTTCAAGGTAAGACAGCACCTTTTCGTTTACTTCATAGGGGCGGTTCAGGGCGATCAAGTCTCGCTCAGCCACCGGAAAAACAGATATCTGTTGGTTAACTACTTCCAATTGCGATGTTAGGTAATCGTAGTTACGTTTTATACCAATATAAGTAGCATTAATACTATTTAAGGCGTTATTCTTTAACTGCAAGATCAAACGGTTCACATCTTGTATTGGTTGTGAATTATAATTGTAAGTTTTTAATAACTCATAACGTTGATTAAGTAAAATATCCAATCTTTCTATCAACGAGGCAAGCGCAGGGTCGACATCTTTGCCTGCATTGAAATTTAGATTTACATTATTTTTTTCTTTGTCTATTTGTTCCTTTAACTGATCGATAGCAATTAACTGAAGTTTGACTATGGCTTGTTGAGATTCTATATCCTTGGCTTTGCTAAGAGCGCTCTCAGCGGAAGTGCTAACTTCCATTAACTTATTTTTTTGCTTAAACTCCAGGATGGATTTTTCAGATCCTTTTACCTTTGTTGACAAATATTCCAATTGGTCATTAATAAAATTAATCATTTGGGTGGCCGATTGTGTTTTGCGGTCACGGTCATAAAGAAGATATTCCTTCATGATGGCGTTCAAAATATCCGCAGCGAATTTGGGGTTCGCATCTGTTTGCTGAAGTTGTAAGACGTTTGAGTTTTTTGCCAGTTCTGCCATGCGTAAGCCGCCTCTTACCCGGCCAAGGAGCTCTTCAGGCGTATTGAATTTAAACAAATATACCGCGTTAGTTGCAATGGAACTAGAGGGTTTAATAGTGAAAGTAGTCGGCCCGATAGTAACCGGGTTATTATAGCGGGAAGTCATGGAAATCTGCTTCTCAGCAGTATTGTAGGACAGCTTATACGTGGTTTTATTAACGGCCTTAAAGGTCATCAGTTCACGTACAAAATTTAAGCTGTCAAATCTCAGCACTTGAATTTCAAGCGGTTTTTCAGGATAGATATCACTGGTCCTGACATGCCCTTCAATAAAGAAACTTATCGGGTAGTCAAGGTCCCGGATCGCCGCCAATATTACGGAGGGGCTTTGGATCACTGATGTTTCGCTTTGTATTTTTGACGGACCTCTATCGGAGGTTGTCATCGCTGTAGCAAGGTCAGCTATTTCTGATTTTTTTTCTTCGAGCTTCATTGTGCCCGACGTAGCATATGTTTTGGGCGTATACCATAAATAAAAGTAAGAGCCCAGAACAAACAGCAGCAGGGAACCGGCAATCCAATACCAGCGGCTGACCAATATTTTCCCGATTTTGAAATAGTCAACATCCTGGTTGGGTAATTTTTTAACGATTTTTTCCGTTTCTTCCATCAAATAATACCGGGTGATTTTAATTTAAAATATTTAGAGATCTTGAAATAACAAGACGAGGTTTAATTGTTGTTGCCGCCTGAACATATATAAACTTCTTAACGACTGCTGCAGGCTCACCATGGATTCAAATTTACATATTTGCTGTAAATAAACGCAGGCTAATAGCAGCTTATCAATAATAAAATCTATCAGGTCACAGAGGTTTAAAGTTTAAGGCCTTTAGAGAGCGGTAAGAAATTGCGTTTTTGGTTTGACTGGGGCCTCCGGTACGAGAACCTGTTCTTTAATTTTAGGATTGGACGTTCTATGAGATAATATGATAAACTCGCGACAGCCAGTAACATTAAAAGATTCTCAGTCAAAAATAGCCAACCGAAAAGATTGGTTTTTAAGATGTTCGGAAGATAGGGGTTAATGTAAATGTTGACCAGGTTATAATTTAATAATTTCGGAACGAGGTTGTGGTAAAGGTATATCCCATAACTGACACGCCCTATATAAATTGCTATTGGGTTTGCCAATAGGAACCTGAACCGCATTTCTTCTGTATCATGCTTTTTATAAATATAAAAGATAAGCCACGCTCCGACTACACAAATCAAAGGATCCTGAAATGCAAATAACCGAACGGAAAAATAATTTCCGAGGAGGATTAATACCGCCGATAATGGTCCGATGATTTGAAGGAAATTAAGGGCTCGATCAGCCATGTCTGATTTATAATGTATAAACCAGGACAAAAGCGTCCCAGTCCCAAACGCATGAAGGCAATTAAATGTCAGCAAACCGGACATATTTATATTCCTCATTAAAAACTGCGTGCATACACTGAAACTAATGACCAGCACGATTACAGCTAACAGATATCGTTTGTTCACAAAAAGCATCAGGAAAGGCCAGCATAGATAAAATTGCTCTTCGACGGCGAGGCTCCAGAGATGTGATAATATGCCCGGCCAAAAATCGATGTGAAAAAAGTAAAAATTCTGTGTAAAGGTTATAAAATAAAGTATAGGACCCCGAACCTCCTGGGAAGTGCCTGCTTCAAAGATATACAAGATAGCTAAGCACAGGTAATATATCGGGAATATTCTAAGTGCCCTTCGCAAATAAAAGTTTTTGATGACTTGCCAAGCGGATTGCTGCGCCTCCTGGATCTCAACTCGGGTTTCGAATAATATACGTGATATTAAGAAACCACTTAAAACAAAAAAAATGGAAACGCCGATTGCGCCGTTTGGTAACTTATTAAGGAAACTACTCTTCGGAAACCAATGTTCGATGATCACAAGCGTGACAGCAATACCTCGAACTCCGTCAAGTTCTTTAATATGTTTCATACACGATAATAAGAGTTTTGAAGATGCAATTTAAAGCAGGTAAAATAGGTGATAAGGCATAGATCGGATAATTTCAGTAATGAAATTTGTGATTTTAATTTTTACGAAAAAACTTATCAAAAGTTGTGGTTTTTAAAGCGTAAGTAAATAACTATATTCTTAAGCATGTAACGTGCTTTTAGTTGTAACGTCAGCTTTTACTTTTTCCAAATGAAGAAAATCAATAAATTATAAGTAGCGTAAATAATCAGCCAAATCTGCCGCGGAACTAATAAATGTTGAACCCGAACGAACATAAACTAAAATAGAAATGCTTACGTAAAATGGTTTTGACGTCCTTTAATATAAGATCATTAGATCTGGTAGTAAGTTAAATCGAACGACTTGTTAGATATTTAAGCGGGTGCCTTGACGACTGGATGTTTTAGAGGATCGATTAAACGTTTTTTAAAGACCTTTAAAAGAATTTATTTACTTTGCGTTATACAGCATGGCTACAGCACAAAAAACAACCTTATAGACCTATTACGTTTTATAGCGGCATTATCGGTCGCATTATTCCACATCTATTACCAGATGTTATATAAGCCAAAAAGCCTTTACACTATATTTTTTTTCAATTTTGGCAAATTAGGCGTCCCTATGTTTTTCGTTATCAGTGGGTATTGTATAATGATTGCTTTAGCCACGCCAAAACATCTTTAGAATTTATTATCAGGAGACTTTTTAGGATATACCCGCCTTATTGGTTTAGCCTTTTTATAACCGGCATTGTGATTATTAGTTTAAAATTGTTGCGGGGTGTAAATTCGGTGGCCGTGCTTCCTAAAACAGGATACGAAATCTTCTCTACCTTAGGCTTGGCTACTTATCCATTTACAAAAGTCGCGGCAATTAATTGGGTCTATTGGACATTGCCCTATGAAGTTCTCTTTTACTTAGCGATAATCTTATGCTCGTTCCTAAAAAACAACTACATTACTTTGTTGCTGATTTTGATTACCGTAGTCAGTTGCACAATCCCCTCCACGAATTTGGGCTTCTCATCCTTTTTCAAATTTTGGCCGTTATTTAGCATAGGCACTGCTTTATTTAAATTACTACATGACGACAAAACAAAGCAATTATTAAACGTGCTATTATTTGGTTTGTCAGTGTTTGCATTTTATCCAGCTCATCAAAGCTTGCCATTTTTCATAACAAGTATATTAACAATTGGCTTGATCATAATAAGTCACTACAAACCGCTGTCAGATAATTTAGTTAGCAGATTGGGTGATTATTCATATTCAATTTACCTGATACATGTACCGTTAACAGCTTATTCTTTTGGTATCTATCGAAATGCGCCTCCTGTAAAAAGCAATGTACTTCTTAACCCCCTATTAGATGTTATTCTCCTGGTTGTTGTGGTTTATTTATCCAGAACGATGTATAAATTTGTTGAATTACCATCAATTAATTTTGGTAAAAAACTATCTAAAATGACTGCCATACACAAACAACCGGCAAAAGCCTCTCAATTATGATGAGTTTTTTTAATATTAAGCATCGGTTATGATGAAATGAGTATGATCTAGCTTCTCCAATCTTACGGTATGTCGTCACTCTCCCCTCAAAGCTAACCCGTTACAAGCGTGTATGACTTACATCCTGTCCAATTGCATGAGGAGGATCTTTTACCCGGCGATAAAAAGATGTTTTCACCCCTTTTTATTACCGGGCGCTAGTTACCTTGCCGATATCAAACCAGTTCACATGAAACGAATTCTCATCCTGTACTTTAGCCTTTTTTTGGCCGTATCCGCTTACGCCCAACAGCCCGGCTGGGAAGCAACATGCTCCGCGATACTGCACAGGTACCCGAACAGTGCTTCCCCGATCGTTGCTCGCCTTCCTGCCGGAACGAGACTGCAAATATTGCTGGCAAAAAGTAAAAATAACTATTACAAGGTGCAAGCAGCTGGAAGCGGTAAGAAAGGCTGGATCTATAAAACTTTCATATCCCGTGCAACAGATACAGCTGTTCACGTCCCACTAGTATTCAGTCCGCAAAACGGTACGGATTCTGTTAGTGTACGGATAATCGATGTGGATAACGGCCTTTGTACCATCATACGCATGCCCGGAAACAAATATGTCATCTACGACGCAGGCGGGTTGAATACGGCGGACGGCAGTCAGACCTGGGTCCAGATGCAAAAGTTCCTGCCAGAAGGCGCAACCGTAGAACTCATGGGTGTTAAGCCACATGGATGGCGACCACATCGTAGCTGCCTCACAGGCTATTCGGGACTACCGAATCAAAAAAGTGATTTGGGGCGGATATGACCGTAAAATCGACGGAACGAATGCTATCGAAACCAAGGCCTTTCAGAAACTCAAAAGTGCCTTGCAAGACCGTGCCGACATTACCGAAAGCATCAACCTGAACGAACGTGACAGCGTTATTTACCCGGGGGGCGACATCGTGATTTCCGGTGCCCATTTTAAACTGCTTTGCGGCTTTGGTAAACCTATGCCGGAATGGCATCTCACTTCCGACCCGGCGGAAAGACTGAATGGCGTAAGCATCGTAATGAAAGTCGAATATGGCGGCAACTCCGTGCTATTCACCGGCGACGCGCTTGGCCGCCGCAAAAATGATGCTGAGAGCGTGTGCATTGCGACAGAGAAATTCC
This sequence comes from Mucilaginibacter sp. UYP27, assembly GCF_040547175.1. Classification (NCBI taxonomy): domain Bacteria; kingdom Pseudomonadati; phylum Bacteroidota; class Sphingobacteriia; order Sphingobacteriales; family Sphingobacteriaceae; genus Mucilaginibacter; species Mucilaginibacter sp. UYP27. Next base: position 753,067 of record NZ_JBEPPE010000002.1, read on the forward strand.
TCGTAGAAAATGCCGCTGAGGACTACGGTCGACCATCATGTTTTCCCCTCATCACGGGGCGGAAAACGGCAGTTCTAAACCCTTTCTTGATAAAGTCCGCCCTGAGTACATCATCATACCAGCAGGGCACGTATCAAGTTTCGGCATCCGCGCAAAACCACCTGCGAGCGCTACCTGAGCTATGTTACGGCCGACCATATTTTCCGTACCGACCGCGGCGACGATCAAGGCCCCTTGGAATGGGGTTACCTGAGCATCCCCGGATGCAGGGATATTGCTGGTGATGACGATATCCAGGTAGATCTGCGTTCAGACCACAAACTCCATGTCTATTACCTAAACCCGATCAATGCCTGTACTACATTCGAAAGACTTCCTTAACCCGACGACAGGGGGTAGGTAAAGCTCAAAAAGCAAAGGCTAGCTGAGTATACGCAGGTGCTATAAAGGATTGTTTTGGTGATAAAGTCGAAGACTCTCTGGATATCTGTACATGGAAAGGATGAAGAGATAACCGTGCCCAACGGTTGCCGAGTGCGAGGGGCATTAAAATGATTTATAAAATCAAACGTCTAAAATTATACACTTAGTATATTTGGGTCTGCATTCCATTTGTACGTTATAATACTTGTCATAACTGTATTTTCGCTATTTTTGAGGGTGTATAAAATCAATATATAAATGTATTCTATACACTAAGTAATGAAAAGATTAATATCTTTCTCTAATTACATCGCTGATTCTGGCCGTCATGAGGCTTTATTGCAGTCCCTTTTATTGGGGATGTGTGCCGCAGCTGTTGACATCTCCTGCCAGCTGTCGACCTGTATATTTGACCATCATTCAGCATAAATGGTCGAGACGCAGGCCTGCATTCCTGCGGTAAGCAGTGCGCAGGTAATCCCAGAATGTATAATGCGCTTATCAGGATAAAGCTGACGGATCGCACCTGTCCTGCCAAGTTCAAGCAGTGCGCTCAAAAGTTGCCTGGCTTCCGGCCAAATCGCGTAGTTCTTCAATATTCGACTTAATATCCCCTTATCTCTTTATCGTAACTGTTTTGTCCGCCAAAGTTTACCTTAATACCTACGGTTATCTGCCTGTATTGATCAAGCGCGTTATTTTTAAACTGGCTTGTGGGGTCGGCGTAACCATCAATACCCTCGCCAATAGTTATATTATGCTGATAACCAATGTCCAGGCGGATGTTTGGCTGGTCATATTCGTTATAAAACTTAAACTCGTAACCAAAACGCAACGGGATTATCAGGTTAACGCCGCTATCTGTGCCCGGAAACATATAAGGAGGGTTAATAACACTTACCCTTTGTGTTTTAACGCTATTCATGATACCACCTATACCTGACCCCAGGTAAAAGTTTTTCAGCACATTCAATACCGTGCTGCCCTGGTAATTCATTATTTCGCCGGCCTGCACATCCATATGCACTATTACCGCCTTATAATTGTTTTCGTATTGGCGGCCGTCTTTATCTATCTTAAGGTCTGTGCCACCGCCGGATAGTTTACCTATCTGGAACTCTAAACCAATAGGCACATAAGGTGTATAAAAATAATTGAGGGTTAACGCAAAAGATTTATTATTATACTCTTTTTTAAGATCGGCATACGGGCGGTTTAAACTTGCGCTTAAACCAATACCAAAGGTGGCATAGTTTAAACTACCCTGCGCCTTACCTGTATAAAAGGCTAATGCCAGTACAATAACTAAAAGATACTTTTTCAATTGAATTTATGTTTGATATTTACAAATTAGCTGCGGTTAAACACAACCGGGCAAATAAAATTTCCACTAATATAGGCTTTCTATGGATTTTAACGACCATTAAATTATACGGCTACCGATAGGTGTGCCGGGTGGGCTCGTGCACTTTGCCACCCTCTGCGGTTTATTGATGTGTTTTTCCTGCTTTGGCTACGGGCAGGACATTCCCAAACTGACTATACCGTCTACGCCCGCTTTCAGCATCCTGGATTTCGAACCCACGTCGGTATTAAGGCCTTCGAACGCTAAAGCCTTTGCGCCGAAGCCGCACAGCAAATGGAGCAAATACGAAAAAGTACAAAATGTTCGGAGCCGTAAACCAAAAGACACCGGCAATACCCTGCTCATAAGCTTTTTGGCAGCAAATAAAAACTGCCGGTGCCCATATTCAAGCCGCAGCAATGCTCAAAGCTCCTCTCGTGGTGGAAACATTGCGGTTGGCCACTAAAAAGCATCCGATTTTGTACCTTTACGAAAATGTTCGATCAGCACGCAGATAAACAACGTTGCACCAAAACCTAAGATCAATAAAATTCCTTCCTGTAACGTCAACATAATGGTATGGTTAATTATCCTGTTTTAAAGGGTATACAAATGGCGCATTAAAAACCTCCGATTAAGACGGATAAAGGTTGATTCACTCAAATTTCAAATAACGTTATAAGTCAAAATGAGCGTATAATTATTGACTCTTTACGGAGAAGTAAGCTGGATAGTTTCTGTATTCTTTTTCGATATTAAAAAACGCCAAGCCCAACTGGAATTGCTACACGCATAAAGGAAAATAGGTCTTTAAAAGGGCTGACTTAAATCAATTAAGTGTTGAGCTAAACGCGTTAGATGGTAAAATAAATAAAACTACATTCGTATTGAGATAAATCAATTAAAAGTATATTTTAACAATTTAACAATTGGAGGTTATGAAGCGATAGAGGAGAGGGAGAGTTCAGAACTATCTCTATTATGTCAGTGCGTTAAGTTTTAATTAGCATCGAACTCTACGAATGACGCAATAGCAACCTTACTTTATTCGATCAACACACGACATAATAAACATACTAATATCTTAGCGTAGATTTTAGAATAACATGCTTTATTCGTTAAAGTATAAGATTAATTTTTATACGATTGATTCCTTCTGAATGTAAAACGTAGCAAGGTCGATAGATGAAAACTGGTTGTAGCCGGCCTGCCGCAAGAGGGTAACCAGTTGTCCCCGATGATAGGTTGAATGGTTAACGATATGGGCAAAGGTTTGATAATAGGGCATCTGCCCGGTGTTACCATTTGGATAAATAAAGCTAACTGACTCATCCATATGATTCGCAGGATGGTCTTTGATAAAAGCCTCAAGGCCATTAGAGGCTGCCTTCCAGATGGTAAACAGTTCGTTCTTGCTACCGGTGAAATTTGCCGAGAGGTAAACCGGATCTGCTGCCTTGGTCCAAAAATCTATCCAGATCTTTTCGGCGCTGGCTATATGTACCGCGGTTTGCCTGATACTGGAAAAGCTGCTGACATTAACCTGTTCCCATTGCTCATCAGTGATCTGTCTTAACCAGTCCATCGCCTTTTGATCTGCCCAGCTATTGTAAGCTGCCAGATCAGTGAAATATTGTTTTAACATGGTTTTTTTGTTCAGGCTTGCGCTAAAGTCGCAAGGAGTTCAGGTAATGTAGTAATGCCCCAGTGTTCAACGTATCTGCCGTCTTTAATTCTTATGATGTCTATGACCTCGATGCTCATCACCCGTCCGGTTGCAGGCGCACCTAATAACGGTCCTGTTTGCCTGCCGCTGATGGTCTTTCGGGTAGTGACCAAATCGCCTTCGGCTACCTGGTCATGGATGATCACTCTTAGATCAGGTATCGCCGGACGTAAGACCTCATTAAAGAACCAGATCATGCCTTGCGGGCCGTTGTCCATGCCGGCCGGGGCTGACCGGTTAACAAACTTGCTGTCCATAAGTGCGTTGAAGCTGGCGACATTTCCTTGTTCGATTACCTCTTGATTAAAGCGACGCACTGCTGCTCTGTTATTTTCTATCATCGTTTCCATATATTCATGTTTTGATGATACAAAGGTACCGGCCGGAAGCAGGTGTCGGTTAGGGCCGGACGTTCAGGTGTTATGGCACAACGTTCAACTGTTGCTGCTGGTAATCGCTTGGCGTATAACCGAAATGGTTACGGAAAGCCTCGGAAAAGCTGGAATGATTTTGATACCCAACCTTCAGATAAACACCCGACGGGTTTTCTCCTCCTGATCCTAGCAATTCGGCAGCCAGTTCCAGCTTTCTGGTGAGGAGCCATTTTTGAGGAGTAGTATGATAGATCTCGCTAAATCTCCTTTTAAAGGTAGACGTGCTCATATGACAGAGGAAAGCCAGTTCATCTACGGTGATCAGCTGACCAACGTGACTCTCCACTATTTTTTTGATCTGCAGTTGTTCCCGGTCCTTTGTAATGATCTGAATAGCCCGGAACCGTTCGGGGTCAAAATGTAAAAGATACAAGAGCAGCTCTTCCAATTTGATCAGTCTGACCGCCGCGGGTAGCTTGCTTTCCGTAGTGATCAATGCCTGCATAGAGGGGATAAAATGCTTGATCAGATCATCCTGCTTAAATATGAGGTAGGGTTGTTTACCGCCTAAAGGAATAACCTTTTGCAGCAAATGGTCATACTTGATCAGGAACCGGTTAAATACCTCGTTGCTGAAGTAAAACAGGACGCTGCTAAACTGCTGCCCGCCTGTCAAAAGCTCAGAGGTGAGCACGTTCCCGGTTGATAATACCACCAGTTCCCCGGCGTTCACTACAGCCGTGGCATCAGCGTAAACAACGGTCTTGGTGCCGCTGACCAGCAGGTTGATCATATTCTGATTTAAGACGATCCTGTTCTTAACGGAATCCTTGCCGGAGGTGTAGCAACGGATCACTACTTCATCTGTATTAGCAAGAGATCCATCTAATATATCATCAGGTAGGAAATAGGTATTCATAATACTACAGCGTTTTCATAACGTTCCCTGGAAGCTTTGATCTCTGGCATATTGGTGTTGGCCCAATCGTAAAGGTGCATCAGCGGCGTTACCAAGCTTTCGCCAAGCGGCGTTAAGGCATACTCTACCTTAGGCGGGATCTGTGGATACATCTTCCGCGTTAACAGCCCGTCGGCTTCCAGCATCTTTAGGGTCACGGTCAGCATTTTCTGCGAGATGCCATCGATCAGTTGGTGCAGTTCGTTAAAGCGCAACGTGCCGTGGTCAGATAACATGATGACAGTAAGCATCGACCATTTATCACCTACACGGTTCAAAACATCTTTCACCGGGCAGTTATCACGGTCGTTCTCACATTTCCTTAAAATTTCTTTTTTCATATCCGCCTGATTCTCAATAACAGTTACTTAAAAGTAAGTGTCTGACTTTCAAGTGCCTTCTTGTTTTAGAACAGTTCACACTTTAGCTTTGACTTACTTAAAGTAAGTTAATCAACAAAAGTAATAAAAAGGAAATTATGGATCTGCAATTAAAAGGAAAAAGAGCACTGGTAACCGGTTCCAGTGCCGGTTTGGGTGAAGCGATCGCTCGCTTAATGGCTACCGAAGGTGCCGAGGTGATTGTTCATGGCCGCAATAAGGAACGTGCGGCTGCGGTAGCAAAAAGCATCAATGATACCGGTGGGCGAGCCGTTTACGTTTTAGGGGATCTGTCGACTGACGAAGGTGCGGACGCCGTAGCAAACGGCGCTTTAGCAGGTGGACCGATAGATATACTCGTGAATAACGCCGGCGCTTATATGCCGAGGCCATGGCTGCAGGTGAGCGTAGACGACTGGCGCGATAGCTATAATGTTAATGTGCTGGCGTATGTGCGCATGATCCACCGGCTATTGCCGCCTATGAAAACACTGGGCTGGGGACGTATGATACAGATCGGATCTTCGGGCGGTATTGAGCCTTTTGCTTTACAGCCTGATTATCTTGCGGCTACAGCTGCACGACATAACCTTACCGTATCGCTGGCGCGCGAACTGAAGGGTACAGGTATCACATCAAATACTATTGCTCCAGGACCAATGCTGGTAGAGAATACGCGAAATATGCTCATGAACATGGCAGGGCAATATGGCTGGGGAGACAATTGGGTTGACATTGAACGCAACGCGGTGGACCAATTCGTACAGAACGATGTGGGGCGTTTCGGCAAGCCTGAAGAAGTTGCGGCTGCCGTGGCCTACTTATCCGGCCCCATGGCCGATTACGTGACCGGTGCACTATTGCGTGTAGATGGCGGGCATACCAGATCTGTTTAACCTTTTAACTAAATTGAAATGAGTAATAAAACCAGAAAAATAACCGGCTGGGCATTGAGCGGGATCGTCCTGCTACTGATGGCCGGCTCGGCAATCGATAAGATCATCGGCAGTGCGCATTCATTAGAAATGACACGTTCCTTTGGTATTACGCCAGCTGTTTATCGCCTGCTAGGTGTCGTAGAGTTAACATCGGTCATTCTTTTTATGATTCCAAGAACAGGATTGCTGGGACTTTTGCTTTTATCATCTTACCTGGGTGGCGCTATAGCTACCCATTTACAACATGGGCAGAGCATTATTTTTCCGGCAGCTATTGAAGCGTTGATATGGATTGCCGCAATCGTCCGGTTTCCGCATCTGTGGCAACGAATTGCATTCAAAAAATAAATGATTTCCGTTGTGTCTGCTTTAGGGCAATCACCAGGTACAAAGTCTTTAAAAATAACTTAAACTCTTCAACTACCTGAACTTTTTTCCGGCACATCCTGTCGACCTTTGTATTATGGAAAATATCAAAAACATTGAAGAGACGATCCTCACTTATACGAGTGCATGGAATGAGACCGAACGGGAAGCCATCCTGGAAAAGATCAGCAAGTGCTGGGCTTTGGATGGTACTTACACTGACCGCTTAACTGATCCTATCACAGGGCCGGATGCGATTACTGATCTGATCATTAGTTCATATGGACAAATGGGGCCAAGAACATTTCAGGTATTGGCTGAGCCACAGGTGCATCATCAAAGCGGACGCTTCCGCTGGCTGGCCATCCGTCCCGAAGGATATCCGATTGAGGGCATGGATTATTTTGAATTTGACAGCGAGAACCGCATTACCCGTATTGTAGGCTTTTTTTAAACAAACGATCATGATCATAACATTACCGAATATTGAACCCGGCCAGGGGCCTGTGTTGATGCTGAACATGATCAAGTTCAAGGACAAGAAGATTTACTTTGAACAGTATATACCTGCATTTAACCGTGTAGTGCAGCAACTGGGCATTGAAGGTGTCACCGTAAAACTGGTGAGCGAGGTCGTAGCTAACGTAATTGCCGACGAAGAAGAGCAATGGGATCAAATCGTATTGGTAGAATACCCCAGTGCTGAAGCATTCAAAATTATCGCGCAAAGCGATGTTTATCACCAAATAGCTAACCCGCTTCGTGAGGCCGGGACAGCGGAATTGAAATTGTTCATGACCCGCAAAATTGACTTTTAAAGGTTATACTTGCTGATATGTCAGAACTGATCCTGTCTAATTTTGCCTTGCATATAGCACTTGCTCCTATTGAACAGGAGCAAGTGCTTGCCTTGTTGCAACGTAAAACAGTCACCAAACGCAGCATACTTGTGCGACCCGGTGAGATAGAACGGCATATTTATTTTGTTAACGAAGGCTGCCTGCGTATGTACAACACCGATAAGGACGGGCAGGAACACAACCTCTGCTTTTACCCGGAAAACTGGTGGGCATGTGACATTGTGAGCTTTTTTAAAGTAATGGCGGCAACCAATACCATACAGGCACTGGAAGATACACAAGTATGCTATTTTACATTGCCGGACCTGGAACGATTATTTACAGATGTGCCGAAGTTCGAGCGTTTTTTCCGGATACTTACCCAAAACGGTTTTGACATGTTTCAGCGGCGGGTTACGTCTAATCTGTCAAAAACCGCTGAGCAGCGTTACCGCGAATTTCGCAGACATTATCCGGGACTTGAACAACGCACATCCCAAAAGCATATTGCCAGCTATCTGGGCATAACCGCGGTTTTTCTCAGTATGATGCGCAAAGAAAAGAATCTGTGATCACCTTGTTCCCGGCACCCAGCCGCTATAACCTTTAGTTTAGCTGATCCCGCCGGAACCGGATAGGGGAAACACTGGCGCGCTGTTTAAAAAGTTTATTGAATGACTGCGGATGCTCAAATCCTAATTGATAAGCGATCTCTGCGGTGGTCAGGGTGGTCTGGTTCAACAGCACTTTTGCTTTTTCGATCAGTGCCAGGTGAATATGCTGCTGCGTGGTTTTGCCGGTCAGTGTTTTAAGCATATCTGATAGGTAACGCTGTGATACCTTCAAATGCGTTGCGATATCCTGGGGAGATGGTAAGCCGGAAACGACTGCCTCCGAACTATTAAAACGTTCATTCAACCAAATGTTCATCAGGCTGATCAGGTCATGGTGCAGGTTCTTTCGGGTCAGGAACAGCCGGTTATAGAATCGGTTACTGTGGTTGAGCAACAGTTCGAGTTGCGATACCAGTACGCTTTCGCTGAACTGGTCAATAGGGTTATCCAACTCGATCTCAATAGCCTTAAAAAGCGTTTCCATGATCTGTTTTTCTTTGTCAGACAGGAACAATGCCTCTGCTACTGCATAATCAAAGAAGCCATAGTTATGGATACCCTGTGCCAGCAAATGGCTGTTTAAAAGTCCGGGATGGAAATATAAAGCGTAACCCTGATAATCCCCGGGATCGGCGGTCATTTGAACCACTTGACGCGGTGCTAAAAAGGCCATACCGCCATCCTTGAAATCGTAAGTGCCCGGCCCGTATTTAACGCTGCCGTTAAAATCTTTTTTGAAAGTGATCTTATAAAAGTCGAGCATGAACCAGCTGCCCGCATCACGCAGATTGATCCCTACCTTATCGTAATTGACCAGTGTGATCATCGGATGTGCAGGCGGGTCTAAACCCAGCCGGCGCATCAGATCAATAATGCTGTTAAACTTTAAAGGATTATTCATTCGATGTGGCAATTGTTTCAGTTATGGAATCATATAAAGATAAGGGTTTAACCTTGAACAGACGGGCGGATCACAATATCACCTACATCAACATTGCCTGGCTGCTCAATGGCATAAGCGATCGCTCTCGCAACGGCTTCAGCGGGGATAGCCATTTGATCGGCATTTTGCTGAATGGTATTTCTTACTTCGTCGTTTTTGATATTGCTTGCAAATTCGGTAGCTACATAGCCCGGCGAGATACCAGTTACCCGCCAGCGGCCCAGTGATTCCTGGCGTAGTGCTTCGCTAATGATACGCACCGCGTTTTTTGTGCCGGCATAGACGCCCATGGTGGGTACGATGCTGATTCCAGCCGTGGAGATCACATTGATGATGTGGCCGGAACCCTGACGTTTAAAAATGGGGAGTGCGGCGGCGATCCCATATAGCGTACCTTTCAGATTGACATCGATCATCTGTTCCCAGCCTTCTACATCCAATTCCTCCATTTTATACAACTGGCTGATTCCAGCATTATTGATCATTACATCCAGCCTGCCAAACCGCCCTACAGCTAATGCCGTCAATTCAGTTACGTTTTCACGGCGGGTCACATCTATTTCCAAAAAGGCGGCCTCGCCGCCGTTTTGTTCAATAGCCTCCACAATCGTTTTTAAACGGTCGGTCCTGCGTGCGCCCAAAACTACTTTCGCGCCCCGAGCCGCCAATAATTCCGCCGTCGCTTTTCCTATTCCACTGCTGGCCCCGGTTATCGCAATTACTTTATTCTCAATTCCGTTTTTCATAAGGATCTTATTTAAACCAAAGTTCAAAAAAGAAAGAATGCCTTATGTAGCCAAAAATGCGGGATTTGTAGTCTTTTTGGCAGATTCCTGTTACCCACCTTCTTTAGGCAATGACAACGATCAGTTCTTATCTCCATTTTGGTTACAAATGTCCTTGATTTGGTTACGGTGTCGCCGCAATGTATACCCATCTTTGTTTGCAAATTATTTATCTATTTATTATCATGGAAAATCAAATTGGATCATCAACGAACAGCCAACCGGTTGCACTGGTAACCGGCGCGAACCAAGGTGTAGGCAACGAAATTGCTAAAGCGCTTGCAGCGAATGGCTATATAGTTTATGTGGGTTCACGTAACCTAAAAAACGGGGAAAAAGCCGCCGCAGAGATCGGGGGAAATGCTAAAGCCATCCAACTGGACGTTACCGATCAGCAAACCATCAATGCAGCGGTTGAGCGTATCGGAAATGAATACCGTCGCCTGGACCTGCTCGTTAATAACGCAGGTATAGCACATGCCGGTGAGCCCGGCCGCACGGTCGAAGAGGTCATGGCATCCGGCAGGGCCGTCAATGTATCATTGGACGAAGTACGTACCGTATGGGAAACCAATGTCTTCGGCGTTATTGCTATGACTCAAGCCGCTTTGCCTTTGCTGCGCAAGTCGTCAGCGGCACGCATCGTCAACGTATCAAGCGGGCTGGGTTCGTTGACCTGGATATCAAATCCGGAATGCTGGGCACGTGAACACTTCGGCATTGTTTACGCTGCTTCTAAAACAGCGCTTAATGCCGTTACGCTCGCTTTTGCGTTGGAACTGGAGAAAGAAGGCATCAAGGTAAACGCCACCAGCCCGGGTTATACCGCCACGGCGCTGAATAACTTTCAGGGAACAGACAGTTTAGAAGTCGGCTCACGCGAACCTATTCGCGTTGCGCTGGAAACGGATGGCACCACCGGTGCCTTTACAGGGCCTGAAGGTCCCTTGCCGTGGTAATAGCGCTTACTATTAAGAATTAACCGTATTCCCATTTTAATATGACCGGCAGCTGAGATAGGCTCCGGTCATACTTATTATCTTACATCATGAAAAATGATACGCCAAAGGTTGTTACGCTGGGGTCGATCACCGAGATACACCGCATGCTCGGCATTCCGGGACCTGCTCATCCGCTGATCACTTTGCTGGATACGCGCGAAGAACGCATCAACTTATGCAGGCTTCCGGTTAGCTATGTCACCACACTTTACAAAATATCTTTTGTAAGCAAATTAGGTGGTCAGTTCAGATATGGGCAAGGTTATTATGACTTTGATGAGGGGAGTATGGTCTTTACGGCACCCAACCAGATCGTTGGAAGCACTGCGATTTACAAAGGCAATGAAGGGTTTTCATTGATCTTCCACCAAGACTTTATTCAGGGCTATCCGCTTGCCACCAAAATCAAACATTATGGATTCTTTTCATATGCTTCGAATGAGGCCCTTCACCTTTCTGAGCAGGAAAGGACAACCGTGTCATCCATCTTTACCATCATTCAGGAGGAACTCAACAGCCGGATAGATGACTTCAGCCGTGAGGTGGTGATCGCACAAATCGAATTACTGTTAAGTTATGCCAAACGCTTTTACAAACGACAATTCCTGACACGCCAGGCAGCAACCAGCGATCTGCTTCAGGAATTCGAAGATCACCTGAATACCTATTTCAAAGACGGGCAACCGGTTAATCATGGTTTGCCTACCGTACAACACCTGGCAGAGCAGTTAAATTATACTTCCAATTATCTAAGTGATATGCTACGCTCGCTCACCGGCTTGAACGCTCAGCAGCATATTCACCAAAAACTGATCGAAAGGTCAAAAGAATTGTTGTCTACCACCAACCTGACCATCAGTGAAGTGGCCTATAATTTAGGGTTTGAGCACCCGCAATCCTTTAGCCGGCTGTTTAAAACAAAAACGGCGCTTTCTCCTGTTCAATTCAGGGCGTCTTTTAACTGACCTTATCTGAATGTACGGAACGTCACTTGATTCCTTAATTACCTTTTAATCTCAATAAGCAAAACCCATGCGTCAAACACCGATTTGATAAAAGATATAATGATTGCAGGGACTATCAAGTATATTCCATTTTCTTGTCCTAAGAGTAAGCAAACACCTGCTCCCACATAAGGCAAAATTGCAAATTGGTCAATGAATAAATTAAGCAGGTGGTGATTTTTGTAGTCCTTTAAAGTTTTTGCATACACTTGGAGATCAGCTTTGGTTACCAACACCCAAACAATTATCCCTAAAACAGTAAACTCAATGCCGTTTAATCGCATAGAAAACTGCGGTACCAGCAAGACAATAGAAAAGATCAAAATTGCCAATAATAGAATAAGTGACACAGATGCCTTGATCGTCAATATCGGTATTTCTAGGATGTCCTTTAAATTGATGGAAATACCTACAAAGATCAACCCGGTCAGGGCAGCAGCACCGCCAGTGGCAGCAACGAATAGATCATTCCACTCTTTCATATAAATTAAAATTTGAATTCTTTTTGTTCTCTAAGATCAGGTTTATCAGTACAACATCCGGACAGGGCCAGAATTTGTGTCAGTGGGCATCGGGCAGTTCAATTTTAACTGTTTTCATCTCTTTCCTCTTTTTAATCATAATAAGTACCAGCGGAATACAGCAGGCATTTAAGATGCCCAGCAATAAAAATGCATCCATGTAACTGAGTAAAAATGTTTGCCTGACCACTGTGTTTTCCAGCGCCCCAAGGGATTGTTGCACTGCCCGAAAATAAGTAGACCCGTGTGCCATGAAATTCCGGATAAAAGCTTGTTGACGCAATATCGTAAGCGGATCAGCGGCGGTGACATGCGTAAGTAAAGCGGTCCGGTTAGCTGCCTCCCGGTGGGCAATGTAAGTATTGATCAAGCGATCCCAAACGATCCCCCCATCTGTCGCATCATGTTATTCAGGGCCGCGCCTTGCGGGATATCTGCCGGTTGAAGTTCCGATACTGCTGTTGCGGTTGGTCTGAACATTGGAAAGCGTATCTTTGAAAAAATAAGTTGTAATGGGAATACGCCGAAATGGATAAGGCATCTGTTTTTTGGTTAGAATTTAAGAACTAAGATTTAATCCAATGGTAAATACTTGCATGTGAGTGACAACTTGCCTTTCCTTTTACTAAAGACGTTTTGATCCGGTTACACTTGCACCAGACATCGTTTTAATAATTTCATTCCTCACTGATTTATATCTAGAACGTTTTCATAATGCTTTGTTTGCTTGAGTGACTTGTGCCCAAACATTTTTGAAACTGTTCTATTAATATGCCATTGGTAAGTGTAAAAGTAGTTGCAAAAGTAAGAACGGCGGTGTGAAAGCTTAATTTTCTATTTACATCAGATTCGTCCTCGATTTCCTGTAAGTATGAATTCATTTTTGGTAGTAAGTACAGGTGGAGTGCCCCAATGTTGTTTCCTTAAGGATTGCCGGCTCATAATGACACAGATGGCTTTCAGCACATATGCTTCTTTTCGGGGTTTCGATTCGGTGTTTAAAATAAGCTTTTCCATAAAATTAATTTTTTATGCAGGAATAAAGCAGGAGGAATGATCCGTCAGGGCACCGGTGGGCCGGTGTTTATATACCCTTTACGGATTAGGAGGTGATTTACCTTAGCATATAAAAATTGGTTTTATGGGAATGCACAGGCAGAATGGATAGGGGGCGGATACTGAAATGATGCTGCTAAATTAAGACAGGAGAAGTTTTACAACCACTTCAAACCATACGAAACAGATGTTGTTATGAAAGTAAATCAATTAATAATTTAATCATACAGCCATGGACGATAAAACAAAAACCGGCAGCCCGGACAGCAAATTCATTAATGTAAACGAAGATTACGAAGTGTCCTACTGGACAAAGGAGTTAGGCGTAACCAAAGAAGAACTGAAAGAGGCCGTCAAATCGGCGGGAACCGCTGTGAGAGCAGTTAAGGACTACCTTAAAAAATAACAACGATGGGCCTGACCGAATATGCCAGAAAGCGGGACTTTAAGAAGACCGCCGAACCCAAAGCCGGGAAAAGCAAGGATAAGGATCACCTGATCTTTGTTGTTCAAAAGCATGATGCTTCCAGACTGCATTATGATTTCCGGCTGGAAATGGATGGCGTATTAAAAAGCTGGGCCGTACCAAAAGGCCCATCGCTTGACCCTAAAGTTAAGCATCTGGCCATGATGGTGGAAGATCATCCTTTTGATTACCTGAACTTTGAGGGCATTATCCCGAAAGGCGAATATGGCGGAGGAACGGTGATCGTTTGGGATGAGGGAACTTATGAGCCTATTGAACCGATCAAAGGCAAAAAAGCCCAGGAAAAACACTTACTCAAACAATTGGCATCCGGCCAGTTGAAGATCAAACTGCACGGGGAGAAATTAAACGGGGAATTTGCGATGGTAAAAACCCACGGCATGGGTGAGAACGGCTGGTTGATGATCAAACACAAGGATGAGTTTGCTACCAGCGACGACATCACCAAAAAAGACAAATCTGTCCTTTCCGGCAAAACCATCGAAACGATGGAGAAAACCAGTGAAAAGGTCTGGCAGCACGGGCACGAAGAAGATGTGGTGCCAGATGAAGAACTGGCAGAGGAAGTTAAAGCAGAAGAGCCGGGAGAGCTGGATATCAAAGCCATTTTAAAATCCGCCCCTAAATCTAAAGTGCCAACCAATATCAAACCGATGAAAGCCACTTTGGTGGATGAACCGTTCGATGAACCCGGATGGCTCTTTGAGGTTAAATGGGATGGCTACCGCGCAGTTGCGATACTCGACAAGAAGGAAGGTGCCCAACTGATCTCGCGCAACAATCTCCCATTCGAAAAATACTACCCGATCAATGAAGCTCTCAAAAGCTGGGGCATGGATGCCGTACTTGACGGCGAACTGCTCGTGCTGAGTGAAAAAGGAATTTCCGATTTTGGTGCCATGCAGAACTGGCGCAGCGAAGCAGATGGCAATCTGGTATTCTATATTTTCGATATCCTATGGTATGAAGGCAAAAACCTGATGGGCCTGCCGCTAATAGAACGCCAGGCCATTCTTCAATCTATCCTGCCAACTGACAATGAGCATATCCGCCAGAGCAAAGTATTCGATGCCAACGGTATTGACTTTTTCGGGGCTGCCGAACGCATGGGGCTGGAAGGCATTATCGCCAAAAAAGCCGACAGCGTTTATACTTCAGACCTGCGCAGTAAGGAATGGCTGAAGGTCAAAGTTCAGAGACGGCAGGAAGTGGTCATTGCTGGTTTCACTAAAAATGAAGGCACCGGCAAATCATTCAGCGCACTGATCCTGGGTGTATACAAAGGAAAAGACCTCCAATTCGTCGGCAAGGCCGGCACCGGATTTTCCGATAAACTGCAAAAGGAAATGATGGCGCAATTCAAGCCGCTCATCACCGATAAAAGTCCGTTTGACTACGAAGTGGATGTAGACAAGCCTACCCGCTTCCGGCCTAAACGCATGGGAGCGAAACCGACCTGGTTAAAGCCCGAGCTGGTTTGCGAGGTGGGTTTCGCCGAAGTAACCAGTGACGGCGTATTCCGCCAGGCATCGTTTAAAGGGATGCGTACGGATAAAAAAGCAAAGGACGTGGTTCTGGAAACGCCGGTAGATACGGAAGAAACGGTGGCCGAATCGAAAGAAGCCGCTGAACCAGCAGTGAAAGCTTCAAAAACAAAAGAAAATTCAACGAAATCCAAACTTAAAGGCAAAGCAAAAGAAACCGATCTGAAACTGGAACCCGTTAAAAGCACGGAACGCAAAACCTTGCTTAATCCTACGGAAGATACCCAAACCAAAAAGGTTTGCGGCCACGACCTGAAGTTTAACCATGTTACCAAACTGTACTGGCCGGAAGACAAGATCACTAAAGGGCAAATGCTCAATTACTATTATAAGGTGGGTGAGTATATGATGCCCTACCTGAAGGACCGGCCGATGTCGCTGAACCGTTTTCCGGGTGGTATTCACGGTCAAAGCTTTTACCAAAAGAATGTGACGGATAAAGCACCGGATTGGGCCAAAACTTTTGACCATGTAACGGGAGAAGGCAAGGTGACCAAATATTTGGTGGGAACGGATGAGGCCAGTTTATTATGGATGAACTCGCTGGGTTGCATTGAGATCAATCCCTGGTTCAGCCGTGCGGAGACACCAGATAACCCGGATTATTGCGTGATCGATCTTGACCCTGATAAACATACTTACGACCAGGTGGTGGAAGCTGCCCGGCATACCAAAGATATATTGGATGCAATAGATGTGCCGTCTTATCCAAAAACATCAGGCTCTACGGGTATGCACATCTATATCCCGCTTGAAGGCAAATATACTTATGACCAGTCTCAGATGTTCGCCAATATTATTGTCAAACTGGTGCATAAACAAATACCGGACTTTACAAGTCTGGAACGCAGCATCGTTGCCCGAAAAGGCAAGATGTACCTGGACTTTTTACAAAACCGTCCCGGTGCCACGATTGCCGGGCCGTATTCCCTCCGGCCGAAACCAGGTGCAACTGTATCTATGCCACTAACCTGGGATGAGGTCAAGCCGGGGCTGACCATTCAGCACTTTAATATTCACAATGCCTTAGACCGGCTAAAAGAAACCGGCGACCTGTTCAACGGGGTGCTGGGAGAAGGGATAGATCTGGCAAAAACCATAAAAAAAGCACAAAGCGTATTCAGATAATATGAAAAAAATCATCAGCAATATCATTGGGGGATTGCAGGCGCAATCGCCCTGAATATCATTCATCAAACGGTGATATCATTTGACCATGATGCGCCGCGCATTGACCTGGTGGGTGAGGAAGCTTTGACTAAAGGAATGGAATCTATGGGACTAACTCCACCAACTGGTAACGCCCTATTCGCAGCAACCATGGCAGGCGATATCCTGAGTAACGCGCTTTACTATAGCACTATCGGCTTTGGAAAAAAGAAATACCTATTCTTACGTGGAGCCGGAGTTGGAATAGCTGCCGGGATCGGTGCGCTAACGCTAACTGAACCTTTGGGATTAAATGACGCACCGGTAACCCGGACCGAAAGAACTAAGGTGCTGACAGTAGCCTGGTATGCATTGGGAGGATTAGTTACTGCGGCAGTGATCAAATCACTCCGTTCCGCTGCTAAGGTTTAATATCATCCTCTTTTTCATCTATGGAGTGATGGATCTGGTCAATATCCGTTTGCTCTTTCATTTTCGCTAATTCCTGATCTTCGTCGGGATTAATGCCAAGCTTTAGATGCACTGCATGCAGCATTTGAAGCACTTTGGTGATCTCATCTTCAGCGCGTACATTTATTTCAAACTCGACTTGTTGGCTGATCTTTTCGATCCGGCCCTGACGGTTTTGATTGATCAGCACAGAAATGGATAATATGATCGCAAAAATGGATACTGACATCTCCAGCGTTGAAAATGGAAAGGGATCAAAAGGCTTCAGACCCGGTATCAATTTTGTGTTCCAGCAAATCCAGATGGTGAAAACCCCTATACAGATCGACAAAAAGGTCATGCTTCCAAATATGCTGGTTATGAGTACCGCAAGTTTATCTGTTTTAGTTTTAGTAAAATTTAGGGAGGACCTCAATTGCGCATCGCGTTCGACCTGGTTGGTTGGTTCATTTGCCATAATAAAAATTATTTAAAGTGTTTTGCCAGGTAGGGAGCCGTTCGGCTTTTTTGATCTTTAGCAATGTCAGACGGCTGACCTTTGGCGACGATCTGACCACCATCTTCCCCGGCACCGGGGCCAATGTCTATCACCCAATCACTGGCGGCAATTACATCCATGTCATGTTCAACCAGGATCACCGTGTTTCCGGCATCAACCAAACGGTTAAGCTGCAACAACAATCTTTCTACGTCGGAAGGATGCAAACCAGTTGTGGGTTCATCCAGAACATAAAGCGTTTGTCCGTGCTGGGCCCGCTGCAGTTCCGTGGCTAGTTTGATGCGTTGCGCCTCACCACCGGAAAGTTCGGTGGCCGGCTGGCCTAAACGCAAATATCCTAAACCGACTTCCCGCACGACTTCCAGTGCGCGGTTGACGGTTGGATCTTCATCAAAGAAATTTGCGGCTTCATCAACGTTCATCCTCAAAACATCCGCAATGTTCTTGTCCTTGTATTTTATTTCCAGCGTTTTCGGATTGTAGCGTGTACCGCCGCAAGTCGGACAGGGCGTGTAAACACTTGGTAAGAACAGCAGTTCCACCATCACCATACCTTCCCCTTCGCAATGCGGACAGCGTCCTTTTACCACATTGAATGAAAAGCGACCGGCATCATATTTCCGCCCCTTTGCCGCCGGTGTAGCAGCAAATAATTTCCTTACATGATCGAATAAACCGGTATAGGTTGCAAGGTTTGAACGTGGCGTACGCCCGATGGGTTTCTGGTCAACCACGACCAGCCGTTTTATGGCTTTCATGCCACTTACGATATGACCGCCCGAAGTCAGCACTTCAGACTGCTCTAAAGGATCGGCTTCTGTATCTCCGGAGATATCCACCTGCAAGCCTAATTGCTCCGCAACAAGCTCCACTAATACCTGGCTCACCAAACTGCTTTTTCCGGAACCGGAAACACCCGATACACTGGTTAATACGCCTAAGGGAAAAGCCGCATTCAGTTCAACCAGGTTATTACGGGTTATGCCCTCCAGCTTCAGCCAGTCTTTTGGAATCCTTGGGTCACTTAACACTTTGCGGACATCATCATAGATATAATGCCTGGTTAGCGAAGTTTCCACTTCTCGCAATCCTTCCGGAAGGCCGCTATACAATATATGGCCGCCTTTTTCACCTGCGGTGGGGCCGACATCCACGATCCAGTCGGCATGCCGGATCACATCGATCTCGTGTTCTACCACGAAAAGCGAATTGCCGGAAGCTTTGAGTTTCGCCAAAGCCCGCAATAGCGCTTCCGTATCTGCCGGGTGCAGGCCTGCTGAGGGTTCATCCAGCACATAAACCACCCCGAATAAATTAGAACGCACTTGTGTCGCCAGCCTTAACCGCTGGAGTTCGCCTGGAGATAAGGTGGGTGTGCTTCGTTCGATCGTCAGATAGCCTAAACCCAGATCCAGCATTACCTGCAACCGCGCCAGGAAATCTTCGGCAATCCGTTTGGCTACGACCACTTTTTCCAGGTGAGCAGCAGCTATTTGTTTCAAAGCCGGTGCTTCGCCGGTAGCATAGGGCGCGAATATGAGGGCTAATTTATTCAGGGCGAGCCTGGAAAGTTCGGCGATATCATAGCCTGCAAATTTGACGGACAAAGATTCCTGCCGAAGTCGTTTACCGTGGCAAAGCGGGCATTCACTGCTTAGCATAAATTGAGATACCCGTTTCTTCATCAAAGCACTTTGCGTATGGGCGAAAGTGTGCCGCACGTAGCGCCTCGCCCCGGTAAATGTGCCCATGTAATCCGGCTGCCGTTTGTTCTTAATGAACCGTTGTATTTCTTCGTGGTTATATCCAGAATAGACCGGCACGACGGGTTGCTCTTCGGTAAATAAAATCCACTCCCGGTCCTTTTTAGCCATATCTTTCCAGGGCACGTCGATATCATAACCCATCGTAGTCAGGATATCGCGCTGGTTCTGCCCCTGCCAGGCAGACGGCCAGGAGGCAATGGCTTTCTCACGGATCGTCAGTGTATCATCGGGCACCATAGTTTGCTCCGTTACTTCGTAAACCCGGCCTAATCCATGACACTCCGTGCAGGCACCTTCAGGTGTATTGGGTGAAAAAGATTCGGCGTAGATAATATTCTGTCCTTGCGGATAGTCACCCGCGCGGGAATAAAGCATGCGTAATAAATTAGACAGGGTAGTAACGCTTCCGACGGAAGAACGGGTCGAAACAGCTCCCCGCTGCTGTTGTAAGGCTACTGCTGGTGGTAATCCTTCGATCTCATCTACTTCCGGGATCGCCATTTGGTTAAACAGCCTCCGCGCATACGGGGAAACGGATTCCAGGTAGCGCCGTTGCGCTTCTGCATACAACGTGCCGAAGGCAAGTGATGATTTTCCGGAACCGGAAATACCGGTAAATACCACCAGCGCATCCCTGGGAATATCGAGGCTTACATTCTTGAGGTTATGTTCGCGCGCGCCTCTTACCTTTACAAAGCCGGAAAAATCGTTACCTTTTTTAGACATGAAATTTAAACACAAAATTCAAACCTAAGTTTGAAGAGGTCCCGTTTAATCCCGTAGTTCAATCCACACGGGTGCATGATCGCTGGAATGTTCCCAGCCTCTTACGTGTTTATCTACGGTCGCTGACACCAAACGTTCGGATAACACTTCATTCAATAAAAAATGGTCGAGCCGCAGGCCTGCATTCCGGCCATATGCATTTCTCAGGTAATCCCAAAAAGTATAAATGCGCTCATTGGGATATAGCTGACGGATCGCATCCGTCAAACCCAGTTTTAGCAGTGCGCGCCACAATTTCCGGGCTTCAGGCCGGAATAACGCATTCTCCACATACTTCTCCGGTTTATAAGTATCCATTTCGGTAGGCATGATGTTATAATCACCGATCAGCGCCACTGGTAAATGAAAACCTTCCAGTTTCCTGGCATGTGCGGTAAGACGCTTTATCCAGGATAATTTATAGTCAAATTTGGGCCCTGGATATGGATTGCCGTTGGGGAGATATAAACAGCCGATAACTACGCCATTGATAAAAGCTTCAATGTAACGGCTGTGCAAATCATCCGGGGCCCCATCCAAACCGCGCCGGGTTTCCTGTATCTCGCCGTAACGGGACAGTATAGCTACGCCGTTCCAGCTTTTCTGGCCTTGCCAGATCGCAGAATAACCCGCATCCAATAAAGCGCGTTCCGGGAATTTATGATCCTCCGTTTTGAGTTCCTGCAAACACACCACATCGGGCTGCGCCTCCTCCAGCCAACGCAGCAAGTTTCCGATCCGGCCATTGATGCCGTTGATATTATAAGTAGCGATCTTCACAAACTGATGGGAAAACTAATAATCCATCCATTCCAATTTACTGATCTCAAACCCGAGTACAATAGCCTTTTGCAAGAAGCGCTGTTTCATCTCTTCCGGCATACTGCTTTCACGGGACAACAACCACAGGTAACCCATGCCGCTGCCGGAAACAAGCGCATACTGGTAGCCCTCATCAATATCAAGAATATTATAATCCAGGTAGATCGGCAGAAAGTAAGCAACTTCCAATTGGCCGCGGGTCTCTGCACCACGGAACTTGATGGTCCCGGTCGCTTCTACCGGTTTGTTTTTAACCGAGTTAAAAGCGCGGGTCACCACTTTGATAGTCCCATCACCGTTCTGGCTATATTCTTCCGTCAAGTCACGCAAATCTTTTTCGATCAGGCTGGGCATCCGGGCGACTTCGTTCCACTTACCCAGGTATCTTTCCTTATCAAAAGGATCGACAATGGCGCTTTCCGGCACTTTCTTTTTCGGCCAAAGCGCAAACGCTATCCCGGCGACACCGGCACCTGCTGCCAATGCGATTAAAGTGGTTCCTTTTTTCATAACTAATCTTTAATGATCGCATCTGTTGCCACCTTAGCGGCTTTTTTTGGAATGATCGTTTTTTTATCGATCACTTCAGCTACTTTGTCGCTGACCACTTCCTTGAATTTTCGGCTGATCTGCCTGCGGTGCTGCGCGCCTTTATCGGTCAGGAATAAATAGACAAGTCCGATCCCTGCTACTACGCCGACCGCTAATCCAACGATCAGGCCGGTATGGTCTTCTTTTTCAAATGGATTTTTCATGTTTATCGTTTAAATGTTAAGCACCTTTTTTAACGTTTAAGCTGCTCATCAGCTGATCATAAAGATCATCCCCTTTAGCCGCTTTTGGTTTGAGTTTCTTAATGGTCGGACGTTTGCCTTTAGCTTTAAGCTCAATGATTTTTAATAGTTCTGTATGATACTCGTCTTTATATTTAGAAAGGTCTAAGGGCTCCGCATACTGGTTGATCAGGGCCAGGCCCATATCCAGTTCTTTTTTGCTGACCACCACGCCATCATCCAAATTCAGTTCATCCTGCTCCCGTATTTGCTGCGCAAAACGGATACGGGTGATCACAATAACCTTATCCACCGGGTGAACGATACATAAGCTTTCCGTGCTACGTAAAACAAAACGGGCCAGGCCTGCTTTACGGGATTTTTTTAACGCCTCCAATAATAACGCATAGGCTTTATTTTTCTTGGTAGCAGGTTCGGTATAGTAAGATGTTTCGTAATACATTGGGTTTACGGATACCACATCGACAAAGCTTTCGATTGTTATTTCTTTACTTTTTTCAGGTGCAGCGGCGTCAAAATCCGCTTCTTCTACGATGACGTAGTCGTCGTCATATTTATAGCCCTTGACGATCTTGTCGTAAGGAACCTCCTTTTTAGTGTTCTCATTAACTCTTTGAAATTTAATGTGGGCGTGATCCCGGCTGTCCAGCATATCCAGGTCGAGCGATGAGGTCTGCACCGCAGAAAATAATTTAACGGGAATGCTTACTAAGCCAAATCCGATGGAGCCTGTCCAGATCGATCTCATAATTTTAATTTTCTAATGTTATCGTTAATGCCGTGGGGGTGGTGCGCTTCTATCTTGTCCGCCAGTAAATGCAATAATTCTTCGTCCAGGCCGGCTGGGTTCTGACAGATCTGCAAAAATTGGTGATCGTCGGGCTCGAAACTGGCCACGAATGCACCATGTTCATAAATCCTGAACTTACAATTGTCATCATGATGGTGCGCGTATTCGCCCACCTCGAAATGGTGAACCTCTTTATCCTGGGTGATCGTGATCGGGTAATTTTCCATAGCTGATATATCCCAAACAGAACCGTTTGCCGGATAGTTTTGTTTCTTTTAATTGAAGAACATAAAGCCGATCCGGCAACAGCCGTGGCTCTGCTACAGCAGTATGTGCGAACGTACGTTGCCTGACATGGTCATTATACACACTGTTCCAGCCAAGACCCAGCTTCGGCGGTATCCGTAAAGAATTGGGTAACCACATCACCCACTTTCAGATCTACGCTTTTTTCGGCAGCCAGTTTACTAAAAGCGCTCGGCGAAAATACCCAGGCGAAATAACGCAGACCGGCTGCTTCCATCGCAGGGAACCATTCTTTACCGGTCCATTCTGCTGCTTCCGACCAATTGCCAAGCACGTGGGTATTATCATTGAATACTTTATTTACTTTGTTATGGGCAAGCATCCGCAGCATCTGCGCGCCGCCATTTTTTACACTGGTCATATCCTGGAACCCCGTCCAGTCCACATCCAACCGTTGCTTTTCCTCATTGTAGATGATCGTGATCGTGGGATCTTGGTAATAGATATGATCATCGACCAGCACCTGTTCGGCATGATTGGCGACTAATGGCAAACGAAAATAAAAGGTGGAACCTTTCCTTTCTTTACTTTCGATCCAGAAAGTACCGCCATGACGCTTCAAAATTTCCGAAGAAATATAGAGACCAAGCCCCAAACCTTCAAAACGCATCGCCGTGTTATCTACCCGGTAATAGCGGTCAAATAATTTATCGAGATGGCTTTCCGCGATACCGATGCCAAAATCCTGTACAGCAACCACGACGCTTTCGTCGAGTAATTGTGTGTTGACGAGTATTTGCCCGCCTTCCGGCGAATACTTCACCGCATTCGTTAAGAAATTGTTCATGACCTGCTCCAGCCGGATACGGTCACCGGTATATTCGACCGAAACAGACTGCTCCAGCCTGATCTCATGGCGGGGGCTTTTCAGCCGAACAACCTCGACCGCATCTTTCACCATTTCCAAGAAATCAAACGGCTGGGCGTCATAACTTACTTTACCGGCATTGATCCGGCTCACATCCAACAGATCGTTGATCAGTTTTTCCAGCCGGAAGATCTGGTCGGTCGAACGGTTGATAAATGGTTTCAGGTTTCCGTTGTCACCGCTCCGCTGCATGATCTGGTTAAAAGCCTTGATACTGGTCAGCGGCGTCTTGAGTTCGTGGCTGGCAATAGACAGGAACTCGTCTTTTCGCTGCTCATTGGTTTTTTGTAATTCTATATCCGTATTCGTACCCAGCCAAAGGCTGATCTCGCCGTTTTCGCGGTAAGGCAGCGCCCTTGCTAAATGCCAGCGATAGCTGCCATCATTCATGCGCAGCCGGAACTCGGTCAAATAGGGTGTTCCCTTAGTGATCGAGCTCACCCAGGCCTTCATGCAGCCGGCCAGGTCATCCTGATGAATAAAATTCTGCCAGCCCTGGCCAACGATATCAGGTCCGTCAAAACCAAAATCATCCGCGACGACCTGGTTGACATAATTCAGTGCGCCGTTAGGTTCGGCGGTCCAGACCTGCTGCGGTATCGCATTCAGCATAAAACGGAATCGTTCTTCGCTTTTTTCTGTTTGCTGGCGGGCCTTTACTTGCTCACTGACATCCTGGCAAAGCACCATTACGCCAGTGATCGTACCATCCGGTTCGCGGTATGGCTGGTAGACCAGATTTAAAAAGCCGCTGATCGCCTCATCATCCTTGTATACTACATAAGGCGTATCATACAGATAAAGTGGCTCACCGCTTTCCCGCACCCGTTCAATAACAGGCCGGAAGATCGCTTCTGACTCGGGGATCACCTCGAACAGCGATTTGCCCTCCAGTTCACCCGCTGTGCGCCCGATGAGTTGTCCGTAAACATTGTTGACGATCTCTACTTTCATATTGTCGCCGGTCAACAAGATGATACCTACACTTGCATCCCTGACCAGGTTGCGAAACCGCTGCTCGCTCGCTGTCAGCCCGCTTAGCGTCTGCTGTAATAACAACTGCGTTTCACTTAATTCCTCATTGGTTGCCGCCAGTTCTTCGTTGGTAGACATCAGTTCTTCATTGGCCGAACTGACCTCCTCATTGAGCGTTTGCTGTTCTTCCACGCTTTCTTCCAGTTCACGCGTGCGTTCCTTTACCCGTTGTTCCAATTCACTATTTAACGACTGCAAATCTGCCTGGGTCAGCTGCAATTGATCATTGGTTGCAATCATTTCCTCATTGGAGGCTTGCAATTCGTCGTGCAAAGCCTGTAACTCCTCGTACGAACTGCCTAATTTATCGTACGCTTCCAGCAGTTCTGCCCGTCGGTTTTCGAGTTCTTTACGGGCAGCGACATGCCCGGTTACTTCATATTTAAAACTGAGCAGCGCGTAAACCTCGCCGGCTTCATCCCGCAACGGCTGGTACACCAGGTTGAAATAATGGTCTGTGACCTCGCCGCCCGTTTCCGCCGCCAGCGGGATCAGTAATTCATTTTCGATAAATGGTTCGCCGGTTTGATAGACCGTTTGCAGGATATCCCAGATCGGCTGTCCTTCGATCTCCGGTAAGGCCGCTAACAAAGGCAGTCCCAACACATCGCGTCCCGGAAATAATTCGCGCTGGTATTGCGGATTGATATAATCATAGATCAGGTCTGGTCCGCGTACGATAGCGATCTGCGCCGGGATATCGTGAAACAGCCGCTCCATCTGTTCGGCCACCAGTTGCGCTTTAAAACTCGCGGCGCGTTCTGTGTCCACGCTGGCCTGCAAAGCTATTTCTTTAAATACCTGTTCTGTATGTTCGGTGGTATGGTGGATGATGTAACGGATAGATCCATCCGGATTTTTAACCGGCTGGTGAACGGTCTTCCAGTAGCGCTCAGTCAACTGACCGTCACAGCCCGGCATATCAAACCGGGTCACCGGCAGTTCATGCCGTTCACCGTTTTCGAGCACCCTATCCAATGAGCCGCGAATACCACCATCCGATGCCGAAAAACTGTCAAATAAATCCTTTCCTATGATCGCCGCACGGTCTTTATTGGTCGTATGCAGATACCGGTCACTCGCGCCCAGTATCCGGAAATCGGCTGAAAGCAGGAGGTAGTTCTCCGGCAAGGCTTCAAAAATCGTTAATTCTTCGGGCTCAGGGCCGGTTGTAAAAGTTGTGTCCATCCAGGTTATTAAAACTGCGATAATATTAAAGGAACAGGGCCCGGATTTGTTTGAAAAAGGTGCAAACATCATCACCATCATGCTCGGTAACCCAGCCCCAAGGGTTAATTGAAAAGTTGCTGAGCGTCGGTATAATAGGTCGTCCGGCCACCGATCTTTTCTGTTTTGATCGGCTCACCCTTAGCGGTAATTTTAAGTTTCGGGCTATGGACGAGCATAAAATCTTTTAATTCGCCGCTCAATTCATCGCCGTTAGCTTCTGAAATGTCCTTTATCGCTTTTTCGAGTACCGACCGGATACTGATAAAGATCTTCGTCACCGCTTTTGGCGGAATTTCCTTAGCAATGGAAAATGGGGACACGCCAGCACCGTAGAGAATCTCATCGGCATAGGAGTTACCGATTCCCCGCATCACCTTCTGATCCATTAACAACGTTTTGATGACCGTGCGTTTTTTAGCCAGCAGGGCCGTAAAATAATCCTGAGCCAGATTCAGCGCGTCCGGCGTTTCAACGGGTTTTGGGTCGAATGTCGGCGTCGCCTGTTTTTGCAGATCAATTACGGCAAAGCCGTCACCACCAACAAAATGGAAAGCTAGAATTTGGAAGCGTGGCGTTTCACCAGACTTCAGATCCACTAGTTCTCCCCTTAACATTAAATGTACACCCAATACCTGGCCGGCAAAATCGAAATGTAAAGTTTTACCGACCCGACTAACCCCCGTCAATTCACGTCCTTCCAGTGCAGATCGTAGTTTCTGCCCGGACACATTTAACTTCCGTGGTTCAGTAATGTCCAGTTGATCCAGCACCAGGCCTTTAAACTTTCGGGAAAGAATATTTGCGAAGACCGTTAGGTCTGGTAATTCTGCCATAATTTAGCATGCATTTAATACGTCATTAACACCGAAAAGTGATTATCTGTGTTAGCAAAAGAAAATTAAATCCAACGTGCTGCGTTGCTAAACCATGACCGATCCCCAAGCCGAAGCCAAGCAATTTATATATGACCTTGCCAAATTTAGCCAAAGAACATTTGTTCAAAGCTGGTGAGCACTGGACCCTGAAACGGGCCAACGAAGAAGAAAAAACTGATGCCCTTCAGCAGAAAACCGTGCCAAATCTATTGAAGTTTAAAGCAGGGCTTATAGGCATTTTTGACTACAACAAAGGGCAATTTGATCGTTACAAACGTGTATGACCTACATGCTGTTCAATTGCATGTGGAGGATCTTTTACCCGGCGATAAAAAGCTGTTGGCATCCGCATTTTATCGCCGCGCTCTAGTTACCTTGCACGAATCAAACCCGGTTCACATGAAACGAATTTTCCTCCTGTATGTTAACTTTTTTTTGGCCTTATCCGCTTTCGCACAGCAGCCAGGCTGGGAAGTAATACGCCCGGCGATACTGCACAAATCCGCGAACAGCAGTTCCGGGATCGCAGCGCGCCTTCCTGCCGGAACGAAATTGCAGATATTGCTGGCAAAACGAAAAAACAACTTTTACAGGGTGCAGGCACCCGCGAGCGGTATTAAGGGCTGGGTCTATAAAACTTTCATATCCCGTGCAAGAGACACAACTATCCATATCCCATTAGTTTTCAGCCCGCTTACCGGCCTCGATTCCGTGAGCATCCGTGTTATCGACGTGGATAACGGCCTCTGCACCATCATCCGCCTGCCGGGGAATAAATACGTCATTTATGATGCTGGTGGTCTAAATACCGCGGACGGTAGCCAGACCTGGGGCCAGATGAAAAAGTTCCTGCCCGAAGGCGCGACAATAGAATTTATGGTTTTAAGCCATATGGATGGCGACCACATCGTTGCCGCCTCGCAAGCTATTCGGGGCTACCGAATCAAAAAAGTGATCTGGGGCGGATACGACCGTAAAATTGACGGATCGAACGCAACAGAAACCAGGGCATTTCAGAAACTAAAAAGTGCCTTGCAGGGCCGTGCCAACATTACCGAAAGCATCAACCTAAATGAACGCGACAGTGTTATTTACCCGGGCGGCGACATTGTGATTTCCGGTGCTCATTTTAAATTGCTTTGCGGCTTTGGTAAACCTATGCCGGAATGGCATCTCACTTCTGACGCGGCGGAACGGCTGAACGGTGTAAGTATCGTAATGAAAGTGGAGTATGGCGGCAATTCTGTGCTGTTCACTGGCGACGCGCTTGGCCGCCGAAAAAATGATGCCGAGGGCGTGTGCATTGCGACAGAGAAATTCCTCGTAGAAAATGCCGCTGAGGCACTACGGTCGACCATTATGTTTTCCCCTCATCACGGGGCGGAAAACGGCAGTTCTAAACCCTTTCTTGATAAAGTCCGCCCTGAGTACATCATCATACCAGCAGGGCACGTATCAAGTTTCCGGCATCCGCGCAAAACCACCTGCGAGCGCTACCTGAGCTATGTTACGGCCGACCATATTTTCCGTACCGACCGCGGCGATGATCAAGGCCCCTTGGAATGGGGTTACCTGAGCATCCCCGGATGCAGGGATATTGCCGGTGATGACGACATCCAGGTCGATCTGCGTTCAGACCACAAGCTCCATGTCTATTACCTAAACCCGATCAATGCCTGTACAACATTCAAATAATTCCCTTAAACCGGGATAAGGTGTAGGTGGATCTCAAAAGCAAAAGCTAGTTGAATATACGCAGGTGCTATAAAGGGATACTTGGGTGATAAAGTCGAAGACTCTCCGGATATCTGTACATGGAAAGGATAAGGATACAGCCGTGCCCAACGGATCAGAATGCGAGGGGCATTAAAATGATTTATAAAATCAAACGTCTAAAATTTTGTGCAGCAGGTCATATTTTATAAATACGGAGTTCGTTTGCTGCTAGGAACTTTCGTATAACGCCTTTAACCAATTGCAGCCAGTCGCTACCGGAAGTCATTGATACCCTGACTGCCCCTTAAGATAAATGTCGACAATTCTGCCGTCGTCCTTAAACCTCCCAGTCCGCCTGATGAAAGTGTCATCGTTTTCAATTGACATTTCTTCGTAGGGTATATTCCCCTTCATATTGCCTTCTTCAACCGAGCCATAAAATCATGTGCCGCAGAATCGTAAGCTTTTTGATCAGGCCAGGAATCTCGTGGATTTAACAATACCTTTGAAACACCCGGACAATTTTCCGGTATGGACAGCCCGATAATGTCTAATATTTCATAATCCGTATGATCCAGTTCGCCTGCCAGTGCAGCGTTTACCATGGCCCGTGTGTCAGCCAGATCAATCCTTTTTCCGGTCCCATAGGTTCCGCCGGTCCATCCTGTATTGACCATCCATACCGCAGGCTTTTGCTTGTTTAGTTTCTCTTTTAGCAACTTCGCATAAACGGATGGATGCAACGGTAGGAAAGGCGCGCCGAAACACGGACTGAAGACTGCTTTCGGCTCCTTTACACCAAGCTCGGTACCGGCAACTTTAGCGGTATACCCAGCCAGGTAATAGGACATTGCCTGCTCATCGGTCAAACGGCTGATGGGAGGTAAAATGCCGTAAGCATCACAGGTGAGAAAAAAGATGTTCGCGGGTGCAGGTGCCATTGCGGGCTGTATAGCGCCTACGATATGATTTAGCGGGTAACTGACCCTTGTATTCTCTGTTATACTGCTGTTACTGTAATCGACTGTACTGGTTCCGGCATGAAATACCGTATTTTCAAGCAACGCGCCGGCTTTTATGGCCTTAAATATGCCGGGCTCTTTTTCAAGAGACAGGTTATGGACTTTTGCATAACAGCCGCCCTCCAGGTTAAAGACGCCTTTTTCATCCCAGCCATGTTCATCATCGCCGATCAGCCGCCTTGATGGGTCGGCGCTTAACGTTGTCTTACCGGTACCGCTCAGGCCGAAAAATAGTGCGACGCCTTCCTTTCCCTGTGACGCGCTACAGTGCATGCTTAAGACATTGTGCGCTAAGGGCAGAATGAAATTAAGTATGGTAAAGACGGCCTTTTTAAGTTCGCCTGTATATGCGCTGCCGCCGATGAGGATCGTGCGCTGCTCAAACGATATTACAGTGAAATTCGCGCTTCTGGTTCCGTGAATCTCCGTATTTGCTTCAAAACCGGGAGCGTGTAAAAGCAGCCATCTTTCTGATTTTCTATCCGTGTCCGCCGTATCATCAATAAACATATTGGCAGCAAAGTGGTTGCTTTGCGGATCCTCATTGACCACCCGTAAGCGGAGCTGGTATTTGGGATCAGCACATGCCTGCACATCCCTTGCCCACACTTCGGGTCTTTTATCCATGTAAGCGGTCATCGCATCCATTAAACGGTAAAAGTGATTGGTGCTGATCGGCTGGTTGAAAGTATTCCAGTCGATTTGGTCCGCAGTACTTTTCTCTTTGACAATGAACTTATCCGAGGGGCTGCGGCCTGTGAAGCTTCCGGTACTGATCATCAGGGCACCGGTGTCATTTACTTGCGTTAAGCTGCGGGTAATCGCATGCTGCCTGAGCTGCTCAGCCGTCAGTTGATAGTGCACATACGAATCGATAAAAAGGTTTGTCATGATGCGTTCTTTTATGCAGCAAAGTTTCAAAATGGTGCACTTTGAAACCATATGCTGCCAGATATTTGGAAAAAGAGACCATGACAGCGCTTAAAAAGAGTTTATATTTCCATAAATAAGCAGCCAGAGCCCTTCAAAGGGTCTTTATTTCTTATTTATCCCGCTGTCTGATACACTTAGTATATTTGGATCTGCATTCCATTTGTACGTTATACTCCTTATCCTAACTGTATTTTCGCTATTTTTGAGGGTGCATAAAATCAATATATCAATTGTATTCTATACACTAAGTAATGAAAAAATCAATATCTTTCTCTAATTACATGGCTGCTTCTGGCCGCCATGAGGCTTTATTGCAGTCCCTTTTATTGGGGATGTGTGCCGCAGCTGTCGACATCTCCTGCCAGCTGGCGACCTGTATATTTGACCAGATGCACGGCGCTAACGGTGAACAAAATGCGCAGGGCGAAAAGCAGCAGCACATGGACGTTTTCGCGGAAGAGCGGTTCATTTCGCACTTAAAGGAAAGCAATGCATGTTGCCTGGTGATATCAGAGGAACAGCCGGATGTCATTCATTTAAATTGTCAGCCGGGCGAATCGCCGCCGCCGTACGTTGTGGCGCTTGATCCGCTGGACGGCTCATCTAACGTCGCGGTCAATGTCCCTGTGGGCAGTATCTTTTCCGTCTACAAGAGACCTTGCAATGACGGACCTGTAAATAGCGGGGAGGCGCTGCGCAGCGGTGTTGATCAGCTTGCGGCAGGTTACTTTCTGTACGGCACATCTACCGTACTTGTTTATGCTTCGGGCAACGAGGTAAATGGCTTCACGCTGGACTTGGTCTCTAAAGAGTTTATACTGTCACATCCAAAGATGAGGGTGCCTTTGAATGGAACCATCTATGCTGTGAATGACGGGAATTTTCTCAGTTTCAGCCGGGGTCCGCAGAACTTTCTGCGTTATTGCAGGCAGCAGGCTGATATGGGTGACCAGCCGTTCACTGCAAGGTACAGCGGTTCAATGGTATCTGATATTCACCGCGTGCTGATCTCGGGAGGGATATTTCTGTATCCGGAAATGTCAATTTTTCCACAAGGAAAGCTGCGCCTGGCATATGAATGTTTTCCTATAGCATTTATCATGGAAATAGCTGGCGGCATGGCGACAACGGGCATACGCCGGTTGCTGGAAGTACCCATGCAGTCGATACACCAGCGTTCGCCGATTGTTGCCGGTTCATCGAACCTGGTAATTACCGCTGAAAGATTTATAAACACTTCTATACCCTCAATATATGAACTTGACAGACAAATTGGATGAGACTGACCGTGGCATATTAAAATTATTGGAAAAAGATGGACGAATATCTCACAAGGCGATTGCTTACGAACTGCATAAGACCGTTACGCCCATCCATGCCCGCATCAGGAGGTTGCAGCAGGCAGGCTATATCAAACGTTTTACCGCACTGGTAGATGCGAAGAAGGTAGACCGGGGACTTACGGCTTATACACAGGTTTTGTTGAAAACGCATTCGAGCGAAAGCCTGAAAAATTTTATGCGCGAAGCGGTTAAGGTTTCCGAGATCATGGAATGTTATCACATGACCGGAACTTTCGATTTCCTGCTTCGCATTGCTATCCGTGATATGGAAGAATATAATATAGTGCTTGTGGAAAAATTAAGTAATCTTCCGGAGGTTGCCAACCTGCAAAGTTTCTTTGTTATCTCCGAAGCGAAGAGCAACACCGGATTCTTTTTTAATCAGCCGTAAATCAAGACTTAAAAATATACTCTCTTGTTTTTTTGAGGGCCGGAAATTAAACGATAACGTAAAGGATGATATCAGGCGATGAATACCGATGTTCGCATAACTTTGCCTAGTCACTCGCTACAGATTCCAGATAACGTCGTTGCGCCTCTGCATATAGGGTGCCAAAGGCTAAGAACCATTTTCCCGACCCCGAAACCCCGGTAAAAACAACAAGGGCGTCCCGTGGAATATCGAGGCTCACATTCTTGAGGTTATGCTCACGCGCGCCTTGTACTCTAACAAAGCCGGAAAGATCTTTATCTGGGTTAACAATGAAAGTAAAACAGAAAATACAGGCGTTAGTTTGAATAAGCCGGGAAATCCCACAGTTCGATCCAAACCGGCGCGTGATCTTAATAACTATGCTAAACGTCTTTTGTTTATCGATATAGCATCTCCAATATGCAATTTTTGCTTGTCTGGTTCTTGAGGATCAGGCACAGAACCAAACGATGAGAATTTATTGAGGCTGGGCGATAAGAGTATCAACTCAGCGAAAATATCTTTAGGGCTGAGAAAAGACACGCCTGCTTATTGACCGTCGCCGTCTTTAATCCTCAACTGCACGTTGGCTGAATGTACTCAGGAATTAGCTAATGTGATTCGGCTCCAACCGACTAAATGATGTTAATTGACTCAAACTGTAAAAGGTTCACACTGTATTAACAAAGCTATGGTCCGAATCCGATGTGCA
This sequence comes from Mucilaginibacter sp. UYP27, assembly GCF_040547175.1. Classification (NCBI taxonomy): domain Bacteria; kingdom Pseudomonadati; phylum Bacteroidota; class Sphingobacteriia; order Sphingobacteriales; family Sphingobacteriaceae; genus Mucilaginibacter; species Mucilaginibacter sp. UYP27. The sequence continues at coordinate 785,879 of NZ_JBEPPE010000002.1, forward strand.
CCACACTATTGCCCTCGTGCCTCATATTCAATCCCTGATCATAGCACCTAAGTGGTAGATTACAATTATATTGCGGGTAATAAATCCTTTTTAAAGCTGGTATGGCGTAGCAGCCCGGCAAAGACAGTGATAAGTTTTGTGTTACGGGTACTAAAGTCCGCAATGCCCCTTGCACTACTGTATATTGGGAAACTCATCATTGACGAGGTCGTGACCCTCAACCGCGCACCATCTTCGGATATGGATCATTTGTGGATTTTAGTGGTCTTTGAATTAGGACTGGCTATTGTCAATGATGTTTTAAGCCGGGGGATTATACTTAATGACAGCCTGTTAGGTGACCTGTTTTCCAACTATACGTCGGTGAGGATTATGGTGCATGCAACAACTCTTGATCTGGATCAATTCGAAGATTCTGAGTTCTATGACAAGCTCGAGCGCGCAAGACAGCAAACTGTGGGACGAACGGTGTTACTTTCGCAGCTGATGAGCCAGGTACAGGACCTCATTTCCATCAGTTTACTGATTGCGGGGCTGCTGGTTTATAATCCTTGGCTGATCTTGTTATTACTGATCGCGATTATTCCCTCGTTTCTCGGAGAATCCTATTTCAGCGGTGAAAATTATGCCCTGACGCGTGGCCAGACGCCCGAGCGGCGTGAACTCGATTATTTGCGATATCTCGGCGCCAGCGACGAAACAGCGAAAGAAATTAAAATCTTTGGGTTAGCAGACTTCATTGTCAACAGGTTTAAAACACTTTCAGGTAAGTTTTATACGCAGAATAGTAAATTAGCCTTACGGCGCTCATTGTGGGGGACATTTTTCTCAATTTTAGGGACTATAGGCTATTATGGTGCTTATGTGTTTATCATTTATCAGGTTGTCACAGGGAAAACGACCGTTGGCACACTTACTTTTTTGGCCGGATCCTTCCGGCAGTTGAGTACCTTGATGGAAAATATGCTAAACCGCTTTACGGCGGTATCGCAGGGTGCTATCTATTTGAATGACTTTTTGGAATTTTTCAGTATCAAGCCAAAAATAAGAACATCAAGCAAACCGCTTCCTTTTCCACAACCGATAAAACAAGGTTTTACTTTTGAAAATGTTGGTTTCCGTTATAGGGGTTCAACAAAATGGGCGAACAGAAATCTCAGTTTTACCTTGCGTCCCGGGGAAAAATTGGCGCTGGTAGGAGAGAACGGTGCGGGTAAAACTACCCTGGTAAAGTTACTCGCCCGTCTTTACGATCCAAGTGAAGGAATAATATTGCTGGACGGGAGGGACCTCAAAGATTATGACATAGACGATTTTCGGCTGAATCTCGGTGTTATTTTCCAGGATTACCTACGTTATCAGATGACGTTGTCACAGAATATCGCAGTCGGAAACATACGGGAAATTGGAAACAACGCATTGATCAGGAAGGCTGCAACAGCCAGCCTGGCAGATCGCCTGGCAGAAAATTTACCTGGAAAATATGATCAGGCGCTGGGAAAGCGGTTTAACAATGGTGTGGAACTTTCCGGTGGTGAGTGGCAGAAGATCGCACTTGCCCGTGCCTATATGAAAGACGCGCAGTTGCTTATTCTTGACGAGCCGACATCTTCTTTAGACGCAAGAGCCGAATATGACGTTTTTCACCGATTTGCTGACCTCACCAAAGGCAAATCTGCTGTCCTTATATCTCATCGCTTTTCAACTGCAAGGCTGGCGGACCGCATATTGGTATTGGAAAAGGGACAGCTGCTGGAAATAGGGGCACACGAGGAATTACTTAAAAAGAATGGCCGATACGCAGTATTATTTAGATTACAGGCTGCAGGTTATCAGTAGCATGGGTGCCTATTATATCCCTGTCTCCTTAGAACGCTAAGCGCACCGCTAACCCCCGATAATTGGATGAAACCGCGATAAATGGATGCTATATTTGCAACTAAAGGTTTTTGTAAAAGGAGGTTATTTTGACCAGTATAGAAGAGGTGTTTTTGACACTTACTGCTCGTAGACGGACTTTGCTGTTAGTCGGAGTCCTGAGGACCTTTTGCATCGTAAAGGGCAAAATTTCTTTGCCGGCCTTAATTATTTAGGTGTGTGGCCGGCTGGTACATTTTATTAGCTACCTATCATTTAAACTTTAGAACTAAAGTGTACGAGTTGTTTCTAAGCTTAAGCGTTGAGGTCAAGTTTTGACTGGGGCTGCACAGACATAACCTAATTTGTGTTTTTTATTTCAGTGTTCATCTTAGAGAGTAAATCAATACATTTCATTATTAATCTATTTCTAAGCCGTACAAATGTTGTATAGCGTTTATACTGCGCTAGGTTTGCGGAGTCATTAGAATATTTTAGTTTTAGCGCTTCCAGACTATGGTAACGTTCAGCCTTGCGATATAAGATTTAAGCCGATCGTAGGTTTTCTGCATACTACTATTATTATAATCCCAATATCGCAAATTAAAACAGTTACAATCCGTGGTTTTTTTTCAGAAATCTATGTGCTGATATGCTATCGATAGGTTTCTCCTCCATACTAAAATCGTCGTGCGCCTTTTACTTTTTCAATTCCCGCCTAACAGCCGGGAATGCGCTACCAACAATCTTAACAGCGGCCTTTAACTTTAATTCTGTAACACCTAACTGTTGGGTCCAAAAATCTAATGCGTATTGATCTTCAATATCAACAGTACGTGTATCTTGGGTCGTTTTTGCTCTCTTCCTTGCCATTCCAAATTAAAATATTTAATTTGAACAACAATTAAAGGAGAATGTTTAGTGGAGGACGCCTTTTGCTTTGAATTTAAAAGGCTGGCTAATCGCCAAGCGTTGTGATGATAAAAAAAACGTCTGTTAATAAAGATGGCCTGCCCTGCTTTCAGCTAATTAGTGCCCTTTTTAAAAGAATAAATGGACGGTTCATTGTCATTGCCTTGTTGTGATTCGAAAGAAAGATCCGACACTGTTAGCGTTTTAATGTTTAACAAAATCGGTGAATCGCCATTTGTGAAAACGAATCTCACCGTGTTATCATCGATCATTGTCCAGATTACTTTAGCGGGCGACCCAACATTATAGTTAGCCGTTCCATCCTTAAAAAATTCAATAGAGTAATGCAAGTTACTTGACACAGGTAAAATTTCGTCCTGTTGTACCTGCCCATCTTCGTTCATATCAGGCCCAAATTGGGTCATATTCCAAAATCCAATCAGCAGACTTTTATTGTCCTTGGGTGGCACATTGTCTTTTTTGCAGGATGTAAAGGTGATAGTGAAGAGCACAATGGCTAATACTGCTGATGTAAGTTTTAAAGTTTTCATAAGTTCGATTTTATGTTTATAAAACATACATCAGCTAACCAACACTTTTTCAGCAACGAGCAGGAATCCTGTTTTAATGATTGAACGCGGAGTTTGATATAGCAGCGCTACACATTAGGTAGTAAAATAAAAAAGCCCCTAAGTAATACTTAGAGGCTTAAAGCGCTCACTATTGAACTTATAACTAATTAACCAACACCAATTTATACGTCGTAATTTTATATAGGTTTCATCAATTTAAACCTATATTTTAAAGATAAACTCCGAAACTGCCAGAAACAGTGGCTTTAGGAAACAAATTTATATACGTCGCGACTTTCTCCTGTATTTCGTTTTAACGACATATATTTGAATATGGAAACCGAAAACCCATCCTTTATATTTGAACTTGATTACGCTGGTAAAACTGTAAGTTGCGAAGTAATAATGCAAGAGAACGCTTTTGATGTACTTTTTGATGGCCGGTTGATGGCCTCTGTCGAACATACCGACGATTGGACATGGATACAAGCCTCCGGAATAATACTGGCAGAAGCGGTAATTGAAGAAATAGGTTTAAGGATCGAAAGTGAGTACAAGTAAAATATTATAAGCTATGCCCGAAATACCAGACTTAAACATATTTAGAAAAAATCTTGCAAAACAGCTTGTCGGAAAGACGCTATCTGAAATTCATGTGCTTATCGATCGGCGTTTAAAGAGTCCTGAAGCAGAACTTCAGGAAACGTTGCAAGGACACCAATTAACTGATATCATAAGGATTGGTAAGGAATTGCATTTCGTGTTGGAGAATGGACATACCTTAGGGCTTCATCTGATGCTGCATGGTACCATGTATTGGTATAAGGATAAAAACGAGAACCGGTTCACAATCGCGGAGCTGCTATTCGATGACGGAACGGGATTAGCCATTACCGATTGGCAAAAAGCGGTCATATTAACACTTGATCCAAAGCCGGCAAAAGTACCCGATGCGATGGATATGCCATCTAATTATCTACATGGTGCGTTAAATAAGAGCTCGCGTTCCATCAAAACTGTTTTGACGGATGGCAAGACTGTTGGAGGGATAGGTAATGCCTATGTGGACGAAATCCTTTACGAAGCCAAAATTTCGCCATTCTCTAACGCCAACAAAATACCTGAAGACAAAATCGCAGTACTTACCAAAGCAATCAAAACAGTCCTGACAAATGCGGAGAATCATATTATGCATAACTTTCCTGACACGATCACTGAGAAAGAGCGTGACTTCCTTCAGGTGCACCGACCCAAACAAACACTAACACTTTCCGGAGAGGATATCCTTAAAGCTGAAATTGACAAACGTAAAACTTATTACACAAAAGGTCAGCAACTATTCGAATAACTGGTTCTAAACTTATTTGAGCATTGCCTGTTATAAATTCAAAGCATCACAATGGAAAATAGCTTAACTGTAAAAATTAAAAAAGATGATGGTAGTTTTATATCCATTATAGCAACTCCGCAAGTTATAGATGAAGGTGTTGGCATGGTACCCATTGGGGTGTATGACTTAACCAGCAACTCGCTACCTGATATTGGTCAATTGGCTTTTCATATAGAGGATAAGCATCAGTGGGAATACTGCGGAGATAAACTGTCGGATGATGAAATTGATCAGGTTGTTCTACCTATACAAAGGATAATTGCATAATTGGTCTACGTATATTAGTGCCAAGTTCTGCATTCATCTTTCTTATCATATAATCTGCGAGATCTACCATATGCGCTTCGTTTAATTGATGTATATAAAACCACACGGATTGCAACCCTTGCGCTTTCCAAACTTTTAAACGTTCTATCCAACTATCAATTCGGATGTAATCGGTTGGATGCAAAGCATTGCCAACGAACCTTATGTAAGCAACCGGCTTCGTCAATTCCATGTGAACTGCATCTCTGCGACCTTGCGAATCTGTAATTACCGTACCAACATTTGTACTCTTAAATAAATTAACCCACGCATCGCGGCTTTCTGGTTCATTGAACCAGTTTTTATTCCTCAACTCAACACAAACATTGCCGGTGCTTGGCAACACTGCTAAATAATCTGTTAAAGCACCAAAACTCTTTGGGCTAAAACCATCACTCAATTGCAAAAGCATCTGACCTAAATGGTTTCCAAATCCCGGCAAGCAATCGTAAAAAGCCTTCGTGTGCTCAGATGCATTCATTAATCTACGTATATGGGAAATGCTTTGCGGAAACTTTGGGCTAAACTTAAACTCGTCATTAGCCGCAATCTTTAAGGTGGACGTTGCAATTTCCTCTTTTGATGAAATCGCGTAAAATGTACTGCCAAACTCAATTGTATTAAAGCTCTTTGCATATAAAGATGCAAAATCTATATCCTTCGCTTGTTTAGGATAAAGTTTTCCCTTAAGTGATTTATGTCCCCACCGTGTGCCCCCAACATATGCTTCAAACATCTTATTGTTAGGAGATGAATTGAGAACTTGTATTGTTTCCTTACTATCTGGTGGTAAAGTAAAATCTATATTGTCAAGTGCTACTTCGTCTCTTCCAAATTCCATACTGCAAAGTAAACAGTAATTGCGTTAAGTTGTATTCTTATGTATATTAACGTAACATGTGTAGCAGAATAATTTTTGATGCTTCGGAAGTAGATATCGATGCGGAATACAACGTAGATGTCGCCGATGAAAGCCTGGGCAGGAAAGCAAAAAAGGATGGACGTATTACGGATGAAGAATGGGTAATCACAGCTGACGAGCCGCAAAAGCGACAATTAATGCACTTTGGTTTAGTACGTTGGGATGCTCCTGAGTGTAAAATGCAAGGAAGTACATTTAACGCAAAGAAGGAAAATCTGCTTGTAATCCCCTTATGGTCAGTATTAATGACTAATCACAAACGTTGTATTATCCTGGTAACTGAATTTGTTGAACCAGAAGCTATAGATGCCGATAGGACAAAGCATTGGGCTTTTCATCTAAAAAGCCGCAAGGTATTTTCAGTCGCTGGTTTATGGTCCGAATGGATAGATCCTAAAACTGGTTCCGTCTATAGATCCTTTGCCATGATAACTGGAGAGGCAAACCAACAGGTAGCGGAAGTCCACACCAAAAACCGCATGCCGGTTGCGCTAACTAAAGAACAAGAAGCACAATGGTTAAGCAAAGCATTACCTGATATGGACGCCTACATCGATGTGCTTAAGTTTATACCGGATGAAGAAATGGATCGAAACCAAACGCATAAGCCAGGTGCAAATGACGATGAAAGCCAACTTAATTTGTTCTAATCATATTGGTGTGAGCACCAATTGCCAAAATTTCATTTACCCTTGTTGTGTACCGCTGCGATAAATAATTTTGTCGCATTTGCCATTTACGCTCATAACCCATTGCCGCAAACCTAACGAAGTCCTTTCCAAATCTGTCGTTTAACTTATCTACCAAGCCGTTAATCTTACTTAACCGTTCCCGGTTAGGTTGGTTATCTAAAAGGTAAGTTTGCCGGGCTGCTGCGGGAACGAAACCGGTCATGTACACGCCAACCTTTTGATACGGGTACCCCGGTCGATAAATACGTTTTAAAGATTCTACCGCATACCTCAATAATTCTTGGGTGATATTCGTCGGTATAGCAATATCCATTTGCCAAACCGCACTTTTGCGCTTGTGCACAACCTCAAATTGACTGGTCATTAGAAACACTTGCAATCGACTGCATAACGAACCCTGAGCCCTTAATTTCGGTGCGGAGTTCTGTACAAAAGTATAAAGCGCGTCTTCAATTATATGATAATCGTCTGTCTTTTCTCCAAAACTTCTACCTGTATTGATGCCCTTTTTATCTTCTCTGACAAACTCCATTTGTAAACAAGATACGCCCCGAAGCTCGTACCAGGTGCGTAACCCCGTAACGGTGAACCGCTTTTCTATATATCCATAATCATTGATAGCCGCATAATCCCATGCTGTATTGACCCCTATCTTCACAAGCTTGGCCGCATTCTTAGGCCCGATCCCCCAAACGTCTTCAATGAGAAGCTTTTTCAAAGCAAAGCGGCGGCTTAACTCATCATTAATCACGAATACACCATCTTCAACATGTTTCTTGGCAATACGATTGGCAACTTTCGCAAGCGTTCGTGTTGGGCCAATACCTACACAAACCGGAATGCCTGTGAATTGAAAAACTCTTTTGCGAATAATAAGCGCCATGGCTTCCAGATCATGAATTTTAAACATTCGCAAATCGCAAAAGCTTTCATCAATGCTATAAATTTCTATCTCAGGCCAGTACTCTCCAACGATTGATGTAATGCGTCTCATCATGTCTTGGTATAGAGCATAGTTAGATGATCGCCACCAAATCTTACCCTCTTTTTGCAGCGCTTCAATTTCAAAAAACGGTGCACCCATCTTTATACCCAGGTCTTTTGCCTCTTGGCTTCGGGCTATTGCACAACCATCATTATTGCTTAGTACAACGCCAGGTTTACCTCGGAGTTCAGGTTGAAATACCCGTTCGCAGCTTACATAAAAGTTGTTGCAATCTATTAGCGCGTACATATGCTTGCTTCCGTTGATTTAAAAGGGTATGAGGAACAACTCCCTCTATAGTAAATGTGGTAAACTCTTCTACTTTAATAACTTCATAAGCAGGATTGTCAGGAACAAGATAATTTGCACCATTGTATTCGACATAGCATGTTATGATATGTTCCCCATTTAGTACCCCAATTATGACATCGCCGGTTAATGGTTTGATGCTCCTATCAACCACTAAAAGATCTCCATCGTTGATGCCTGAGCCAATCATGCAGTCGCCAGTTACCCGTATGTAAAATACAGCTTCCGGATGTGTCGATACATATTGGTCAAGACTTATCCTGTCTTCTTCATAGTCTGTTGCGGGACTTTCAAAAGCAGCATGAATAACCCATCCAGCTAACGGGCGTTTTAGAGATTGAGTGTAATCGACTGCGAAGTTCTTCATGTCAGCGATAAATTTTTTAACTTAAGTCTATAGCAGATAGTTATTCGCGTTAATAACCGTCATCACTTCTAAGGCTTCTTAAGGTTTCTGGTGTGCAGCTATTTTCGTCTAAATCTTCTTCGCTTTCTAAATCTGCTCCAAGCTGCAATATCTCGTCATCTGTCATATTTTCTCGAAGGTGTTGATTTAATCGAAGTATTTCCAATTGTTGAGCCGTGTAGTACTTTTCCATAATTACAAAGTTATGCTAATATTATTAGCAAATCAAAGTGCTATTTCTTATTTTTGAAAAATAGTTTCAGATATGGAAAATCAAGAACGTATTGAGCATTTAGAACAGTTGTTGACAGAAGCGATGGAGTTGTTAGCGGATAACAGGCTAATGTTGGCTATGTTCAACAAGGGATATTACTTTAAACTAAAGGCTAAGGTCGCAGCACTTGATAGTTCCGATAAGAATAACAATGAATTTTTATAATACGTAATGGAAGGTAATAGTTTATTAATTCAAGTAAGTGCCTTTTCAGGCCTAATAGGTGCGTTGTTAACGCAAGGTTTAACGGGCTTATTTTCCTATGTAGGTGATAAACGTAAAGCTAATACAGAACTTAAAAGCACCTTTCGAAACAAGCAGGTTGATATAGCAGAGAACTTCTACTTTGTGACTGGTGAGAAGATGGCCATTGTAAAAAAAAACATAGGTTATTGGCAAAATTATAACAATTCGCGTAGTGAAAAGAGCTTAGACTTTCTTAATCAGGAAATGACTAAGCTAAACGCATATATGAATAGGTTGGATGCGGAGAACTGGAAGTATAATCTTGCGGGTTTATACTTCGATGTGTCATTTACAAATGAATCTATAATCGCTTCTAATTCAAAGTCGAAAGAGATGTATTTAAAAGTACTAGATATCACCGACCAGATCAAGCATTCCTTACCCAACGAACAAAGCGATTTGTATAGGTTACAAAGCGAATATATTTCAGAAATGTTGAAACATTATGAGGAGATATATCATCATATGGCTAACGACATGACTGTGGTTAAAGCAGAACTCCTTAAAAAATTTAATCATAAAGGATTTTGAATTAATTTTTATCCTTATTACTGGCTCCCCGCATACTGTTCCTGTTCCTGGTAACATGTGTTTCACTGAACTTTGCTTTTACTTGCTCCTTTCCCCATATCTTATTGCCTGCACGTTTAGGGTTTAAACTAAAATAATTGTTACGGGTTTCGAAGTGCTGATCGATTGCAGCCTTGCAATCGTCAAGACACGCGTAGTCACTATTATGTATCACTGCCTTAGCCAATCCGCAAAATACAGATTCTATTACGTTTAGGAACTGTGTACAAGAAGGCAGTGGTGCAATAATTATCTTAGGGAGGGTGATAGCATTATGATCTTCAATATAAGTCTTCAGAATTTTAGAGTTATGCCAACTGACAGCATCCCAGCAGAGATAAAGCCGTTCTTGACCAGCGTATTGGACTTTTAGTAAATCAATCAATTTAATCATCTCAAATGTATTCTTCTTCAATGAATAAAAGTGAGTAACCTGATTAGTTGACAACTCTAAAGCAGCGGTGCAAATCACATATCCTTTATTCTTTTGTTTCTCGGGGATAATAGCCTGTCCTTCAATGTCTGTCCGCAGCGTCCGTCCACCTTTTAATCTTATGCCTACAGGGCCATACTCATCTATAGAAAAAAATTTCTCGTTTGGCTTAAGTTGATGTAATATCGTTTGTATGTGAGCAATCTTTTTTCGAAAGTCGGGATCCTGCGAGGTCAACATATCTCTTGACTTTTTGTAGCTGTAACCCATTTGTTTTAAGGAAAGCGATAACTGCATATAGCTGACAGGCTTGTTTGGATAAATCAAATTATAAACTTCAGTCAAAGCAAGGATCGTCCAGCTTGTCCTGTTAAGTCCGTAAAGCTTTGGGGTCTGGTGCAACAGCTTCATCAGGTTTTCTCTTCGGTCGGCCATTCGCCTAACAACGTTCACGTCCGGTTTTCGCTTTTTAAGGTCGAAACCGCTCAAGCCTTTTACTTTGAAAGTCTTTATCCAGTCATTAGCTGACTTCCGTTGACAATCGGCTTTGTCAGCAATCTGTGTGATATTTCTTCCCGCTAGTGCTGCTCGAAGTGTGGTCACGATCTGCCAACGCCGATGATTATTTCCGTGACGCCAGGTTGTCAACCTTTTTTGGTCTTCTGCCGATATAAACTCGATCAAGTTCGGCACCTTTGCAGTTACCTGTTCTGAAACATACTTATAATAGATTGTTTTAAAGGGGTAATAAGTATACCCTTCCGGGCATAAAACATGAAATTTTCTCCAAACAGGCTTTGCCTTGGTACCGGGCTGCTCTGCGCTGACAAGCTGCGGCAAATGGTTCATTAGTTGAATATACATTGGCGTTTCGCGGTGAGTTCTAGGTGGGTCCGTTATATAGAAATCCATTTCAGTAAGCCTCTCCGGGTAATCCGCCTTTATCCTTTCAAATTCTTTAAGATAACGCCAGGTCGTTATACTGGATACTTTAAGTTCCCGGGCCAGCAAATGACTTCTAAATTCACCTTTTATGAATGCGGTACGAAGTGCATTCATCTTTACTTTGCTTATCTGGTGCCGCCTCATAGTCAATCGTGTATAGTAATGCAAGTTATTAAATGATCAGCTCGCTTCAATCTTTTTTCTTATACTGTAAAGTTTAGGGAGAACATATTTATTTGTAATCAGCTTGTTCTTTAAATTAACTAAAACAACCAAACAATGAAAAAACTATTCACGCTGGTAACTGTGGAATGCCCGGTTTGGCACCTTCACCCAGGCTGTAGCTTCGAACTTTCAGGACACAACGCATAAAACTAAAAGTCGTAAGCTTGATAAGCGTTATAACCGAACAAGCATTTAACTAAAAGCGGTAAGATTGGCATGAGATATAAGTCCAGTAAAAGCGCAGCAAGTAAAGCAAAGAAGGGTGCCAATAAGATGTAATGAGAAACGCCAGGCTGAGAAGCCTGGCGTTTTAATTTGATATAATTTAGACTTATAAACACAAAGCAATAAAGTGGGTTAATCTCACAGTTCAGCTACTTTTAAGCATTACGAGCTTAAATGCTACCTTTATAACAAATATAACAGGTATGGCGGCTTGAAGCAAAATAGTCACCTCACCAATCTTCAAAGGGGATGAGTGTACGCATTTCAAGAATTCGATTTAAAGAACACCCTAAAGATCGTTCCGACATCCGGCTTACTTTCAACAATAATGTATCCGCCTTGCGATTCTATCTGTGTCTTTACTAAAAATAAACCTACACCATGCGCCCCTGGCCGATCAGTAAATGTTTTGTATAAACCAAAGATGTTATCCCCGTGTTTACTTAGATCAATACCGATGCCATTATCCTGATATTCTAAAATAACGCAATCCTTTTCGTCATCCCTGTAAGTACTGATCAGTATCACCGGACTTTCAAGCTCCTTCTTATACTTTATTGAATTGGTTACAAAATTAGCAAGAATACTTTCCAGGTATAATTTGGGGAACGTGATTGCCGGGACATTGAACTCCGTTTGGATATCCACCTCGCTCTGTTCCAACTCTGCCTGCAATAACGAAAATACGGACTGCATGGAATCGTCAAAACTTACAGGTTCCGATTCCACCAGATTTTCATTGACCTTGATGACTTCTGAGAGGTGATCGATAGTCGAATTTAAGTTGTCGGCAACATGGGTTATTTTATTGACCAGGTCAGCATTGTCCTCGTTGAGCTCATCAGTTTCGATAAGGCTTGTGAGCAGCGATATGTTGTTAGCATGATTTCTTAAGTTATGGGTTAATACATGCGTAAAGGTATTGAGTTGTTTGTGCTGTTGTTTTAACAGATCAAAAGAAGTTTCCTTAGCCCGGTATTTGTCGATGTCCATCAAAACGCCTTTGATCTTCAATACAACATCATTTTCAATGACCGCCCCGCCGTAACAGCGCACCCAAATCGTTTTATTTTTAGCGGTAACTAATTCCAGTTCGAGGTCCCAGGCTATCCCAAATTGATAAGCTTTGGCTATCGCCTTTTTTAACATCCCATGGAACGGTTCCCGGTAAAACGTTAAAGCAAAAGTATGATCAGGTTGCGTATCGTAAGGGAGTTCCAGGATATCAAATATCGCGTTTGACCAAGTATCCGAAGTACGGGTTACATCGAATTCCCAATTTCCGACCCGCGGAAAATAACCACTATCCGCTGTTGCTATTAAATGTTTCGGTATCGTGACCATGTTATATGTTGCGCTGTATACGTGGTATTTTTGTTTTTGTTGTTTTTGGCAAATCTCCCCGTTGCCGATTGTATAACTCATTGGCCATAACCTTTGCCGCACATCGTCGGGCACAAAAGCCTGCACTTAAGTTGTTACGGCAAGCCCCGCGGGCTTGGGTTTACGCTTTATCTGCTATGCTGGGGGCCCCTGCTTCCCACTTCAGAACTTAGAGTGGTGATTGAACTGTTAGAGAGTAAGCCTTGAACATATCGTTATTTCTCCTAGCTGTGTTTTTGGAAACTGGTATCGCCTCCGGCTCCAACGGCATTTTTTTATTAAATCAATCATTTTTTCAGGCGAAACGGGTAAAAAGCGCAGCTAAAATCAAGCCCGGACTTGTCGTTGGGTTTGCAAAAGATTTCCGGCATAATTCGCTCGTTCGTTCCGCTCTCCCTCAGCCTTCGGCACTTATTCCGAAAAGTTGGAAGCCCTGATCCCGGCAGGAAAGATCGCCTCACTTAATTCGGGGGAAATGGTTGGCGTGATAGCTGCCGATGCACAGGAAAAGTTTACCGGCCAATTTGAAACCTCTGCCATAAACTGCCGCATCAACCTCGATATGGAAGCCATTAAGCGGGAGGAAAAAGGATATAAACCCCTGCCATCATTTTATGATTTCGGTGGGCAACTGGATGAAAAACTCCGGCAGAACTTTGACCACATCAGCCAGGAAATACAGGATATGGTGTTGTCTTTCAGGTCACCCACACCGAACACACCAATTAAAGCGACTATGAAAAAATGAAAGAAGACGTTAATGAGATAAAGTTTCCCGAGTTTCTGTTGGTGCACCCTGACCTTAAAGATGACCCGGTGAATAAACAGGGGGAGATCGGGTTTATTACGGCAGCGACCCTGAATACAGATGAATTTTATGTAAGGTTCGACGACCACGAAGTCGGCTTATACAGTGCGGACGCCCTGCTTACCTTCAAAGAGCCGGGCGATATCTATGATTTTTTGCATGAAAATGCATTGACACTTTCTGTTGATGACTTTAAAGACCTGAAGAACATCGCCCTTCTACTCGATTATGGTACACAAAAACATATTCGCACAGCCATGGAACTGATAAAAAATAATTGGGGCATTTTCCATGCTGCAACCATTGGCTTAGACCGGTTCTTAGGGATGTATCAAAACACGAGCCTCAAAAGATAAGTCCGTTAAGCCGGCCGGCCATCACCCACGACAGAGCCAATAGACAGAGCACAAATTTGGCTTTTATGGTCAAGGTTATCCCGGTCCTAAAGACTTCCTGCGGCTCGAAAAATTAGCGATTAACATCTTAACATTCAATATTATGGAAAATCAAACTTTAGCCGGCACACTGGTATTAGTGCGGCCGGAACTGGTAAACGATACCGGCCCAAAACATGGGCATATCGGCGTGCTCACCCTGGCCTTTTCGGAAAAGGAAAATTACGTCAGGTTTCCCGATGGGGGTGAAGCTTATTTCCCTGCAGCGCAGGTCATGATGCTGAAAGATAAACAGGAGGTATTCAATGACCTGACCAACAAGGGCTCATCAATGCCGCTTGATGATTTCAAGGCGATGTACAAGATCATGCTATTGCAGGACAGGGGAACTTCCCAGGCCTTATATTCCGCACTGGCCATCGCCAATGATCACCCTGGTATGCAGGAAAAGGTCTTACAACCCATTACCCCGACACAAAAACAGGAGGTTACTCAAACGCACGGCCGATGAAAATGCTGATCAGTTACTGCCTGGTCTGCCTGCCCCTTAAATACCTTCAAATAAATTCCGCATATGGTTACCGCATTCACCCCCTTACCGGCAAATATAGTATGCATGCGGGAGTTGACCTTAAAGCCCGACATGATACGGTTTATGCTATTCTTGGTGGGATAGTGAACTCCACCTGCTATGGTAACGGCTTGGGTTTAAACATCAAGCTGGCTCATGGAGCGGTTGAATCCATATACGGCCACCTCAGCCAAATTTTTGTAATACCCACCGATAGCGTAACGGCTGGTGAGCCTATCGGCATCACCGGCGCTACTGGACACGTGACCGGCGAGCACCTGCACTTCAGCATTTGCTACCGGCATCAATATCTCAATCCAATTAAATTTTTATACAAACTGCTAAAAAACAAGAAAAATGAGCAAAACTTTCAAAGCACTGCCGATCCAGCTTTCAGACAAGCTGATCGCTGAAATCAAAGAGGGTATTTCCCTGTTCCAAAAACCGGTTAAAGAAAACGGAAGGCCTGCATTCGTTAAACCGGTCAATCCATCCACAGGTAAAGGTTACAGCGCCATGAATGCGCTGATCCTGGGTATGCAGCGTCATGACGACCCACGCTGGCTATCAGCAGATGCTGCGCGTTTTGCAGGCAATTGGGTCAAAAAGGATGAAAAGGGAACTATGATCGAGTTTCCAAAGACCAGCGACATACAGGCCATCCGGACCGCCGACGGCAAGCCTATTAAAGATGATGCAGGTGTTACGCAAACCAAAACCGTAGAATTCGACAAACCCCAGCGCAGCCAGGCATTCCTGTTCAATGGCAGCCAGTTAAAGGATATTCAACCATTGGAAGAATTTTTGGCCAAACAAGACGAGGGGCAAACGCTGTCACCAAGTGAGCGTGCGGCGAAACTCATTGAAGATAGTAAGGCGGTGATCATTCACGGCGGTCAGGAAGCTTACTACGACAAGGCACGTGACACCATAATCCTGCCCGAGCCGGAACATTTTGAGAACGAAACCAAATACCTGCAGGCGGCCGTTCATCAACTGGCACACTGGTCAGGTCATGAAAGCCGCCTGAACCGCCCGATGGAGGGGAAATTTGGTTCGCTGGATTACGCCCGCGAGGAAATGCGGGCCGCCATTGCCGGCATCCTGATCGGCGGCGAACTAAAGATCGGCCATAATTTCGGTCAAAAGGATGCCTATATGAGCACCTTTGCCAAGATCTTAAAGGATGAGCCATTTGAAATTGCCAAAGCGACCAGGGATGCGCAAAAGATCGCAAACCTGTTGTTAGGCGTTCCACAAAAGCGGGAGCAAAAGCAGGCACCGGAAGCTGTAGGTTTCAAAAAGGGCGATGAAATCGCGTATATGGACACCACCTACAAGGTACTCGAAACCTATAAAACGAAAAGCATCAAGGTGGAAGATGCCGAAGGCACCCGAAAAGTATTAAAGCCCGAATACGGCTTGTATAAGTCCCTGCTTGAAGCTAAAACTAATCCCCGTGAACCGGATATGGTTTTAGAAGAAGAACAGGGCCAGGCCGAAGAACAAGGACATCAACAAAAGATCGGACGCTAAATGAACCTCGTTAATTTTCATGAAAATGATCTCCCGATCAAGGATCTGGAAACCATTGGGCTGGCCGCGGGCGGTCAGCTCCTGTTAAATGTCGATGACCTGAAAGCTTTGCTTTCAGGTCGCCGCACGGCGATGCTGGAACTGCGTGACCTGGAAACCGATAACATCAAGATCAAATCCATCAACGCGAAGATTTCCCTCAAACCAAATGAGGCTGGCAGACTGGACTTATTGATCCATCCCATCTACCGCAAGGCGGAAATTCCCGATTTCTTGAACGAAACCGAGGCCAGGCAATTGCAAAAAGGGGAGGTCGCTAGTTTATTGAAGATCACCCTCGACAACCACGGTAACAAAAAAGAAATGCTGGTGGAATATGACCCGGAAACCAAAGAATACATCGTTTCCGATACGGAAAGAATCCTGGCACCGGATATGGTCAATAATGAATTTCTAACCCCGGCCCAGAAAGAAGCTTATCGAAAAGGTAAAGAGGTGCAGATCGCTGATGGTACAAAATTTAACTACTCCGGTACGGATCATCACGGTATCCGCTCCAATAAACTGGCTTTGGTCGCTTCTGTTTTGATCGATGGCGGCCTTAGCTATGTGGTGTATAAGGGCTTAAATGCCCTGTTCAATCAGAAGCGGGAACAAAAATCTGCGGAGAAATTAAGCCCCGGCTATCACCAGGCAATCAAAGATGTTGAAAACCAGTATGGATTTAAGCCTCATGAGTTTGAACGGTCACAATCCCGTAAAGGAAGGTAAAGCTAATGCATCAACTGTTAGCAAGGCTTGGAATTCCTTCGGAAGTCCAGGCCTTTTTTAATATTGCAGGCGATCTGACCTTCAATTATGGAGATCAGGTTGAATTTTATGATGACGGTGTCCACATCGTTCCGGCCACACAAAACCTTTGGGTTGCCGGGACTCAAAACGCCACACATCTGATCATTACTTATTCGGTAATGGAAGCGATGGCCTTTATTACTTTTAACCGCCATCGTTTCCCAAGGCTGGAGCAATTGGCATTTATCGCCATCGGTAACAAGCTTCATGCGGAACAGGCCGACTGGATCAGGGAAAATTTTTCGGGCCGTAAGGTGGTTTTAGTATTTGGCAAGGACCTGGTAGGGAATATCACCGATATTAAGTTAGCAGCAGTTATCAAGAACATTCCTGTCCGCATTCTTTATCAGAACAACGACATTCATATTTATCGCAATAACAACTTACAGGTTTTCGGTCAGGAGCAGGTGTCCCTGCATGCTTTTCAGGAGGCTTTTTCTATACGCCCCCGTTTCCGAACCAGTAAGCCGGTTCATTCATTAACCTATTTAGATCAACTAAAACATGACGCAGAATGATGAAATTCAATTAAGGCCGGCAATGCTGTTCGCATTCCTGAAAGCCCTGCCGCTCCTCACGCTGGCCATTAACTTCCTTTTGCTGGCCTGGTGGCTGTCCCCTCATTTTATTGTGTTCAGCCTGGTGGTTTGCGGTTGTGCGTTTTACAGGTTATTATACATCCGTAGTTTTCAATACCTGATCACCCATGACTATATCCTTTTGACGCAGGGTATTTTCTTTAAGCGTATTGATCAGGTGGAATTGTTCAGGGTTAAAGGTGCGCACGTAGCGGCAGCATAGTAAATATACCCATGGCAGGGTATTAGGCCAGTGTTCAAAAGGCC